>CAZQNE010000027.1:0-227 GCA_964594535.1 uncultured Lewinella sp.
AGCACCCGCTGAGCCTAGAGGATATCGGCGAGAAGTTCGGACTAACCCGCGAACGCGTCCGCCAAATCAAGGATAAGGCGATCAACAAGCTACGGGGCGCCAACCGCAGTAAGCTGCTGAAGAATTATCTGGGTAGTTAGTGAAGGGGTCAGGGGGTCAGGGGGTCAAGGGGTCAGGGGGTCAGGGGGTCAAGGGGTCAGGGGGTCAGGGGGTCAGGGGGTCAAGGG
>CAZQNE010000027.1:312-54569 GCA_964594535.1 uncultured Lewinella sp.
TCCCCTACGAGCAGCGAAGCAGCGAGCAGAGCCGCCCCTGACCCCTTAACCCCCTGACCCCTTAACCCCCTGCCCCCCTGACCCCTTAACCCCTCGATCAGTTGCGCTTCCGCAAGCTCACTACCCAGGAACTAGACCGGCCCGGCGCCTCACAGGCCCTCGCTGCCGACAAGATCCCCCTCTTCCTGATACTGGATAATATTCGCTCGGCTAACAATGTCGGAAGCCTGTTCCGTACCGCCGATGCATTAGGATTGCGGCACGTTTACCTCTGCGGCATCACCGCTACCCCACCCCACCGGGATATTCTCAAGACGGCGCTGGGGGCTACGGCCTCCGTTGCCTGGAGTCACCATCCGGACTGCCTCACCCTCGTCAGGGAACTAGCCGGGGCGGGCACGCAGGTGCAAGCGCTGGAACAAACCGAGAACAGCACCCCCCTGTCCAAATTTTCCGTTAATGCCGGCCAGGAATTGGCACTGGTGGTCGGCAATGAGGTGAAGGGGGTGGACCAGGAGGTGATCGAGGCCGGCCACGGCACCATCGAGATCGAGCAGTTCGGGAGTAAGCATAGCCTCAACGTGGCGGTCAGCGCCGGCATGGCACTCTGGGCGATCGGTCGGTATTACCGGTGAGCTGCGCACCTGCGCTCCGCCGCCCCCCCCACGCACCACTTTTCGTACGATGGGCATCCTGGATTCAACGTATTCCGCATGCACCCTACGCTTCCGTACCTCTTCCTTTGCTTATTCCTGGCCATCGAAGTGCGGGCACAGGACGATTCCACCTACCGCGCTGCCGAGCCCGCCCTGTCCGCCCACGAGATCGCGCAATCGCTCGTGTACCGACAGTGGACGGAGGAACAGAGCACCCACCTCCTGGGGATATACGCCCGGCTCGAATTCGCCATCGACCCATACGGGATCCCGGCCTTAGCGTCCGTAACCAACGTGGACCGTCTGGACGTGCTGGATTCCCTGCGGTCCGCGACGGCTGAGCTCCCTAATTTCACTCCGGCCCTCCGGGATGGCACCCCCGTAGCCGGATCCTACTCGCTCTGGTTAAGCTTTCCCGGTCACGGGGTCGGAACCGAAGAGTTCTTCTACCGGGGCGTCTTTTTTGGTGAGGATGACCGGGCGCCACTGACGGCCGACAGTCTTCGTGCTCGGTATACGCGCATCAACAATCGTGGCTTCATCGACTTCAACGGGAGCTACGTGCACCACTACGGGGAAGTAGGGACCTACCTGAAGGACGGGGGAGGCTTCGATATCATCCTGGGGAGCAACTGGAACGACCGCTGGGGAGCCGGCTTACTACTGGCCTTCGAGATTACCGGACGGCACCGGCCCTTTCCCGAAGACCGTTTTCCGGACCGGAACCGGGAGACCAGTGGCGGGCTCGGGGTGGGTGGGATGCTCGCCTTCCACCCCTACACGTCCGATCGCCTGACGGTCAGCCTGCGCCCCGAGGCCGGCTATGGACTATTGAACGCCGCCAACCGACTGGACCCGGATGAGGAAGAGGGCCTGGTACAGTACCGGGGCGGGCACTTCGGGCTGACCGCCCAGGCCAGCTTCCGGGTGGGGTCGTACCGGCCGCAGCTCAATTACGGCACCGAGGAGACGACCGCGACCTACTCCGCGATCAATGCGTTCGCGGGCATCCGTCACCGTTACTACGGCGACCGGGTGGGTACGGGTACCTTCCTGGTGGCGGGCGTGGGGTATCGCTTCGGCTCGTCGGTTTGGGTGCGAAGGCAGTAGGGCGGCGGCGCGCGGGTGCCTTGCGGACCGGTAATTTGGCGGATTACCCGGTGGGCACGACCTTACATTTCGAACCTAAGGATTACTATACCATGCAACCCTTCCACCTAGCCGCCCCCGTCGACGACCTCGAAGCCGCCCGTCACTTCTACGGCACCGTACTGGGCTGCCCCGAGGGGCGGGAAGATACCGAGTGGATCGACTTCGATCTGTTCGGCCACCAACTCGTGGCCCACCTGGCCCCGAAAAAAGAGGCCCCCGATCACCGCAATGAGGTGGACGGAAAGCACGTGCCCGTGCCCCACTTCGGGGTGGTGCTGGAGTGGCAGCAGTTTGAGGACTTTGCCGAACGATTGCGGACGCACGGGGTCAAGTTTGAGATCGAACCCTACGTCCGCTTCCGGGGGCTGCCGGGCGAGCAGTATACGATGTTCTTCTACGACCCGGCGGGGAATGCGCTGGAGTTTAAGGCGTTTCGGGATATTTCGCGGCTGTTTGCGAAGCAGTTGAATGGGTAGTAGCGGTAGCTACCGTGTACTTTACCTTGAAAAACAGGAATTGTATTCCTATTTTTCAAGGTAAATTTGCCGTATGGGCCAGTTATATTTGCAGCGATACATTGAGGAAGAAGTCCTCAGTTTAGCGAGTTACTTTCCCGTGGTCGTAGTTACCGGACCGCGGCAGGTCGGTAAAACCAGCCTCGTGCAGGCAATCCGGCAACAGTTGGGTAGGGTATCCGTTTATCTCGATCTGGAACGACCGCAGGACCTAGCCGCGATCGATGATCTAGAGTACTACTGCGCCCAACAACCGGAAGGCGTTATCATTTTTGATGAGGTACAGCGGAAGCCTTCCATGTTTCCCGAATTACGGTCCATTATCGATCGGGATCGTCGGCCGGGTAGATTCATACTGCTCGGGTCGGCCTCATTCGACCTGATTCGGGATACTTCCGAGACACTCGCCGGTCGGGTCGCCCTGCTCGAACTTCACGGCCTGCGGTGGGCGGAGGTATCGCCCGTCAGTACCCTAAGTGACCACTGGATACGGGGAGGTTTCCCTGACGCCTTACTTGCTCCCAGCAATGACCTATCGTTCAAGTGGCGGAACTTCTTCATTCGGACGTACCTCGAGAGGGATTTGCACGGATACGGCCTGAGTTTCAATCCCGTGCTTATGCGCAGACTGCTCACCATGCTCGCTCACGTACACGGGAACGTGTTTGACAAAAGTAGTCTCTCCGGGTCGCTAGAAGTAGATGCCAAAACCGTAGAACGGTACGTTTCTTTCCTCGAACAGACTCTCTTAGTCCGGCGGTTACCCCCGTACTTCGCGAATCTGGGTAAGCGATTGGTGAAACGGCCGAAGGTCTATCTGCGCGATTCGGGCATACTCCACGCGCTACTCAATCTCCCAACCGGCGGCACCGTACTTTCCCATCCGGTGAAGGGAAACAGTTTTGAGGGGTACGTGCTGGAAGAGTTACACAAGCAACTTCCATTCGGGTACGAACTTTGTTACTACCGTACCCAGGCGGGTGCCGAAATCGATGTGGTGGTGCTTAGTGCCGGTCAGCCGGTAGCAGCGATAGAAATAAAAAGCGGCACGGTAGCCAAAATAGGACGCGGGTTCCATGCCGCCGCCGGAGATTTGAAGGTCCACCGTCGGTTCGTCGTAGTGAACCAGGGCGATGAGTATGCAGCCGGTGGAGACAAGCCGTACCGGGTCATCGCCGTTCCAAATCTCAGGCAAGTGTTTAGTTAAACGGGTAGGGCTTACCCCAGCAGCACGGTGGTACCCCGTTCCAATTGGGTAATGCCATCCAGGTAGACGACCCTGACGATACAGTTGTAGACCCCGCTGGGGGCCGGTCGGCCGTCGAGTAGTCCGTCCCATCCAACCAGGGGTGAGGTACCGTCGGATATTCCGTCCTGCTCATAATACAAGCCCCCCCAAAGATCATAGGTAGCGAAGTCAGCGACTACCCGCACCGCCCGGCCCCCTAATCCGCCGGCGGACGAGCCAAGGTCGCTACGCTCCCAACCCCCGGCCGACGACTAGCTGACCAGTCACCTTATCAAGGCCACCGAGCCCCGCTCCACCTGCTCCACTCCGTCCAGGTACACGATCCTAGCCACCCAGGCGTACACCCCGGCCGGGGCACGCTGACCGTCGACTAGTCCATCCCAACCGGCGGGACTGACCAAATCCGTGGCCAACTCTTCGGCTGCGTACACCAGCCCGCCCCAACGATTGTAGACGGCAAAGTCCACCACGGCGCGTACCGAACGACCGGGGTAAACCTCCAGTACGTCGTTATGACCATCCTCGTTCGGACTGAAGGCCGTCGGTACGTACACGTTGCGGTTACGGTCTACGGTCAGCCGGATAGTGTCGCTGGCCGTACAGCCCCGGGCCGAAGTGGCGGTGAGCACGTAAAAGGCATCGGTCAGGGGCAATAGCGTGAGCTGCGGACAGTCCTCGCACACCACCGTATCCTGACTGCGCCAGGTGTAGAGCACGTCCGCCTAATTGTCCGTAGAGAGCGTGATCGAGTCGCCTAGATCGACCGTAGGGTCGACCGGGGAGATGCGGGCAGCTACCGGCAGGGGGCGCGCGATAGTCACCGTCGTATCGAGGGTACAGCCATTGGCGTCGGTGGAGCGGATGCGGTAGCTACCGGCACTTAACTGCTCCAACTCGGTCAGGGCGATGGAATCCCCCGAGCTATTGCTGAGGGTAGTGGCGATAACGCCCGTCCCCCCGCTGGTTTCTAGCAGGGCGATGCTACCCGTGCCGGGGGCATCGCATTCTTCGTCCGTAGCCAGCACCCGCTGCTGTAGGGGCGGCGGGGCGGTCAGGGTGAGGGTCGTATCCTCGGTACAGCCGTTGGCATCGGTAGCGGCGACGGAATAGCTGCCCGCCGAAAGTCCGCTCAGGGTTGGGCCGTTGCGGTTGGCATCCGACCAGCGGTAACTGATCGTGCCGGTCCCTCCACTGGCTGTAGCCGTCAGCACGCCATCGCTGGCGGTAGCGCAGCTTAGGTCGCTACCGTTATAGTCCGTAGCCGCTACGGTAAGCGTGACCGGATCGGGTCGCTCGATGGTCGTATTGAAGTAGCCCACGCTGCCAAAGTCATCCGCCACCTCGATCAGATACGTTCCCGCCGGGAGTCCGCTCAGCGTAGTCGTATCGTTGCGCCGGGCGACCGTTCCGTTGCCGGAGGGGCCACCCCCCAGGCGGCGGAAGTCGTAGCGGTAGGGCGGGCTACCGGAAGAGATTTGGAAGCGTACGCTGCCGTCGGTACCATCGTGACAGGCGACATTGGCCTTCGCGATGGTGCCGGATAGGGGGCAGGCCGCTACCTCGATCTCTAGATTAATAGTACTGTCGCAGCCGAAGCGGTTGGTACGCAGGATGGGATAGGTGCCGTCGGCGAAGTACTTCGTATTCAGATATTCCAGTGTATCGCCGCTACAGAGCGTAGCGGTCAGTTCGGTCACGTCGGGTTCCCGCGCCCGCACGCTGAGGCGCAGGGTACTATCGCAGCCGTCACGGTCGATCAAATCGAGGGTGTAGCTGCCCGGGTCGCAGATGGTAGTGTCGGCCGTTTCGTAGCAGTCGCCGGGGCAGAGGTCGACGCTAATTTCCTGGGTAAGCGGCGGGTCGACAGTGAAGGTGTAGCAGTTGGGGGTGGCTTCGCTACAGAGATTGCTTCCGCTGATGCAGAGTTCGTAAGTACGGGGCTCGTCGTAGGTCACCTCGGCGAAGGCTTCGGTGGAGATCGTATCGCCGTTGAGGGTATAGACGTAGTCGGTGAGGGGCACCTGGTCGGTGACGGTGTAGGCGACGGTTTCGCCGAGGCAGGGGGGGGCGGTGTTGTCGAGGGTGAAGGTGGTGAGTTCGGGGATGGCGGTGGAGCCCTCGAGGACGCGGAAGGTGTAGGGGCAGCGGTAGTCTTCGTCGATGTGCAGAATGTAGAAGTAATGGGTCTTGCCTACGGTGAGGGGGCCTATCTCGTATACGTTGGCGGTACCTCTTTCGAGGAAGGTCGGATGGTCTAAATTAAAGAGCGCCGCACCGGCGCAGGGGATCAATACACGGGCTTCGGCACCTCTACGGATACGATCGAAATCCTGTTCTACGTCACAGATGTCTCCGATCGGTTCGAATATTTGAATGATGGATTCCGAGGCATCATTCTGGGCCGCGGGTGGTTCCGTACCAACGCAGTCAGTAGAAAGAGATACCTCTAGGGAAAGATATGGCGTCATGGGTACGAAGCCCAGGTAGAATCCATTACC
Organism: uncultured Lewinella sp.; assembly: GCA_964594535.1. GTDB lineage: Bacteria > Bacteroidota > Bacteroidia > Chitinophagales > Saprospiraceae > Neolewinella. The sequence goes on from CAZQNE010000027.1 coordinate 6,383, forward strand.
AACAACGCATCCTGGTTGATCATAAGGGTACGCTTCGGGATAGCCTACATTCTGAGCATCATACGTTAATCCGTCCAAATCACACGCTATACATGCGTTGTGGCAAGTTGAAAAAGCGGGGGTGCTCGCTTCGTCCCGACAGGCGATCCTACCAGTTAGCTGGCAGAAAACAGTGTTTGCCGTTGCAACACACCCAATAAACAAGATCAATCTTAGCATAGCAGAGCTTGTGTAAGATAGGTCATACCGCTATACATTTCACCGAAGGCTGGCTTCTCCCCCCTTTGGGGGCTAGGGGGCTAAAGACAGCAGGAGGCCAATGTATAGTGGTATGAAGATAGGTGATAACAGGAGCAGCCAGATATTCAACCCCGGTCGAATATCTGGCTGCCCCGTATCGCTTGCTATTGCGCCTTAAACTACGGACAATAACCGCCGGTAGCAGCTTCATTACAAATGAGAAATTCATCTCCTAGTAAATTCAACGTCGCTCCCGTACAGGGGTTGCGGAACCGGAACGTGATTTCGCGCTGGTCAATGCCAAAGAAATCATACTCGACAAAGAACGTTCTGCCACTACCCGAACTGGGGCTGCCTCCGGGGGCAGACCAGCCTAGGTAGTCCCAGCCGTTCGTATTAATATTGGCGGTAAAGGTAAGTAGCTGTCCAGTCGGGTACGACATTCCCGCCATGGGGGGGGATGTCAAATTGACGGTCGGATTAAGCGTGGGGCTATTGCGCACGGGGTCGATAGGAATCCAATTGGCAAGATCCCCCCAGTCAATCTCCGAACCTCCGTCACAAGTAACATCCGCTTGGACTCGGAATGGTCGATCATCTGGCAACCGCGTTGAACGGGAAATCACACTTCCCGAGTTTGACTCGACCGTGAAATCAGTTTGTCCATCATTATTTTCGTCTATACGAAAGGTCACCCCCTCGTTGAACGCAAACGCATTACCGGTAGCCACGATGCCTGTGAACGTACATCCATCGAATAAAGCGGACACCCCGTTGGCCGCCCCACAGTCGTCGCAGTGCGTTTTACACCAAGCGTCGGACCACAACGCTGCCAATCCAGCTCCGGTCAGTGCACTCACGATTGCGCCAATCATAACAGCTCCAGGACCGGTTAACGCTGCCAGGGCGGTAAGACCAGTAGCAGCGCCCGCGGCAGTTGCAGAAATAGCCGCGATACGGATAACATCCCCCGCAATTGAATTATTAGCCGCTCCACACAGCCCTAGCCGTTCGGATAACCAATTCCGGTGTCGGATGGTACACAATGAACCGTCGTCTGATTTAGCCAAACTGGATAATTCGTTTACGGACACCGGGAGCGTAGACTGATTGGTTGTTGCTGCCAATTCTAGGATATGGCTGACGTGATAAACGAGGGGGGTCTCCTCCTGATTGATACGAGCGTCCGCCCGCCATTCAGAAAACGCTTGTTTCATTTCACTGATTTTCGTGTATTGGCGATTACCGAGCTCACCCAGAAACTCGATCATGTGGCGGGCGGCCATGGCTTCGCGGCCCGGCAGATGCCCTCTTGCGACCAGCACGTCGATTTGTGCTCGAGGATCCTGCATTGTCTCCGTCAGCGGGGGGTTGAGGCGGGCGTTCGCCGTGGCGTTCGCTACGAACTCCTCACCCTGTGCGCCGATGGCACCCACCGTCTCGTGAAAATTTCGGGCGGCTGCCAGGTGAGCTCTGGAAAGATCATTGGTCTTGAGGTCGCTATAGGCTTCCGTATCCTCTAGCGGGACGAATTGCTCAATTATCGGGGTTTCATCCGGGGTGGTCGTCAAATCTTCCTGCTCGCAACTGAACGCCAGTAGGCAAAGAAGTATGAGTGCCTCCAATAGGAAGCGGGGGGGGGAATAGCTCGCATGTTGTAGGGTTTACGAGTGTATGAGCAAGCCAGTTTAACCATCAGGGATAAACTATTCAAGCTCGAAATTAGGTGTACCTAAATTTACATGCTTTAATCCATGTTTACAAAATTTAATACCGAAAATTGATAAATTATTCAATTTAATCGTAATAGTCAGAATAACATGTTTATATTTTATGTCGCAATAAGATCATATACAACTATTCCCGATACCGTTCCTCCCCACCTGAGGTAGTAATTCTAACCTCCGCCCGCTCGGCCGCCTCCACCCGGCCCACTACCCGTGCATCGATACCGAACGACCCGGCTACGTCGATCACTAATTGGGCATCCGCTTCCGATAGATACATCTCCAGCCGGTGCCCCATATTGAAGACTTGGTACATCTCCCGCCAGTCGGTACCGCTCTCCTCGCGAATTAGCTGAAATAGCGGTGGCACGGGGAATAGATTATCCTTAATAATCGTCACCCCGTCCACGAACTTCAGCACCTTGGTCTGCGCCCCCCCCGTGCAATGAATGATACCCCCGATCCGTTCCCGGGGCAGCTCGGCGAAGAGTCGCTTCAGCACCGGTAGGTAGGTGCGGGTGGGGCTTAAAACCAGCCTACCCACCGTCGTCTCCTCCCCCGCTACGGTGATCGGCTCGGTTAGGGAACGGCTACCGGTATAGACTACCTCCCGCGATAGTTCCGGGTCGAAGCTTTCGGGATACCTTTCGGCATACTGTCCCCCGAATACGTCGTGGCGCGCGCTCGTCAGCCCGTTGCTGCCCATACCACCGTTGTATTCGTCTTCGTAGGTGGCCCGCCCGTAACTGGCCAGCCCCACGATCGCCATCCCCGGCCGGATGTCGTTGACGATCAGCTCCGACCGCCGCAGCCGCGCGAAGGTGGTGTAGCCCACGTCGATGGTGCGCACGATGTCGCCGACGTCGGCCGTTTCCCCCCCCGTCAGGTGAAGGTTGACCCCGTGGTCGGCCATCCGCTGCCGGAATTTTTCGGCCCCCTGGATGATGGTCCGCAGTACCTCCCCCGGTATCCGGTTCTTGTTTCTTCCGATGGTGGAAGAAATCAGGATATCATCGACCGCCCCCACGCAGCCCATATCGTCGAGGTTCATTACCAGGCTATCCTGCACGATTCCCTCCCAGACGCTCAGGTCGCCGGTTTCCCGCCAGTACAGGTAAGCCAGGCTGGTCTTGGTACCGGCCGTATCGGCGTGCATGATATTACACCAGCCCTCGTCTCCGGCCGCTATGTCCGGTAGGACCTTACAGAAGGCCCGGGGGTAGAGCCCCTTATCCAGACCCTCAATGGCCCGGTGGACCTCTTCCTTACCGGCGCTTACGCCACGCTGTTCGTACTTACTACCCATAGCGGTAAAGGTAAGTCGCGCCTACCGCCGCAGGCTGTTACAGGCCAGCACGGTCAGACTGAGGAGCACCCCGGGGAACACGGCCAGCCACCAGGCGGAGGGGTAGGTGCGACTTTCCTGCAGCATACTGCCCCAACTCACCTGCCCGGCGGGCACCCCGATGCCCAGAAAGCTCAACATGGACTCCAGTAAAATGCTCCCCCCCACCACGAATGCGGCGGTGACGGCCACCGGCCCGAGGGCGTTCGGCAGGGCGTGCACGATCAGCAGCCGCAACTCCCCCACCCCACCCACGCGGGCGGCGCTAATGTAGGGCAGCTCACGAATGCGCATCAGTTCCGCCCTCACGAAGCGGGCGATGGACGTCCACCCCAGCAGTCCGATCACCAACACCACCGTGGGCAGACCGGGCCGCTCCAGATAGGTCAGTAACGCCAGTAGAAACACCAGACCCGGCACGCTGCCGACAATCTCCAGTAGTCCCACCACCAGGCGGTCCAGCGGTACGGAAACTTTGGTCCGGAAAGCAGGCAGCAAGGTCAGGGCCCCTCCGATCAAAAGGGTCAGTAGCACCACTAATAGAGCACCCGGCACCAGGGCCAACCATCCGGGAAACACCACCCGTAGGCTGATCCACGTGTACCCAACTCCAACCACCAGCGCCAGGGTACCGGCGATCAACCAGCCCGCCCCCGCACGTAGCCCCCTATTTCCAAAGAAGCCGGCCATTCCCCCGAGTGGCAATCCGATCAGTAGGGAAACGAGCAAACTACCAAATCCTACGACCACGGCCACCCGACTACCCGCGACGAGGCCGGCCGCCACGTCCCGACCGACGCTATCCGTCCCCAGCCAGTGCCGCCCCCGACCGTTCGTCACGCTGAGCGGGGGTCGTAGTACGCTATTGGCCGCTCCCAATTCCTCCGCGGTAAACCGGATCGGGGGCCAGATTGCCCATTCCGACCGGGGAGCATCCCCGTCCTTCGCTACCGGATGGTCGAACAGTGCGGGAAAAACGACCCGTCCGTCAACTCCGGCCACCAGGGGGCGGTCGTTCGCCAGACCACCGCCAAATACCGCGATCAATACGAGCAACAGCAAAAAACCAACCGCCCACTTACTCATCGCCGCCCACTTGTTCCTAACCGGACCCGGGGGTCGGCCAGGGCATACACCAGGTCGGCGATCAGGATCCCGCTGATGGTCAGCAGACCGTTCAGCAGGATCAGGGCGGTGAGCACCGGCCAGTCATCCCCCAGCGCGGCGTCGTACAGTAGCATCCCCATCCCCGGCAGATTGAAAATGCGTTCGATAAGCACGCTACCCGCCAATAGTGCGGGAAGCAGGTAGCCGAGTAGCGTGATCAGTGGAAAAGAAGCGTTCCGGAATACGTGCCCCCAGAGGACTTCACTCTCCGACAAACCTTGCATGTAGGCATTCCGTACGTAGGGCTTCCGCAGTTCTTCGAGGGCGGCGGCGCGCAGGTGCCGGGCAACGTAGACCAATCCGGGGTACACCAGGCAAAAAACGGGAAGCACCAGATGGGCGGCACGAATACGCAGGCCCTCCCACCATCCCGCTTCCGGCGGGGGATTACCGAACCCCATACTCGGGAACCAGTCCATCCCGTAGGCCGGGGTGGTGAGAAAATTGGCGAGCAGCGTAGCTACCCAGAAGCTCGGTATACCGAAGGCGAGAAAGAGCAGCACCGTCCCCCAGCGATCGAAGCGGCTTCCGGCGTAGCGGGCCATGTACATTCCGGTAGGCACCGCCAACAGGTAGATCAGCAGGAGAGCCAACCCGTTCAGGAGCAGCGTCCTCGGTAAGGCCACCGCAACCTTATTCACTACCGGTCGTCGGTCATCGAGCGACCTCCCCCAATCCCCTGCCAGCAATCCGGTCAGATAGTGGTGATAGCGGTTATCCGTTCCGTGCCACACCACCCGGGGCCGGAGCACCCGGAGGGGCCGGGCCTCTTGCTGCAGCTTGTCGTAGCGTAGTAATAGTTCGCGGGCCGTACCGTCCGGTAGGCTCCTGATCTGCTGCCGGATATACCCGTCTTCCGACCGCCTGAGCAGCTTGCGCGCCGTAGCCTGAACTTCCGGAGGGTGGGTGACCCGGAACGCCAGCTCCCTCAGGTGGCGATAATATTCCTGTACGACCGGCCAGTTTCCACTTCGTCCGGCCAGCGCCCGCAGCGTCCGGCGATGAGCCGCGATCGGGATGCGGTACAACGTATCGGGTACCGCCCGGTGGGTGACGGTGAAGTAGAAGGGGGGCCGATCGCGGCCCATCCGGGAGGCCGCTTGTCGGTAGGCACTCAGGTAGTCTTCGGCCGCCGTTACGGCCGCCCGCCCCTCCCCCGTGCGCATCCGCCGCTCCACCGGATCGCCGGAGGCGGCCTCCATCAGCCAGAAGCAGAGCAGCGTCAACCCGAGCAAACCGAAGGGTAGGTAGAGCAGCCGCCGCACGACGTAGGAGAGTAGTACGCGCTTCCGCATGCGGTTACCGGCTTTTGCTCACTTCGATCCACCTCCCCTCCGTAGCGGCCCGGATCGATGGATCGTACATCGCTTCGCTGGTTTGGGCCGGTAGATAGTAACGTCCCGGGTAAGTAGCCGTCATGCGAAAGTGAAAGGTTTTGGACTCCCCTACCCCAAGATCGAAGAAGGTATGCACCCGATCGTCCCGAAAATCCTGGTAGGTGAAGGCATCGGAAGTACCGACGTCTCCGTCCAGCCGACCGCTAGATATTTCCCAACCGGAGGGCGGCAGGGTAGTCAGCGCGAGTTGCCGGTAGCGTCTGCCCGTGCTTCCGGGGTGGGAGACCGTATAGGTCGCCACGAACTCCGTTCCGGAGGCTAGTTCTGTTACCTGGATCGGTTTTCCGTTCAGATCGGTATAGTCCACCCGGAGCCCGAGTTGCCGGGAAACGTTGCGTTCCGCACCGGCGGCGGGGGTGCCGGATAGTTGGGTCGTGACGTAGAGCGTGGCCGTTCCGGAGTTACGGACGCGGTAGCTGGCCGCCTGCCCTACCGGTAACTCGATGACCCGAACCGCCTCACTGAGCCCGACGGAAGTCGCCGCCCCGCCCCCCGGCGGCGTGAACTCCGCCCGCACGGTCTGGCCACCGGAAGACACCTTACTCAGGGCAAGTAGCACGAAAGCCGCCTCCTGAGTGGTGAGGTAGCTGCGGTCACCCACCGCCCGCGCTAGCCTCAGGACCTGTTCGGCGGCGCGGTCATCGCCCACCCGTAGGTAACTTTCGAGCACTAGTGCCATATCCCTCAGTTCGCTACCGAAGGTGAAGCCCAACTCCCGGTAGTCCGCTACATCCCCGGTGGTGGCGGGCAGCAGGGCGGTGCCCTCATTTTGCCGGCCGATGAGCCCGTAAGCGGCCGCCAGTAGGTGCCGGGCGGCAACCGGCAGGTCCGCACCGCTGCTCCTGAGCCGGTTCATGGCCCCGATGTCAGCCCGGCCGGCCAGGGCCAGCCCGTAGAGCCGGTACGCCTGATCGCGCAGCAGTTGATCTTCCGCTACGTAGAAGGCCGCCGAGTTCAAATTCCAGGCCGCCGCTGCCGCATGCTGAAATTTCAGGAGGTCTTCCTTCAGTCCGTAGGGTACGCCGAAACCGGCCCGCTCGGCCTCGATCAGGAAATGAAGGGCATAACTGCTCACCCAGGGGTGGGCACGCCGTTGTCCCGGCCAGTAGGCAATCCCCCCACCGGCCTCCGAATACCGACGCAACCCACTGATCGCCGCGGTGATGTAATCGACCCGCCGGGCCTCCTGCTCCTGACTGAGCGAGAGCAGGCCGGGTAGCGCTAACTGGGCCAAAGCCGCTGACAGAAATTGCTCGGCACAGCCGTAGGGGTAGCTGAGCAGGTTGTCAAGGTGTTGTTTCAGACCCATTGCCGGCAAACCTGATAATTCGGAAAACGCGGTTCGGCTTCCCGGTAGTCCGAAGGGATCGTAAGCTACGTCTATAGTTTGTCCGGGAGCAACGGCGACGGAAGTAGCGCGGGTTTCCGGCGCATTCGGCTGTCGTACCGCTAGTTCCACGCGCTGACTACTCGTTTGCCCACCCCCCCTTGCGGCTACGGTCAACCGGGCCACGCCCGTGCCCGCTCCGACACTCAGGGGTAAGTAAGTCAGTTGATTATCCTGACCCGCGAAGGCTAGTTCGGTGGCCCCCGGGGGAGTCCCGATCAGGCCGCTAGCGTCGGTCACGTTCACGGAAGCCCGTTCGATCCGGTTTTCGGTGCGAATGAGGTTCACCGCCATGTCCACCCGTTCCCCCGGCCCCAGAACCCGCGGAAGGGTCGGCAACACCATCAGCGGTTGGCGCACGGCAACGGAGGCATCCGTGCTTCCGTAAGCCCGCTCGTTCAGGGCTACGACCATGACGCGTACGGCCCCCAGGTAATTAGGTAAGTCTAGGGTGTGCGTTCGGCTTCCCCCGGAAAGATGGAATGGCCCCAGGTGCCGGACCACCGGCGGAAAACGGTTCGCGCTGGCATCCTCGGGATCGACCACGGTGCCGTCGCCCCCTACGGCCAGGACCCGGCCGAATTCACCGTTAATACTCGACATGACCTCGTCGTAGACGTCGTAGGTGCCTACCGCCAGCGCTTCTTTCGCGTAAAACTCCGTGTGTAGACTAGGAGTGGTGAAGTTAGTCAGTCCCAGCAGTCCCTCATCCACCACGTTGATCACGTAGGTCATCGCTTGGTCGTCGGCCTCGCTTACGGTAAGTTGTACGGTAGATTGGGGGAGCCAGCTGTCCGCAACCTCTACCCGTGGTTCGAGGCGCGTAGTTGGGTCCGTCACGGCAATGGGTACGACCCCGTAAAGGCGAACGGGCCGGTCGTTCGTGGTCTGTTCGTAGGGCTGTAGCAGGGTGATGTTGGCGTACACGGTGGGCACCATCCGGGTATCCGCTCGAAAGTTGACCGTCGTTTGTCCCGCCTGGGCCGGAACCCAGAACTGTTCGATGCTACCTACCGCGGTTTCCAGACTGACCAGCAGTTGCCCGCCGGCACTACTCGGCACCTCGATCCGGACTTCCCGCCCCGTTTCGACTTCCTCCCGGTCCGCCCGCAATCGCAGCAGGGAGGCGGACTCCCGATCGGTCGTGCCTCCGGCCGCACTACCACCGTAGAAGTAAGTTCCGCTACAGTGCCCCCCCTCGTCACAGGCGCGGAGTAGGTAGCGCCCCCAATCCGCAACGCCGATAGCGACGGTCGCGCGACCGTCACGCCCCGTGGTTACCGTATAGGATTCGATCGCTTCGGCGTGGTCGCTGCTTCCGAAGCGGGCCACATTGTCGTTACCGTCCTGCCACCAGTAGCGCCAGCCCACCCGGTACACCCCCACGGTAAGCCTCCGCCCTGCCGCTGGCACGCCGGCCGGGCTAACCGCGATGAAATCGACCGGAGCATTTCCCTCCACCGGAAGGGTAGCTTCCCCCCATTCGCTGGTCGGCAACCGGACACCGGCGTAGACGGAATAGGGATCGTAGGGAATGCTCCGGCGATCCACGCTGAAGCTCCCCCCGGGCTCGAACACCCGGCTTCGCAACGCCAGTGACAGGGGCCCCGGTAAGGGGCCGGTAGCCCGGGGTAGCGCGAAGGTGGCTTCCCCCGCTTGATTCAGCGATCCATCGAATATGACTCTGTTCGCCGCATCCGCAATGGGCCGCGCCGGGTCGGAAAAGGTGTAGCCCGCGGCGTTTGGAAAGTCCGCATCGCGCAGTCGGGTATCGGATTCGATTTGGGTACGCAGGCCGGAAGCCGGGGCCCCGTATAGCCACCTGGCCCCCAATCGGAGGGTAGTGCGGTCATCCGTCGGTTCTATCTCCACGGCCAGCCGGTTCGGCTTGACGGTTTCGATCATCAGCCGACGCCGGTAGGTCCGGCCGGCCGCCGCTACGGTGGCCGTCCAGTTGCCCGTTTCATCGTCAGCGGAGGTGGACAGGGGCAGGGCGTACAGACCGGAGGTGGCCCCGTAGGGAAGCACCGAGCGCCGTTCGACTACGCGGCCGCGCGCATCGCTTAGCGTGAGTTGTACGGGATAATTGTCGGGCAGGCGTCCGTCCCGGTCCTGCAGCACGAAGTAGAGGTGGATGCTATCCCCGGGCCTCCATACCCCCCGTTCGGCGAAGAATGCGCCCGTGATTCCGGCCGCCGCGGAGGCACCCTCCACCGCGAACCGCCCGAGGGGCAGGGCATCGTTGCGGTCTAGCTGTAGATAGGCTACCTCATCCCCGTCCGTAGCACGTACGAAGGCGGGCTCGGCATCGGTGGTGACTAACAGTCGGCCCGACCCGTCCGTCCGCCCGGTAGCCAGTTCCCGCTGGTCGAAACTAAAGACGCTCACGGCCACGTCCGGCCGGGGCCCGGCGGCCAGCAGGTCGGTAGTGAAGATGAGGGTGCTGCGGTCGGGGTTGCGCTTGGCGATCAAGCCCAGATTAGAGGAAAGCACGTTCTGAATGAGGAAGTTGTGCCGGCCATAGTAGGCTGGCGAGCAGGGATCGTCCCGGTCTTCCCAGTAGCCCGGCCCGTAAATACTGCCGTACCCCCCAAGCAGGGAAGCGGATTCCGTAAAGCCGGGCTGCACGTCCTCCGTTTCGGAGAGGCGGGAGGCAAGGTCGAAGAGTCCGGCCAGGGCCGTTGAGTCTCCGCAGGATTCCAGCGTATGCTCCATGCCGAAGCCGAGCCGCAATTGGTACAGTGCCGCGTAATCCGCCCCGATGAAATCGTTCAGGTCGATCGCGTAGCGGGTCCAGGTACTGGCGACCGGACTCCCCCCCAACTGATCCAGGGGAATGACCCGGCGTTCCACCGTATGCCCTACCCGGCGTAGCGTCCATTCCCCACTGGTGTGCCCGAGCGCCTCTTCCTGGAGGAACTGAAGCATGTTATCCTCCTGAAGACGAAACACCTCGACGTACACCGCCCGCAATCCAGTGGCCTCGAAGGTGAAGTAGCGGTTCCCCCGGTGCGGCATAATACTCCCGTTCCCCACCGTTCGAAGCCCCGGCTTCCCGCCCGCCAGTGCTACCGTCCAGCCGACCCGCCGGCCCAGTGTTTTCCCCTCGGTACTACCCAAATTGGAGTGGAAGGTAATCGTGACTTCCCGCTCCTGCCCCGCCCGGGGGTAGATGTAGAGCAGATTACCGTCTACCCCGGTCGTGAAGGGCACGGTGGGGTTCAGGGTGACCAGGCCGGTCAGGTCCTGCTGCTGCGCGAGCGGCCCGCTGAAGCGCGCGATCAGTTCCGTTGCGTTGTCCCCCGGCTCCACGTCGAGTAATTCGAACGATCCGGTAGGTAGGATGGTGATGTCCGTGACCTGCTCCGCACCTGCGAACGCGCCCTGATTTCCGTAGGTCAGGCTCGCCACCGAGGGTTCCCGCCCCCGATCCTCGACCGGAATGGCGTAGGTGAAGGTCCGGTAGCCCTGCCGGGTCACCCGGGGTTGCAGTTCCCGATCGCGGTAGGTTACCCGGATCGACTCGGCTACTTCCTCCGGGTCGGCGGTATCGTTGGTGAGGATACGCCCCCTCAGCTCGATCCGCTCCGGTCGCTCGGGGTCGGGCAGGTAGTAGCCCTCGGAGATCAACTCCATCCTGCGCGGCGGGGTAGCGAACTCGAACTGAAAATCAGGCTTCCCCTCCACGCTCAGGGTCGCCGTAAACCGGGTGTCCGGGGGGAGGGGGTCGGCCGGAGTGAAGATCAGTTGCCGCCCGGCCCGGCTCAACTCGCCGGCCACGGTCGGTTCCAGGCTCAAGTCGGTCAGGGAAGGGGGGTAAACCGTATCGAGGGTCACGACCACCGCCGCATCCCGGCCGACCGTCCCGCTGGTATAGCTGACCAGATAGTCGGGAGGAACCCCATCCCCCCCGGTCGTACCGGAAGACGGGGTACACGCACCTAACAGAAAAAGGACGATGACAACGGCCAGAGCGTTCGGTAGGGACATACGGCGGACTTATCGCCACCCAAAGTAAGCAACTTCGGTTGGCCCGTTGTTATGCCGGTACATGGAACAACATCTGGCCCTCTTTCCCCTGCAACTCGTGGTCTTCCCCGGTGAGCAACTCAACCTGCACATCTTCGAGCCACGCTACCGCCAACTCGTGAACGATGCCGAGCGGGAGGGTATCCGGTTTGGCGTGCCCACGGTCATCGGGGGAAATCTGCGGCCCATCGCCACCGAAGTGAGCCTGACCGAGGTAGCGACCCGGCACAGCGGGGGTGAAAGCGATATCCGAACGCGCGGGCAGCGCATCTTTCGGATCGAGGAGTTCAACCGTCAGGCCCCCGGCAAACTGTATCCCGGCGGCCAGGTCCGCTACCTTCCCGTAGAGGAGGATGAGGAATTCGCGGCCAATACCGAAATCCTGGACCGGGTACGACGCATCTACGACCGCCTGGGGATCGACCGGGAGGTCCCCGAGGATGCGACCGGCTTCCGGACCTACGACGTCGGCCACTACGTCGGGCTGACGCTGGAGCAGGAATACGACTTGCTGTGCCTACCCGCGGCGGCTGACCGGCAACAATTCCTCCTGGATCACCTGGAGGCCGTCAGCCAGAAAACCGGCGACCCCCTGGGCATCCGGGAACGGGCGCGGCTCAACGGTCATTTCAAGGACCTCAAACCGCCGAAGTTTTAGGATTCGGCGATCGCCGAGCTGATCCGCCGGCGTAGTTCTTCCATCCGTTCCGGGCTCACTTCGACGGACTTCCCGAAGCGAAAATCATTCTCCGTCCGAATGGGTACCAGGTGCAGGTGGGCGTGGGGGACCTCCAGCCCCAGCACCCCGTTAGCGATGCGGCGGCAGTCTACGGCGTCTTTCAGTCCGCGGGCTACCCGCCTGGAGAAAAGCGTCAGCCCGGTAAGTTCTTCGTCGGTAAGATCGTAGTAGTAGTCCACCTCCCGTTTAGGTACGCAGAGGGTGTGGCCTTCGGTCATGGGTCGTACGTCCAGGAAGGCGATGAACTCATCCGTTTCGGCGACCGTGTAGCTCGGGAGTTCGCCGCGGATGATGCGCGTAAAGATGGACGCCATCAGAGGGTAATTTCGACGATCTCGAACTGGATCGCGCCGTTGGGGGTCTTCACCTCCGCCGTCTCTCCTACCCGTTTACCGAGCAGGCCCTGGCCCATGGGGCTGTTCACGCTGATCTTCTTGCTCTTCAGGTCGGCCTCGCTTTCGGCCACGAGCTGGTAGGTCATCGTCGCCTTATTCTTCACGTTGCGGATCGTGACCTTGCTGAGTACCGTGACCTGGCTGGTATCCAGCTGACTGCTGTCCAGCACGCGGGCGTTGGCCATGACCTTCTCCATCTCGTTGATCTTCATTTCGAGGAGGCCCTGGGCGTCCTTGGCGGCGTCGTACTCCGCGTTTTCGGAGAGGTCGCCCTTCTCCCGGGCTTCGGCGATGGCCTGGGCGACGTTCGCGCGGCCGGTGGTTTTGAGTTCCTCCAGTTCGGCACGTAGTCGGTCAAATCCTTCCTGCGACAGATAGTGTGTTCCTGCCATGATGGGTCAATTATGGTGAATGGCGTCGGCGGGTCCGCATTCCGAAGGGGAACGAGGACTATCCCTGCCTGAGTTTAGTGAAGTCGTCGGGCTCGGTGGGCCGGCCGACGAAAAAAAGCGACGTTCCTACACCGTAGGAACGCCACCAGAATTCTTAACAAGGGTAAATATAGCAATTATGGCGGAAAAGCCTGTGAATTAGAATGACAGGCTCAGCCCTACGTTGTGGGTGCCCCCGTAGATACGGGTATTTCGGAAGGCGTAGTCCACGCTGAAGCGCCGGGTCACATCCCCCTTCGCGAAGGGGACGCGGATGCTGGCCCCCGCGCTGAATCCATCGTAGAGCGGGCTTTCGTCGGTTGCCCCCCCCTCGTCCTCGTCAGCCGCGTCGAGGTCGCTGCGGTAGCCTCCGCGCACCAGGAATTGCTCCCGAAACGCGTACTCGATGCCGGCACCCACCTGGTCGCGGCTGAAGGAATTAGCGGTAAAGTTGCCGGTAAGGGTGATGCGCTGGTTGTCAACGCCACTCAGGAAATCGTAGCTGGCCCCGATATTGAGCACGGAGGGCATTTCGAAACCGGATGCCCGTTGCTCCAGGGTAATGTTGTAGGGATTGCCGTCGGGGCTGGGGGCTTCGGTAGCCAGCGCCTGACCGCCAAAACTCATCCGGGACCCGATGTTGCGTAGGCTCAGCCCGAATTTGAATTCCTCGGCCTCACCGGTCACGTACTGCACTCCGGCGTCGATGGCAAAACCAAAGGCACTGACGTCGCTGGTAGCCTCGCTGATGCCCCGTAGCGTGACGCCGACCGAAACCTTATTCTCGAACTGGTGGCTGTAGGTCAGCCCCACGTTGATGAAGCTCAGATTAAGTAGCGCTCCCGTACCCTCCGGCTGGCTGGCGGTGGTGATGGCGACGTCGCCGAAGTCGAGACTCATCACGCTAAAGCCGATCCCGCCGCCGCCCTTGGTCTGGCTGGTCACGCCGATGGCCTGCATCGAGATATCGGTGCCCTGTAGGTAGTTGGCGTAGCCCAGCATGACCTGGGTGCCGGAAAAGCGGGCCACTCCCGCCGGGTTCAGCCGCATCGCCTCTACTCCCGACACAAACGAGGTGTTGAGGGTATGCAGGCCGGCCGAGGGGGCCCAGGGGTTCATCAACAATTGGGTGGCACCGGCTTCCCCCTGGCGGTCGGGGTTGCCCGCCAGGAGCAGGGTCGAGGTGCAGACTAAAACGAGGGCGGTATAGAGCTTCTTCATGAACTGGTTTTTGGCGGCGGCGCGCGGGTGCGGGGTGGATTAAAGTCCCGAAGGATCGAACTGCCGCTGCACTCCGAAGAACTTCAGCGTCCGTTCGCCGTAGCCGGGCGCATCCACATGAATCAGGTAGATCCCGCTGGCCACCGGTATACCCTTCTGGTTATTCAGGTCCCACTCCAGGGCGGGGCTGATCTGCCGTAGTCCGACCGGCCGTCCACTGCCGGGAAGCATGGTAGCCGTTTCGTCCCGGTTGTACTGGCGGATGAACTTACCGTCGAGGGAGTAAATCGTCACCGTAGCCCGGGCCGGCAGGTTGGTAATTTTGACGATGTTCTCGAACTGGCTGTCTTCGTAGCTACTGAATCCGTAGTAGGGATTTGGCACCACGTTAATGGCGTCGAGTGCCCGATTCACCAGTTCGTCATCCTGCTCGGTATCCGCCTGGCGCCCGCTGATGGTGAAGCGGTAGGTGGGATAGCCGAGCGCGTCGTCGCTACCCTCCGCGTAGCCGAATTGGCTATTCACCCGCAGTTTGACGGTCACTTCATTCGGGATAATCCCGTCGGCGTAGGAGCGCAGTTCGGTATCTACGCTGAGCAGGGGGAAGCCGGCCCAGGTAACCTCCTGGATACCCCTGACCTTGGCAGGCGAGGTCGGGCTACTCCGCGGGATGAAGCGGTTGTACAGCCGTACCCCTTCGTCGTAGGGCTGCTTGGTAACGTAAATGAAGTGCTGCCCCCCGGCGGGAAGGTCGTAGAGGTTGAAGCCATTAATGGGAGACTTCTTGAAGACGGTGCTGGACGGGTTCCAGATCATATCGTCCCCGTTGCTGTCGGCGACGAATTCATCGCCCAACTGCCGCCCGTCGAAGAGGCTGTTCTCGCCCCAGAAAACTTCCAGGCGCTGGCCGGTCTCCACGTCGATCGCGTAGCCGGGGAACCAACCCATGCCGGTCGCAAAGCGGGGGTCGATGTTTTCATCCACCATCGGGAGCCCGTCCGGGCCGGCCTCCTTAGTTACGCTCGGCGCGTCCCGGAGGTCGAACATCCGGGGTACGTCCTCCCCCTTGATGCGCTGCCCGCGGTAGGCGATATTGCGGTAGTAGAAGTTACTGGTTTCAATGACCGGGCAGCGGCTCCAGAGTTCCTTATTGGGCGTGAAGACGATGTTCACGTTGTTTAGGTCCGCCAACTCCTGCACGCGGGACACCCCGTCGTTGAGCCGGAACTCACTTAGGTAAACGGGAGAGATAAAGGGCACTCCGCTGGGTCGCTGGTCCCAGTCCAGCAGCTTGTAGGGAACAATACCGGGGTAGAGCTCCGTCAATTCCCGCTCCGGGTCCAGTTCGGAGAAACGATCCAGGAAGTCGTTGGTCGCTACGTAGTCGAACACGTTGCTGTTAAATTCCGAATTGGGAATGCCTACGGAGAAATTGTCCGGCAGGCCGAGCAGCCATTCCGGCCCCTGGGGGTCTTCGTAGGTGCGTAGGCCGCCGATCGCGCCGTTATTCGCCGCACCCTCCTCCCCGGGCTCGGCTACGTTATCCACGAATACGGAGAAGCCGTACTCACCGATGATCTGCTCATTGGCCTCGCTGATCGGCCGCTCACTGAGGATGAAGGGGGCGCCGGCGCAGTCCTCATCGATACAGTTCAATGTCCAGGTGACCGGGGTATCCAGCTCATCGTTGTCCATATCGTTATCGATGAAGGTGATCTCGTAGGTTCCATCCCGCACGTCGAGGGGGTTGGCGACGAAGACGTCGATCGGCCCGGCCCCGCGTTCGTACGTGATCGTTCCGTCGAAGGTTTCGTTACCGACCAGACCGGCCTCGATGTCCGCGATCGATTGCTCCGTGATGTCCAGAAAGTTGCCGTTATTTCCCCGTCCGCTCCGGCGGGTAATACTGGCCGCATCGCCGTATTCCGCCCTGAGTTCCTGGTCCAGGATCGGCCGGGGGATGGCGACGTAAAACGGGTTGCCGGTCAGCGGATCCCCGATATTGCGGCTACTGGGGATGTACTGAGTGGGCTGGCCCGGGTTGTCGGAATCGAAGGGGTCGTACTCCTTATAGTTGTTGTAGGCATAGGCCACCACCGTGAAGTAATACCGGCGGTGGTTGACCAGGCGGGTATCGTTGTCGCTGGCAAAGGCATCCTGCGTAATGCTGATGCTGTGACGGATCCCCTCATCCGGCCCGTTCACCTGTAGCTCGGGCACGAAATAGGTCTGCCCCAGGGGGTTCTGATCCTCCTCGTCCGCACCCAGCCCCCGCCAGTTGAATAGCCGGGTCACGCCGTTTTCCAGGTCGTAAGTGGCGATCTCCCGTACCCGCTCGGGGTCACCGATGTCCGCCAGGGTCACGTCGGGGCCGGAAAGTTGGAAAATGCGGTACCCCTCGAAGCGGTACAGGCTATCCTCCCCCTGGGGAATGCCGAGCCCGGCCTCCCGGTAGGTCTCATTTACGTTATTGCTGGAGGGGCCGTTAGAGAATAACATCACCACCTCGCGATCCAGTTCGAGCAGATCGACGTCGGGGGCGTCGGGGCCATCCAGTAGGTCGAAACAATTATCGAACAGGGACTGGGCCAGATCGTCCGCCTGCTGTAACCGCCGGATGGACGGTGCCGGATACGTTTGGTTCGGTACCCACACCACGCCGATGATCAATTCGTTGACCGCCCCCGGCTGGAGGGTGAAGGGACCCGATGCCTGGATGGTACGCCGGTCGCCGTTGGGTAGGTCTTCCGTGACCATGTTCCAACCGTTCGTATTCGGAGCCGTCGGGAAGGCGTACCGTGTTGAGGGAGAGCCCCCTTCGTCGTAGCCGTCCCCCGTGCTCTGCAGAATGGACCCGTCGCGCCAGCGCCCCTGGAGGTAATTGTAGTATTCTTCGGCCGTGCTGGGGTCGGTAGTGGCGGGGGGCGGGCCTCCGACGCTGGCATTGTTGAAGTAGATGAACGAGCTCATTCCCAGTTCGGTCTCGCCGATCTGGTTGCCGTCGATGTCGAAAACGGGCGCGCGGGGACCGCGGAAGTAGTCTACCCCCAGAATGGGAATTTCGTCGCAGTAGGTCTCTACGCCCCCGTCGCAGGTACATCCGTTAGCTCCGTCCAGTTCGTCTTCGTTGTACACGTAGGCCAGGGAGCGGGTCGTGTCGCTGCCGATGTAGTCGTCGGTGTAGCATCCCAGGTCGGGGTCTACCCACATGGCGAAGTAGGTATCCAGGATGTCCTCCTGGGCACGGTTGATGAGCTTGTACCGCTGGAAGGTCATATTGTTGATGTCATCCGCGGTAGTGTAGGCAAAGGCCTGAACCTGGATCTCCATCTGAATCTGCAGCGGCGTATTCGACTGCCGGTGGGTGTTGCCCGCGTCGTTGTAGATCCAGAACATCATCTGTTCCGGGAATTGGGGCGTTTCCCCGCAACCGCGAATTTCGATAATGGGATAGTCGCCGTTCGTGGGATCGTAGAGACCGTCCAGGTCCTCGTCCCAGAACCCGGCCAGTCCCCCACCCTCGCTCGGGTCGGGCAGTTCGAAACCGTTGATCTCGAAAAAATACGGGTTACCGACCGAGGGCCAGCCCAGCATATCCTGGGGGATGTCTTCGGGGTCCAGGGGTAGGGCGTCCGCTTCTAAAGCGGCATTGTAGGTGGTCAGGAAGTCCCGGATGCTCTGACCGTTTACGGTAAAAAAGCGATCCCAGCGCTCACAGGTGTCGCGCTGGACGGTACCCTGGGGGGTGAGCGGGCCGGGGTAGTAATCGAATGCCCCGCTGCTGCGCCCGTAATCCTGGGCGGCGACTTTGAGCCCGCCCCCGGGGTCGCGCCCGCCCAGCCAGACCGCCCCGGCGAAGATGGAACTCACTTCAGAAACGCCCGGGGGTGGTTTGGGTACGATATAGCGCCCGTTGTCTCCGTCCCACCAGACATCACCGCCGGTGGTCAGGCGGGCGCGCACGTTGTTGATTTCCATGTCGATCTGGGCCGTGGCGTTGTCGCAGGCCTCGCGAAACTGGATCCGCTGCCGCTCCGAAGCGGTCTGTTTTCGTGGTGCGGTGCTTGTGGGGCCCTTAGCGGCCCAACCCAGGGAGGGAAGGGCGACACAGAGGCCGAAGAGTACAATCTGAATCGTGCGGTCGAATCGCATCGGGGATGGTTTATGTAGAGTTGGGGCGGGCATGGGCTTATATTCCGAAGCGGATACCCACGAAAAAGCGTCGGGGCAAACTGAAGAGAGCGGGGTTCAGAATGCGCCACTGGTAGGAATCCAGGTAGGCTTCCACCGGGCGGGTACCTCCCTCCAGGCTCCGTAGTTGGTCCTGCCCGAAACTGCTCTGTAGGAAGCCCGGATCATCGGCGGCCCCGGTCACGGAGTAAACGCCCAGAATATTGCGGCGGTCCAGGATGTTGCTGACCCGCAGGTAGAGGTTGATATTCGACCGACCGCCAATGGTAAAGTTGCGGTCGACCTGCCCGTTGAGGGTGAAGTTCCAGGGGCGGCGGCTCCCGTTAATGGCACCCCGCGTACCGGACCCCCCGAGTTCGGAAGGGATGAAGGTAGCCGTGTAGGGCCGGCCCGATACGGTCACGCCCTGCAAATTGATACCGGTGTTGTTCAGCCAGGGGGGCGTTCCGTTGCGGCTGTCGAAGCGGTAGTCCAGCACCAGATTAAAGCGGTGGCGTTCGTCGAAATTCAGGGGGAAGAGCGTACGCAGGTTGCCCCGGTTGGTCAGCCCCCGCTGGCTGTTGGCGTCCGATCCCGTACCGTCGGCGAACTGCAGGGTGTAGTTCGCATTGATGGTCACGTTGCTCGTGCGGCGCAGGTCGTAGGTGAAGCTAAAGCCCTTCACCGTACCGAAATCCTGGTTGTCGAAGGTCGTGTACTGGTTCACCAGGGGCACGGGGAAGTAGGTCCGCTGCTGGATCATATCCCGCAGTTCCTTGTAGTAGGCGGCCAGGGTGATGGCGGAGGTCTTGCTGATCTTGGTCTTGAAGCCGACCTCGTAGTCGATGGTCCGCTCCGGGCGCAGCGCCGGATTATTGAAGGGTTGGTTCGGCGAACCCGGGCGCTCGACGAAGTAGTAGTAGTCCAGCGCCGTAGCCAGGGCGTTACTGGGGGGCCGCTGCACCAGCACGTCGTAGTGGGCGAAGAAGTTAGCCTCCCCCGAGATGGGAAAGGAAAAGGCCAGGCGGGGCATCACGTTGAACTGCACCTGGTAGTCCTCGAAGGAGGTCGGAACGGTAAATTCGGTTTCCTTGATGAAGTTGGGCGACTCACCGGCCAGCGGATTGGCGTAGCGGGGGAAAACCAAACCCGTCCGAATTCCCTCGATCTCCTGGGGGCCGTTGGTCGGCGTGCCGTCCGCCTGGAACCAATTGTCCCCCTGGCGGTAAGCCTGCACCTGGTCGCCACCCTGGGTGACGGTGTACACCCGGTAGTCGTCGCCGATGTTTCCGGGGCGGTCGGTACCGACGGTGTTGTGAAAGTCTTCGGCGGTGATGATCTCGTAGAGGCTGTAGGGGTCCTTCAGCACTTTGGTGTTCGCGTCGTAGCGGTCGGCGCGTACTCCCACCCGGAAGATCATGTTGTTAATCGTGAACTTATCCTGCAGGTAGGCGGCCGCGTAGATCGGTCGGTTCGGCCCGACGGTGAAGTTGCGGTTGCCCGTCATGGGGTTGATGGCGAAGAAGTCATCGAAACTACCGTCCACCTCGTTGCCGAGGTAATCGTAGCCTACGTAGTCGATCAGGTTGGCAAAGGTGAGCTCCTGGGCGCTGAATTGGTCCAGCGACAACTGATCGGGGCTCAGCCCGTCGATGTTGATGTACTGGTCCAGGGGGATGCCCAGGTCCTCGCGGATCCGACGGTAGAAGGTGCCGGCATTGTCCTCGATGGTCGGCGCGACCACGTTTCCGACGATCGGGATGCCACTGAATTCATTCTCGATCTCCACCGTACCCAGCACGCGGTTGGCGGTGTCCACGGCGTTCAGGTGCTGGTTGATCAGCTGGCGACCGGTCGTCCAGAGTCCGGTCGGGGACAAATTGTAGTTGCGGTTGGTGCGCTGTTCGTACAGTACCCCGAGTTGGATGCTGTGCCGACTCTTATCCGAGTCTCCGGGTACCAGCTCGAAGTTAGCGTTGGCCTGGAAGGTGTATACGTCGTTGTCGGAGTACTGATAGCTGTTGTATACCGTACCTACGTTCCGGTGAAATCCCCAACTGTCGCGGTACAGCGTTTGGGTCCGTCCGTTCACGGCGGCGAATTGGTCCAGGGTCGGCAGCGGGGCACCCGATTCATCCAGGTTAGCCACCCCGAGGATACCGTACACCTCCGAGTTGAATACGCCCTCCTCGTTGTATCCCAGGTAGTTATTGTAATTCGACAGGATCGGATTGGTCGACGTCGATGGGTCGTAGCCCCGTAGCACCTCCCGGTAGTCGGCCTGGGTGGCGAAGAAATCCTGGGCGACATCGTCGAAGCTCAGCTCAAAAACGGGGATGTACCCGATGTTGAACTCCCCCACGTACCCGTAGTCGAAAAACCGGTCCTGGTGGATCGGATCGCTGAGATCGAAGGTGTTGTTCTCGATGCCGAACTGCAGCACGTAGCTGGCATTTTGGATCAGGTTGCTGTTGTTCCCCTGCGATCCGGCGACCCCGGACCCACCCAGGCGGTGGCGAAAACGGAAATTCCCCCGGTAGCTGGCCCGCTCACTGGTGGGGTTGCGACTGGCGTTGTAGGTACGCCAGGTTTCCCCGAAGTTTTCGTTGGGGGTAAACTGGTTTTCGCTACTCGTGTAGAAGCCGGTCAGGCTGATGTCGATAGCGTCGCTGAGGCGGGCGTCCAGTTTACCGGTCAGGTTGATCGAGCTGAAACTCTCGAAGGGGCGGGCGTCCAGCCGCTCGACGCTTTCGTCCGTCAGGAAGTCAGCCGCCACGAAGGGCCGCCCGTCGACCTCGATGACCGGGTTGGCCTCCAGCTCGGCAATGACGTCGTCGCGGGCCCTGATGATCGGAACGGCGCTCGGGTCATCGTCCTTCTGGTAGGTATAGCGGCCACTGAAGCGGTAACCCAGTACGGCCCGGTCCGCGCCCCGCTTGATGATCGGCCCGGAGACGGCCAGCCCGACCAGGCTGTTGCCGTAGGGGTCCAATCCCTCGCTGGTTTCCGCCTCGGCATTCACGTTGAAGGTCGAGCTGGGCCCCTTGGTCGTGATGGAAATGATCCCCCCGGTAACGTCCCCGTAGCGAGCTTCTAGCCCGCCGGTGATGACCTGTAGCTGCTCGATGTCCGACTCCGGTAGCAGGCTCCCCTGGGGCCCGAAGACCCGGATACCATCGATGTAGTAGTCCGTTGCGTTGGAGCGCGACCCCCGGATGGTGATGGCCTGCCCCTCGTCGGCGGAAGCGGCACCGGCCGTGATGGAAGCCAGCTGGTTGATGTTCCGCGTCGGCAGTCGCTGAATTTCGGCCGCCGTGATGGTCTGTCCGCTGGTCGTGTTGTCCACTTCAATGAGGGGCACTTCGTAGCCCGTGACCACGATTTCCTCCAGCAGGACTCCCCCCTCGTTGGTCACCTCCACGTCGGCCACGTTGGTCCGACCGGGCAGTACGGGAATATCGGTGATGCGGGTGGCCGGATACCCCGTGTAGTTCACCTCGACGTCGTAGGTCCCCGGATCGATATTCGAAAAGAAGTAGTTTCCGCTCAGGTCGGTCGTAGTGCCCTGAAAGAAAGCCCCGTCCTTGAAGAGGGATACCGCGGCAAAGGGCAGCGGCTCCCCGTCTCCCTCGACGTCGACAACCTTACCGGACAACGCGGTTTGTGCCGTCAGTACGGTGGTCAAAAAGAAGAGGGTGAACAGAAGTAGACTTCGTTTCATACACGGTCAGTTAACAGCGACAGACCACTAGGACCGCCTTTAGGAACGGCAAAAATGCAAAAGTTCGGCCGGAATTCGCCCACTCATGCACGGGGATTCGTTGGGATGACAAAAGTTTATCCCTTCGCACCTGCGTCCGCGCCCCCGCGACAGACCCCGGAGTACGGAAATTTTATAAGCAATACGTGAACTTATTTAGTGATACCGCGTTGTATTAGTGTATTTTGATTTTATAACAAGCGGATTATCTTTGTTTTCTGATTTAGCACACCCCGCATTTAACTTTTTTGTATATTATGCATAATTTGATTCTTTCCTCCAGCAGTATTACCGGAACTAACGTAACCAACCAAAAGGGTGAAAACCTCGGTACCGTCAAGGACCTGATGATCGACACCGAAAACGGCACCGTCAACTACGCCGTGCTCTCTTTCGGTGGATTCCTCGGTATGGGTGATAAGTATTTCGCCATTCCCTTCGAGGCATTCAGCGTCAATACGACCACCGAGACTTTCGTACTCAACGTCAGCAAGGACCGGCTCGAAAACGCCCCCGGATTTGACAAGGACAACTGGCCCCAAACCAGTGATACCAAGTACTGGGACAACCTGTACACTCACTACGGTGTGGAACGCCGTTCCTTTGTAAGGAACCGGCAGACCGCCTAAACAGGTCCCCATACCTTCAGGAATTACACTCCTGAAACCCAGAAAGCCCATCCGACCCCGCGTCGGATTGGGCTTTTTTCATTTTACCCGTTCGCCGTGCTTCATGACCATATCCACGTCCTGCAGCAGGGAGATATGGCGCAGCACGTCCCCCTTCACCGCGATGATGTCGGCGTACTTTCCCTCGGATACGGTGCCGTAGTCCGCATCCACCCCCATCATTTTGGCCGGCCAGTAGGTAGCGGCCTTGATGGTGTAGCTGGCCGGAAAATCGAACTCATTCGTCCACACGTCCAGTTCGTTCCAGGTACTCTGGCAGTGAAATTTCATCGGGATGCCGGAGTCGGTCCCGACCATCAGTACCACGCCGGCGTCCCTGAGCTGTTTTACCTTCCGCTCCAGGGTGGGCCGGCGGATGGGCGTAAGCTGGAAGTACGACAGCTGCCCCGGCCGCCGGATACTGGCCCGGATATCCTCGATGATCTCGGGGGTCAGACCCTCGTGCCAGCAGTCGCCGTCGAGCTTCTCGGGGTTGTCGCGCAGGGACTCGTAGTTGTACAGCCCCTCTACGGTTGGCGTCCAGTACAGGGGGCCGAGGTTCATCTGGGCGGTGCGCTCCCGGATCATGTCCATCACGTCTTCGGGGTAGGCCGGCGCCGAGCTGAGGCCGGTATGCTCGAAGCAGTCGACTCCCGCCCGCAGCCCCCGCCGTATCTCCTCGGGGCGGTGACCGTGGGCCACTACGGTCAGATCGTGGGCGTGGGCCTCGTCCACCAGTGCCCGGAAGGCATCCTCCGGGATCTGGTCCTGGTCGACCACCTTGATGCAATCCACACCGGCTTCGGCGAGTTCGCGCACCTTGCTGCGGGCCTCGGCTACCGATTGCACCCCCCAGCGGAAGGCTTCCGTTCCGGGATAGGGACGGGCCTGCAGGAAGGGCCCGCTCACGTACATGGTGGGCCCCCTTAACTCCCCGCGGTTGATGCGGTCGCGTACGCTCAGGCTTTCTTCGAGCGGCCCGCCCAGGTCGCGGGCGCTGGTGACCCCCGCCAGCAGCAGTTGTCTGGCGCTGGCCGGCATGATCACATCGGCTAACTGGGGCGGGTAGATGCTATCCCAGTAGGCGTAATCGCTGTGCCCGTTGATCATCAGGTGCACGTGCATATCCCACAGCCCCGGCAGTACGCTCATCCCCTCGGTGGACACAATTTCGGCCCCCTCCGGTACGTTCACTTCCCCCTGAGTACCTACGGCGGTGATGCGGTCCCCCTCGACGACCACGACGCTATTCAGGATAGGGGGGCCACCGAACCCATCGATGAGCGTTCCTCCGACCAGGGCTTTTACCTGCTGGGCGCGGACGCAGGTGCAGAGTAGGACGGTAAACAATAGCAGGAGAACCCGTGGCATGGATCGCAAATTTTGCCCCAAGATAGCAGAAGCGGCTTCACCGCCCCGCCCGGGTCCGCAACCTTCGGAGGGAGCTCCCGTTTATCGGCTAAATTATCCCTGCTATGTTCGGATTATTCAAGAAAGACCCCGTCAAGAAGTTAGAAAAAGAGTACAGCCGTCTGCTGGAGGAGGCGATGGCCCTGCAGCGGGGCGGTGACATCAAGGGGTACGCGGCGAAGTCAGCGGAAGCGGAAGCGGTCATGGACCGCATCGTTGCCCTGCGCGAGAAAAAGTAAGCCGCGTGCCCCACCGCAAGCCTCATCTTCCGGAAAAGATTTGCCCGGTCTGCGGCCGCCCCTTCGCCTGGCGCAAAAAGTGGGCGCGGGTGTGGGACGAGGTCAAATACTGTTCCGAACGCTGCCGCCGCAACAAGGGCCAGGCGGATTAACCTTTGCCAGCATGTACGATCGCCCCCACGAAGTCGAGCAACCCGTAGATGAATCGCGGGACAATTTCGCCTTCCACCCCAAGAATATCTACCTCTCGCTGCTGCTGTTCAGCCTGAGCATGCTCTTTCTGGCCATGACGGCCGCCTTCGTGTACACGCGGGTACAGAGCGACCTGCCCCCGATCGAGCTGCCCCTGCTCTTCTTCCTGAATACGCTCATTTTGCTGGGCAGTAGCTACACGATGGTGCAGGCCAAGCAAGCCTACCTGGCCGACGATACGCGGCGGTACCAGCGGATGCTGTGGTTCACCCTCTACCTGTCGCTCTTTTTTATGCTTATGCAGGCGCTGGCCTGGTACCAGCTGTTCAGCCAGCAGGTGTACATCAACAGTGATAACTCAGCGGGCTACCTCTACGTCATCTCAGCCCTCCACTTCGCCCACGTGATCGGCGGGCTTCCCTTTCTGGGTCTTTTTCTCTACCGCGCCCGCAAGTACATGAAAGAGCCGGTCAGCGTACTGGTTTACTTCAGCGACCCCGACAAACGACTCAATCTGCGCCTGCTTACCATATACTGGCACTTTCTGGATGCGCTCTGGATTTATCTGGTGATCTTCTTCCTCATCAATCAGCTGATTTGGGACTACGTCTAATTCTTAAATAAAATAGATTATCGAATAGTCGTATTGTATTTAAAAATTTCTATCTTCATTTCATAACTCGCGGAGGTGCCGCCCAACGATGCCTGAATTGTGAGTTTGGCACGAATGTTGTAATTTTTGGGTAGATTAGACTACATAAGACATCTATGAACGAGCGTTTGGGGCAGTTTAAGCTCCGGAAAGCATCTGGTAACGCCGGGTGCTTTTTTATTTAGCTTCCCCGCTCCAGCGTAGGTAGGCCTTTAAAAAGCCATCGATATCGCCGTTCAGTACGGCATCCGTCTGGCTGGTCTGCCAACCGGTACGGTGATCCTTCACCCGGCGGTCGTCCAGGACGTAGCTTCTAATCTGGCTGCCCCACTCGTTGGCCGTCTTACCGGCCTCGATTTCGTCCTTTTCGGCACGCTGGGCTTCTAACTCCCGCTCGTAGAGCCGGCTGCGCAGCATATTCAGCGCCCGCTCGCGGTTCTGGTGCTGGCTGCGTTCCTCCTGGCATTCGACTACGATGCCGGTGGGTTCGTGGGTTACCCGCACGGCCGATTCGGTCTTGTTGACGTGCTGCCCGCCCGCCCCGGAGGCCCGGAAGGTATCCCAGCGGATATCGGCGGGGTTGATCTCGATCTCGATGCTATCGTCAATTCGGGGGTGCACGAAGACCGAGGCAAAGCTCGTCATCCGTTTGCCCTGGGCATTGAAGGGGCTGATGCGTACCAGACGGTGCACCCCGTTTTCCCCCTTGAGCATGCCGTAGGCGAAATCCCCGATCAGTTCGAGGGTAGCGGACTTTATACCGGCCACGTCCCCCGCCGTCTCGCTCGCCAGACTGACTCGGTAGCCCGCGTACTTTTCGGCGTGCATGGTGTACATGCGCAGGAGCATTTCGGCCCAGTCGTTGCTCTCGGTACCCCCGGCCCCGGCGTTGATCTCCAGGATACAGCCCAGTTCGTCTTCCGGTCGGTTCAGGGTGGCGCGGAATTCGGCGTCGTCGAGCACGGCTACGGTGTCTTCGTAGCGGCGATCGACCTCCTCCTCGCTACCCTCCCCTTCCTTTAGGAACTCCAGCAGTATTTCCAGGTCATCGACCCGGTCGGCGACCGCCCGGTACTGACTGACCCAGTTCTTGTTGCTCTGCAGTTCTTTCATCACGGCCTGGGCGCTTTTGGAATCGTTCCAGAAGTCGGGGTCCAGGCTGCGGTGGGTAAGATCTTCTATCTTGAATTCGCGGTTAGCGACGTCAAAGATACTGTTTGAGCAAACCCAGGCGGGCTTGCAGGTCCTTCAATTGGTCGGTCGTCATAAGCTGATAATTTTATGTGGCGGGGGTGCGAATGTAGGCAGAATAACAAAGGCCCGGACCGCGGGTGCGGTTCGGGCCTTTGCGGGAGTAAGCGCGGAACTTACTTATCCTTCATGAAGTCGTCCAGCTTGTCTTTGTGGACCATCACTTCCTTGTAGGAGTAGCTTCCCGTTTCGGGGTTCTTGATGGACTGGACGATTTTGACGTAGTCGCGGCCGCTGCCGGCGTTGGCTGCGCGCTTACCGACGCGGGAGTTCTTTGATACCTTGGCCATAATATTTCTATTTTAGTTTTAGTAGGCGGTTGTAGTTCTGTGTTTAGTCCGGCGCCGGTCGCTATGTTCCCTTTGGCCGGTCTAAACCCCGAACCCGCCTACGAAAACTAAAATAGGCAGCTTCGGATATGAGAAATACAAATTCAATAAGGCGGCGGTTGTAGTTCTGTGTTTAGTCCGGCGCCGGTCGCTATGCTCCCTTTGGCCGGCCTTGCCTCCGAACCGGTCTACTTAATTTCCCGGTGTACCGTCATGCGACGGAGATTGGGGTTGTACTTTTTCAGTTCCAGGCGGCCGGGGGTATTCTTCCGGTTTTTCTGGGTGACGTAGCGGCTGGTGCCGGCCACGTTCGTCTCCTTCTGCTCGGTGCACTCCAGAATGATCTGGTTGCGGTTGCCTTTACTCTTCTTAGCCATGGCGGGATGGGTTTAAAGCTTGATGCCGGTTTCGATTCCCTTCGCTTCCAGCTTCTTTACGTAAGCGTAGACGCCAAGCTTATTGATCGTACGCATGGCGCTGGTAGATACCCGCAGGGTAACGAACTTACCCAGCTCCGGCACGAAGAAGCGCTTCTTCTGAATATTGGGGACGAAACGACGCTTCGTCTTCCGGTTCGAGTGGGAGACGTTGTTGCCGCTAATGGGCTTCTTCCCGGTTAATTTGCAGACTTTGGACATAGCTGAAGGGGTGGGCGGCAAAAAAAAGCAGACCAGGGCCTGCTTATCGTGATGGTGACCGCGTCAGGATTCGAACCTGAAACCTCTTGATTCGTAGTCAAGTGCTCTATCCAGTTGAGCTACGCAGCCGACTGCTTCTCCCGAAGCGACCGCAAAGGTAAGAATTCCATCTAAACTATGCAAACCATCCGCCAAAAGTTTGCGACTAATCCCTATCCTGCCGCTCCAGGTACCAGCTCACCAGTCCACCCGTAGCATCAATGGCGGTATGCAGTAGCATGAGGGGCCATAAGCTTCCACTACGCAGGAAGAAAAACCCGAAAAGAACCGCCATCGCCACGATTTTGACCACCGCCGCCCGCCCCTGGTACAGGTGAGCCAGACCAAAAGACACCGCCGGCACCAGTATGGAAACTGCCGCCGACCACCCGCCGCCGCCGGTCAGCTCACTGAGATACGTGATCAGGAAGCCCCGGTACACGATCTCCTCCCCTACCCCCGCGGCTACGCAGAGAAACAAAAAGTGGAGGTATTCCGCCCCCGTCGCCGGTAAGAAGCCGAGCCGCCGGAAGCTCAGTCGGGTCCGATTCTGCCGCTCCCCATCGCCCACCTCACGGTACAGATCGATGCCGTAAAGCAAAACAAAAGCTAACACCAGCCCTACGGCTACCGCATCGTAAGGAGGCGCCCCCCACCGTAGCCCGATCTCCGCCAGGGCGCGCCCGCTCAAGCCCCAGACTACCGCTACCCCTGCCGCCATTCCCAACAGGAGGGCGCCGTTGGCGTAGTACACCCGTATTTTCAGGGCCGACGGAAGACGGGGGTTACGCTCACCCCTGCTCCGGGCAGCGGTATAGAGCAATACGCCCGGCAGTACGACGGCGACCAGCACGAAAACCAAATGCAGGGCTAGGGGCACGCGGTAAAATTAGGACGCTTTACCTTAGGCCGCACCGATTCAACCCCAGCCGCATTCTCTCCGTCCTATTCAATTTCTACGCTTACCGAACTGGCGTCTATCTGGCTAAAGCCTACGTGGCGGATACGGACGAGGCCGGCCGTCCGCTCCGTATCCGACAGTCCGCACGCTCCGCTACCCTCAATTCATCAGGGGTGCGGGGCGGTAGCAAGCTCCATCGTTGCCTGGAAATCACCGAGGAACTTCACGACCGCCGTATCGCCGAACGTTTCCGACGCGGCAAACGGAAATCGGCCACCCTCCCGGGGCTGCTACAATCGGAAAAAGACCGCCGCCCGGTACTCCAGTACATCCACGCCCGCAGCAGTGAACTGCTCCGCCTGTGCCGGGAGAACGACTTTCCGGTCACGGTCGATCTGGATACCCGCGCATCGCCCCTGCCCCACCCGCTGCACTTCGCTGCCGCGCCGTGGCGGGCCGACATGTGCTTCAGTCTGGGGGCGGACCGGCTTACCTACCGGCTCCGGCTGGTCGCGCCGGACCAACCCCCGCGGCCGGTACGCTACCTGGACCCGCTCATTCTGACCAACCGCCCCAGCCCGGGCTGGCTACGCATCGGCCGGGCTCTGGTCCGGGTCGCCCACCTGAGGGGAGAGGCGGTGCGTCCCTTCCTCACTAAGGATGCGATCGCGATCCCCCTCGGGGAGGTTGGCCGCTACCTGCGGGAGTTCGTGGCCCGGGCGGCGCGGGTACAGGACATTCGGGTGGAGGGAATGGACCTGCGGCAACATACCCGCCCGGATAGCCACCACTTTTCGGCCCGCCTCAATCCCTTCACCCAGCGGTACGAACTGACCGTCAGCCACCACTACGGCCCGCTGAGCTTTGCCTCCGACGATACGGAGTCCGTACGGGTAGCGACCTCCGCCCGCCCGCCCTACCGGATCGACAAGGCGATTCGATCCCGCGAACGGGAAGGCCGGGCCCTGGCTCCCCTCTCCAATCTGGGCCTCCGGCACGACCGGGAGCAACGCAGGTGGACACCCACCGGGGCGCCAGACGCCTTCTCCGACCTGCAGTGGTTACTGGATCATCGGGACGAGTTGCATCACCTCGGCTTTGGCGTGGAGTTTCCTGCTGAGGACGACCGCCCCTTCGTAGCTGCCGCGGCCAGCCTGACCGTGACTCCCGGGGAGCGGGGGGACTGGCTGGAACTGAAGGGCAGGGTTACGATCGGCGACCACGACGTCCCCTTCCAGAACCTGGTGGACTACCTACGGAGGGGCGAACGCCGCTTCCCCTTGCCGGACGGTACCCTCTTCCTGCTTCCCTCCGAGTGGTTCACCCGCTACGGCCCCGCCCTCCGGCTCGCCGAAACCCGGGGGAACAGCGTACGGCTGGCCCGCAGCCAGGCCGCCATCCTCTCACCGGCCGGCACGGGGACGCCCCGCAACGAAGAGGCCATTCGGCTGAGTGAAACCTACGTTCCCGGCCCAAACCTGCGCGCCACCCTCCGTCCGTACCAGCTCGAGGGGGTTCGCTGGCTCGTGCGCCACCACTACGAAGGACTTGGGGCCTGCCTGGCCGACGACATGGGGTTAGGAAAAACCCTGCAGACCATTGCCGTGCTGGTGTTCGCGAAAAACAACGCACCCGCGTCCCCGCCCGAACCTTCCGCCGCCCCCACCCTGTTCTCCCCGGTCGCCGACGACGAGGGCTACCTCAATCCCCTGCGCGCGCTCGTCGTACTGCCCGCCAGCCTTGTTTACAACTGGACGAACGAGCTGGAAAAATTCGCCCCCTCGCTCACCGTACTCATCCACACTGGCCCGAAGCGCCCCCGTGACGCCCGCATCCTGCGCCGCTACGATATCCTGCTGACCACCTACCAGACCGCCCTGCGCGACGTGGCGGTACTGACCGAGCTCGATCTCAGCTACATCGTGCTCGACGAGAGCCAGCAGATCAAGAACCGCAAGAGCAAGGTGTTCCGCGCCCTGAACGAGTTGCCGGCCCGCCACCGGATCAGTCTTTCGGGCACCCCGATCGAGAACTCCCTGTCGGACCTCTGGTCGCAGATGCAGTTCATCAATCCCGGTTTGCTGCGCAGTTTTGCCTTCTTCCGGCGCACGTTCCTCCAGCCCATCGAACTGCACGACGACGAAGAGCGCAAACGGCAACTGCGGCAACTGGTCAGCCCCCACCTGCTGCGGCGGACCAAGGAGGAGGTGGCACCGGACCTACCGGATCTGGAAGTACAGCTCTTCGCCTGCCCCATGACCACCCACCAGCA
Source organism: uncultured Lewinella sp. (assembly GCA_964594535.1). Lineage (GTDB taxonomy): Bacteria > Bacteroidota > Bacteroidia > Chitinophagales > Saprospiraceae > Neolewinella. The sequence goes on from CAZQNE010000027.1 coordinate 36,982, forward strand.
CCGCTACTACGAGCGGGAACGCAGCGCCGCCCGCAATGCGCTGCTCGGCATCGGGCCACCCCGGGAGGGTGCCGGCGCCTATAAATTGCGGGTGATCCAAACCCTGACGCGCCTGCGGCAACTGGCCAACCACCCCCGGATTCTGGATGCGGACTACGGTGGCGACAGCGGAAAGTTCAGCGAGGTCATGGAGCAGTGGCGGACCGTTCGCCGCAGCGGGCACAAGGTGCTGTTCTTCAGCAGCATGGTGCGTCATCTGGCGCTCTACCGCGACCGGCTGAGCGAGCTTGGGGAACCCTTTGCCTGGCTGACCGGGGAGATAGCCGCCGACGAGCGCGCCCGCCAGGTCGGCCGTTTTCAGGAGGACCCCGCCGTGGGCACCTTCTTCATCAGCCTACGGGCCGGCGGCACCGGGCTCAATCTCACCGCGGCCGACTACGTCTTCCTGCTCGACCCCTGGTGGAATCCGACCGTGGAGGACCAGGCCATCGCCCGTGCCCACCGGATCGGCCGCAGCGGAAAAGTCTTCGCCCGCAAATTTATCAGTCAGGGTAGCCTGGAGGAAAAGATCAACCTGCTGCAGCAACGGAAGAAGAAACTGGCCGAGGAGATCATCGACGGCACGGAGGCCCCGGAACTGGATACGGACGAGATCGACTTCCTGCTGTCCTGATGCCGACCGCCCCGCCCGTTCGGTACGACCTACCTTAGCGCCATGGACCCTACCCCTACCGACCGGTCAGGCGACGATGCGGATGACGCGCCCCCCGTGCTGGGAAGCTGGCAGCGGGTGTATACCTTCGTACTGGTCGTGCACGTCCTATTGCTGATCGGCTTTTACCTGATGTCCCGCGCGTACACACTCCCCTGAGCATGGCCCCACTCGATTGGATCGTAATGATCGGCACCCTTACGGCCATCGTCGCCTACGGGGTGTACCAGACCCGGCGGGTGGATAACGTGAAGAGTTACCTGCTCGGTGACCGCGACCTGAAGTGGTGGACCATCGGGCTATCCGTGATGGCGACCCAGGCCAGTGCCGTTACCTTCCTGAGTACGCCGGGGCAAGCCTATAATGACGGGTTGGGCTTTGCCCAGTTCTACTTCGGCCTGCCCATTGCGATGGTCATCCTGTGCATCTTCGTGCTGCCGATCTACTACCGGCTCCGGGTGTACACGGCCTACGAATACCTGGAGGGGCGCTTCGACCTGCGCGTGCGTACGCTGACGGCCATACTGTTTCTCCTGCAGCGGGGGTTGGCGGCCGGCATTACCATTTACGCACCGGCCATCATTCTGTCCACCATCCTGGGGTGGTCGCTCAGCCTGACCATCCTGATCATCGGGGTGGTGGTCATCTTTTACACCGTGGCGGGGGGGACCAAGGCGGTCTCCGTCACCCAGAAGCAGCAGATGATCGTCATTCTGCTGGGTATGTTCGCCGCCGGCGTAGTGGTGGTCATGAAGTTACCGGAGGAGATCGGCTTCGGCGACGCCATCGGGATGGCCGGCCACCTGGGGAAACTACAAGTGGTGGACCTGGAGTTTGACCTCAACGATCGCTACAACATCTGGTCGGCCCTGTTTGGCGGTACCTTTCTGTTCCTGTCTTACTTCGGTACCGATCAGTCTCAGGTACAGCGGTATCTGTCGGGCAAGAGCCTGACCGAGAGTCGGCTGGGACTGCTGTTCAACGGTATTTTCAAGGTACCCATGCAGTTTATGGTCCTGCTGGTAGGGATACTGGTATTCGTTTTCTTCCTCTTCGAGTCCCCCCCGGTCCATTTTAATGCGGCCAACCTGGACAAACTGCGGGCCTCCCCCTACGGCACGGAACTGGTCGTGCTGGAACAACAGTACGGGGAACTTGGCGCCCGGAGCCGGACGGCCAGTACCGAATTAGCAACCGCTCTGGACCGGGGCGAACCGACGGCTATCGAACGGGCGCGGGCGCAGGTGCAAAGTCGGCTGGAAGAACGGGAACGGTTGGCCGGGGAGGTCGACCGACTCATCGAGCGGATGGACCCGGAGTTGATCACCGAAGACCGGGACTACGTCTTCATCACCTTCATCATCAATTACTTACCCATCGGTCTGGTGGGCCTGTTGCTGGCCGTGATCTTTTCGGCGGCCATGTCCAGTACGAGTTCCGAGCTGAACGCCCTGGCGACCACGACGGTGGTGGATATTTACCGGCGTTCGCTGGTTACGGACCGTACGGACGCCCACTACCTGGCGGCCAGCAAGCTATTTACGGTCGGCTGGGGCATCGTAGCGCTCTGCTTCGCCGCGGTAGCCGACCTATTCGACAACCTGATCCAGGCGGTCAACATCATCGGTTCGCTGTTTTACGGAGTGATACTGGGTGTTTTCGCCGTGGCGTTCTTTTTTAAGCGGGTGGGGGGCCGGGCCGTGTTCCGGGCCGCGCTGATCGCCCAGCTATTCGTTACCCTTACCTTCGTAGCCAACTGGCTGGAGTACATCGACCTGGCCTACCTCTGGCTGAATTTGATCGGCTGCCTGCTTACTATCATCCTGGCTACCGCATCCGAAAATCGTAGTACACCGTGAAACCACACTGGCTCGTCGGACTCGCCCTAATTCCCGTTGGTTACGTCACCCGCAGGTTACGCAAGGACCCCCAGTTCGGGGCGGGAGTAGCGGACATTCCGCGTTACGAAGGCAAGAGCGTCGCCTGGAAGATGGGGCGCTTCCGCAATATTGACAAAACGCCGCTCAAGGAGGATATCCGCAGCCTGTTCGGCGATCTGTTCGGTTACCTAAAGGCCAAGAACACCCAGCCCACCCAACCGCTGCCGGTAGCCGCCGTAGACGGGCAACCGGAGGTGGACGCTACCGACGATTACCTCACCTGGTACGGGCACTCGGCCCTGCGCCTGGAGAGTGACGGGCAGACCGTACTGCTCGACCCCATGCTGGGTAGTTGGGTAGCCCCGGTCCCCTTCCTGGGCCACCGCTTTCCGTACAATCACTTTCACCCCCTCGACGACATCGACGAGATCGACCTGGTGGTCTTCAGCCACGACCACTACGATCACCTGGACTACGATTCCATCGAATCCTTACGCGACCGCACCCGGGCCTGGCTGGTCCCCCTCGGGGTGGGCGCCCACCTGGAAAGCTGGGGCATCCCCCGGGAAGACATCACGGAAGTGGACTGGTGGCGTTCGGCTACGTACGGCGGGCTGACCTTTACGGCCACCCCCGCCCGCCACTTCAGCGGGCGCAGCCCCCGCACCCGGAATAAAACACTGTGGTGCGGCTTCGTCATCGATACCCCCCACCACCGGATCTACTTCGGAGGCGACAGCGGGTACGGGAGGCACTTCCCCGACATCGGTCGCCGCTACGGGCCCTTCGATCTGACCATGCTGGACAGCGGGCAGTACCACCACCGCTGGAAGAACGTACACATGCAACCCGAAGAAGCGCTGCGGGCGAATGAGGAACTCGGGGGCCAACACCTCCTGCCCATCCACTGGGGCGGGTTTTCCCTGAGCAATCACCCCTGGAACGACCCCATTCGCCGTATCGTGGCCGGGGATGCGAAAGGCCGCGTGGTCACGCCCATGATCGGCCAGCGGTTCGCGGTCGGCAAACCCGATACCTGCCGCGAATGCTGGTGGGAGGAGGAATAGCCGGGCTACGTATCTTCGCGGCGTAAACCGATAAGCATGTTCGACAACCTAAGCGACCGCCTGGAGGGGGCATTCAAAACCCTGACCGGAGATAATAAGATCACCGAGATCAACGTAGCCAGCAGCCTGAAGGAGATCCGGCGGGCCCTGGTCGCGGCGGATGTTAACTATAAGATTGCCAAGGAATTTACCGACAAGGTCAAGGTGAAGGCCCTGGGTACCGAAAACGTACTCAAGGCCGTCAAGCCCGGGCAACTGATGGTCAAGATCGTCCAGGACGAACTCACCGAACTGATGGGCGGGCAGTCCGTCGGCATCAACGTGAAGGGGGAACCCGGTGTGGTGCTCATCGCCGGCCTCCAGGGGTCGGGAAAGACCACCTTCAGCGGCAAACTCGCCAAGTTCCTGAAGGAGAAGCGCAAGATGAAGGTGCTGCTGACCGCCGGCGACGTCTACCGCCCCGCCGCCATCGACCAACTGACCGTACTGGCCGGGCAGGTAGGTGCCGAAATCTACAAGGAGCCCGAGAACAAAAACCCGGTCGAAATCGCCCTGAACGCGATCGCCTACGCCCAGGAGAATAAGTTCGACGTGGTGATCGTGGACACCGCCGGCCGCCTTTCGGTCGACGAAAAGATGATGCAGGAGATCAGCGACGTCCGCGAGGCGATCAGCCCCAACGAGACGCTCTTCGTCGTGGATTCCATGACCGGGCAGGACGCGGTCAATACCGCCAAGGTGTTCAACGAGCGGATCGACTACGATGGCGTGGTGCTGACCAAACTCGACGGAGATACCCGCGGTGGGGCGGCGCTGTCGGTCAAGTACACGGTCGGCAAACCCATCAAATTCGTCAGTACCGGCGAAAAGATGGACGCCCTCGACGTGTTTCACCCCGATCGGATGGCCCAGCGCATCCTGGGGATGGGCGATATCATCAGCTTCGTCGAGCGGGCGCAGGATCAGTTCGACGAGGAGGAGGCCAAGCGCCTGGAGAAGAAGATGAAGAAGAACAAGTTCGACTTCAACGACTTCCTCAGCCAACTGGCCCAGCTCAAGAAAATGGGGGATATGAAAAGCCTCCTCAACATGATCCCCGGCATGTCGAAGGCCATGAAGAACATCGACATCGACGACAGCGCCTTTAGCCGGGTCGAGGCCATTATCTACAGCATGACCCCCCAGGAACGCCGCCAGCCCGAACTCATGAACATGAGCCGGAAGAAGCGCATCGCCCGTGGCTGCGGGCAAACGCTGGAGGACGTCAATCGCTTCATCAAGCAGTTCGACCAGATGCGCAAAATGATGCACAAATTGTCCAACAACCCCATGATGGCACAGATGGCGGGCAACTTCAAGGCCGGCCGCCGCTAGGTCGGCTTAGAGCTGATCCATGATCTGCGTCATGGTGGTGTAGACGAAGGGGGGGTTGTAATCGCCCGATTTCCGCACGATACGCACCATGATCACCTCCTTCTCGGGATAGACGTAGATCAACTGACCATAGAGACCGACCGCGTAGAAGCTCCCGTATTTCTCCGGCCCCACCCCGAAGTTGTACTGGTAGTCCCAGCGGCTCCCATCCGAGTCGTCCCGCCCGGTCGCCTGGCTTACGAACTCCGGGGAGAGAATTTCCCGCCCATCGTATCGGCCATCGTTGAGGTACAGCCGACCGAGTTTGGCCAGGTCGACCGGTACCGCGTTCAGCCCCGTGAAGGCCTTTTCCATCGCCCGCTCCTTGCGGCAGTCGGTGCTCCAGTTGGCGTCGTATTCCATCCCGATCGTGCGCCACAGTTTACTCTCCAGGTAGCCCGAGAGGGAGGTCCCGACGGCCCGTTCGAGTACCGCGCCGAGCAGCTGGGTATTGGCACTGCTATACTTGTGTTCCGTTCCCGGTGTAGTATACAGCCTCAGGCGGCGTAGGTATTTTCTGAGGTTATTGCCGTAATAGTACTTCGCGTTGCCGGCAAAGGGATTGATGTAGCTATCGGGAAAATGGATGCCCGAACAGTGCTTCATCAGTTGGGCGATGGTCACCGCGCCAACCGCGCTGTCGCCGAATTCCGGCAGGTATCGGGCTACCGGATCATCGAGAGAAGCTAGTTTACCCTCCCGCAGCGCAATGCCGGCCAGGGTCGTGACGAAGGCTTTCGTGATGGAAAACGGATTGACGACGGAGCTTTTCGCTCCGGGTTCGGAGTAGTATTCGTAAATAATCGAATCGTGGCGAATGATCAGGAACGCTTCCGTACGGGTTAGTGCGCAATAGTCGGAGAGCGTGATCATCTTCGCTCCCAACGGCTTGTCATTCACCCGGATCCGTGCTCCGTAACCTTCCACGTCCTCCCTTCGGTCGAATGAGAAGGCCCGGTCTTCGGCGTGGCGGACGGGGCGGGCGGGGAATATTCGATAATCGTCAATATCGGGCACGTTGTAGTAAATGGTTTTACAGGATCCGAACAGAAGTAGCAGGATCAGGCCACCGGCAAATCGAACCAAACCGGGGGGTAAATTTGTGTAATTGTTCATAGTGTCAATAGTGTCAGAATACATACTAAACCTCCCGGGGTGGGGCCCACGGGTACGGGGTTGCCGTATTGCCAACCCGCCTGGCAAAAAGCCCCGTACTTGGCCATCACTGCACCCGCGCTCCGCCGCCCGAGACCACCATTACTCCTGCTGAGGAAGGTTTTGCTAGCCGGTCCATCGCGTTCACACCCGGTTGGCTACGGTATGCCGATATCTAACGGAGTTACTGTGTTAAAACAAATATATCGGTTACACCTACCCGACTCCTAATGACATCTCGTTCGGAAAACGTCGCTTCCCGTAGGGACATTTACGACTACGAAATCACATAATATCTAATTATTAAAATATTAGTAATTATTGATGCATCATTTCAGTCAATTATTTTGTTTCATTCGGAATCGTACAATTAAATTCTTTTATATGTTATGACATATTTGTTTATTGTTTAAGTTTGCATCCTACTTACCTTGTGGTACCTCAATCGCCAGCCGATCCAATTTGCTTTCTCCTTCCCTACAATTCACCTCCGGATCGCGTACCGTTTGGAAGGACACGGCGGAAAGGCTTCAGTACTGGAGGAGTATCGCCCTACCCTACGGTCGGGATCGGTTGGCCGCCTACCTGGCTACGGCCTACCACGTGGACCCGGCTATCCGGATAGCCGAATTATACGGTATGGTGGATAGAGCCTGTCGGCAGCCCGGGCGGAGTAAAATTTCCATCGATGAGCTGTCGCAACAGTACGGACTTAGCGGAAGCCGTCGACGGCGTATGGCGCTCTTACGGCAGCGTATCCACCGGCTTACCGAATGCATTGCTGACTTCTGCGCACTTGAAGAATTGACGAACCGGCAAGCCGCTCGCTACCAACTGCGCTACCTGGCGGCCCGGCGGTCCGGAGCCGATCTCGACGCCGATCAATACGTTCGAACCCGCCGGGAGTATGGCGATGCCGCCGCATCCCTTCCGTTGGGCATTGACCGGAGCTACCACCGGTGGAATGCGGCCCACGCCTCCTACTTTACGTACCGCACCCTGGATGCGGAGGACCGGACCGGACCCGCCGCCGCGGCCACCTCCGCCTTCCGGGAGTTTTCTTCGGTCATCACCGGGATGTACGCTGCCGAAGCACAAGCTCGCGATCGTATTCTGGGTTCCACGGTGCCGGTTGAACCGCGGAGGTACGACCTGCCCCCCCCGACGACCCACGCGCTCAACGCCCCCCGACTGGTCAAACTCTACGACTGCCTTGACCGGTTGGGGTCTGCCAGCGGTGACCCGGAGCGCTGCTACCGCAGGTTCGCGCGGGCCTTCGTACGGGTCGCACCCAATCTGTCCCGCGACCAGCGAGCATTTCTCTACCTCACCATGCGTAACCACCTGGTGTATCAGCAAAAGCAGGGCCGACCACTCCCCCCCACCCTACTGGCCCGCTGGCCCGAAGTACTGTGCCTCCGCGGCGCCTATGCGGATTATGCTCCCCTGCCCCCCCTTTTCGTCCTCGACGAATTCAACCTGTACCTACTGGGCTACGCCGACAGCAGCGCTTTGGCCGTACTCCGCCACCTACTGGATCTCCTGCCCGCCGGTGACGATCGGGAATACGTCGAGCTCGAGGCCATGGTCGCCTACCACTTTCACCTGGAGGAAGAGGAGAAGGCATACCGGTACATCCTACGCCTGCTACGGCGCCCCCGGCACAGTGATTGGCGCATCCACCTACGCCGGCTCAGTTTCCGGCTTCGCTCGGCAATGGTCTGCTATCTGCAAAGCCGGCACGAAAACGACCTGGACGAGATAGAAAGTTCGCTGTCGGTATTCGTTCGGTACTACTACCGACTCGGGGCTAAGAAACCGACCCCCAACGCCCAAACACTCGACTTCGTCAACAACTTTATCGTGGTGTGCCGCAGGATCAATACCTACCTCCAGCGGAAGACATACAGCCACAAGTCGATCGCTGAATTGGAGCACCTACTGGACAGTAAACGCAGGGGGGTACACGCCGAAGCCTGGCTACGCCGCTACATTGCCCGTCTTCCCTGAGGATTTCACTTGCGCCGGGCCGGTCCATTATGGTCGGTATGCTGACGAGTAGTGAATTTTATTCCCACCAGAATACAACACCTATCGGAAAATGGACCTAGCTTGAATGAAGCTAGTGGTCTGTCACCTTCTAATCAACACTACGAATTGCACGCCTCAGTCAAACCCGCCAGTTTAGTTTTTCTGCTCCTCACCGCAGCCTGGCTTTCCGCCCAGTCCCGCTGGGATGGAGGGGGGGACGGAACTCACTGGCAGGATTCACTCAACTGGTCCGACGATCGCCTCCCCCCGGAATCGGCGGTCGTGATCTTCCAGGAGATCAACGCTACCGTGACGGGTAGCGAGGTAACCGTGGCGGGCATTGAGCTGCACCGTGATGCGATTGTCCGACTCGACCTGGACGTAAACGTGGTTCCGGTTACGGATGCTCCGGGCGCGATCTCGGTCGGTGAGCGGTGTACACTCACCCTGGGGAGTAAAAGCCGCGATGGGGTGGTCCGGTTAAGGGGTTCGGGTTCGGGCTTTGCCATCGTGAGCTTTGCGGGAAGCGCCGCGGCCCGCACCGAAATTGCCCCCCGCACGGACGTGTACATCACCCAATTCGATCGGGCCGTTTACCTGGATGATTCAACTTCTACCTTCGTTAATCACGGGTTCATATCGCTGGATGCCACCGTCAAAACGGGGTTTCGCGTCGAGGGTATGCTGGAGAATTACGGCCGTCTGGAGGCCATCCGCGTGGCGAACGATATCATTGTCGTCCCCGATTCAGGGCAGGTCATCAACCACGCCACCGGGTCGATCTACGGGCTGGAAATGGGTGACGATGGCATCGAGCTCACCGGCGTCGGTTCGTTTCTGAACAACGGGGAGATATCCCTGACTTCCTCCGAAACCGCTCAGTCCGCTAACAACTGCCTCAATATCGGGCAGACGGGCAAGGCCGCCACCTTTATCAACAATTCGGACGGACTGATGCTAAACGGCGGGGGGGGCCGGGAGGCGCGCCCGCTGGTGGTGCATCCCAACGGCCTATTCGTCAACCTCGGCCGGGCTTCCGTGCTGGGGGGCAGCGAAGGGATCAGCGTCTTCGTAGAGGGAACGGCGCGTATTGACACGAACTCCGTCCTCGACCTGAATGGGGGCAGAATCGTGGTAGCCGAGAGCGGGCGGTTGCGTAATGACGGCCTCCTACTCTCCCGGTTCGTCCGGGGGGGCGTTACCTCTACTGGCGTGGCGACGAACCACGGCTTCTACGCCTATACGCGGGATACGGTGTTTGCTTCCGGCACCGGGACGATGAGGGACAGGGGCCTGAGCCTATCCGCCGGGCAACCTACTCTATCGACGTCAATCAGTGCGAACGGCGGCTGTTCCGTGCAAATCGTGGCGGCCCCCTACCGCTTTTTCACCGACGACGGTACCGACATCGGGGTAACCAGTTCCACCGGTGAGCTCACCTTCCCCGACAATAGTGTTGCGTCCCTACCCGTCATCCTCCATACTACCCTGCCCGGCATCGAAATCGAGATCACCGACCTTTGTACGGACGCGCTTGACCTGAATGCCGTACCACCCAGCCCCGGCCACCGGGCGCTATCGGTTTACCCTACCCTGCTGGTACCCGGCCAGTCGGTGCGCGTGGATTTGACTTCCTTCCCCTCCCAGCCGTGCGAGGTGTCCCTATTCGACGTTTCGGGCCGGCGAATAAGCCGGGCCACCCTACCGGGGGGGAGTACCTCCGATTATTTTTTTCCCCCCTTATCCAGTGGATTGTACCTCCTTCACCTAAGCTCCGGGGGACGAAATTACCTTTCGCGGGTTCGAGTTCGTTAGGCTGGAAAAAACTCGATCTTTCGCAAAACATCGTTCTGAGGTGGTCGTTACCCCATCGAATCGGCTCTTGCCGGTCACCGCTGCAGTTATTATTGATTGCAGCATCGTGTTTGTTCATAGTGTCTCTCTCAGGCCGGTGTCCGCCTTCAGTCCTTTATCGAAGGCGGCACCGGTCCCACTACTTCCCCCGCCAGATCGCTCCTATGCCGGCTTCCATCAGCTCTTCGTTCAGGGCGCGGACGCGGGTGCCGAGTAATTCGGAACCACGACGCTCTAGTTCCGTCCATTCCCGATTTAACTCGGCCAGTCGGCTGCGGGTGCCCGCGTTCACCCGGGGCAGGCTACTTTCGGCGTGGTTCAGTACGAAGAGATAATTGGCGGTGAAGCGGTTCGGGAAGTTTTCCACGTCGTCGTATGCCTTAGATTTCCGCTGTACCATCTCGTCGTCCCATTCCCGCATATCTTCGATCAGTTCACGAGCCTGATCCGCGAGACCGGTCATTCCGTCTTCCTGCAATTGCTCGCGCAGATCGCTGAGTTGTTCCCGGGCGGCCTTCAGTTCGTTTACCAGGCGGTGCATCTCGTTCAGCCGGGCCTCACCGGCCCGCATGAATGCGTGGTAGTCGGCATAGTCCGCTTCCGACAGATCGTAGGTCGGGTTGGGGCGAACGAGTAGGGATGTACGCTCCACCTCCTCACCGTCCAGGAGTAGGTAAATGGTATAGTCGCCGGGGCTGACCCGGTGCCCCCGGAAACTTCCCTCGATGTAGGCCGTCGGCGCCCCAAGCAGAGAGGGGTAGCGGAGGTCCCAGACAAAGCGATTCAGGCCCGCTTGATTCGGGACCTGCGCATTCGGAGGGGGGCCGCCGGGGTAGGCTTCGATCGCCGCTGCATCGCTGCTCATCCGGCGTACCGTATCCCCCGCTGCGTCGGTCACCAGCAGCGTCAGGGCGGAGGAGTCTCTGTCTTGGGGAAGGTAATAGTAGACCACCGCTCCGCCGGCCGGATTCACCCCCCCGTCCGCGTGGGTAGCCCTGACTTCCTCGCCGTTGGCGTCGAGCGAGCTCCGGCCGGAGGTAAGCACCACCGGGGCCGGCTCGTATAGCCTGGTCTCCTCCGGTTTCCCCGAGTACTGACGGACCAGCTCCAGATCGTCCAGAATCCAGAACGCCCTCCCGGAAGTGGCTACGATCAGGTCGTCGTGGGCAACCATCAGGTCGGTAATGGGGGTCTGGGGTAAGTTCAGATTGAAAGCCTGCCACCCCCCTCCATCGTCAAAACTGACGTACACCCCCCTTTCCGTGCCGGCGAAGAGCAGCCCTTCCCGTTCCGTATCCTCCCGTACCACGCGTGTATAGGCACCGTGGGGCAGGTTGGCGGTGATGTCCGTCCAGCTCTTTCCGTAATCGTCGGTGCGGTACAGCCGCGGGGTGAGGTCGTTAAACTTGTAACGAGTGGTAGCGATGTAGGCCGTGGCGGGATCGTGGGGGCTGACCTCAATGGCGTTCACGAGGGTTTCTCCCATCTCGCTGGGGCTTACGTCCGACCAGCTATCCCCGTTGTCGCGGGTCAGCTGCACCCGGCCGTCGTCAGTGCCCACCCAGATCACCCCGGCTTCGTGGGGGGAATCCGTGACGTAACTGATAGTACCGTAATTCTCCGCCCCGACTGCCTCCACGGTGTAGGGGCCACCCCCTTTGATCTGCTTGTCCTTCTGGTTGCGGGTCAGGTCAGGGGAAACTTCCTCCCAGGTTTGGCCCCGGTCGCGGGTGCGCAGCAATTTCTGGGCGGCGTGGTAGTAGGTATCGGGCTCGTGGCGGGAGCGGATGATGGGTGCATTCCAGTTGAAGCGGTACTTCATGTCGCTGGCCGCCCGCCCGAGGTACTGGATGGGTTCGGACATGATCGACGTTCCCGCATTCGCCCGCCGGTCGATCACTTCGATCGTACCCAAATAGCTGCCTCCCATGACGTAGCGGGGGTCATCGGGATCGAAGGCGAGGAAGGCACTTTCCCCTCCCGCCGACGGTTCCCAGTCCCGCTCGCCGATGAGCCCGGAACTCGACCGGCTGGCGATGGACACCGAGGTGTTATCTTGCTGCCCACCGTAGATCCGGTAGGGAAATTGGTTGTCGACGCTGATCCGGTAAAATTGCCCGGTAGGCATCATATCCTGTTTCGACCAGGTCTCTCCGTAGTCGAAGCTGATCGAGGCCCCGCCGTCGTCGGCCATACAGAGGTTACGGGAGTTGGCGGGGTTGATCCACAGGTCGTGGTAGTCTCCGTGGGCACCGTCGATCCGGTTCCAGGTCTTTCCTCCGTCAATGCTCCGTAGGGCGGCGGCACTCAGTACGTACACGACTTCCTCGTTGTTGGGGTCGGCGAAAACCTCCAGGTAGTACCAGGCCCGTTGGGTGAGCCGGTGGTCGTTGCTTACCCGGTTAAAGCTCGCACCTGCGTCCGCGCTCACGAACAAGCCCCCCTTTTCGGCGTCCGAGTCACTTTCTACCAGTGCGTACACCTTTTCCGGATTGGAGGGGCTGACGGCAATGGCCAGTTTGCCCTTTTCCCCGGGCAGGCCTTCGGTCAGTTCCGTCCAGTTGTCCCCCCCGTCCGTTGATTTATAGAGTCCACTCCCCGGTCCTCCGCTGACTACCTGCCAGGGTAGGCGCTGGTGGTGCCACATGGCGGCGTAGAGCACCTTTGGGTTACTGGCGTCCATACTGAGCTCGGAGGCCCCCGTGAGATCGTTGACGTATAGCAGTTTCTCCCAGTTCCGTCCCCCATCGGTGGTCCGGTACACCCCCCGCTCCTCATTGGGCCCGTAGAGCTGCCCCTGGGCGGCCACGTACACCAGGTCGGGGTCGTCGGGGTGGATGACGATACGGGAAATATGGTGGGTTTCCGGTAAGCCCAGGTGCGTCCAGCTTTTGCCGCCGTCGTCCGAGCGGTACACCCCGTCGCCATGGGTAGTCATGACGCCGCGGGGCGCGTGTTCCCCCATACCGACGTACACGATACGCGGGTGAGACTTCGATACGGCAACGGCGCCCACCGAGCCGGTGCCGAAGTACCCATCGGATACGTTCTTCCAGTGCTGCCCCGCATCCGCGGTCTTCCACAGCCCGCCCCCGGTGGTACCCATGTAGTAGGTCAGCGGGTCACCGACCACCCCGCTGGCCGCTACGGACCGACCACCGCGGAAGGGGCCGATACTACGGTAGTGAAGGGGGGAGAAGAAGTCGGTCAGCTGGGTACCCTGAGCGCCGACGGTACACGAAAGGGCCACCAGGGCAATAAGGGAACATAGTCTTGGCATGCGATGAAAGCTTGACCCCACAAAGTAGTAACTGGTGCTTTAGTACGGGCGCGGATCTGCGGGCGCGGACGCAGGTGCCGGCTAAGCCGTAAATCAGGAGCAGGGTCGCGAAGATGAAACCGACGTTCACCCCCTATCCTTAGCGGTGCTACATTCCGGTTATTGCGCCCCGGTGAAGACTGAAATGACGGCAGGGCGCTTTAATCTTACCATAGCCCCTCTAAATTATCGATGGCATCATCGGGTAAACGTCCACCTGAATCCACGCCGCGAAACCGGGGTGTACGACAGCATTTACCTAGTATCAACGATCGCGCCGTATTTTGCGTGCTTATTTCCTCACAACCCCCTATTCGCTTATGCGTATTTCCTTTTTCCTTTCGCTTTTCATTCTATTCACCTTCGCCTGCGGTGACGAGGAGACCACCATCTCCGACTCCCAAATCGTCGGCACCTGGCAGGCCGTTTCCGGAGTGCAGCAGGGTCGCACGGAGACGAATAGCGCCGCCGGCAATATCGCGGTAGAGTTCACCTCTACACTCGACAACCCGGAAGACTACTTCGTCGAATTTTCCGCCGACCCGAACAGGGTTACGCCGATCGGCTCTCCGTCCATTACGGTGGAGTACACCATTGACGGCATGCAGACTACGACCGGTGCTCCGATAACACAGCCCCTCCAGTCTGGAGAGTACACCATATCCGGTAACACCATCACCTTCGGCCCCGCGGGTGGCCCCACCCAGGATGCCACTATCGTCACCCTGACCGAAACGGACCTGACGCTATCGGGAGAATACAACCTGGATCAGTCGATCGCCGGGGCTACTATCTCGCAACGATCCGAATGGACCTACGTATTCAAGCGGTCTAATTAAGCCCGGTTTACCGGCTTTGTCAATCCGAACGCCCCGTCCGACACTTGTCGGACGGGGCGTTTTCGTGGGGGGAGAAAACGAAAGTTTGTATAATTTCTTTTCGGACGCCCACGGATACAATATTCTAATTGCCAAAATCTTACATATTTCATTTTCGTTCTTTTCAAGGATACTCCGCTGATTTCGGCGGAATCTTTCCCTGGATAATCAGCGGGGGCGGTCCCATTTTGCAGGTAAGGAAGCAGCCATCCTTTCCACGGGTCGGATACAGCGGCTCCCCTGCATTAATGGTTACCAAACACGATGAACGGATGCGATTATTCTACTTTGTGCTCACCCTATGTTGCCTTACGCTGTGGATGAACGGGACGCTATCGGCGCAACGGAACTATTCGGCGGCCGTCGGACTACGACTCGGTACTCCGATGTCGGTTACGTTCAAGACCTTTTTCAGTGAATCGCTAGCCGTAGAAGCAAACCTTGGCTACCGCAGCCGGAACCTGGGATTGGTAGACTTTCGATTGAATCAAATTAGTGTGGGCGCTTTGGTCGAGCACCATTCCTCACTGGACGAACTCACGGATGGCCTGTCTTGGTACGTAGGTGGGGGAGCCGGCGTCTATGTGTTTAGCGTAGTGGACGACTTATACCGAGAATCGGCCACCCGGCTCGGTATTCAAAACGTTTTGGGTCTTGACTACACCTTCGATGATATTCCCCTGAACGTCAGTTTCGATGCCCTGCCCACGTATATGATCGGTACCTACTTTTCGCTGACTACCGATTCTAATTTTGAATTTTATTACGGGCTAAGCGCGCGCTACGTTCTGGGCGGGCAGTAGTTGACAGGATTCCCGGGGCGTAGCCTTACCTTTCCGGAGAGAAATGTAACGCTGTCCCTTGGCGGATCCCCCATTTTACATCGTGCTTCAGGGCAAGGCCTGCCTACAGGCGGAGATTACCCGATTGTGCAAGCACCTGGCGCTACTAACTCCGGGTAGCGCCAGGCGCTTTCGGCGTTATTTGGATTCCCCGCTATTCAACGTAGAGCCTCCGCTAACGCGGTTGTATCCCATTCTGTACCGGAAAAGCCGGAGCGGTACGGGCGGGTTTCTCCAGGGTGCCTCTCTGGTGCGTAAGGTGTTGGCCGGCCCCGTGGACGAACATTCGGAAGTCACCCTACGCCAATTGATCCGGAGTCTCATAGATCACCTACTCACCTTCATGGCCGTAAGCCATCTTCTGGATGACCCCCGGGAGCGGTCCCGCGTCTTAGTCGAACGCCTCGACGGTAGTCCCTATCCGGATCTATACGATAACGCGCTGAGGGAATGGAGGGACGGCATTGACGCATTACCCCTGGGCTTCCGGTCGGTCCGGCAACGTTGGTTGGCCGAGCACGCGGCTTACTTCACCGTCTCGATCGATAAGGAACGATTGGCCGATGCTCGGCCTACGGACGCATTTACCACCTGGAGTACGCTCCGCAACTTACTCCAGGCTCAGTACGCCACCGAGCGGATCAACCGCAGGGTCGCGCTGCGTGACAACGAACTGACCTCAACTTCCGCGATCCACGAACCTGACCGAGTCGGCCCGCTGGTTAAGCTCTACGGACTCATTCGACAAATGTACGGAGCGGAACTAGCCAATAGTTGGACGCTGTATACGAGGTTCAGAGACGAATTGCTCACCCTCTACCCGCGGTTGGATCGGTATGACGCCGTATACTGTTATACGCTGCTGGACAACTATCTCGGGCGATACTACCAGAGCGTCAACCGGCAACTGGTGCGCCAGGAGTGGACCTTGTGGTTACCGTATATGGTCGACCACCTCCATTTTTCTAAGTATGCTACCGTCGAACGCCGGTTTTTCAACAATCAATTGCAAATAGCCTGTATTCTACAGGACCTTCCCCTGGCCCGGAGCCTACGTGACAGCATGGCGGATCGGCTGCGGCCGGACATACGGGAACGTACGCTACAAGTCGCCGACATCATGCTACTGTTTTACGGGGGTAAGTACGATGAGGTTGTCGGCCGCTTAGCCAATTTACCACAACGGCAGCGATTCCACCGACATGCCGATGACGAAGGGTTGCGGCTCACGTCCTATCGCGTCCGCAGTGCTTTATATCTGCTACTATCGAACCGGGACCGTACGTACGATTTCCCCGCCGCCCTGGATAACTGCCGGGCCTTTCTTTCGAGCCGGGAGGGCCGGGTAAATGCGAGAAACTCGGCCTCCGTACGCTGTTTTATCCGTATCTGCAGCCGTATTCACCGAGCTAAGGTGGACGGATCGCTAACCGATAGGCATCGGAGTTTGGTGGAGGAGGTGAAGCGTCCCGAACCCCTTCACGCCCGCGACTGGTTACTGACGCTATTGTCGCAATTTGCTCCCGACGCTCAGGGTAGGCGGGATAGAAGTATCGATAACTGACGTTCCATACGGGGTAAGCAAAATTTCCTCCGCTGCGTCCCGGAGCCGAGCGGAGGACCCACCGATTGTATACTTTGCGGAGAACAACCCTGGATCACGCCCCGGTTCGGCTATCCGCTACGCTACGGGACAGTGCCGAGGAGAATCTACCTAACAGTTTGTTGTCATTAGATAAACAGGATAATGGGGTAGCGAACGATCTCCCCGGTTGGCAGTTGCAGGCGAAGATTGACCCGGTAGCTCGTTCCCGTCCGCCAGGGGCCACTAGTCGGTGGTCGGGTCAGGGTATAGCAGACACTATACACATCGGAGCCTCCGCGCAGCAGGTCGGCTAGTGAACGATACAGAGAGACCAACTGAGTGACCTCCTCCGCGAACATGACGCTACCCCCGGTGCCTAAAGCGATACGGGTCAGTACGTCCTGACCGACCGAACTACCGAGCCCTACGGTGTACACCTCAATGCCCCGACTCCGTGCCTCGGCGATTAAAGCGGCGATACTGACCCCGCCGCCAGTATCCTGACCGTCGGTAAAGACCACGATGGCTTTGTTACTATTATTGGCTTCCCGCTCCGTGGCATCCAGCAGCGTTAGGATAGACCGGTACAGCGGCGTGCCACCCCCCTGGAGGCCCCTCATGCTTTCAATTTCCTGATCGAGAAGCGATTTGTCCGTCGTAAATGGCGTCAACCGGTTGACGTTGCCCGGATAGTTCCCCCCGGATGCGAACACAGAAATGGACGCTTCGTCGCTACCCGACATTACTCCCACAAAGGCCTTTCCCGCATCGATGCGGGCATTCAGCGGGTCAGTATTGGATCACACCGCTATACATTGGTATAAACACAGCAGCCTGAGGTAGTTATCTTTG
>CAZQNE010000028.1:0-44092 GCA_964594535.1 uncultured Lewinella sp.
GGTAGCTACCTACGCTCCCGAATGGGGAGGACGTGTGTATCGTAGTATTATTTCTTACGGCAGGTCAATAATTAATTCAGGTTACTGAATATTTTTATTGGTTTTCAAAAGCAGCGAAAAGTTATTTGTATCGTTTCTGAGGGGTATAGCATGGACCATACCGATCAGGTAACTCCCGGATGTACGCTCTTTCTCACCCCTCACTACTAGTTATGAATGCAACGAACAAACACATCCTGGCGGTCGGTATACTGCTTCTTAGCAGCCTTAGTCTCACGGCCCAGTTCACCGCCTCCGGCGTCATCGTCGACAGCGACGGATTATCGGTGATCGGAGCGAGTATCCTCGTTCAGGGTACGACCACCGGCACCGTGTCGGATCTCGACGGCCGCTTTTCCGTCAACATCCCCACTGATGCCGCCACGCTGATCATCAGCTACACCGGCTACGAAACACAAGAGGTGGCCGTTACGGCCGCAAATCCTACCGTAGACCTCGTCCTGCGGGAATCCCCCAACATTCTGGAGCAGGTCGTTGTAACGGGCTACGGAGTGACGGACGTAGAAACCTTCACCGGATCGGCCGCCAAGGTCGATCTCTCGCGGGTTGCGGAGGTACCCCGGACTAATTTCGTCGAAAGCCTGGACGGTAACGTTGCTGGCCTTCAGGTCAACCAGGGAAGCGGCCAGCCCGGGGCCTTCCAGAATGTCCAGATTCGCGGGCAGGGCTCGGTAAACGCCAGTTCCAACCCCCTCTACGTCATCGATGGGGTGCCCGTCTTTACGGGAAATATCGGAGACGTAAGTACCACGAGCTCGCCACTGGCGAGCATCAACCCCAACGATATTGCCGACATTCAGGTACTGAAGGACGCATCAGCCACTTCCATCTATGGTTCCCGCGGGGCAAACGGCGTAATCGTGATCACGACCAAGCGCGGGCAGGCCGGAAGGCCCCGCATCAACGCCAGTGTCCAGACGGGTTTCTCCAATGTATCCCTCGACGATAAGCTCACTCCCCTTAATGGAGACGAGTACATCGAGCTCTTTACCGAAGGCTTGGTTAACGCCGGGTCCACCCCCGAAGAGGCCCGTGCCGAGATCGCCGAGAGTTACGATCTCGACCAGCGGACCGACTGGTTCGATGAGATCATTCGCCAGGGCACGTTTACGAATGCCAACCTGAGTGCATCCGGAGGAACGGAAGACATCCGCTATTTTTTAAGTGGTGGTTTTCAGGAAAACGAAGGCACCGTGATTGGGACGGACTTCAAGCGGTACAGCA
Source organism: uncultured Lewinella sp. (assembly GCA_964594535.1). Taxonomy (GTDB): domain Bacteria; phylum Bacteroidota; class Bacteroidia; order Chitinophagales; family Saprospiraceae; genus Neolewinella. The sequence goes on from CAZQNE010000028.1 coordinate 1,285, forward strand.
GCCGGCTAAACCTGGGCACCGATCTGGCAGACTGGTTCGAACTAAACGTAAACGCCAGCGTCGGCCTAACCCAGCAGAATACCGTTCCCGATGGTGGCTTTTTTGCCAACCCCGTGCGGTCGATCTTCCGGTTAGTACCCCTCCTGCCGGTGCGCAATGAGGACGGAACCTTCGATCAGAGCTACAACCTCGGCTATAACCCGGTCGCTGAATCCGTCCTCAACACCCGAAGATCGGACATCCTGAACCTCTTCGGATCGATCAGTGCCGTAGTGGATATCCCCTTCATCAACGGGCTGAGTTACCGCCCCCTCCTCAGCTACAACAGCGTACAGGGTAGGGACGAAACCTTTCTACCCCCTACCTCCGGGGCGGGCCGCCCGCTCGGTCAGGGCGTAGCGGACAACGATACCCGCAACAACTGGTTGGTACGTAATATCGTCCGGTATACCACGCTGATCGATGACACCCACGGATTCGACGTTACGCTGGGTATGGAAGCTCAGGAGTTTACGCGAATTAATATCGAATCTACGGCCGAAAATTTTGCGTTTACGAATTTGACAACGCTCAGCAACGCCGCCGATCCGATCTTTATCGGCGGGGACCGTACGGCCAACTCCCTGGTCGGTTACTTCGGCACGTTGGAGTACAAGTACCAGAACTTGTTCTACGGGGATGTGACCTACCGGCGCGACGGTTCCTCCCGTTTCGGGGCTGACAATCGCTACGCTAATTTCTATTCCGTAGGCGCCGGAGTGAATCTGAATAACTTTGCCTTCCTCGCCGGGAACGGAGTGATCGACCAACTGCGTATTAGAGCGAGTTACGGGCAAAATGGAAACCAGGCGGGCATCGATGACTTCGCCTCCCTGGGTCTTTACGAAACCGGCCAGGACTACAACGGTGAGCCGGGCATCCTCCTCGATCAGTTGGCCAACCCCGGTCTGACCTGGGAGGTCAACGAGCCCTTCAACATCGGTATGGACCTGGGGCTCTTCAATCGGATCGACCTGACACTGGATGTGTATAACCGGAGAACCTCCTCCCTACTCTTCGAACAGCCCGTCTCCCGTACGAACGGTGTCGAGGACTTCGACGCCAATATCGGGGAGCTCGCTAACCGGGGCATCGAGATCGTGCTGAATACCCGGACCTTCACCAGCGACGATGGCGGTTTTGAGTGGACGACGAGCTTCAATTTCACGGCCAACGAGAACGAGGTCATTTCCCTTCCCGGGGGCGACTTTGCCGACGGTAGTTACTTCCGTGCGGTAGGACAGCCCTGGAACACCTGGTACATCCGCGGGTACGCCGATGTAAACCCCGAAAACGGCCGCCCCCAGTGGTATACCGACGAAACCGAAGCCGAGATCACGGAAAACTTTAACGACTCGGAACCCTACCAGCAGGGAGATGCCAACCCGGATTACTTCGGGGGCTTCCGCAATACCTTCCGCTTCCGGGGCTTTTCCCTTGCGGCCCAGTTTAACTACAAGTGGGGCGGGCTGGTGCTCCACCGCTGGCACTCCTTTACGCACACCGATGGCTCCCGCGGCCTCGGTAGCACCGGCAACGTCGCCCGCTCGGTTTACGATCGCCGGTGGCAAAATCCGGGGGATATTACCGACACCCCCCAGTTTGTCGTAGGCCAGAACTTTCAGGGTCGTAACCGCTCGACCCGCTTCCTGTACGACGGTAGTTTTATTGCACTACGGGATGTCGTGCTCGACTATCGCTTCAGCCCCCAATTACTGGAGCGTGCACGCCTGAGCGGACTGCGGGTATTCGCCCAGGCCAGTAACGTGTGGATCTACACCCGGGACGATCGGTTGGAGCGGGACCCGCGCACGGATGTAGACGGCGAAATCGACCAGGAGGTACCCATTCCACTGACCGTCACCTTCGGCCTCGAGGCCTCCTTCTAAACCGGTTCGCCCATCCACCAAACGCTTATACCATGCATACTTTTTCAATCAAACCCGTCTATCTTCTCGCCCTGTCCGTTCTGTTCGTGACCGCCTGCTCGGACGAATTCCTCGAGCAGCAGCCGGAACAGCAACTGAGTATTGACAATGCGGTTGAGGATATCATTTCCCTGAATGCCGCCGTGAACGGCCTGTACAGCCAGATGCAGGACGATAACATCTACGGATGGGACCTTCCCCTGATACCGGACCTAAGGGGTGACAATGTCTACATCAGTCGCCAAAACGCCGGCCGCTTCATCGAGTACGGCGATTTTACCATCAACGAAGAAAATGGTCGCGCGGCCGACCAGTGGACCGACATGTACCGGCTCATCGTCAATGCGTCAAACATCATTACCCGCGTACCCAGCGTCGAATTCACTAGCTCGGAGCAGGAAGAAGCCGATCAGCTACTGGGTGAGGCCTTCGCCCTCCGCGGGCTGACCTACTGGAACTTACTACGCATGTTCGCTACCCCTTATTCGGCGGACGGAGGCGCGAGTCTCGGAGTCCCCTTTAACAATGAGGGTACGACCGGTGAGATCATCAGCCCCGCCCGGGAGACGGTGGCGACCGGATATACTCAGGTGATCGCCGACCTTCAGTCCGGTATCGACCTAATGACTACAAATCCGGAAGGGCATCTCGGTCTGGCCGCCGCGCAGACGCTTCTGGCCAAGGTGTACCTCTACCAGGAAAACTGGGCCGAAGCCGAACGCCTCGCTACGGCGGCTATCAATACCGAGGGGTTCAGTCTGTATTCCGATAGCGCGGCCTGGTTCGGTTCCTGGGGGCCGAATTTCGGTTCGGAAGACCTCTTCGCCCTGGTCTATCTGCCCGTCGACGCGAATGGGGTAAATTCGATCAGCGGTATAATGGACCAGAACGGCTACGGGGATGCCCTCGGAACGGACGACCTGTATAATGCCTATTCCGAAACGGACTACCGCCGCTCGGCGATGGTGTTCGGGGATCGGGTAGATGGGGAGAGCGGTGTTTGGTTCCTCCACCCGAAGTATCCCACGGGCGAGTTGGGAGAGGACTACGTCAAGATCGTCCGCCTCTCCGATGCCTACCTGATTCGCGCCGAAGCACGCGCCGAACTAGGTGACGAGGAGGGGGCACGCAGCGACCTGAACGTCGTAGCCAGCCGCCGGGATTCGGAGTACGAAGATGCTACCGCCTCCGGAGATGACCTTATCGCCGCTATCCTCGAGGAGCGCCGTAAGGAGTTTGCCTTCGAAGGCGACCGCGTCTTCGATCTCATGCGCCGCCAGCTGAGCTGGACCAACTTCGGCACCTTCGAAGACCGGCAGATTAGCTGGGATAACGATAAGCTCATTAATCCGATCCCCCGGGTGGAGATCGACGTGAACGAAAACATCACCCAGAATCCCGGTTATTAAAAGCGACCGTGCGGGGTGAGGAGGTAGCACTTATCGCGTTACTGTACCCACTTATTGGGGTCCACTCGGTATAGCCGTCGTAGTGCTGCCTCTTTTCCGTTGCGATAATACTTCCGGTAAGAGCCGCCCCCGGCCACCCGTTTAATCGGGAGTGGAGTCTTCACCGTACCGAAAACCGATACACCGTAGCCGAACGATACGCCTGCCCCGGCCGCAGCACGGTGGAGGGAAAGTCCGGTTGGTTGGGTGAGTCGGGAAAGTGCTGGGTTTCCAGGCAGAGCCCGGAACGAAGCTCGTAGGTCTGGCCATCACGTCCCTCCAGACTGCCATCCAAAAAATTGCCGGAATAGAATTGCAGCCCGGGTTCGGTGGTCAGCACCTCCAGCAGGCGGCCGGTGCTGGGCGCGTAGAGGGAGGCGACCCGTTCCAGCTCATCGTCCGACGTGCGGTCGAGGACGAAGTTGTGATCGTAGCCCTTGCCCCGATCCAGTTGCCGGTTCTCCTCCTCAATGCGCGCCCCGATGGCGGTGGGTTCCCGGAAATCGAAGGGGGTATCGGCTACCGGGCGCAGCTCTCCGGTAGGAATGAGGCCCTCGTCCACGGGGGTAAAAGCCTCGGCGTCGATCATGAGCACGTGGTCCAGGATGGTCGGCCGGTCACCCAGGTTGAAGTAGGTGTGATTGGTCAGGTTGACCACGGTGGGGGCATCCGTGTTTGCCGCGTACTCGATGCGCAACTCGTTGTCGTCGGTGAGCAGGTAACGGACGGTCACGTCCAAGTTGCCCGGGTAGCCCTCTTCTCCGTCGGGACTGGTGCGGGTCAGCGCGAGGCCCATCCGCCCCGATTCGGCGGAAAGGACTTCGGCGGTGTACAACTGCCGGTGAAAGCCATCGGGGCCACCGTGTAGGGCATTCTCCCCGTCGTTGCGCGCTACCTCGTAGGTGTTCCCATCGATAGAAAAACGGCCCCCGGCGATACGGTTCCCGTAGCGACCGATGAAGGCCCCGAAGTAGGGATTCTCCCCTAAATAGCCCTCCAACTCGTCAAAGCCCAGCGTGACGTCGGCGATGTCGCCATTCCGGTCGGGCACCCGGATAGCGGTGACGATCCCGCCGTAGTTCGTCAGGTCCACCTCCATGCCCCGAGTGTTGCGGAGGGTGTAGAGGCTGGCGGGGCCGTGCGGCGTGTCTCCGAAATCACTTACGGCAACGGTATCCACCGTAACATCCGACGTAGCGGTCGCCTCGGTCGCCTCGGGGCCGTCGCCGCAGCTGGTGAAACCCATCGCCAGTAGGCCCAGGAGTAGGAGGGCAGCTAGATCGGGAAGGCGATACATCGGACGTAAGGAAATCTTCGAGTAGTTCATATTCAAATTTTGTTGAGGCACTTTGTCCCTAACCGAGTTGGGCCCGTAGGTCCCGTATTCGCGTGTTCTCGTCGATCACTACGCACTCGATACCCGTGAAGGTAGCGTAGTCGACCAGCTGCTCGGCGGAGAGGTTCTGGCTGTAACAGGTATGGTGGGCGCCCCCGGCGTAGATCCAGGCCGCCACGCCGGTCGCCATATCGGGGTGGGGTTCCCAGAGCACGCGGGCGACCGGTAACTTCGGCAGGTCGGCGGCGGGGGCGCGGCCGGTCACCGTATTGACGACCAGGCGGAAGCGATCGCCCATATCCACCACCGAGGCGTTCAGGGCGGGGCCGGCCTTTCCGGTAAAGACCAGGCGGCAGGGATCCGCCTTACCGCCGATACCGAGGGGTTGGCATTCGATGCGGGGCTTGCCGGCGGCTATACTCGGACATATTTCCAGCATATGGGCCCCCAGTACGGCTTCGGCCCCCGGTTCGAAGTGGTAGGTGTAGTCCTCCATAAAACTGTTGCCCCCCTCCAGTCCCGCGCCCATCACCTTCAGGGTACGCACGAGGGCGGCGGTCTTCCAGTCGCCCTCGGCCCCGAAGCCATAGCCCCGGTGCATGAGCCGCTGTACCGCCAGGCCGGGCAGTTGCCGGAGCCCGTGCAGGTCCTCGAAGGTGTCGGTGAAGGCAGTGTAGCCGCCCTCCTCCAAGAAGTCCTGCAAACCCAATTCCAGCCGGGCGCTGTACGCAAGGTGGGAGTGGCGGTCGCCACCGGATTGCACGTTATCCGCCAGATCGTAGGTAGCCTCATATTCCTCTACCAGGTTAACGATCCGCCCGTCGGTGACGGCCCCCACCCGCTCCACCAGATCACCCATGCCGTAGCCATCCACCTGGTAGCCGAAGGTCACGTGGGCGCTTACCTTATCCCCTTCGGTGACGGCCACCTGCCGCATATTATCCCCGAAGCGGGCCACCTTCATCGTCCGCTCGCTGGCTATACCGAGGGCCACCCTTGCCCAGCTTCCAACCAAATATTGCACCCGCGTCCCCGCCCAGTGCCCTACGATGACGCGCCGGCGTACGCCGAGTTTTGCGCAGACGTGGCCGAATTCCCGTCCCCCGTGGGCGGTCTGGTGCAGGTTCATATAGTCCATGTCAATGTCCGCGTAGGGGATGTCGCGGTGGAACTGGGTGTGCAGGTGACAGAGCGGCTTGGTCAGGATGCTCAGCCCCCGGATCCACATTTTCGCGGGAGAGAACGTATGCATCCAGGCGATCACGCCGGCGCATTCCTCATCGGATTCCACCCGGCGAATGGTCCGGTACACCAGGTCGGGATCGGTCAGGGTAGGTTGCCAGACAATTTCGACGGGTATGTGGTCGGCTTCATTCAGGGCCCTTACGATCCGTTGGCTGTTTTCCGCCACCCGGGTGAGGGTTTCCGGGCCGTAGAGGTGCTGGCTGCCGGTGAGAAAGTAGAGCTTCGTGGGGGTGGGGGCGGTCGTAATCATTTCTGCCCATAATAGGCATCCTCGCCGTGCTTGCGCTGCCAGTGCTTTTTTATGAGGCTATCCTTCAGGCGGGGCGCGGCGGGGTTGATCTGGCGGGCCAGGTAGGCCATGCGGGCGACCTCCTCCAGTACGGCGGCGTGGTACACGGCCTTTTCCGCCGTCTTCCCCCAGGTGAAGGGGGCGTGGTTGCCGATTAGGATCATCTCCACCTCCGCCGGGTCGTGGCCCAGTTCGCGGAAGTGGTCGATGATCTGCCGGCCGGTCTCGTATTCGTAGTTGCCGCTGATCTTCGCGTCGTCCATCGGGGGGGCGCAGGGGACGTCCACCGTCAAATGATCGGCGTGGGTCGTACCCATGATCGGGATGGGCAGTTGCGCCTGGGCCCAGGCCGTCCCGTAGGTGGAGTGGGTATGGACGATGCCGCCGATACCGGTCCATTCCTTGTACAGCAGGGCGTGGGTCTTCGTATCGCTGCTGGGCCGCATTTCTCCTTCGACTACCGCACCTTCAAAGTCCACAATGACCATATCCTCGGGGCGTAGCTCGGCGTAGGGCACCCCGCTGGGCTTGATGGCGAACACTCCGGCCTCCCGGTCCACCGCGCTGGCGTTCCCGAAGGTGAACAGGACCAGTCCCAGTTCGGGCAGTCGCATATTGGCGGCGTAGGCAGCTTGGCGGATGGCGGGGTACTTCATCTGTTGGAGAGATTTGGGCGCGGACGCGGGTGCGGTGTTGACGGGGGGGGACAGTCAAGTGCGTGCTAATTTTTCAGCGGCATCCCCTAAAGTGAGGTAGCGGGCGTACCGGGAATCATAGTAATCCACCCGGTCGGGATCGGGGTCGTAGGTAGCGTCGAAACCACTCCCCATAGCCGCCACCGCCGCCGGCACGTCGGCGTGCTCCCCCGCGGCGACGGCGGCAAACATAGCGGCACCAAGGGCACAGGTCTGTTCGCTCCGCGCGATCCGGATGGGGCGGTTCAGCACGTTGGCGAGGGTCTGCATGACGAAGGGGGCCTTCTTCGCCACGCCCCCCAGGCCGATGATGCCCTCCACGGGTATGCTCTCCTCCACGAAGCGGTCGACGATGCGGCGGGCCCCGAAGCAGATGGCCTCCACCAAGGCACGGAAGACGCGGGGGGCATCCGAGCCCAGGTTCAGTCCGGCGATGGCACCTCTAAGGCGCTGATCGGCATCGGGGGTGCGGCGACCGTTGAACCAGTCCACGGCGATCTCGCTGCCACCCGGGGGCAGTGCGGCGGCGGCCGCGCTGAGTTCGGCGATGAGTGCTCCCCTGTCGTCGTCGGTGCGTCCCCAACCGAGCAGGTCGACGAACCAGGCGAATACGTCCCCGAAGGCACTCTGCCCGGCCTCCAGCCCCAGCATACCGGGAATGACGGAACCCTCTACCTGCCCACAAATGCCACTGACCAGTTTATTCGACGCTGGATGGTCGTCGGGAACGACGAGGATGTCACAGGTAGAGGTGCCCATCACCCGCGAAAGGTAGAAGGGCTTGATCTGCCCGCCCACGGCCCCCATGTGCGCATCGAAGGCACCTACACTCACGGGGATACCCGCGGGAAGGCCCAGCCGCTCCGCCCAGTCAGCGGTCAACCGGCCGGCTACGACGTCGGAGGTGTGGGTGTCCGTATACAGTCGATCGCGCAGGCCGGCCAGCAGGGGGTCCAGTGCCGTCAGAAATTCCTGGGGGGGTAGTCCGCCCCAGTCCGGGTGCCACAGGGCCTTGTGTCCGGCGGCGCAGCGGCTGCGGAGCATGTGGGTAATGTCCTCCCCGCCGGTCAGCAGGAAGGGGAGCCAGTCGCAGTGCTCGACCCAGGAGTAGGCCGCTTCCCGGATGCGCGCGTCGGCGCGGAGCACGTGCAGGATCTTGGCCCAGAACCACTCGGAGCTGTAGATGCCGCCGGAGTATTTGGTATAGTCGGTCTCCCACTTCCGGCACAGCTCGTTGATCTCCTCCGCCTCCCGGATGGCCGTATGGTCCTTCCAGAGCACGAACATGGCGTTGGGGTTCTCGCGGTGCTCATCCGTCAGGGCCAGGGGGGTGCCGCTGGCGTTTACGGCGACGGGGGTGGAGCCCGTGGTGTCTACCGCGATACCGACCACCCTCGGGGCCGTTCCCGCTGGGGCATCGGTGAGGGCAGCGCGTACGGCGGCCTCCGTGCCGTCGATGTAGTCCTGGGGGTGCTGACGGTACCGGTTCTCCGCCGGTTCGCAGTACTTACCCGCCCTCCACCGGGGGTAGGGATAGACGCCGGTACCGACCTCCTCGCCGGTGGTGACGTCTACCAGGAGGGCGCGTACGGAGTCGGTGCCGTAGTCGAGGCCGAGGGTGTAGGGCATTGTTATTCAGGTTTCAGTATAGAGGGAATGCCGGCAGCCCGCCCAGCGGGGTACCGTAGATGCGGGACGGGAAAATTTGCTGACATTAGGACTGAGTTACCAATAAAAGCTCGGCCATGCAACACAAAGTACTTCCTTGCCTCTTCATTTCCCTGGCCGCCAGCCTCACCCTGGCCGCCCAAACCGTAGAGATACGGATCGAGGCGCGGGAAGACGCCCCTACCATCAGTCGTCACATCTACGGGCATTTCGCCGAGCACCTCGGCCGCTCCATCTACGGGGGCTTTTACGTTGGGGAGGATAGCGAGATCCCGAACGAGGGCGGCGTACGTCTGGACGTGGTCGCGGCCCTGAAGGAATTACACATACCCAATCTGCGCTGGCCGGGCGGCTGTTTCGCCGACACCTACCACTGGAAAGACGGCATTGGCCCCCAAGAGGACCGGCCCTCCATCCTCAACGTGTGGTGGGGCAACGTCAGGGAAGACAACAGCTTCGGCACCCACAACTTCCTGAATATGTGCGAACTGCTGGATACGGAACCCTACCTCTCGGCCAACGTCGGCAGCGGAACGCCCCAGGAACTGGCCGACTGGATCAAGTACACCACCCACCCGGCCGGCACCAGTCCGATGCCCGATCTGCGCGCCGAGCACGGTCGTGAGGAACCCTGGGACGTGAGGTTCTGGGGCATCGGAAATGAAGCCTGGGGCTGCGGGGGAAATATGCGTCCGGAATACTACGCCGATCTGTACCGCCGCTTCGCCACCTTCATGTCGGGTTGGAGCAACGGCGAGGGCCTGTACCGAATCGCCTCCGGGGCCAGTGGCAACGACTACAACTGGACAGAGGTATTGATGAAGAACATCCCGAAGCACCTTATCGAGGCCATCGCTCTGCACCACTATTCCGTGATCGACTGGGGAGAAAAGGGATCGGCGAAGGACTTCACGGACGATCAGTACTTCATGACGATGCGGGAGGCCCTCAAAATGGAGGAACTCATCGAGCGCCACGTAGCGATCATGGACCAGTACGACCCCGACAAACGGGTGGACCTACTGGTGGACGAATGGGGCGGCTGGTACGACGTGGAGCCGGGAACTAACCCCGGGTTTTTGTACCAGCAAAACACGATGCGGGACGCGATGCTGGCCGCCGCAACCCTCAACATCTTCAATAACCACGCGGACCGGGTTAAAATGGCCAATATCGCACAGGCCATCAACGTGCTGCAGGCCGTGATCCTCACCGACGGGGAGAAGATGCTGCTGACCCCGACCTACCACGTCTTCCGGATGTACGTTCCCCACCACGACGCTACGCTGGTCCCGCTTTCCTTCGAATCTCCCGACTACGTGCACAACGGCGAGACCCTTCCGGCCATCTCCGCTTCCGCCTCCCGGGACAGTACCGGAAACCTGCACTTCTCCCTGGTCAACATCGACGACGAGCGTAGTCACGAGATCGAACTGGATGTATCCGGGATGGACCTCAGCAGCGTAGGCGGTGAGATCCTTACCGCGGAAGACGTGCGGCAGCACAACACCTTCGGGGCACCGGACCGGGTACACCCCTCCCGCTACTCGGGAACGACCCTGCAGGGTGGAAAGCTGCGGCTGAGCCTGCCACCCGTTTCCCTCGTCGTACTGACAGCCAGCCAGTAATCACCCGCGCGCCGCCGCCCACTCACCTACTCGGGCCGGCAGCCCCCGTTGCCGGAGAAAAATTTCGCGCCACCACAATCAATTTTACCTTCCGCAAAACTTTGTCGCGTCTGATGGGTTAATCCGGCACACCAAGTTATTAACCATTCAGTACAAAACTCATCACCATGTTTGACCTATCCAACAAAACCGCCCTCGTCACCGGAGGCTCCCGGGGCATCGGCGCGGCCATCGCCAAAACACTCGCCGGGCAGGGCGCTACCGTAGCCATCTCGTACAATCGTAGCCAGGACCGCGCCCGGCAAGTGGTGACCGACATCGAGTCCAGGGGTGGAACAGCCATTGCCGTTCAGGCGGATGCCAGTAGCTCGGACGGTCCCTCGGCACTAATTCGCCAGGTCGTCGATCGGCTCGGCGGGCTGGACATCCTCGTCAACAACGCCGGCGTAATCGCTTACGGAAACCTCGAGGACGGACCGGACGCTTACGCCAGTAACTTCGACGTCAACGTCCGCGGCGTCTACGAAACGACTCGGGTAGCCGCCCCCCACCTGTCCGAAGGCGGGCGCGTAATCAATATCGGTTCCATCGTAGCGCACTCCACCTTCCCCGGGGCCTCGGCCTACGGAGCCACCAAAGCCGCCGTGGCCGCACTTTCCCGCAGTTGGGCCAAGGAGCTGGCCGGACGGAAGATCACCGTCAATACCGTAAGCCCGGGCTCCATCGATACGGAGATGAACCCCGACCACGCCGATAACCCCTCCGCCGCGGCCCAGAAGCAGATGACCCCCATGGGCCGCTACGGCAAACCCGAGGAACTAGCCGCCGCCGTAGCCTTCCTGGCTTCCGATGAGGCTTCCTTCGTAACGGGAAGCGAACTACGCGTCGACGGCGGCTGGACGGCATAAGCTACCTTTAGCCTATGGCCCGCCCCCGCTCCTTCGACCGCGAAACCGTACTCGAGCAGATCCGGACGCTGTTCTGGGAGCGGGGGTATGCCGCTACTTCCTACGCCGACATCGAAGCCGCCACCGGGCTAAAGCGGACCAGCCTCTACAACGCCTTCGGCGACAAGGACCGGCTCTACGCGATTTCCCTACAGGATTACCGGGCACAGTCCCGGCGGACGATCCGGGAATGGCTCGACCGATCTCCGGATGCGGTCAGTGGAATACGTGACCTGATGCGGCATACCGTGGCCATCGCCCTCTCGGACCCGGATCGCAAAGGCTGCTTCATCAATAACGCTACGAATGAGCGGGCGGCGCTCTGTGACGATACCCGGAAGTTCGTAGGTACGAACCGCCACGAATTCATCCGCACGCTCACCGAGGCGCTACGGGCGGAGGTGGATCGTGGCATTCCCCTCCCCCAACCGCCGCATCGGTTGGCGGCCTACCTGTTTACGTTCTACGGGGGGTTGATGTCGCTGATCCGATCGGGCGCTTCGGCCGAGGAGGTGTGGGGGAGTTTCGGAGTGGGGATGTCGGTGCTCGGTGGCGAGCCGGGGTAGGGATTACTGTACCTCGATGGTCTTGACCTCCTTTTCCTGCTCTTCGGGCAGATCCGTAATGAGCAGGCGTAGCAGGCCGTTTTCGTACTTCGCCTGAATGTCTTCCTTGCCCAGCCCGGGCGGCAGCGACAACTGACGCTCCACCGATTCGGTGCGCAACTCGCGCAGTAGGTATTCGCCATTTTCGGCGTGTTCTTCCTTTTTGCTGGCGCGGATAGTGAGTACGTCATTCGCCACGCTGACCTCGATCTGCTCCCGCTCGAATCCGGGCAGACCGACTTCCAGGTGAAAGCCGTCCTCGACTTTCTTTACGTTCATGGGTACCGGTTCTTCGTGGACTTGGTCGAAGAAGTTGCGGCCCATGAAAAAGGCGCGGCGGGAAGCGGGCGTCATCCGGGAGAGCAGGCGATCCTGACGGTAGGTCTGAATGTCGGGATGGAATGGCATGGCGATCAGCTTTGGTGTGTACCCCTAAATTCGGGGTCCGGCCAGTTTCGCCGATTGATATAAGTCAGCCCGGAGGATGATCCTTTTAGTCGCCCGATGTATGGCGAACACACCTCCTTTCCCCGCGGCGACTCCGGTCTGAAGTCCGTTGTATACAGTTTTCCCAGCGCGGTGCTGTTGCTATTGGCTGCACCCATCTTGCCCGGTACCTTCATCGCACCTGCGTCCCCGCCCGTATATTCCCCGACTTACGAACCTCCTCAATCGTCTCCGGTGCCCCTCCAGATTATCCTCTTGCTCCTGCTATCCGCTACCGCGCTCGCCCAGGCCGATAGCCCCCACGCGGATTTTGCCAACCTCGCCCGTTACCGGGCCGCCAACGAAGCCCTGCCGCCGCCCGCCCCCGACGGGCGCCGCGTCGTGCTGATCGGCAACTCGATCACCGACGGGTGGGCGCGCAAGTACCCGGGCTTTTTCAGCGACCACGATCTGGTCGGCCGGGGCATCAGCGGGCAGACCTCCCCCCAGTTGCTGCTGCGCTTTCGGCAGGACGTGCTCGACCTGCAACCCGACGCCGTGGTCATCCACATCGGTACGAACGACGTGGCGGAAAATACCGGCCCCTACGACCCGGAATTCACCCTGGGCAACATTCAGTCGATGGTCGAGCTGGCCCGGGCGAACGATATACGGGTGTACCTGGCGTCCGTACTGCCGGCTACCGGCTTCGGCTGGCGCCAGGAACTGGGCGACCGTTCGGGTATGATCGTGGAGCTGAACCGCCGCCTGGCCGCCTACGCTGCCGCCGAGGGGATACCCTATATCGACTACCACGCCGCCCTCCGCAATGACGCCAACGGCATGGATGCAACCCTGGCCGCGGATGGAGTGCACCCGACCGCGGAGGGGTACGCCATCATGGAGGCGCTCCTGCTGGACGCGCTCAATGACTAGGACGGACCACTAGAGCGCCATCTGCACCTGCAGGATCGTTTCACCGGCGTGCCCGTCGGGACCATCCGGGAAGACCAGCGGCCGCAGGGTATGCTGAAGGGTAACTTTGAAGGCGTGCCCCTTAACGAATAGATTGGCCCCTACGTCGTAATTGTACACCGCCTCCCCGATGCGGTCCAGGTCCCGGCGGCTGAGGGCGCCGAATACCTGAAGGCGACTCTCCCACCCCATGCGCGGCAGCAGGTAGCCGAGTTGAAGGTACTGAATGTCGCCCGTTCCCGTCAGCGGTTGGCGGTTCCCGTAACCGTCGATTGTAGGCGTGCCGGTAAAGGCGGCATAGGCTCCGTTCGGCGCGAGGTTCAGCAGACCGAACGAGCGGTAGAAATTCGGGCCGTAGTCGCGGGCGTAATACACGAAGTAAGCCGTTACCGCGCTATTGTCGGTACCCGTTAGCGGCAGTTCCGCGTAGACATCGGCACTCAGGACGAGTTTATCGTAGCGCTGTAGCGGCTCATTCCCCCGCATGGCGGCCGTAGCCCCGGGATGGTGATACCAGCCGAGGCCGACATTGAGCAGCCGCTTCTTCCCGATGTAGGTGAAGGGGCGGAAGGGTAGCGTCGTCGCCTCGTACCCGAGTAGTCGGTATTCGACGTATCCAGTGGTAGCCAGGGCGTCCGTGGGGTAGAGGACCGCCCGATCATTCTCCCAGATCGCGAGTAGAATACGCTCATCGGTCACGAAGGGCTGGTTCAGGCTGAAGCGGTAGTGGAAGCGCCCGAAGCCCCCCTTGGCGTAGATGCCGAACTGGCGGGCGAACTGGTTGCCCTGCTCGATGTCCGGGAAGTTGAAGATCGGAAAGTCCAGCAGCATATGACTCGGAATACCCACCTGGCTGAGTCGGCTGATGCCGTGCCAGAAGTGCAGTCCGATACCCAGGTACAGACTGTTATGGAAGCCCCCCTCCCGCTCGCCACCGTGGGCCAGCCGGTACTGCGCCCAGGCATCGTGTACGAACAGCTGCGGCTTTTTTGCCTGCCCGTATCCCCCTACGCCGCCGGTACCCGATCCGCCGCCGGTGGCGAAGGTCTGGTTGTTGATGCCGATCTGGGTGAAGAGTTGCACACGGGGGCCCAGTTCGGTGAGGAAGAGCAAGCGCGCGCGCCGAATACCAAAGCCGAAACTGCGCTCCTGGGGGCCGTCTCCGTCGATTGCGGCCGTTCCGGGATTGTTGCGGGTCAGTTTCGTCCAGAATTGATTGATCAGGATGGGCCGGAAGTAGGCCGTGCTGTCGTCGTTGAGGAACAATCGAATACCGGTGTGGGCCGGAATATCGTCCTGGGCGAAGAGGCGGGCGGGGACGCAGGTGCAGAGGAACAGGGGAAGGATCAGTCGGAGAATGAGAAATTTCGGCACGGGGAACGTTTGGGTGTAAACTTAAGCATCCCCGGGGCGCGGTCAAACATCGCCCCGGGTGGCAGGTTTGGGGGGCATGCTCGCAGGCCTGTCGCTCACCTGGCTCGTTCTCCTCTTCCTCGCCCTGGCGGTGGTCGTAGCCCTGGCCGGTACGCGACTGACCCGGGTGGCCGACCGCCTGGCCGTAGCGACCGGGTGGGGGGAAGCCGTGGTGGGGGCCATCCTGCTGGGGGGCGTGACCAGCCTTTCGGGCATCACGACTTCGGTGACCGCGGCGGCCTCGGGGCAGGCCGAGTTGGCCTTCAGCAACGCCGTGGGGGGCATCGCGGCCCAGACGGTCTTCATCGCTATCGCGGATATGTTCTACCGAAAGTCCAACCTCGAGCACGCCTCCGCTTCCCTGGCCAGTTTGATGCAAGGTGTCACCCTGATCGGTTTGCTCGGGCTCGTGCTGCTGGCCATGAGCGCGCCGGTACTTACCGTCCGGGCGATCCACCCGGTATCTCCCCTGCTGCTGATCCTGTACTTGCTCGCTAACCGCTACATCGCCAAAGCCAGCGACCACCCCATGTGGAAACCCACCCAAACGACACAAACGGTGGATGAGGAGAGTAGCGTGGAGGAAGGAAAAGATTTCAGCATCCCGGGGCTGCTGGGTCAGTTTGCCGCCCTGGGGCTGGTGGTCGGGGTGGCGGGCTATTTTATCGCCCAGTCGGGCATCCTGCTGGCGGAGCGGACGGGGCTGTCGCAGTCCTTCGTCGGGGCTCTGGGTACCTCGGTGGCCACCAGTCTGCCCGAGCTCATCGTAGCCATTACGGCGGTGCGGCGGGGGGCCATCACCCTGGCCGTCAGTAATATCATCGGGGGCAACACCTTCGATCTGCTCTTCCTCTGCTTCGCGGACGTGGCCCTGCGATCGGGCTCCCTGTACCACGCGGGCACGGAGCGGCAGTTATTCATCATCGCCCTGACCATCCTGCTGACGGCCGTGTTTCTCCTCGGGCTACTCTTCCGGCAGAAGGACGGTCCGGCCCGCATCGGCTGGGAGAGCTCGCTGATGATCCTGCTGTTCCTGGCGGGGCAAGTGGTGCTGTACTTTATGTAGGGGCGCTGCCATGATTCGCAAATACCCTTACCTTAGACGGGCGCCTTCCGATCATGCCCGACTTCATTTTCACCGACAACCCCATCGCGATCCACTACGCCATCCCGGCCTTCGTGGCCCTGCTGCTGGTGGAGATCGGCGTGGCGGTTTACGACCAGCGCGACTGGTACGAGACCCCCGATACGCTCAGCTCGCTGGCAATGGGCATCGGGAATGCCGTCACCCGGCTATTCACTAAATTCATCACGCTGGGGGTATTTTTCTTCCTCTACCAGTTCCGACTCTTCGACCTCGGGGCGGCCTGGTGGGTGTGGGTCCTCTGCTTTTTTGCCGAGGACCTGGCCTACTACGCCTTTCACCGCGGCAGCCATTCCATCCGCTACTTCTGGGCCAGCCACGTCGTGCACCACAGTAGCCGGAAGTACAACCTGAGCACGGCCCTGCGGCAGACCTGGACGGGCACCCTATCGGGGGCCTGGATCTTCAAGGCCTGGCTGCCGCTGCTGGGCTTCCATCCCATCATGATCGCCATCTTCGGTAGCCTCAGCCTAATCTACCAGTTCTGGATCCACACCGAGTCCATCGGCAAACTGTGGCGTCCGGTCGAATACGTCTTCAACACCCCCAGCCACCACCGGGTCCACCACGGGAGCGACGTCAAGTACCTGGACCGCAATCACGGCGGGGTACTCATCATCTGGGATCGGTTATTCGGCACCTTCCAGGCGGAAGAGGAGCGCCCCACTTACGGGCTTACCGTCAATATCGCCACCTACAACCCCCTGCGTATCGCCACCCACGAGTGGGCGGCGTTGTTGCGGGACCTGCGCCGGGCGCCCAACTGGAAGAGCCGCTGGGGGTACCTCTTCGGCCCGCCGGGGTACAGCCACGACGGAAGCCGGAAAACGAGCGAGCAGCTCCGCCGAAGTTCCTAAAACTCATTCACCGCCTCGCTCAGATCGAGCACCTTACGCTCCGGTAGCGCACGGGCGACGATACTGGCCGCGGCCGCCGAGCGGTAGCCCCCCGCGCAGTGCACGACGATGGGTTTATCGGTAGCGGGGATTTCGTCCGTACGGTCGGCCAGCTCGGGGAGGGGAAGATTGACGGCGTGGTCGAATGTTAGCCCATTCTCCTCTACTTCGCTCGCATTGCGCACGTCTACGATGGTGTAATCCGTAGGATTAGCTTTGAAGCTATCCAGATCGATGGGCTCGATGGACCGGTCAGCGTAACCCCTGTCTAGCGCGAAGGCCCCCTCGACGAAGGTTTCATAGCCGATTTTAGCGGCTTTTTCGAGTACGGCTCCTAGTTTTTCTTCACTAGCGGCCACCAGGTAGTAGGGCTCTTCGGGGGCGACCAGGCTACCGAGCCAGGTCTCGAATTTGTTGCCGCCCTGAATATTCAAACTATTCGGGAAATATCCCTTTTTAAAGATTGCTTCGTCGCGGGTATCGACCACGGTTATACCCGAATCCGGCCGGGCATTAGCGGCTAGTCTGGGTACCCGTTCCAGGCTTTCGGCCCGCTTCGGTAGCCCCTGCTTATTGATTTTTACCCCATACGGGAAATACTGAGGAACGAAGGGCTGGTCGGCCAGTAGCCACCGTACAAAGTCATCTTCACTACCGAAGGCGAAGGCCGGGTTTTCGTCCAGTTCCTGTCCGATGCTGCTGATCTTCTGGTCGCCCGCCCCTTTGCCACAGAGGCTGCCCGGTCCGTGGGCCGGATACACGACGGCACCGCGATCCAGGTGGCGCAGCTTTCCGTTGAGGCTGCGAAACATAGCCCGGGCCAGTTCTTTTTTCTGGGTATCGTTGGTACCATCGCCTTCGCGCAGGTCGGGCCGGCCCACGTCACCGACGAAGAGGGTATCCCCGGTAAATACGGCGTGCTGGGTGCCATCCCGCCCCTCCACCACGATACAGATGCTATCCGGGCTGTGCCCCGGGGTATTCAGGGCCCGCAACGTATAGTCGCCGACCTGGACGGTATCCCCCTCATCGAACCCCTCGTGGGGATAGGTGGCTTCCGTTTTCCGGCTGCAGTAAATGGGGGCGGCGGCGCGCAGGTGCAATTCTAAATGGGAAGAGGCAAAGTCGGCGTGGGGGTGGGTCTCGATAATACCGACGATCTCCAGTTCGTGCGTTTTGGCGTATTCCAGATAGGGGTCGGCGTGGCGGGCGGGGTCGACGAAGATAACCTTCCCGTCTGCCTCAAACGCATAGGAGGCGTGGGCGAGGCCGTCGTCGTAAAATTGGTGGATGTGCATGGTTGATTTGGTTTTGGGCAAAGATCGGGGGCGGGGGGCGGGGGGTGTGTGATGTGGGTCACGGATGGGGTAGGCTTAGCGCACGGAGTGGGTCACAGCGTATCGCAAAGGCCCGTCGACTCCGTGTTCCGTTCGGCGTAGCCTCAGTAACTGACCTTACGCAGCTGGCGTGACTTTCCACTTTTCCTTGATGAAAAGTGGAGCAAAAATCAAGAAAATTGCAACTCTGAGGAGCCCTAGCGACGATCACCGCAGGTAAACTCGCCTACGGCTCAAACAGTGCAATTTTCGGTCCTGCAATACGATATGCATATAATAAGTTATCATATTTATAGTATAATCAAGCTTCCTCTATTCCCTTGAATTGCTGTGCGAAAGGTCAGTCAGTAAGATGTTTACTTCACAATACCTTCCTGGCCGCCGCATCCCGCGCCGTGGGTTCGAAGAAAGCGCGTACCGCTACGGTAAAACCCGGTAGTAAGCGACTACTCAGTTCCTGTTCGATCCCGTAGGTTTCCCGGGGGTGGTAGACGGGGTGGCCGTGCTTGTTCTTGGCCAGTTCGTACAGTTCCACCGTCCGGTCGCGGGGGTCTACGATCCAGTATTCCCGCACGCCGTCGGCTTCGTAGGCATCCTTCTTTTCGCCGCGGTCGCGGCCGGCGGTGGATTTGGAGAGTACCTCCACGACCAGATCGGGCGGGGGGTAGACGTTCATGTCGTCGGTGAAGATACCGGCCTTTTCCCGGCCCCAGAAGCAGACGTCGGGTTCTACGTCGCTGCGTTCGAGCCCGACCAGGGCTTTCTCGATTGCGACCTCCCCCAACTGTCGTCCACTAACGTAAAGGTCAAGAAGCGAACTTATGTGCTTGGTCGCTTGATTGTGCATCCGCTTCGCCGGCGAGTGCATAATGACTTCGCCATTGATAAATTCGGCCTTTACATCCGGCTTCAGCCACTCCCGGAAGGCGTGGCGGGCTTTCTTTTCCTCCGCCAGCGTCGCGGCTGCCTCCCGCCAGATCCGCTCCGGCGTGGGGTGATCGAGCAATTGGTGGAGAAGTTCGCGGTGCATACTACCAAGATAACGGCCCCGTGGGAATTGGGGTTGGCGCTATACCGCTAGACATTCCGCGGCCCCCTCTCCAGCGAAGCGTTATGGAGAGGGCGGGGGGTGAGGGCAAATACGCGGAATGTCTAGCGGTATGGTTGACGCTGTCTTAGATGATTCTATCCTTCAAAAAAGGCAGCTTCCCCCGCAGCTCCCTCACCGCCGCCCGATCGATGGATACCGTTAGCTCCCCGGCCACTTCGGCGAGCCTAGCCAGTACCCCCCGCGGCCCCGGGTCGATCAGGCAGCTATCCCCCCGGTAGCTAAGTCCGTTTCCGTCCTCTCCTACCCGATTTACGGCAGCTACGTAGCACTGATTTTCGATGGCTCTTGCCGCCAGCAGCGTACGCCAGTCGCGGGCGCGGGGGGCGGGCCAACTGGCTACGTAGATCAGTAGGTCGAAGGGGTCGGCCGGGTCGTTACGCGACCACTCCGGAAAGCGGAGGTCGTAGCAGATGAGGGGGCAGATGTTCCAGTCACGGTACGTAACCACCAGTCGTTCCCGGCCCGCCGAATAGTGTTGGTCTTCTCCCGCCAGCGCGAAGCGATACTTTTTGTCGTAGTGCAGCACCCGCCCCCCGGGTTCTACCCAGTACAGTCGGTTGTAGTACCGGCCCCCGTCGGCGATCATTAGACTTCCCGTAAGGGCCGCACCCAACTTAGCCGATTGCTCCCGCATCCACCCCAGCGTAGGACTACCATGGTGATCTTCCGCCAGCTCGGCGGCCGCCATGGAAAAGCCGGTGGTGAACATCTCGGGCAGAATGATCAGATCGGTCCGCCCGGCCAGGGGCGCCATCCGTTCGCTCAGTTGCCTGCGGTTGGCGGCCGGATCCTGCCAGCTGAGATCGGCCTGTAGGAGGGATATAGTCAGCATACCTTATTTTCTTTTACGCGTAAGCTAGTGAGCAGCCGCCACGCCGCCCGCAGTACCCCGAAGTCGGGAAAGTCCTGGGCCGGATTGAGCGCCCCGTGCCGGGCGGCCAGTCGCGATATGCGGGTGAAGACGGAGGTGCCCACCTCGGGCGGGTTGGGTCGTAGAGTAGGGGTGAGCACGGTACGGCCGCTTGGGTCACCGGACGAGGTGGGGGTGGGGGTCCTTTGGGAAGAGGTGAGGGCGAAAACCGTTGTGCTTCAGCGGTACCGGTAGAATTGGCCGCGCTACCGCCCCTGCAACCACGCGCTCGTGCGTCCCATTGCCGCCGCGACCGCCTCCGGCTGATAGTAGAGCTGCATCTGGTTGTAGTCGTTGAGCCAGACCACCTGCGCTCCGTTGCGAAGCAGTTCGATGAAGGGGTACGGCCCAAATCGCGGCGGGTACACTCGGCCAGATGACCCGGAGTAACGAAGAGGGCGGCGGCCGCCGAGCCGGCCCTTAGGGGTTCGACCGATAGTCCCATCGCCAGTTCGCTGGCCCGCTCCCTTACCAGTCGGAGGAAGCGGTCGGTCGTACCCAGTCGATTCGTTCGCTCCCGCTCCTCGGCCGCGTAGCGTTCGTAGGCCACCAGGCACTGGGTGAGTAGTACGGCGGTATTGGCGAGCAACCGGAGACGGTAGTGGGCCGTAGCGGGAGTCAGGTAGATGCGGTCGAGCCGCCGAAAGGTTTCCAGTATCTCCAGAGCTTCCCGACGATCCAGGTGAATGCCCGGGTGTGAATGCCGGAAATAAGGCAGATCGGCGAGTGTCGGATAGCCGGGCAACAAGAGGGTATAACCGGCTTCGGGAAGGTTGCAGTAGTAGCCCCGCCAGTCGCGCTCGACCTCCCAGTAAACAATCTGGTTCGTGAGGTTAAAGAAGAGGGTACAGTTCGCCAGGTCGTAGTCCCGGCCGTCGCTACCGACCCGGCCGCCGCCGCTTTCCAGCAGCGCGATCTGGTTGAAGCCCAGCCGGAAGGGACTGACCTTCAGGTGTACCGTCTCCATATTACGGGCGAAGTTGCGCACGTCGAAGTCATCTAACCGCGGCGGCGGGATACTGATGTGGGCGTTATATTCGGCCAGACTAAGGGCTTGCATGTCTACTAAACTAGGCCGAAGAGCGCTACTTTCCTACCCTAACGCATGTCACCCGGCCAGTCCCACCTCCCCTCCACCAGCAACTGCGCCAGGTCAAAAAGTAGCGGGCCACCCGTATTGGCGTTGGTGAACACCACGTAGCCGGTGTCCAGCTCGTCGTAAACCTCGAAGTTGCAGCGGAAGTCGCCGTTATTGCCACCGTGGCCGATCACCAGTCCGTGCGGCGACTCGCGCAGGGCCACGCCCAGGCCGAAGCCCGTCTTGTGGTCGTTCAGCCAGTCGTCACGGTCGGCGACGGTTTGGAAGCTCAGCATTTCGGCCGCCTGTTCTTCGGATAACCCCTTACGCCCCAGCATTTCCAGGGCGAAGGCAGCGAAGTCGCGGGCCTCGGTGTGCATGCTGTAGGCTACCCCCGGCCGTTCCGGGCAATCGTAGGGCATGGGCACTTCAGCGTAGTGGCCGGCTACCTTCAGGCGGGCCACCTCTTCGGCGCAGGAGAAGTAGGTGTTCGTCATGCCCAGCGGGTCGAGTACTTCCGTAGCCAGTAGTCGCTCGGTACGGGCCGGCCAGGCATCTCCGGCATCCCTTGCTACGGCCATTTTCAGGTACTCGAAGGCTTCGCCGGAATAGCCGTAGCGGGTACCGGGCACGGTGTCGAGCCGCATGCCCCAGTTGGGCATCCCGGATACGTGGGTAAGCACGTGGCGGGGTGTCATCTTTCGGTATTCGGGGTAGTCTTCTTCCAGATCGGGATTGGGGAGTAGCTCGTACAGCGGCCGGTCCGGGTCGAGATCGCCCCGTTGCACCATCCGGTTGATGGCGTAGGCGAAAACGGACTTGGTAATCGAGGCGGCCTCGAAGACAGCATCGGGGCGCAGTGGCTTTTCGGTGGCCGTATTCTCCACCCCGTAGCTGCGGTGGTAGACCATCCGCCCATCCTGAATTAGGGCCAGCGATACGGCCGGAATACCGTAGTGCGCGCGGTAAGCTTCGACGAAGGCATCTACCCGGTGGCCGGTGGACTCCGTGAACGGATCCCGTAGCAGTCCGCGCTCCGGAAGCATAGCCGGGGGAGTCACCTTTCCCACCGATAAGTCAGGAAGCATTCCGCCGGTAGAACTGACTCGTATCACCGGTGGGGTACCCCGCTGTTCGATGCGGTCGATCAGAAACCAGTTTTCCTCCTCCAGGTGGGCCGGGACGGTCAGCCGGTAGCTGCCGGCGGGCAGGGTGAGGGTGTACGCCCCCACTGAATCTACCGCGGCGGAAAAGCGTCCGTCTCCACCCGGCGTGGCCGTGGCCGTGACGCGGTCGGGCCAGCTGGCTTCGCCGGATCCCACCCAGCTGAGGCGGCCGGTGAGTTCCGTTACTTCTTCGTTCGCCTCGAGTAGGATCAGGTCGCCCAACCGGCGGTCGTCCCGGAACTTGACCGCGCCCGGTCCCCAACTCACTTCCGTATGCTCCCGGCCTTCGTCCTTGTCGTAGATGGCGTAGTCGAAACCCACCACCCGGTGTTCGCTTACCGGTCCGGGCAGCTTTACCCGCCATTCGTAGTAGACGGTCGATCCTATCCGCTCAATGGCAACCGCTACGTCATCCCACCCGGCCGCCGCCACCTGAGGGTAGAAGACCATCGCCTCCTGCTCGACGATCTTGCGGTGGTGTTCGTCGACCTCAAAGGCAACCACCCCGTCCGGTTTATCGGTATGCGCAACGTCGAGGTACAGTACCTGAAAATCGTGGCCGGCGTAGTGGTTATCGTCCGGTGTTTTGACGTAGTCGTCGTCCGTGGCCGCTACGCCGATGTACAGGTAGCCTCCGCTTGCATCGTAGGCTACCCGCAGGGAAGCGCCCAGATCACCGGGGCCATCGGGCTCGCGGCCGAAGTGATAATCGGCAATTGGATATTCGCGAGCCGCCGCCGGCCAGTCGCTCAGGTCGCCGTCAATAGTGAGCGGCCCACAGGGGTACGCCAGGGCGACCGCGCCGTTATCGGCCAGTAGCGGGACGGCGGCCAGTAGAAGAATAATTGTCCGGAAAAGGTGAATAAGAGCGGGTACCATGGCGCGTGCTTGTCTTGCCAAGGGCGGGGCGGAGGGGGCGGGGGTTGCATACGTCCGCAAAACCAGGACCGAATCGGACTGCGTTCTCTGGCAAAATCAGCTGATTGCACCCCTCCATTCCGAGAAAGACTAATAGCCTGTCAGCGTTTGAAGTATGGGTGAGGTGCTGGTGAGTTTTGTAGGCTCCCGGGGCGCTCGAACCGGGGATTCGCGGTAGCCAAGAGCGTGTTTAAAAACGTGCTCTTGATCTTCCCGGCATTAAAAGAAGGTATTTCATTTCCGCAGGCAGACAGTTGAATTACCGGTTGAAGGTTACCGTCTCCTGATGTAGCATGCCTTCACCAGTTGGAACTACAAGTTCAAACGTTTATCTTGGTGCGAGATTTCACTACGTATATGCACTGCCGCTTTCTCCTCCTCGTGGCCCTGAGCGTCGGGTGCCTCGCTACCCTCTCCTCCCAGAAGTGCAAAGATCTCGAGCGCTGGGGCGAACGGATCGAAAAAGAGTTCCCCGGTATAGCCCCCGAGAGGCTGGTCTACGGTTCCCGCCCAAGTGACCGCCTGCTGTTTCTACTCTACGCGGACGAAAACTTCGTCCCGGCGTCCGGCACCTCCTTTAGTCAGCTTACCGAGAACAAGCGCGTGGGTCAGGGGCGAAAATTACGTCGGTGTCGTATCGGGTCCGCCACCCTGAAGCCCGGCACGCGGTTGTGGCTGAGTGAGTTTGCCCTACGACCGCTGCTGATCGGCCAGGAAGCAGCCAGGGTATCGAGGGGGATAAACTCGGTATCCGCTATGCGGGAGCAGTACGCAGCCCTGATGGCGAGCGTTAAACGGGAAGAGATGGGCAGCGGGGAACTAGAACGTCTGGCCACCACGGCCGGGGTGAGCTTTAGTCTGCTGTGGCCATCGGAAATAGAGACGCTCAAAAAGAGCATCGGGGAGGCAAGTTCCCGGGTAGCGGACCGCGAACTCGCCACCGTAGTAGCATCCCTGGAACGGGGCACCTCCAGCCCGGAATTCCTACGAAGATTGGTTGCCTTCGAGCAACGGAATGAGCTTTTACTCCGCCGGGCTAGCCCGGCCGCCGCTACCGATGCCCGCCACGCCGTGAGCGCTAAGCAGACATCCATCCTCAATGATCTGCTCCCCAACTACGCCCAGCGGGTGGAGCAAATCGATCTAAGTGACGCTGCCGCTTACGAGCACCTGGAACGGGAACGTAAACAGATCGCCAGTGACTTCCCGGGGCTGGAGGGCTCCCCCGGGGTGGCGCGGCTGCTACAAACCATCCGGAGCAAAAAGACGACGGTCGTGAAAGCCATGGCTCCGGACCTGCGGGTTTACATCGACGGGGCGGAAACGGTAGCCCTACTGGCCTCCCTCGAACGGGCCCTCACCGAGGTGGACGGATCCGACCCAACGATCCGGGAATTAAACGCTGCCGTTCAGACGCGTAAACGCGCCATCCTTGCCGCAGAGGCCCGTAGGGAGCAAGCGGCCATGGCCGCCGCCGCCGCGGAGAGACAAAAGATCGCTAGCGATCGACAAAAGCGGGAACAGCTCCGGCTGACCGCCGAACGCAACATCGCCCGCCGCCGGCAGGAGTTGCAGATCAAGTACGGCGCCAATCTGCCCACCTTCGAGCAGCTGTTTTACGTCCGGGCCTACGGTGCCCCCATCGCTAAGCGCTACAGGCGGGAGGACGGTGTTCGCTTCAAGAACTACGTCGAAGGTATGGGCTACATGCTGGTGAGCCGGAGCGGTAAGCTAAGTGCCGACTTCACCGTGTTTCGCAATCGCCTGGGTTACGAAGTCAGTACCTTCCGGCTGACCCCCGAAAAAGTGGATGCGGTCACCAGCGCCAAGCTTAAGATCGACAACGTACCCCAGGACATTCTCGACCTTTACTACACCGAACTCGTCACCCTGTACCGCCACCGCGACAGTAGCGTCCGCGACCGCCCACGCGCCGTATCCAACCGGACGAATTTCGAGCGCAAAGGCTACGTGAAGAGTGGTGGCACCTTCTATAGCCTCAAAGTGGAGAACGGTACGCTGAGTCTCGAGGTTACGAGCCAGGAAGATTGGCCCTTCCCCGTCACCTGCGAGGCGCTCGGGAGTGATTGGTACGAAGTCACGCCCTATACCGTTGCCACCGACCTCACCTTCGCGGCCGGCGACCGTATCCGTTTCGATGCCACCGGCCGGGTGAAGGTGGGAGACTTCGCGGGTTCTACCGGGCCGGAGGGTATGCGAGGATTCACCCACTACAGTTGGGAAGCGGGCCTTCCCCACGGGGCGCTTATCGCTAAGATCGGAGACGGTCCTTATTTCCTCGTCGGCAAGGAACGAACCGTTACCGTCCGGGGGGGCGGTAAGCTATTCCTGAAGATCAACGATCGGGACCGGGCGAATAACGAGGGGGCTTTTCAGGTAAAGGTGCAGCAGTTGTAGGGGCGGGCGCGGCCGCAGGTGCCGTGTCAATGGATACATAAACGTTTATCAAGCCAGCTAGCAACTTCCCCTGGCGAACTGTCCTCGCTCGGTGAACCCACTCCGGTCTCGCTTGGCAGCCATTGCGATCCTGTCCATCTTTGCACCCGCGACCCCGCAAAAAGAGGGCATTAGGTCCTTCATTTGGGCCATCGAAAAGCTTGGGGTTCCCGCCGGAATATACCCCCGGCCATACTATATTGCCCCACCCCGCAACTCTCACCCCGATCATGAGCAACTACCACATCAAACATCTGGAAGAATACTGGCAGGTCTACCGCCGCAGCGTGCGCAACCCCGAAAATTTCTGGGAGGAGATTGCCGAAGAGCACTTCCTGTGGCGCAAACGCTGGGAAGAGGTACTGAGCTACGACTTCGCCAAGCCCGAGATCAAGTGGTTCGCCGGAGCGAAACTGAACATTACCGAAAATTGCCTGGACCGCCACCTGGCCGTACGCGGCGACAAAACCGCCATTCTCTTCGAACCTAATGACCCCGACGGGGAAGCCGAGCACATCAGCTACCGCGAGCTCTACGGCCGCGTCTGCCGCATGGCCAACGTGCTGGCCGACCGGGGCGTCAGGAAGGGCGATCGGGTGTGCATCTACCTGCCCATGATCCCCGAACTGGCGGTGGCAGTACTGGCCTGTGCGCGACTTGGGGCCGTCCATTCCGTGGTCTTCGCCGGCTTCAGCGCTACGGCCCTGGCCACTCGCATCAACGACTGCGATTGTAAACTCGTCATCTGCTCCGACGGCTCCTACCGCGGCAAAAAGGTAATCGACCTGAAAAAGATCGTTGACGCGGCCCTGGAAGAATGTCCCGGAGTGGAAGCCTCCCTGGTAGTGAAGCGTACTGGCGGAGAAGTAACGATGCAGGAAGGCCGCGACCACTGGCTGCGGCCCCTTCTCGAAGCGGCCGATACCCGGCGGGAAGCCACCATCGTCGATGCCGAAGATCCGCTGTTCGTGCTCTACACCTCCGGCAGTACCGGCAAACCTAAGGGGATGGTGCACACTACGGGGGGCTACATGGTCTACACCGCCTACACCTTTAAGAACGTCTTCCAGTACCGGGAGGACGACGTCTACTGGTGCACGGCCGACATCGGCTGGATCACCGGCCACAGCTACATCGTCTACGGGCCGCTGGCCAATGGGGCCACCACGGTGATGTTCGAGGGCGTCCCCTCCTACCCCGACTACGGCCGCTTCTGGGAGATCGTCGAGAAACACAAGGTCACTCAGTTCTACACCGCCCCGACGGCTATCCGCGCCCTGGCTAAGGAGAACCTCTCCTTCGTCGCGGGGCACGACCTCAGCAGTATTAAAGTACTGGGCACCGTAGGCGAGCCCATCAACGAGGAGGCCTGGCACTGGTACAACGACCACGTCGGGAAAAAGAACGCCCCCATCGTCGATACCTGGTGGCAGACCGAAACCGGCGGCATCATGATCAGCCCCATCCCCTTTTCCACCCCCACTATTCCCACCTTCGCCACCCTGCCCATGCCGGGCATCCAGCCGGTACTGATGGACGAAAGCGGCCGGGTGATCAGGGGCAACGGCGTCGAGGGGCGGCTGGCGATCAAATTCCCCTGGCCCAGCATCGCCCGCACCATCTACGGCAACCACGAGCGCTACCGCGACACCTACTTCGCGGCCTACCCCGGTCACTACTTCACCGGTGACGGGGCCCTGCGCGATGCCGTGGGCTACTACCGCATCACCGGCCGGGTAGACGACGTCATCATCGTCAGCGGGCACAATCTCGGCACGGCCCCCATTGAGGACGCCATCAACGAGCACCCGGCCGTGGCCGAGTCCGCAATCGTCGGCTTCCCCCACGACATCAAGGGCAACGCGCTCTACGGTTACATCACCCTCAAGGAAACCGGCGAGACCCGCAACCAGGATAACCTTCGTAAGGAGATCAACCAGCTCATCACCGAGCGGATCGGCCCCATCGCCAAACTCGATAAGATCCAGTTCACCGCGGGCCTGCCCAAGACGCGGAGCGGGAAGATCATGCGCCGCATCCTCCGCAAGATCGCGGGCAAGGACACCGGGAATCTGGGGGATACGAGTACGCTGCTCAATCCCGAGGTGGTGGAAGGCATCATGGAAGAGTCGCTGGCGTAGCGGCGGCTGGCGTGAGCCACTTGTACAGCACCGGCACCACTAGCAGCGTCAGCAGGGTAGAACTGACCATCCCCCCAATGATCGTCCAACCTAGCGGCGACCAGAGGCTCGTAGCCTGAGCAGTCAAAGGCAGCAGTCCGAGGATGGTCGTCAGCGTAGTCAGTACGATGGGTACGAAGCGGCGCTCGGCCCCCTCACGAATCACCCGATCGAGGGCAAGTCCGTCGGCCCGGAGCTGATTCATGTAGTCGACCAGGATGATGGAGTTATTGACTACGATACCGCTCAGGGAGACGAAGCCCACGAAGGCGAAGAAGCTAAACGACCAGCCGGTGATCCACAGGGCGAAGAAGCTACCCGTGATGGCCAGCGGCAGGGCGGAAAAGACGATCAACGGTTGCAGCAGCGAACGGAACTGGAGCACCAGAATGGCGAAGATGCCCAGCATGGCCAGGCCCAGTACGATGCCGAGGGTGCCGAAGGTAGCCTGCTGGTCCTCGTACTCCCCGCCCACCGAGTAGCGGTAGCCCGTCGGCCAGTCAAGCTCGTCGATCCCGGCGATGAGCTCCTCCGTAATCGGTATGGTATTATCGGAGTCGGCGACGTCGGCGGTAATCGTCGTGACCCGCTCCAGGTCGTAGTGCTTGATGGTAGCGGGTGAGTTGACCAGCTCCAGGCGGGCGACCTCCCGCAGGGGCACCTGGGCACCGGCCCGGGTGGTCAGGTAGACGCGGTTGAAGTCTTCGATCCCGGGGGCCTCCTCCCCGAAGGGGATGCGGACGTTGAGCGGGTAGTCCTCCCCGTCGTCGAGGGTTACCTCATCGAAGTTGAGCCCGGCCAGGCTGGCCAGGATGGACTGGTCAAAGTCCAGCGGACTCAAACCGATCAGACCGGCCTTGTCGCGGTTAAGGTCGACTTTCAGGTCGGTCTTGCGCTCGGTGAGGTCGGAGTCGACGTTGATCAGTCCGGGCCTGGCGCGCATCAGGTCCTTGATCTCTAGGGTAAGCCGCTCTACCTCAGCATCTTTAGGACCACTGACGCGAAATTCTACCGGGGCATTGACCGGGGCACCGTTCTTCAGTTCCTGGAAGGTGATCCTTGCACCTGCGTACCCGCCAAAAATCTGCCGCAGGTCACGCAGAGTAGCGTAGAAGGTTGCCGGGTCCCACTCCCGGAAATTGACGAGTACCTGGCCGACGTTTTTCCGGTAATTGGGGGGAATGCGGTTGTAGTAAACAAAGGGATTACCGTGGCCGACGTTGGCCGAATAGCTGCGGACGTATGCCAGGGTGTCGACCACGGATTCCACGTAGGCGACGGCGCGGTCGGTTTCCTCCAGATCGGAGCCGACGGGCGTTTCCACGTCGATGAGCAGGACGGGCTTGTCGGCGGTCGGGAAGAAGCTCACGCCAATGCTGGGGAACAGCGCCACCGCCCCGCCGAGCAGTCCTACGGCCAGCAGAATGACCATCACGCCGTAGCGCAGACTCAGGTTGAGCGCCGGGCGGTACACCCGCTCAACGAAGCCTTGCAGCAGCCGTTGCGGCAGGGGATCCCTGCGATCGCGGTACCTGAGCAGCTTGGCGGCCAGCAGCGGACTAAAGGTGAGGGCCAGTAGCAACGATACCCCGAGGGTGAGTACCACCGTGACGGGCAGGGATTTGAGAAATTCCCCCGGCCCGCCCCCAAGCTGACTGAGTGGAATAAAGGCCAGCACCGTGGTGGCGGTAGAACTGATGATGGCCCAGCCCACCTCACCGGTTCCCTTCGCGGCCGCTTTCGCCGGGGTGAGTCCCTTTTTGAGGTAGTCGTTGATGTTCTCGATGACCACGATGCCGTTGTCGACCAGCAGGCCCAGAGCGATCACGAGGGCTGCAATGCTGATCTGCTGCAGCGCGAAGCCACCCGCGTTCAGGAGGGCCAGGGAGATCAGGATGCAGAGCGGAATGACCAGCATCACGATGACCGCCTGACGGAAGCCGAGGAACAGTAAAATGATGACGCCCACCAGGCCTACGCCCTGGAGCAGGTTCCCGAAGAAGCCGGAAATGCGGCTACTCACCGCCGGCGCCTGCTCGAAGGCCGTGTGGATGTTTACCGAGGGGGGAAGCTGCTGCCGGCTCAGCTCCAACTGGGCGTGGATTCCTGCGCTGACGTCGACGATGTTCGCCTCCGACTCCAGCAGCACGGCGATCAGCACCGCCCGCTCGCCGTTGTAGCGGGCCCGCCAGCGCTCGTCCTCGTAGGCGAAGTTGACCTCGGCCACGTCGGATAGGTACACCAGTTTGCCCGCCCCCTGGCTGACGACGGTGCGGCGCAACTCGCCGAGGTCTGCGTAACTGCCGGTGGTTTTGATGCTGAAGGAGCGGTTGCTGGCCGCCACGTCGCCGCCGGGTACGTTGGCGTTGTTTTGCCGGAGGACGCCGAGGATGGAGGTCGGGGGGATGTTCAGGGCCGCGCAGCGCTCGAAGTCGATGCTCACCCGCACGATGCGGTCGGGGAAGGCTTCCAGGTTCACGCCCTTGACGCCGGGCACGCCCTCCAGTCGATCTTCGACTTGCTCGGCGATGGATTCCAGCTCGACGTAGGGGGCGGCCGGGGAGGTGACGGCCACCTGGTGGACGACGGAGCGATCCTCCGCCTTGAACTGCTCGAAATCGTAGAGCACGATCCCGTCGGGTAGCTCACCGCGGACCTTAGCCAGTTCCCGTTCGATCTCGTCGCCCTTGTCGTCCCAGTCTTCGACCGAAAAGAGGGCTTCGATCTGGAGGATGGCGATGCCCTCGGAGATGGTAGTTTCAACCTTGTCGAGGTCGTCGACCTCTTCCAGCACGTCCTCCAGCGGGTCGACGATGAGCTCTTCCATATCCTCCGGGCTGGTACCGGGGTAGACCACCGTGAGGATGTAATTCGGCAGGTTGATGCTGGGGTCTTCGGAGCGGGGCATGCCCTGGTAGGAAAGCACGCCCACGGCGGTAGCGATGAGGATCAGCACCAGGACGAAGGCGGCGTTGCGGACGGACCAGACGGGGAGGAGCATGGGGGAGGTTTTGATATGCGATATGCGAGACTCGATATGCGATATGCGAGGTGGCTACCGCTGTTTTCTGCTCGCTGCGCTCGTGAAAGGCGTGGGTGGGTTACCGCTTAGCGGACTCCGTTGGGGTGAGGGTTATCGAATCACCATCGGTGAGGTAGCCGCTGCCACGGGTGATGATGCTAGTGATGCCCGCGAGCTGGTCGGCGGGGACGACGAGGGCGTCGTCGAGCAGTTGGGTGAAACGGACGTCGTGTTGGGCGGCCTTGCCCTGCTTGGGGTAACAGAGGCTGACCGTCCTTCCTTCTCCCTCGACCATGGCGGCGAGCGGGATACGGTAGTGGGGATCGGTATTGGAGGGGTAGACCCTGGCCCGACCGATGAAACCGGGGCGGAGGGCCAGCTCGGGAGCGTCCAGCGTTAGTTCCACCTCGAAGATGCCGGTGCGGGGGTCGGCGGCCGTGGCGACCTGGGTGACGGTGGCGGGGATGACCCGGCCCTCGAAGGCATCGAGGGTGACTTCGGCGCGGTCGCCCTCCCGGAGCTGGAGGAGGTCGCGGTCGGCTACGTTGATGCGCAGGACGTGCTCGCCGCGGCCCTCGCCGGTGATCAGGTACACGGGGGTACCGGGGCCGATGAGCTCGCCGGTCTCGGCCATCTTGCTGGCGATGCGGCCACTGACCGGGGCGGTGATGGTGGCGTACCGGCGGTTGAATTCGGCGATCTCGAGTTGGGATTTGGCGACTTCGAGGGCGGTGGTGAGTTGTTCGACTTGTTCCAGGGTGGCGGCATTTTCCTCGTAGAGCTTTTGGGTGCGGTCGAGGTCGCGCCGCAGCCGGTCGCGTTGTTGCTCGGCCTGGGCGCGCTGGGCGTCGATCTCGGTGGTCTTCAGGCGGGCGAGGGTGGCACCGCGCCTGACGTACTGCCCTTCCTCGGCGTAGGCGCGGTCGATGACGCCGCCGATCTTGAAGGATAGCCGGGCTTCCGTCTTCGAGCCGATCGTACCGCCGGCCTCCAGGGGAATGGGCTCCTCGGTGGGCAGGATACCGACCACCTCGACGGGTATGGGGGCGTCGGGGGGGAGGGACTCGGCTTCCTGGCCGGGGTAGTCGGTCTTGCAGCCGAGGAGCAGGAGTAGTACGCATGCCGCTATCAAGTGTAGTGGACGACGGCTTCCTCCCCCTCTGGGGGCCGGGGGGCCAAAGCTGTCGGGAACGGATGTATAAACTTGCATCACAAACTATTTTGGTGGTTATTCTCCGAGGGCGGCCCACAGGGCGGCGCGGGCCTGGAGGAGGCGGAAGCGGCTGAGGTTTTCGTTGAGTTCCTGGGTGGTGACTTCGTTGCGGGCGTCGAGAAGCTCGACGAGCAGGGCTCGTTGGTTGCGGTACTTCGCTTCGACGATAGCGTAGGTCGCACGGGCGGCTTCGGCACCCGCCCGGGCGGCGGTAAGCTGAGCCTTTTCGGCGATGAGCTCACGTTGGGCCCGGTAAACCTGTACTTCGATACCGGCCGCCGCATCCTCCCGCTGCCGGCGGAGCTGTTCCGCCCGGAGCTGGGTTTGCTGGCGGGTAAGGGAGCGTTTCTCACCGTCGTACACACTCCACGCCAGGCCAACGCCGGCGAAGACGTAGGGCTGTTGGCCGAGCTCCGCGTCCTCATCCAAAAAGCCCTGGGCGCCGGCGTTGACGAACAGGCCGAGCGTCGGTTTGCCGCCGGCCTCCTGTAGTTGGTCGAGGAGCTGAAGGCTTCGAATGCCGGCTTCGAGTTGGCGGAGTTCGGGTCGCTGGTCGACGGCCCGGCGGCGGAGGTCCTCGTCGGAAGCCAGTGGGCGTACCTCTTCTGGTTCGGAGGTCTCGATGGGCGTAGCGAGATCGCGACCGAGTAGACGATTGAGCGCCGCGGCGGAGACTTCTTGCTGTTTGCGGAAGTTAGCCGTGCGACCGTCCAGTTGGGCAATCTCCGCTTCGGTGCGGTAGATGGCATCGGCGGTGATCTTTTCGTTCGCGACCAGGACGCGGTTGACGCGTAGAACCTCTTCGAGTACCAGGCGCGAGCTATCGATAATTCGTTCCCCCTCCAGGGCGAGCAGATGGGAGTAGTACAGGTCCCTCACCTGACGGCGCAAGTCATTGCGCAGCACCTCCGTGGCCGCTTCACTTTCCCTCACCTGCTGTTCGCGCAGGGCGACTTCCCGTTTGATGCGGGGCTGCAGCAACGGCAGGCGGGCCTCGAAGCGGGCATCGTAAAAGTTACTGGGATTGAGTAACTCATTGACGTTTTCCAGGTCGGTGGGGAACTGCTCGCTATCCGTCAGTTGGTTGAGGGCACCGTAGGCCGGATTGAACAGATCGCCCACCGGGAAGTCGATCGTGCGTCCGCCGGCGGCGAGGAAGTAGTCGGTCCTGAAATCAACCGTCGGGCGGTAGCCGGCAGTCGCCAGGTCTACGCCGAGCCGCCGTTCGCTCTCGGCCAGGCGGGCGGCAAGCAGCGTAGGGTTCTGCTCCAGGGCGAGGTTTACGTACTGCTCCACTGTTCTATCCTGACCGTAGCCCGGAATCACTAGCAGCCAGCAGCCAAGAACGGCGAACAGTTTGTAAACAGCGTTCAGTAACATGGCAAATTTTTTAGTGGGTGCGGATGAAGTTCATCATCAGTTGGTAGGTCTGCTGTAGCAGGTGATCGAGGTCGGGTGGCTCGGTTTGCTCCGTCCGGGCACGCTTGTTATAAATGTGAATTCGGTTGCTGATGCGCAGGCTTACCATCCCGTGCACCAGCGACCAGAGACCGAAGCTGAGCCCGTCGGGGTGTTCGCTCCTGATCTGCCCGGACTCGATGCAGTCCGTCACCGTATCCGTTAGCAGGTTGTGAAGCTGGAGGCCGGAACGCCACTGTTCATTCTCTTCCAGGGCTTCCATGGGTCCCTCCATCATGAACATAAGTCGGTATAGGTCCGGGTTCTCCACGCCGAATCGCACGTAGCGTTGTCCGAGCATCATCAGTCGGTCCATGGGGTCGGCATCGGCGGTGATCTGCTCTATGTATGCGAAGGCAGTGCGGAAAGCTGCCTGCTGTACGGCGAAGAAGAGCTCGTCCTTGTCTCTATAGTGCAGATAGAGGGAGCCCACGCTATATTCCACCCGTCTAGCGATCTTGCGCATACTTACAGCCTCGTAACCCACCTCCCGAAACAGTTCAGTAGCCGCCTGAATAATCTTCTTGCGGAGGGCTTCCCGCTCCCGTTCTTTTCGCTCTGCTACTCCCATTAAAATTTACAATGCTTTTTTAATGAACAGTGTTCAATAAATAGTCTAAATTTTTTGCCCACCTGCTATATTCGACCTTTTACGATCGATCAGGATCTGCTGTTATACCACGTCCTACATAGCCTCACCTACCCTCGGAATACACTGTGTCAGCGAACTGCACGATCGAGGTATTTCCTACGGTACGGTACGGAGCAACCTAGAGGGGGTCAGCCACCGGTCCGGTATGCCCGCTTTCATTGTGTGAGGCGTAGTCTTTCCGCTCCCCCGGTGGCGAATGAGGTCTACTTATTTAGTTTGTGTAGCGAGCACCGAGCGCATCGACCCCATCGCGGGGTTGCATAAAATCCAGTTCACCGAGGGGCTCCCCAAGACGCGGAGTGGGAAAATCATGCGCCGCATCCTCCGTAAGATCGCGGGCAAGGACACCGGGAATCTGGGGGATACGAGTACGCTGCTTAACCCTGAGGTGGTGGAGGGGATCATGGAGGAGGCGCTTCGGTAGGGGGTTAGGGGGGTCAGGGGGTTAAGGGGTGCCGCAGAAGGGATAAGGGCGTTTCTACCCTTTATCCACTGCCTCCTCAATTCCGTAGATTACTGTACCCATCCCCGCGATCTTCCACTGTCCGTCTATCCGTTCCATCAGGCGGGTTTCCCGCTTTCGGCCGCGGGCGGGATCGTCCTGTTCGTAGCTCACGAAGGCCCCGTCGCCGTATAGCCGGACCTCGATATCGACCAGCGGATCGGGAAGCGGATCGGGCTCCGGATGGTCGGCGAAATAGTCCACGATGAATTGGTCGACCTCCGCCCAGCCCAGCGTTTCGGTCATACTGCCTTCGGCGAAGTTCATGTACGATTTCGTGACGTAGGGCTCGTGCACCCAGTAGCTCCGCCAACGCTCGTAGTCTCGACTGAAGGCAGCCGCGGTTTCGCCATTGAGCGTGGCCAGGATGGCGGCTTTTTCCGCTGCCGGGTCCATGTTTTCGGTCGGGCCGGAACAGGCTACTCCGAGCAAGGGCAGGGCAATAAACAATAGATAGTACCGCATACCCACAAAGTAGGCATTCCCGGTTTACACGGCACCTGCGCGCCGCCGCCCCCCTGCCTACAGCCCCGATGAACCGTACGGTTACGATATTGCGTATATACTTCACCCCCCCACTATGATCAAAACGGAAAACTTCGAACGGATAGAAGTTCAGTCCCCCGACGAACTGCGGGAGTGGCTGCGCAAAAACAACGAGCAGGAGGAGAGCGTCTGGCTCGTCACCCACAAAAAGTCAGAGGGAGACCGCTACGTTTCTACCGGTCAGGTACTGGACGAATTGCTCTGCTTCGGCTGGATCGACGGCATCCGACGCAAGCTCGACCAGCGGCGGACCATGCAGCTCATCAGTCGCCGCCGGGCACAGCACTGGACGGCCACCTACAAAACCCGCGCCGCCCGCCTGATCGAAGAAGGGCGGATGGAAGCGGCGGGCCGGGCCTCCATCGACGCCGGTAAAGCAAGCGGACTGTGGAACTTTATGGACGACGTAGACCAATTAACCGTTCCGGAGGATCTTCACACGGCACTCGCCGCCCGCCCCGGTGCACTGGCATTCTTCGCGGCCATCAACGATTCCAGCAAACGCAACGCCCTACGCTACGTGAAACTGGCCAAAACGGATAAGACGCGCAGTAAACGCATTACCCGGCTGGCGGAGTTATCGGCTCAGGGGGAAAAGCTGCCGCAGACGTGAGCTGAAGGAGTAGTTTGCTCGGGGGGCGCGGACGCAGGTGCGGTGGGAACACAACTGACCAAAAGCGAAAGGGAGCCAAGACAACAATCAGTTGACACAAAGGAAAGCACCGAGCCAACCAACTGGTTAAACCCGACGTTTAGTCGCCAACAGCACGATTCACGATGCAGACCAAGCAGGACACCACCGAGCAAATTATCCTGAGCGCCGCCAAACGCGTCTTTTTGCGCAAAGGGTATACGGGTAGTCGGATGCAGGAGGTAGCCGATGAAGCGAAGATTAACAAAGCGATGCTGCACTACTACTTCCGGAGCAAGGAGCGACTGTTCTCCCGCATCCTGCACGAAGCTATGGATCGTTTGATACCGTTGTTTCAACGGTCGCTGTCTACTCCGGGGCTCAGCGTCCGCGACAAGCTTCACCTGATTGTCGATAACCACATTAATGTCATCACGGCCGAACCCCACCTGCCCCTTTTCATCATCCACGAGCTATCGCAGCGGCGGGAGCAGTTTGTACAGGACTTCGCCGCCCGGTCCGATCGCCGCATTATCGGGGCGTTCATCCGGCAGGTAAATGAGGAGAGTAAGGCGGGGAAGATCAATCCGATTAACCCGCTCCACCTTGTGCTCAATGCTATGTCGCTGACGGTGTTTCCCTTCATTGCCGGCCCCCTACTACAGGCCAGTAGCGGGCTTACCGATTACGACTACCAACAAATACTCGCCGAAAGAAAGGGAGAAGTGAAACGGGTAATCGATGCCCTCCTACGGCCCTAAAATTTTTTGCACTGTCATTAACCATTTAGTTAAACCGTATAGATTGACCAGCATGACTAATCCACACTTTCCCTCCTCCCACCAACTCGCCCTGCTGTACCAGCCGGATATGATGACCCTGGCCCTGCGTCTGACCGAGGACGAAGACCGCGCCCGCGATCTGCTCCAGCAGACCGGCTACCTGGCTGTCAAACACTTCCGGAGCTACCGGACGGGAACCAACTTCCGGGCCTGGATCAAGACCATCCTCCGCAACACTTTCATTTCTGAATACCGAAAAACGCAGCGGCGGCGGCAGATTCGCTCCGCACACGAACCTACCCCGGGCTGGATGACCGTGCGTACGTCGGATAACCCGGCCGAGCAGCAATTGATGGCCGAGGAGATTCATCGGCAGATCGACCGGCTACCCGCCATCTACCGCCGGAGCTTCCGCTATTACCTGGCCCACCTGCCCTACCGCGAGATTGCCCGCTACACCGGCGTCCCGGTCGGTACGGCTAAGAGCCGCGTATTCACCGCCCGCCGGATGCTGCGCAGTCGCCTTCGACACTCCATCGAATAAGTATCCCAAAATTATACCGCTAATCGTCTCCTTGCTATCGCTACGGGCAACTACTCGATTGACCTACATCGAATACAAACTTCTCAACCAATGAAGCGAATACGATTCCTACTGCCCCTGCTGTGCCTCCTCACGGCCTGTAGCTCCGACAAAACGTCTTCCCCCTCCACCGGGACGGCACCCGCGTCCGCGCCCTCCTACCCGACCCAGACGGTTACCGTAGCGAATATCGATCGCCCCGTCCGCATTACCGGCCGCGTGGTTCCACTCCAGGAAGTAACGATTTCCGCCCAGGTGCAGGGGGAGGTACTGCCCACCGACAAACTGCTGCAGGAAGGAAAATACTACCGTAAGGGGGAGGTGCTGCTCCGTATCGACCGCGAACGGCTAGACTATCAGTTGCGGAGCCAGCGGGCACAACTCGTCACCCAGCTGGTCGCTACGCTGAGTGATTTAAGTATCGACTACCCCGCCGCCCACCCCCGCTGGGAAGCCTTCACGAATGAGATCGACGTAGCCCACGTTCTGCCCGAACTACCGAAAATTACGGACGAACAACTAACCTACTTCATCAGCGCCCGGGGCATCCCCGCTAGCTACTACCGGATCAGGGCCCAGGAAGCGACCCTCGATGACTATACCGTACGGGCCCCCTTCAGCGGCGTGCTGACCTCGGCCCGCGTCGACCCCGGTGCGGTGGTCAGTCCCGGTGCGCCACTGGCCACCCTCAGCCGTACCGACATCTACGAAGTGCGTACCGCGGTACCCGCCACATCCGTCCCGCTACTTCAAACCGGACAACAGATCGAGCTACGGGCCGTAAATCTCGACGAGCACTATACCGCCACCGTCAACCGCCTGGGTGCCGTCATCGACGAAAACAGCCAGACCGTCACTGCCTTCCTCCGCCTGAGCGGCAAGCATTTACGTAGCGGTCTGTACCTGGAAGGAGAACTCCCCGGACGAACCCTCGAGGAGGTAGCCGAACTACCCAAGGAGGCCCTGACCCGGGACAACCACGTCTACCGCATCGTGGATTCGACCGTCGTACTGCACCCCGTCACCACCGTGCTGGTGGAGGCAGACCGTGTCTACCTGCGCGGACTAGAAGACGGAATGGAGATCATCACCCAGCACATCAGTAGCCCGATAGCCGGCACCCGTGCCCGCTAGCCCTTCACCCCTACCCTCCCGAACCATGCGCAGCGTCACCAAATACTTCATCGAGCACCCGACTATCGTCAACCTCTGTCTGCTACTGATGGTCGGCATCGGTCTGCTGCAGCTACTCAACACCAAGACGACCAACTTTCCGCGACAGCGCATTCGCTTGGTAGACGTGAGTGTGGTCTACCCCGGTGCCACTCCCGAAGAAGTGGAGGAGGGAGTGACCATTAAGATCGAAGAAGAACTCATCGGTGCAGAGGGGGTCGATCGCGTCACCTCCACGTCGGGGGCTAACCTGGCGACGATCCAGGTAGAAATGACCGAAGACAGCGATCCGGAAGCGGTACTGGCCGAAGTAAAAAACGCCGTCGACAAGGTCGCCAGTTTCCCCCGCGGCGTAGAGACCCCGGTCGTCGAGATGCGCGAGAAAAAGGACATCGCCCTGGCCTTCGCGATCACCGGCGACCAGCCCCTTCAGGTCAAAAAAGACTACGCCGACCGCATAGAGCGCGAACTGCTCTCCGTAGCGGGCATCTCCGACATCGTTATCAGCGGGGTGCCCGAGCAGGAGATCGAAGTGAGCGTGAGTGAGGAAAAATTGCGCGCCTACGGGCTCACCTTCCGGGCCGTTCAGCAGGCCGTCACCGACGCCAATCTGGAGACCTTCGGCGGCGAGATCAAGACCGGCAGGCGCAACATTAACATCAAGGCTGATAACCGCGGCTACTACGCAAAGGACCTGCACCATATCATCGTACGGGCCGCGAGTGACGGCAGCGTGGTTTACCTCAGCGACGTGGCCACCGTCCGCGATCAGTTCAAGGACCAGCCCGCGCGCCACTACCTGGGCGACGACCGCACGATCACGCTCAGCGTCTATACCCTGCCCGACGAGGATATCCTCGACAACGCCGCCGCTACGCGGGCCTACATCGACACCTTCAACGCGACCCACGAGGGGGTCGGCCTTTCGATCGTGGAAGACGGCACTCTACAGGTCACCGACCGGCTCGGGAGTATGGTCAATAACGGGGTGGTCGGCTTCCTTCTCGTGCTACTGGTGCTGGCGCTCTTTCTGGATCGCTACCTGGCCTTCTGGGTGGCGC
Source organism: uncultured Lewinella sp. (assembly GCA_964594535.1). Taxonomy (GTDB): domain Bacteria; phylum Bacteroidota; class Bacteroidia; order Chitinophagales; family Saprospiraceae; genus Neolewinella. Next base: position 40,747 of record CAZQNE010000028.1, read on the forward strand.
TGAAGATACCCATCGCTATCGTGGCCATGTTCCTTCTGGTCGATATCCAGGGGATGACCATCAACGTGGTATCGCTGTTCGGCTTCATCCTCGTGCTGGGGATCCTGGTCGATGACGGGGTGGTGATCGGGGAGAATATCTACCAGTGGGCTACGGAAAAGGGTGCCCCCCCGCTACGGGCTGCCCTGGAGGGCACGATGGAGATGGTGACGCCGGTGCTGATTTCGCTATCGACCACGGCGGTGGCCTTTTCCCTGTTTTTCTTCCTCCCGACCCAGGCGGGGGAGTTCTTCGGCGAGGTCGGTTTCGTGGTCATTGCCGTGCTCATCATGGCGGTCATCGAAAGCTTCTTCTTTTTGCCGGCCCACCTGGCGCACTCCAAAGCCCTGCGTGCCGACCACCGGCCGACGCGGATCGAGCGGTACTTCAACCAGAGCGTCAACTGGCTGCGCGACCGGATTTACCTCCCCGTGTTCGCAAAATTGGTACTGGGTAAGCGGATCGTGGCCTTTCTCACGGTAGGGCTCTTCGCGGGCGGGCTCGCAGGTGCAATCCTCCTATTTCAATTGATAGGTTTCACCTTCTTCCCTAACCTGGACGACAATGCCGTTTTCGTCGAACTGGACATGCCCCCGGGTACGCCCGTCGACCTGACCGAGGCCACCCTGCGGGAGATTCAGGAGGCCGCCTACCGGGCCAATGACAAACTGAGCCGGCAGCAACCCGAGGGGGAAGACTACATCCAGTACGTCGAGCTCATCACCGGTCCCCGCCCCAACCAGGGCAGGCTACGGATCACCTTCCTCGGCGGCGAGAAGCGGGACGTATCTAGCTTCGAACTCACCTCCGCTATCCGGGAGGAGGCCCCCGACATCCCCGGGGCGCTCAACCTGGTCTACGGCGTGGGTGCTACGACGGCCGTCTTTGGCAAACCCGTTAGTTTCGCCCTCAGGAGCAGCGACCTGACCCAACTGCGTGCCGCCCGCGACGAACTGAAGTCGGCCATGCAGCAACACCCCGGACTGAAGGACGTGAGCGACAACGACCTCACCGGCGTCCAGGAAGCCATCGTCAGTCTGAAGCCGAACGCCGAACTGCTCGGCCTAAACCTGGCCAGGGTGATGGCCCAGGTGCGCGCCGCCTTCTTCGGCGTTGAGGCCCAGCAACTGCAGCGGGGCGACGACGAGGTTGAAATCTGGGTCCGCTATCCCCGGGACGAGCGACAGAACGAACGCAGCCTGCGGGATATGCGTATTACCGGCCCCGGCGGGCGATCCTACCCCCTCACTGAGGTGGCGCGCATCGACTACGGTACCGGTAGCCTGACCATCAACCACCTGGAGGGGCAGCGGGAGATCCGCGTGGAGGCCAACGTCGCCAGTATGGACGTATCGGCCCCCACGGTGATCGGTGAGCTGGAAGAGGAAGTACTGTCCCGGCTCGTCGCCGACTACCCCGGCGTGGACTACAGCATCGAGGGGCAGAACCGCCAGAGCTTTAAGATGGCCGCGGCCATCCGGGTGGTCGGCCCCATCGTGCTGGCACTCATCTTCGGGCTGATCGTTCTCAACTTCAACAGCTTCTCCCAGGCCCTGATGGTCTTTAGTCTTTTTCCCTTCGCCATCATCGGGGTCGTACTGGGTCACTGGATTCACGCCACCACCCTCAACCTGTTTTCGATGATCGGCACCATTGCCCTCATCGGCGTCTTTACGAACAACAGCCTGGTCTTCATCTCCACCTTCAACCAGTTGCTGCAGGAAGGCTGGACGTTTGCCAAGGCGCTGCGGGAGACGGCCCGTAGCCGCTTCCGGCCCATTCTGCTCACGACCGTGACCACCGTAGCCGGGCTCGGTCCGCTTATCCTGAGTAGTAGCCTGGGCGCCCAGTTCCTGAAGGGACCGGCCATCGCCATCGCCTACGGACTCAGTTTCGGCCTGCTGAACGTGCTCATCCTACTGCCCGTCTTCCTGGTCATACTGAACGGACTGCGCCGGCTGCTTTACAAAGCCGGTAAGGGCGGCCCGTCCCCCACCAAAGAAGAGGTAGAACCCGCCGTGCGCGCGCAGGGGAATCGCCTGAACGAAGATTACGTATAGCCCACCCGTAAAATTGAACGACCTATGACTTTTTCCATCCCCCGTTTTTGCGCGGTCGCAGGTGCCATCCTCTTACTGAACGGATACGGCGGTGCTCAGGATACCCTGCGTTTACGGGATGCCGTAATCTTTGCCCTGTCTAATAACCCTGAACTGCGGGCGATGCAGTACGACCGGCAGATCAGTAGCAATAACGTAGCCCCCGCCCGGGCGGGCATCGGGCCGCGTATAGTGGCGAACCACCAACTGTACTACGGCTACGGGGATGCGACAATCGCTACCGCCGGAGAGGGCCCGCCCCTCGAATTTACCGACAACCGCCACGGCATCAGTATTCGTCCGGAAGCCAACTGGGTCGTCTTCGATAACGGGCGCGGGCGGGCACGGCTGGACAAACTCCGTGCCCTCGACACCTCGACCGGCCTGCGCATCGCCGGCGAACGGGAGCGGACGGTTGCCGAAGTCACCCGCACCTACCTACGGGCCGCGCGGCTGCGCCGCCAGCTCGATCTTGCCGCCGAGAACATCGAACTGACCGCCGAGCGACTGGCCCGGGCCGAACGTGACGCCCGCTACGGGGGTTCGACTACCCTGCGCCGGCTGCAGGCCCGCGTCGACCTCAATCAGGATAGCGTCGCCTACCGCAATCTGGCACTCGAACTCGCCAACGCTAAACGACAACTCAACCAACTGCTCGGGCGCGATCCCGCGACACGCTTTGCCCTGGAGCAAGCGCCACCGTTGGCCAGTCCGCTATCCCGCCGGCTGCTCTACGACCGACTAATGGCCAGCAACGCTACCCTGAGCGTAGCCCGGCAGCGCCTCGATCTCCTGCTTACGGACCTGGTGATTGCCGAACGCGCTAAGGGCCCGACGGTCCAGCTGTACACCGCCGGCGTCTACCAGAACGTGACCGACAATACCAGCTTTCTACAGGAGCAACGCTACCTGGGGGCGGAGGCCGGCATCCGTACCAGCATCGACCTCTACGACGGGGGCCTGCGCAAGCTCGATCGCCAGAACGCGCGGCTACGGCTGGAACAGGGCCGCCGGCAGCTGGAGAACACCGAACTCCAGCTCGCCACCACCTTCCAGCAGCAGTACGCTACCTACCGGAACAATCTCCAACAACTCCGCTACGAACGCGACAATCTGGCCACCTTCGAGCTTAACTACCGCAAAAGCCGGGAAGACTACCGCAAAAGCCGGGAAGACTACCGCAAAAGCCGGGAAGACTACCGCAAAAG
>CAZQNE010000028.1:44192-52056 GCA_964594535.1 uncultured Lewinella sp.
CCGGGAAGACTACCGCCTGGGCCAGGTAGACGGTACCGTCGTACGCACCGCCCAGGTCAACCTGAACGAAGCCCGCACTCGCATTGCGCTACGGGAGTTCGGGGTTCGGCAGTCGGAGGTGAATCTGCTGTTGCTGAGTGGGGGGTTGCTAAAGTAGGGTTCTGTTTGCACCCGCGCGCCGCCGCCCCTAGCCGCCCACGATCCGCGCAATCCGCTCGTACACCAGCTCCGAGATCGCCCACTCGTACCCCTCGAAATCCGTCGTATTGGTAAACTGGACGATGACCGCATCAATATCCGGGTGATAGCGGGCGATACTCTGGTAGCCGGCTACCAGTCCGGTATGTCCGAATTCGTAGAGGGAAGTGTACAATTCCCTCTCCCCCTGGGCGAAGAGGGAGCCGTCGTTCAGCGCCCGCAAAAACGTACCGACATCTTCGGCCGTGGCCACCATGGAACCGTAGTCCACCATCTTGATGTCTTCTTCGACGCCGACGTAGTAGCCGCTCATTAGTTCCGCCGTGTCGATAGTATGGATCGATTCGTAGGTGCGCTCCAGTCCCAGCGGTTCGAGGATGACCTCCTCGGTGTAGCGGAACTGGCTGTAACCCAGCACCCGCTCCGTGATCAGGGACAGTAACAGGTAATTCGTATTGGAGTAGGCGTAATCGGTGTCGGGAAGGAAGTCGGCCGGCAGATCGAGTACCCGGGCCAGTGCCGCTTCGCTGTCCGCCGGGGGGTCGGTCCAGTAGCCGGGCAGATCGGTAAAATTCGGGATGCCGCTGCGGTGGCGGACGAGCATCGCTAGGGTGATCTCGTCGGCGTGATCGATGCGGCCCTTCAGTTCGGGGAGGTAGTCGGCCACCGTGCTATCCAGGTCGAGGCGACCCCTACCGACCAGCTTTACGGTTGCCACGGCGTCGTAGAGCTTTTCGATGCTGGCGATCTTGAATAGGGCGTGGGGGTCCGCCGGTGTGCGGGCGTCCCGGTCGTGGTAGCCGGCCGCGTAGTGTTTCGCGGGGGCACCGGCCCGGTCAACGTACACGATGATGCCGGCGAAGCCGTAGTCGACGGCCTCCTCCACCTGCTCCTGGACGGTAGGGGGCAGCGGGTTCAGGCGAATCCGCAGCAGCTTCCAGGGCACGAAGTAGAGGGAGGCCAGGGTGCCGGCGAGTAGCAGTGCGCGGAGGATCTGTTGGGTACGTTTAGCGGGCATGCCACAATTTAACTTTACCAGACTGCGCAGTGGGGCGGCGGCGCGCGGGTGCAACTCTCCATATGATCCGATGTTCTTGCAATCCACCTACCCCCACCCCAAATGAACGACCAACTCACCACGGAAGAAGTAGCCCACCACTTTCCCTCCTTCACCGAGCCGGGACTACAGCAGGTCATCGCCGATCAGGGACGTATTCACCGCTTCGGGGAGGGGGAGATGATCATGGACTACGGGAGCTACGTCCGTATGCTGCCGCTGGTACTGAGTGGGACCATCAAGATCAGCCGGCTGTCCGACGACGGGACCGAGCTGTTCCTGTACTACCTAAGCCGGGGGGAGAGCTGCACCATGACCTTCAGCTGCTGCATGCACGATAAGAAGAGTGAGATCCGCGCCGTAGCGGAGGAAGATACCATGGTGCTCGGCCTGCCCCAGCGGTACCTCGACGTATGGATGATGCGCTACGTGAGCTGGAAGAACTTCGTCCTGAGTGCCTACGACGAGCGGCTGAACGAGCTGCTGCGCACCATCGACCAGATTACCTTCCACGGCCTCGACGAGCGGCTGCTGGACTACCTGCGCGAGCGGGCCGAGCTGCACCCCGACCGGTCGATCGCCGCCACCCACCAGGAGATCGCCAACGACCTGCACGTGAGCCGGGAGGCGGTGTCCAGGTTGCTAAAGAGCTTCGAGCGGCGGGGGGTGGTGGAGCTGGGGCGGAACCGGGTGTGGTTGAGGGGTTAGTAAAGTAAGCCGAAAAGCCACAGGGGTATCCGGTGTTCCGTAGCCGTAGCTTTTGCGTCAACTACGGTATAGCTTCCGGGCGCCCGACCGATTTGATCCGCCGTTTTGTTCGGACCGCCAATTTCGAAGGTATACGCGGCCCCCTGGTAACGGTAGTGAAAGTCCCCACGCTTAGGTAGGGTAACTTCGGGGGGGAAGGCTAATTTCCGTCTGCGTAGGCTCGCTAATTGGTTCAGGAAGAACGTTTCCCTGACCGCCCCTATTTCCGCCCGCTGTGGGGAAAGGGCGTAGATCAGATTAGTATTGTCGAGGTATATTTTATCCGGTTTCGACAATACGGAAATCCCCTTGCCTTCCGCGCTTAGGAGTTGCAGGATATTTGCGCGTTCCAGCAAGTTCAGATACTCGATTACGGTGTTACGGGTGAGTTCGACGCGGGAAGCTAATTTGCTGACGTTGGGCTTGAAGGGCACCGAACTGGCGACGGCCTGTAGTAGTCGGGTTAACTTCCTAACGTCGGGGTGCCGCCCCCCGGTAGCGTAGGCGATGTCCTGCCCCAGTACGAGCTGTACGATTTGATTCAACTGATCTACGTAGCCATGGTCTTCTTCAATCACGAAGGCATAGTACCCCCGCTGTAAATAGGTTTCGAAGTGTGGCACGGGCTCGAATGAGTGTCGGTCGAAGATATCGCGTTGGATCTGTAGCTGGTGCTCGACCAGATCGGCTAGCGTATAGCTACTGAGTGGAACCCCTACCTTGAACGACAGGTATTCGCGGAACGAAAGACCGGGCAAGTGGTAGAAATGGACCCTGCGGCTTAGGTCCGCCGATGCTTCCAGGATTTGTAAAATGGAAGAACCCGAAAGGACTACCCGCAGACGGTCCCGGTAAAAGTCATGCAGTGTTTTGACTTCTTCGGCCCAACTGCTGTGGGCGTAGCGGTGCACCTCGTCGAGAAACAGGTACTTCCCTCCCCGTTCCAGAAAATCCTCCGCCAGGTCGATCAGCCGAACGGAGTGAAAGGCAATGTCCCCTAGATCAATGTACAATGCTTCGGCAGGGGATAGACCAAGGTGCAGCAAGCGCTGAGCAAGCAAGGTGGTTTTACCTACCCCCCGCGGACCTACCACGGCTAACAGTGCGGTCGAGTCCCATTTTATCTCATCGATCAAATAGCGCTCGAAGGTGGTTGGGGTTGCTGCAAGCAGCGCCCGGTGCCGAGCCTCAAACTTTAAAATTGCTTTCTCCATAAAGCAAAAATAGGGTCATTTTGCTTTTCCGGGAAAGCAAAATCAATTCCGGTAGTCCATTGCTGTTTCCGTACCGCCACCGCACCCGCGCGCCGCCGCAAAACTTCGGCTTACCTTCCTTGCGGTCAACTCTGCCTACATGTTAATTCGCCTTTTATCCGTGTTAGCTCCGCTATGGCTCTGCCAGCATCCTGTCCTGTCTCAGGCGAATAACGAATCCGACGCGATGGTCTACCTCACCAACGGCTTTCGCGTCGCCGAACTCACCGCCACTGACGCCATTATCTGGACACGCCTATGTGGACAGGAGTCACCCAACCCCGTCGTCCACGACCGCAAACCGAGGGTCTTCCGCCACCCCCTGGACTTTGACGAAGGTATGCCCGTAGCCGCGATGGACGGGGCGGTAAGCGGGGCGGCGGGCTACGTGCGGGCCATCCTGACTTCCACGGCGGGCAGCGATACCACCGACTGGCAAGAAGCCCGGGCGGAGCAGGATTATACCGTGCACATTCCGCTCGCTGGATTGCAACCCAGTACGGCCTACGCCCTTACCGTGGAGGGCCGCGCGCTAGCTACCGAAAGGGTACAGGCCCGACTGGAGGGCCGCTTCCGGACCCCGCCCGATCCGGAAGCGACCGTGCCGGTACGCTTCACCACCTCCACCTGCCAGTACTTCTGGAGCTACGACGATTCCCTGGCCGGATTCCGCAGCTACCTAGAAATGGCGGAGCTGGAGCCGGACTTCTTCGTGCAGACCGGCGACTACGTCTACTACGATAAGCCCGGTCCCCTGGCCACCACGCCGGAACGGGCCCGCCACAAGTGGCACGCCATCAACGGCTGGCCCGCCCTGGTCGACTTCTTCCGCCGCACGCCGACCTACCTGATCAAGGACGACCACGACCTGCTCTCCGACGACGCCGGGCCGCAGACCACGGACTACGGCGGGCTCTCCTACGCCGAGGGGCTGGTGATCTGGGAGGAGAACGCCCCCGTGCGCGACCAGCCCTACCGGACGGTGCGCTGGGGCCGGGACCTACAAATCTGGCTCCTGGAGGGCCGGGAATACCGTAGCGCGAACACCGCGCCGGACGGGGCGGGCAAGACCATCCTCGGGCAGCAACAGAAAGCCTGGCTGACGGAAACGCTGGACAGCAGCCGGGCCACCTTCAAGGTCGTCGTTTCGGCCACGCCGGTGGTGGGCCCCGACCGCGATAACAAGACGGACAACCACGCCAATGCCGCCTTCCGGACCGAGGGCGACTGGCTGCGGGAGCTACTCAGTAGCCACCCCCGTACCTACGTCATCAACGGCGACCGCCACTGGCAGTACGCTTCCCGGGACACGGAGACGGGGCTACGGGAGTTCGGGAGCGGACCGGTGAGCGACGCCCACGTGCAGGGCTGGGGGGAGGGCAAGCGGCCGGAGCACCTGTACCTGAATCTGATCGGCGGCTTCCTGGGGGTGGCGGTGGATCGCGCGGAGGGGGTACCCCGGATCACCTTTACCCACTACGATACCGCCGGTGAAGCCCGCCACACGGAAACCTTCACCGCCGAATGAACCTGGACCCGAACCAACTCACCTCTCCTACCCTGCTCGTCGACGAGGCAACGTGCCGCGCTAACCTGACCAGGATGATGGAGCGGGCGCGACGTCACGACCTGCAGCTGGCTCCCCACTTCAAGACGCACCAGTCGGCCCGGGTCGGGGAATGGGTCCGGGAGGCGGGGGTGGAAGCCATTACCGTTACCTCCCTGCGGATGGCAACCTACTTCGCCGATCACGGCTGGACGGATATTACCATCGCCATGCCGCTCAACCCGCGGGAGCTACCGGCCCTCCTCGAACTGGCGGCACGTGTCCACCTCACCGTGTTCATTAACGGCGCGGCCACTGCCGCACGGGTTGCGGCGGCCGTCGGAAATTCCGGACAGCGGCTCACCTTCTACACGGAGATCGACACCGGCTACGGTCGGTCGGGAGTGCGCTGCGACGACCCGGCTACGATCGACGCGATCCTGGCCCGGACGGCGACGGTAAGTGAACTGCGCTTCCTCGGTTTTTATACCCATTCGGGGCATACCTACGCGGCGGACACGCCAGAGGAAATTCTGGCGATTCACCGGACCACCCTCGATCGCCTCGGAGCAGTGAAGCGGGCCTTTGCTACTGCACATCCTGACCTACGGCTGTCCCTGGGCGATACCCCGGCCTGCAGTCTGGCGGAGGAGTTTACGGGTATCTCGGTCATTCGCCCCGGCAACTTCGTCTACTACGACCTGACGCAAGCACGGTTAGGGGCCTGTACGCGGGAGCAGATCGCGATCTGCGTGGCCTGCCCGGTACTGGAGGTTCATCCCGGGCGGGGGGAGGCAATTATCCACGGCGGCTGGGTGCAACTCGGTAAGGACCGGTTGGTGGACGAGCGGGGGGTGAACTACTACGGCGAGGTAGTCCGCTTGGACGCCGACGGCTGGACGATTCCGGGCGGCCCTGCGATATCGGGGGGAGGGGGCCCCGATATTAGCCGGGTGCGGGGTCTGTCTCAGGAGCACGGGACGGTCCGCCTACCCCCGGACTTGCTGGAAGAGCTCCGGCCGGGGGATCTGATCGGTGTGCTCCCGGTACATGCCTGCGCTACGGTGGATGCGATGGGGGGTGTGGTGACGCTGGCCGGGGGTATTTTAAGGTGATGGGTTAGGGATGCCAATTCCTTACGGGTCATTCACTAACAGCTTTTCTTCCGATGGGGATTCGGTAGCCTAATGTCAACTGTACTCTATCCCGCTTATTGAGCCAGGGGTAGGACCGTCCCTCGAACTCGAAGGGGCGGGTGACGGAACGGGACAGCGTTTTGAGGTAGCGGGTCTGCAGGACGAAGCGGCGGTAGCGTAGGCCCAAACCGGCTATGCCGACCCAGGTGGGGTGGAGGGGAAGTTCGTCTAGCGTACGGTACAATGCCGTACTACGCTCCATGCCCGGGCCAAAACCTTCAAACGACCCTTCGTTGATTGCTCGGGTTCCGGATATAATCTGGGAAATACCCGTCCCCATAGATACGGAAGCGTATAGGCTCTTATTGATGGACATCTCATACTGGCCCGATAGGGTAGCTACTATTTCCGGTCCTCCATTTCCACTACTACCTCCTTTGACTACTGAAGTAAATGGAGCCTGATCGACCGGTATTCGCAGCAGATATCCGACTGAGTAGTTAGGTCGGCGTCCAATATCAAGGAGAAATTGTAGGTTTTTTGAATGCCTGTACTCCGTGCGTAGACCGAGGGTTATATCGGTATAGGCAATGGCATCCCCGCTGAGCACGTGATCGTCAATCTGTACGTTTTGGGTTGACCATACTATGCCAGCGTCCCCTCCAAAATAGGGAATAATACTGAATTTTTGTGCTCTCACTAGAGACGTGCAAAGTAAGAAGCTTACCAGAGCAGCAACAATTCGTGCACCGACAAACGATATTGAGTTCATCATTTCTGGCGGACCCTGAAGAATAAGCGAGCCGTTGAATACTCCGTCCCTTCCCCTGCGGTATCGTCGCAATATTCAACGATATGTTGGCCTAAATCTTCTCCACCGAATGGTATTTCAACGGAATAAGACGATTTAATTACATTTTTCGGATTTTTAGGATCCTGAAATTCTGCGGAACCGGAAAACGTTCGTTTACCGGATTCTTCACTGTCTATCTCCGAGAATATGTATGTCATGTTAACTACCTGATTTTCTATGCGCCAGGTCACAATGTCCTCATCGGCCGTGAAGTTTAACAGCTCGTAACTACCAAACAATGGATTCCTGCGGAGATGACCCTTTTTGATGTCTAACACCTTAGATACCTGACTAACACTATTTACGCTTGCACCAAACAATACGGTAAAGCGAACTTCAATCGACCGATCTCCCCAACCATTATCCTTTTCAAAAGCATCATCTAATTGCTTTTTGCTCTTAAATCTAAGCTGGAAAAAATTATCCCGGTTATCGTTAAAATGTCGGTCCGAAGTATCGAAGCAGTCAAATGATTTAGGGATGACACCTCCCGAACCAGAGCTCGGTGGGTTTGGGGAGCCACCACCCGAGGGCGGGCTCGGATCGAAACAGTCACTATCGTAGTAGTCGCCCTGATCTACGTGGCCGCCACGTTCGTCGCGGTGCATAGGCTCAAGGGTACAAAGGCTCTTACCCTCAAATAGGGTACGGAATTGTTCATCCTCGAAGAAAAAGAGTTTGTCATTCAATCCCACGAAAAGGTGCAAGTCGGTAGGAACCTCCTCTGCATCTACATCGGTCCACTTATCTTCTCCAACGTAAGTATGGTAAGAGGCGGGATCACCATCGCTTGCGTAATACGCGATTGGGGGGCTATCCGTTGCAACGAGATCTTCCTTCGTCCACGCATCAATTAGTTTTACTTCCAGTAGTGGATACTTGGCTAGTAAATAGTCGAACGGCGAGGTATGCGATTTCGGATACCCGCCCGAAGCAGTTGGATCGACGAACAAATCTTTAAAGGTATTCACCTCCGGCCAACTGGAAATAGTGAGTGGAACCTCCTCAAGTTCCGCTACTATAGCTCCGGTGTATCACTCTGAATAAAAGCCTACTTCTTTGTGGTGGAAGAAC
>CAZQNE010000029.1:0-51772 GCA_964594535.1 uncultured Lewinella sp.
CGCCTGCTCTACAAGCGGTGGGTCAGGCGCAACGAGGCGGAAGTCGATTCCCTCAGTGGGGGCCAACTCGGCTACGTCCACATTCCCGGCATGAGCGACGGCCCCTACCGCAGCATCTACCAGGACATGATGGGCAAGTACTTCGAGCGGGCGGGCATGATCGTGGATACCCGCTTCAACGGCGGCGGCGACCTGGTGGCCGACCTGGCGATGTTCTTCACCGGCGTGCCCTTCATCACCTACGCTACCGAGGCCAAAGTAGTCGGCGGCGAACCGACCAGCCGCTGGACCAAGCCGACCCTGGCGCTGATCAACGAGGCCCAGTACAGCGACGGCCACTGCTTCGCCCAGGGCTACAGCGACCTCAAGATCGGTAAGACGGTCGGCATGCCCACCCCCGGGACCTGTAGCTTCGCGGGCTGGGAGCGGCTGCCCGACGGCTCGGTCTGGGGCGTAGTGCCAGTGAGCGCCAAGGACATCGACGGCGACTGGATGGAAAACAACCAAACGGAGCCGCTCATCAAGGTTAAGAACATGCCCGGTGTGGTCGATAACGGCCGCGATCAGCAGCTGGAGCGGGCCATCGAGGAACTGATGCAGGAGGTGGAGGAGAGTCGCTAACGGGCCGCCTTCAGGAGCTCCTCTACGGCCCGCTCGGTCTGGGCGTCTTTTCCGCCAGTGATTTCGGCGGGGGGATTGCGCACCCGGATAGTGGGCTCGAACTGGGTATTTTCCAGAAACCAACCCTCCTCGGTCTTCCAGCCGCCCATGGGGATGCCGAAGTAGATCGTCGGGTCGATCTGGGTTTCCCACCACACGAAGGTACCCGTGCCCGGCACCGGCATCCCGACGGTCTTGCCGACCCCCTTGATGGTATAGGCTACCGGGAAGAGGTGGGCGTCGCTGTAGTTGCTCTCCCCGACCAGGACGATGCTGGGCTTGTTCCAGCGGTTGAGGGGCTGGGAGCCGATGTACTGCCCGTGGGGAATGATGTCGAGGTAGGCCCGGCCGTTCAGGAAGTCGGATAGCCGGTCGTGGAGGTTGCCGCCCCCGTTGAAACGGGTATCGACCACCAGGGCGTCGGCCCCGATGTGGCGGCCCAGGGCGGCGTCGATCACGTCGCGCATACTGGCGTCGTTCATGGAACGAACGTGAACGTAACCCAACTTCCCGCCGCTCAGACTGTCGACCAGGGTACGCTGCCGGCGGATCCACCGCTCGTAGAGCAGCTGATTCTCCGCCCCGGTGCTGATGGGATCGGCGGACTCCGAGTAGGTCGTGCCGTCAGGCTTCGTAAAGGATAGCAGCGTCAAATCACCCGATTGGCGGTTCAGGGCTTGGTGCAGCTCGCCGAGGTGGCTCACGCGCTCCCCGTTGACGGCGGTCAGCACGTGGCCGGGAGCAACCTGACTGGCGGCCTTATCGAGGGGGCCGTCCCGCAGGACCTCCTCCACCCGTAGCTGCTCCCCATCGAGGGAGAACAGCAGCCCGAGGGTAGCGGTCTGGTCACCCAGCGGCTCCCGGTGGCGGTAGCCACTACCGGTGTGGCTGGCGTTGGTCTCCCCCAGCATTTCGGAGAGGAGTTCGGCGAAGTCGTAATTGTTATTGATGTCGGCCAACTTCGGGCGGTAAGCATCGCGGTAGAAGGCCCAGTCGACGCCCTGCATGTCCTCGACGTAGAACTTATCGCGCATCTGCCTCCAGGCGTGGTCGAAGATGTATGCGCGCTCCTCGGCGGGTTTGAGCAGCATCTCGCCCTTCATTTTGAGGGACTTGACTTTACCGTCGTCCACTCCGATGAGCTTCGGGCTACCGTCGGCCAGCAGGAAGATGGACTTCCCGTCCTCACTCAGTTCCATCCCCCCGGCCCGTTTGGCTCCCAGTTCGGCCAACTGCTTGGTTTTATCGTCGCGCAGGGTAATTTGGTGGAGGTCGTACTTACCGTCCGCGGCGGTCAGGTAAAAGAGCGTTTCCCCGTCGGCACTCAGCAGCATGTCGGCGTAGCCATCGGTAAAGGTGGTCAGGCGGTCTTTGCGGTCCTCGATGCCCTCCCACTCGATCTCGATGGGTTCAACCTCCTCCTCCGCCTTATCCTCATCCTCAGCCTCCTCCTTCCCCTCAGCCTTATCCTCCGCCTTAGCCTTAGCCTTAGCCCCCCCCTCCTCCCTCTCCTTCCACAATTCCAATTCTTCCTTCGTCAGTTCCGCCTTATCCCGCGCTTCCCGCGTCAGGTAGACGGCGTAGGTGTTGCCCTCCCCGCTCGGCCAGCCGTTCTCGTTGCTGTTCCCCTCCCGTACGCTGTAGTAGTAGATCAGGTCCCCGTCCCGGCTGAAGCGGGCCCCCTGGTCGCTGTAGCCTCCGTAGGTAACGTTGACGGGCGCGTTGGTCTTGGTCACGTCCAGCAGGGCGACGTTGTTGAAAAAGGCGACCCGTTCGGGGCGGCCGAAGTCCGCGGCCAGGTAGCGGCTATCGGGGCTCCAGGCGAAGTGCATATCCCCGTCGGAGTAGGAGTAGTTGTGCTCCGGACCGAGTACCATGGTCTGCTGGCCGCTCGCCGAGTCGTGGACCATGATGGTGGTCCGGTCCCTCAGGTAGGCGATCTTTTTACCGTCGGGGCTCACCACCGGCTGAAACTCCTCGGCATCGGTAGCAACGAGCGGCTCGGTTTCCAGCAGGGTGGAGGCGAAGAAGTAGGGCTCGTCCTCGTCCTTAATTGTCGTCTGCAGAATGTCCCAGCTGCCGTCGACCTCGGCGGCGTAGACCAGCGCCCGCCCCTCCGGGTGCCAGCTCAGGCTGCGTTCCTGGTGGGCGGTGTTGGTGATGCGTTTGGTAGTACCGGTTTCCACGCTACTCACGAAGATCTCCCCGCGCACCACGTAGGCGTACTCCTTCCCGTTCGGGCTCAGGGTGGCTTCGGTGGCGTTTCCCGATAAGGGTCGCACCTGCGTCCGCGGCTGACGTCCGTCGTAGTTCAGGTGTACGTCGACCTTCTTCGGCTGCTCTCCCGGTTTCATGGTGTACAGTTCCCCGTGGTAGCCGAAGGCCAGCGTGCCGTCCTCGCTACCCGACAGGAAGCGTACCGGATGGTCCTCGAAGTCGGTGAGTTGCTCGGCCTCTCCCCCGCCGGCGGGCATGCGGAAGACGTTGAAGTCACCCTCCCGCTCCGAAAGAAAGTAGACGAAGTTGCCATCCGGGCCCGGCACGGGGTTCCGGTCTTCGGCCGCGTGGTCGGTCAGTTGCTCGTAGCTTCCGTCGCGGGTGTCGTAGCGCCACAGATCACGGGCGATGGAGCTGGTGTGGTGCTTGCGCCACTCGTTCTCGTAGCCCTTCATGTCGTGGTAGTAGAGCCAGTCGCCGGCGTAGCGGACCTCCTCGGCGGGTACGGAAATAAGCTGGCTAATGGTCCCGTCATCCACCGCTACCCGGTATAACTCGGCCTGGGCCCCGCTGGGGAAGAGCAGATTTTCGGGTGCATCCTGGTAAACGGCACCGAAGACTACGGCGGTCCCGTCGGGCGTAAAGCTATAGGGTTCCTCCCCGCCGCTGTGGTAGGTGAGTCGGGTGGCGGTCCCCCCAGTCGCGGGCATCACGAAGACGTCGAAATTTCCGTTGCGGTCGCTGGCGAAGGCGAGTTGCTTTCCGTCCGGACTGAAGACGGGGCGGTAGGCGTAATCCTCCCCGATGGTCAGGGGGCGGGCTTCCCCGCCGGTTGCCGGCACGGTGAAAATATCGCCCTGGTAGCTGAAGGCGAGGGTCTGACCGTCGGGACTGATCGCCGGATAGCGCATCCACCCCGGGTCGTTCTGGGCGCGTACGCAGGTGAATGTAAACAGGAAAATTGGAACGATTAGCAGACGGCCCATAGGAAACGATTTGTCACAAGATAAAAAAGCCCCTGGTCCGGGGGGAGGGGACCAGGGGCTTGGTAAAGGGGATAAGCGTCCCTTTAATTCAGATCGAATCGGTCGGCCATCATGATCTTGTTCCAGGCGCTGACGAAGGTATCGATGAAGCGGCGCTCCCCGTCGCTGGCGGCGTAGACTTCGGCGATGGCCCGCAGCTCGGTGTTGGAACCGAAAATGAGATCGACGCGGGTGCCAGTCCACTTCCGCTCCCCGCTGCGGCGGTCGGTACCGACGAAGGTATGATCTGATTCGTCCGTCGCGGCCCACTTCACGCCCAGGTCGCAGACGTTGACGAAGAAGTCGTTCGATAGCGTACCCACCCGCTCGGTGAATACGCCGTGGTCGCTACCGTCGAAGTTGGTACCCAGCACCCGTAGGCCACCGACCAGGGCGGTCATCTCGGGCGGACTCAGGGTGAGCAGGTTGGCGCGGTCGACGAGCAGTTTCTCGGCGGCCATCTTCTGACCGGCGGCCAGGTAGTTGCGGAATCCGTCGGCGACCGGCTCCAGTGCGTTGAAGCTCTCCACGTCGGTCTGGTCCTGGCGGGCGTCGGTCCGCCCCGGAGTGAAGGGGATCGTCACGGCGTGGCCGGCCTTACCGGCGGCATTCTCGACCCCGACGTTTCCGGCCAGCACGATCAGGTCGGCCAGGGAGACGGCCTTATTGCCGGATTGTCCCTCATTGAATTCCTGCTGAATGCCCTCCAGGGCTTTGAGCACCTTCGCCAGTTGGGGTGGGTTATTCACCGGCCAGTTGCGCTGGGGGTACAGTCGGACGCGGGCACCGTTGGCTCCCCCCCGCTTATCGCTGTCACGGTAGGTCGAGGCGGACGCCCAGGCGGCGGAAACGAGCTCGCTGTCGGACAGTCCGCTGCCCTTGATGCGGTCCTTCAGGCTGACGATGTCGGCCTCGTCGATCAGGCTGTAGTCGGCCTTCGGGAGGGGGTCCATCCAGATCAGTTCGACGTCGGGAACCTCGGGGCCGAGGAAGCGCTCGATGGGCCCCATATCGCGGTGGGTCAGTTTGTACCAGGCGCGGGCGAAGGCATCCTCGAACTGCTCGGGGTTATCCCGGAACCGTTCGGAAATGGCGCGGTAGTTGGAGTCGTACTTCAGCGCCAGGTCGGTGGTCAGCATCATCGGCTGGTGCTTCTTCTCCGGATCGTGGGCATCGGGTACGGTGCCGGCTCCCATATCGCCCATCGGCTTCCACTGGTAGGCGCCGGCGGGGCTCTGGGTCAGTTCCCACTCGTAGTCGAACAGGTGCTTGAAGTAATCGTGGGTCCACTCGGCGGGCTTGGTGGTCCAGGCGCCCTCCAGGCCGCTGGTGATGGTGTACTGGGCGTTGCCGGTACCGTAGCTGTTTTTCCAGCCCGTGCTCATCTCCTCGATGCTGGCCCCGGCCGGTTCCACGCCGACGTGGTCGTTGGGGTCGGCCGCGCCGTGGGTCTTGCCGAAGGTGTGGCCGCCCGCGATCAAGGCGACGGTTTCCTCGTCGTTCATGGCCATGCGGCCGAAGGTTTCCCGGATGTGCTTGGCGGCCCCCAGGGGATCGGGGTTACCGTTGGGGCCCTCGGGATTTACGTAGATGAGTCCCATGTGGGAGGCACCGAGGGGCTGCTCGAGCTGGTCGTCGCCGTCGGCGTAGCGCACGTCGTTGCCGAGCCACTCGGTCTCGCCGCCCCAGTAGACGTCGTCCTCGGGCTCCCAGATGTCCTCCCGTCCGCCGGCGAAGCCGAACGTCTTGAAGTTCATGGTTTCCAGGGCGACGTTGCCGGTCAGCACCAGCAGGTCGGCCCAGCTGATCTTGCGCCCGTACTTCTGCTTGATGGGCCAGAGCAGGAGGCGAGCCTTATCCAGGTTGGCGTTGTCGGGCCAGCTATTCAGGGGGGCGAAGCGCTGCGATCCGGTGCCGGCACCGCCGCGTCCGTCGGCGATGCGGTAGGTTCCGGCGGCATGCCAGGCCATGCGGATGAAGAAGGGACCGTAGTGGCCGTAGTCGGCGGGCCACCAGTCCTGGCTATCGGTCATCAGTTCGGCGAGGTCGGCCTTAAGGGCCTTTAGGTCGAGACTCTTGAATTCCTCGGCGTAGTCGAAGTCGTCGCCCATCGGGTTGGAGCGGGCGTCGTGCTGCCGGAGAATGTCCAGATTGAGGGCGTTGGGCCACCAGTCGCGGTTGGTGGTGCCGGTGCCGGCGCCCCGCTTCAGTTCGCCGCCTAGGAAGGGGCACTTGCTCGACTCGTTGACGTCCCAGACGGAAGTGTGGTGCTCGTTCGTAATGGCATCGACGCCGGGGGTGGTGCCGTTGGTGGCACCGTTCGATTTATGGGAGTGATCCATGTTCTTATTTCCTTGAGGGTGAACATACATAATGCGGGAGGGGAAGTCAGGTTGATGGTAAATCCCTACAAAATTTTGCCTATGCCAAAATGTCAGACATCCGATGTCTGACATTTTGTCAGACATCGGATGTTGATCAGCGGTAGGGTATATAATTTTCCCACTCCCACGGCAGCCAGCTGTCGGCCACCGCGACCTCCAGTATCTCTTTGAAGATAGACTCTCCGTTCGAGCTGTTCGTCATAATCAGCAGGCCGACCCCGGAATCAGGATAGAAAACGGCGTAGTGCTCCCAGCCCTCCAGGTGGCCCTCCTTGAAGACGGCCGGCCCGTAGGGCGTGGTGTACAGCCCCCACCCCAGCCCGTAGCTGAGTTCGATGTCCCGGTTGGCGTCGGTAACTTCCCAGCGGCCGGGGCCGAACTGCCGCCGGGAGGTGATCGCGATCTGGGGGGAAAGCATATCCCGATAGGCCACCTCGCTCAGCCCCTCCCCCCGCATTACGGCCTGAAGGAAGCGTACGTAGTCCTCCGGCGTGGTTTCCATACTGCCGGCGGCGTACTCCCGGTCCCGCTTCCGGCGGGGCAGAGCTTTCTTCTTCCGCCGGTGACCGATGGCATAGTTTCCCTCAAAGCGCTCTTGCCACACGAAACTCGTCATGTCCATCCCCAAGGGGTCGAATACGTGTTCTTCCGCAAGTTCTTCCAGCCCCCTACCGGTGACCTGCTCGACGACCAACTGCAGCAACTGGATGCCCTCCCCGCTGTAGCTGTAGAAGGTGCCCGGGTCGGACTCGATCTCCAACTTCCGATTCATATTGATGCCCCGTGGACCAATGTAGCGCCAGTTCGGCAGCCCGGAGGAGTACGACAGGCACATCCGGGCGGTGATGAGCCGGTGCCGGGGGTCGCCCTCCAAGTCACCGAAGCCCTCGTAGACTTCCGGGAAGGGGTAGTCCCCCAGCGGCCGGTCCAGATAATCGACCAGCGGCCGGTCCAGATCGAGCGTTCCGGCATCCGCCAGGCGCAGGACGATGTACGCGAATACGGGCTTACTCAGGGAGGCCGCGTAAAGGACATCCGCATTACTCAGTGGCTCCCCGGCATCCAGGTTCCGGTCACCGAGAGCCGTTTCGTAAATCACCTCATCCGGCGTACATACCGTCACCGACAGCCCGTGGACGGTAGCGGCCTCCCGCAGGGCCTTCAGCCGTCGGTCCAGTTCATCCGCGGAAATCACCGAACCGTCGATACGCGGTATGCCCTGCGTTCTCCCGGAAGTAAGCGGTAGCATCAGTAACAAGGCGAGGGGCGGGAGAAAACCTGGCATTTTCGGGTGGCCGTTTAGCATACACCCCAAGGTAGGTTCCGTTCGGTTCTGTACAGCATTGTACTCCCACCTTATGATTCTGTTAAAACCTGCATCGGATGGCTGCCATCTTAGCAGCCAACATCGGAGGTCTAAGACATCCGATGTCGTAGCTACATTTGCCACATGGTCGACCTTTCCGCCGCCACCGCCCAACTGGACGCAGCGCCCCCGCTCTCCGGCTACTGCCTGGATGCCCTGCTCCTGCTGGACGACCAAGCCTTTCTGGATGACATCGGGGAACTCCTCCACCGCGCCGGCTTCAAGCGGGAAAACGGCCGGGCCTACACCCTGACGCAACTCCGGAAAGCCTTCGGGCGGCTGCGACCGCTGATCGGGGTGGACCATGACCTGGCTTCCGTGGATGAAGACCTGCGGTACGGGTTGCTCGGCCACCGGGGAGGCGCCGACAACCCCACGCTCATCCGACTGGCCCGGGCCCGTTACCAGCAACTCGACAAGCCCAACCGCCGCGGCCGCCCGAGCTACTACTTCCGCCCCAGCCCCGGTGAACTGGCCGCGCTGGCCCTGCTGGCCAACGATGCCCAGGCCTTCGGCGAACAATACCGGATAGCCACCCAGCCCGAACGCCAGGTCTACTATTCCGCCCAGGATTCTGATTTCCTGTACGGGCTGCTGGATATCGACCGACCTGACTTCTGGAACTGGCGGGCGTCCGGCATACAGGCCGCCTTTCTGAACTACCAGGTGATCGGCCTCGCTCCCGACCTTCAGGGGCGCATGGCGGCCACCGCCCTCGACATCCTCACCCACCAGGATTTTCTGGACCTCGACCGCTACCGCCCCGCCGAGTTGGCCGGCGTTCTGCTCATCGACCGGGTCGCTTCCGATCCGGCCCTCCGCTCCCGCCACTTCGATCTCGACCTACTGGCCGACCTACTGCTGGAAGAGACAATCGACGAAGCCCTTCTGCTGGAACGGGTCCATACGCTGGAGGGCGCGGTTCACTTCGTCGATGTAATCTTCCTGGCCGCGGCCTACCGGGCGCAACTGGTGACGGCAAAGGAACTGGATCACCTGCTCCGCGCTAACACCCGAACGCAACACCCGCTGGGGCTGACCGCCTTCCGCTGCTGGGTGGCGAGCCTGGGCCGACAGAACGGGGCCTTCCCCGAAAACGAGTACCGGGCCGCGCTTCGTTCCGTACCGCAGTTCTCCCTGCCCGATGCCCTCGTGATTTCCTGGGTGAGTACCTGGCTCGGCCTGCTCCCCCCCGACTACATTAGCAAGCAACTGTGGGAGCTACCCCACCAAACTACCCACTTACCCTGGCCCCACGGCGAACTGTGCACCTGCCTCCTGGCCCTTTTCCCTACCCATCCGGACCGCAATACGTGGAGGGCGGGGACGCAGGTGCCGGGTGAACCGGAACGCAAAAGCTTAGCAAACTGGTTCCCGGCCAAACCCCGATGGGAAACCGCCCTGGCCCGGGTAGAGACCATTGTCGAAAAGCAAGGAACCGCAACGGGTACCGGAAAGGAAGAGACACCCGCTTTTCGGACCATCTGGATCGTTAATTTCGAACGGGGGCAAGCCTACGCAAAGGAGCAAAAGCTCGGAAAAGGCGGCTACTCCAAGGGCCGTAGGTTGAAGTGGGAAGAACTCTTCGCCTCCCGCCGGAGCAAGTTTCGGACCTCCCAGGACCTGAATGCCCTGGCGGCGCTGACCTACCTGAACGGCCGGCCCGTGCCCCCCGGCGGCCACGTAGGGGAAGAGTACGTAAACCTGAATTTCGCCCGCCTAATCTACGAACTGGCCGACCACCCCCGCCTCTACCTCGGTGAACGGGAGCGCAACCCCATCACCCTCACCCGGGAACGCGCCGCCGTTCAGGTGGAAGAGCGGGAGGGCCGACTGGAAGTGCGCTTCGACCCGCCCCCGACCGCGCCGGGAGCCTACCAGTGGAAGCGCGTCACCCCGACCCGCTACGCTGCCTACCAACTCAACGATCGGCAGCGGGAACTCGCCGAAGCTATCGGTTACGGCCTCAGTGTTCCCACCGCCGCCCGCGAACGGCTGGAAGCAAGCCTGGAAGGGATGCGCGGCGCGGTGAGCGTGCAGTCCGACACGGACCTGGTGAACAGCGAGCTCCCGCAAGTGGAGGGGGCGGCGCACATCAGCGTGCACCTGCTTCCCCGCGGGGAGGGATACCAAATCGAATTTCTGGCCCGACCGCTGGCCAGTCAGCCGCTGTACTTCCCCCCGGGCCGGGGTATGCTGCGCAGCCAGATCGCCACGGAGAACGGACCGCGCATTTTGCTGCGTGATCTGGAGGGGGAAAAGCGGACGGCCGCCGACCTGATCGCGCGGTGCCCCAGTGTACCCCCGGCTACCCCGGGCCACTACGAGTGGCGGCTGGAGGATGAGACGGCCTGTCTCCGCTTCCTGCTCGAGCTGAGACGCCTGGTCGCCGAAGGATCCTGTACGGTAGAATATCCCAAGGGGGAAAAACTGCGGCTAGCCACCGAATTCGGTGCGGATGACCTGGCCCTGAAGGTAGGTAAGCAGCGGGATTGGTTTTCCGTAAGCGGGCATGTCCGGGTGGATGAGGACCGGGTAGTCGATCTGCAAGCGCTCATTCAGCAGGTACGGGACAACGACACCGGCTTCGTACAACTCCGTGAGGGTGAATTCGCCGCCCTGACCGAGGACCTGCGCGATCGGATCAGAAAGATGGAGGGCTACCTCCAGGAAGACCGTAGCGGCTTGCACCTATCTGCGCTGGCCGCCGAACCCTTCGCCGCCTTCACGGAGGATATGGACGGGATGAAATTCGACGGGGCATGGCGGGCAAACCTCGACCGTATCCGCTCCGCCCGGCACCTGCGCCCCGCCGCCCCCTCCCCCTTCGCCGCCGAACTGCGTACCTACCAACGGGAGGGCTACGACTGGATGCTACGCCTTGCCGCCTGGGGAGTGGGAGCCTGCCTGGCCGACGACATGGGGCTGGGAAAAACCGTCCAGGCCCTGGCCGTGCTGACCCAACGTCGGGAGGCCGGCCCCGCCCTGGTACTGGCCCCCGCCTCCGTGATCCGCAATTGGCGTAGCGAATGCGAACGCTTTGCCCCCGCACTGCGCCCGGTGCTGCTGGCCAAACGCAGTGATACCTACCTGATCGAGCAAGTCGGGGCCGGCGATTTGCTGTTGGTGAGTTACGGATTGATCACCTACGTAGCCGACGAACTGGCCACCCGCGACTACGCCACCATCGTACTCGACGAAGCCCAGGCCATCAAAAACTACACCACCAAGCGCGCCCGGGCCGTGCGGGAGCTGGGGGCCGACTTTCGTATCGCTACCACCGGTACGCCCATCGAGAACAACCTGAGTGAACTGTGGAGCCTGTTCCGCTTCCTGAACCCCGGGCTGCTGGGTACGCGGAAGGCCTTCAATGAGAAGTACGCCCTGCCCATCAGCCGCGACGACGATGCACTGCGCCGGGAACAGTTGCGCCGGTTGGTCCAGCCGTTCATCCTGCGCCGCCGCAAGGACGAGGTACTGAAAGAACTGCCCGCCAAAACGGAGATCGTACTGACCGTGCAGCCCGGCCCGGAAGAAACCGCCCTGTACGAGGCGCTGCGCCGGGAGGCCGTCCGCGAAATCGAGGAAGCCCCGCCCGAAGAGCGCCGCTTCAACATGCTCGGGCAGCTGACCAAACTGCGACAGGCGGCCTGCCATCCCCGCCTGGTGCGACCCAACAGCACCATCCCCAGTGCCAAACTGGAACTGGTAGGGGAGACCATCCTGGAACTGCTCGAAAACGGGCATACGCCGCTCATCTTCAGCCAGTTCGTGCGCCACCTGAAACTGGTGGAAGACTGGGTAAAGCAGCAAAAGATCGCCTACCAGTACCTCGACGGCAGCACCCCGGGCCGGGAGCGGGAGCGGCGGGTGAATGCCTTTCAGGAGGGGGAGGGACGCCTCTTCCTGATCAGCCTGAAGGCGGGCGGCACGGGGCTGAATCTGACGGCGGCCGATTACGTCCTCCACCTGGACCCCTGGTGGAACCCCGCCGCCGAGGATCAGGCCAGCGACCGGGCCCACCGCATCGGTCAGCAAAAACCGGTGACGGTGTACCGCTTCGTGACCGCCGGGACGATAGAGGAACGGGTGGTCGCCCTGCACGCCGAAAAACGCGACCTGGCCGATAGCATCCTGGCCGGAACGGGGCGGGCGGCGCGGCTGGAGGTGGACGAAATTCTGGAGATGCTGACAAATTGACCGGCAAGCAAATACCCCACCCCACCCGTTGTCTATTCATGCGTCCCTTACTTTCCCTCCTTCTCACTACCGTATTCCTCACATCTCTCCCCGCCCAGGTGGAGGGCCGCTGGTTCGGGGTACTCTCCGTTTCGGGGCAGCGGGTTCCGCTGAATATTGAGTTGAGCGAAGGAGGGGAGGGGTGGTCCGGACTCCTGCAGAGCCCCAGCCAGGCCGAAATGCGGATGCCCCTCAGTTCGGTGCGGGTGGTGGGTGACTCGCTGCAATTCGGGCTCGTGGCGGCGGCCATCCGCTACGAAGGCGTGCTGACGGGAGGCGAGATCAGGGGAACATTCCGTCAGGGCGGCTTCTCCGCCGATCTTACCTTCAGCCGTTCGCCACCCACGGATTACCGGACAGACGCTCCTACCGCCGCCGGCCCCCGTTCCCAGGATCCCACCGATTTTCCGTACCGCCGCGATCCGGTCACTTTTCCGGGTGGGGCGGAGGGGGTTATCCTGGCCGGTGAGTTGACGCTGCCCCCCCTGGAACAACCCCGCGCGTGGATCGTACTGGTCAGCGGAAGTGGCCCCCAGGACCGTAACGAAGACCTGGGCCCCACCATCAACCACCGCCCCTTCCTGGTGCTGAGCGACTACCTGACCCGGGAAGGATACGGGGTGCTGCGCTACGACGACCGGGGGGTTGGGGAGAGTACGGGCGATTTTCAGGCGGCCACTTCCATGGACTTCGCACAGGACGCGGCGGCGGCGGTGAGCTTCCTGGCCGGCAGGTCGGACTCCCTCGCGGAGGTGCCCATCGGGCTGGCCGGCCACAGCGAGGGCGGCATGATCGGACCCGTGGTAGCCGCGGAAACGGATGCACTCGACTTCCTTATCCTACTGGCCGCGCCGGGGGAACCGATCGACCGGCTGATGACCACCCAGCGCCACCAGGTCGGAGAGGGCATTCCGGAGGATGAGGCCGTGCACCAGGCCGTATACCGCTACATCAAGGCCCATCCGCACGATGCCGCCGAGGCCTTTGCTACCGGGCTGAGCGATACGCTCCTTACCATCATCCCTACCCTTCCCGACACGCTTCGGCGGCAGATCGACGACCCGCGGGAGTATCTCGCTCCCTACCTTCAGGCCTACAGCTCCCCCTGGATGCGTTACTTCATCGCCTTCGACCCCACGCCCTACCTGGACCGACTGACCCTACCGGTACTGGCCATCAACGGTGAGCTGGACCGCCAGGTGAGCCCGGATAACCTCTCGGCCATCGGCGTAGCACTGGATCGGGCCGGGAATCAAGATGCCACCCTCATCACCGCCCCCAAACTGAACCACCTACTGCAGCCCGCCGAAACGGGGGCGCCCGCCGAGTACGGCGAGATCGAAATCACGCTGGACCCCTCCGTCCTGCGCACCATCGATGACTGGCTGGACGCCCGGTTTGAGTAGCCGATCACCCAACTTAGTCTGTTCAAGGCCGCTCGTGTTTTGCCCCCCCTCACCTCCGGTGGCTCCTGATCCAGACCGTTGTATTTTTGGCTCCATGAATCGCCGCGAATTTCTGGCCACTACCCCGGCTCTCTTTGCCCTTCCCGGCCCGGCCCCGCACCCGCGCCCGCGCAAAACCGCCGTCATCGGTTGCGGCTGGTACGGGAAAAGCGACCTGTTCCGCCTGCTCCAGGTAGCCGAGGTGGAGGTAGTGGGGCTCTGCGACGTTGATCGCCGGATGCTGGACGAGGCCGACGAGCTCCTCCGCCGGCGGCACCCCGCGGCCCGCCCCCGGCTGTTCACCGACCACCGGGAGATGCTACGGGCAACGGAGCCGGAGCTCGTCCTAATCGCCACCCCCGACCACTGGCACGCCCTACAGGCCATCGACGCCATCGAAGCCGGAGCCCACCTGTACCTGCAGAAACCCATCGGGGTGGACGTGCGGGAATGCGAGGCCGTACTGGATGCCGCCCGCCGCCACGGAAGCGTGATCCAGGTCGGTATGCAACGCCGCAGCACCCCCCACCTGATCGAAGCCAAGCGCAATATCGTGGAGGCCGGCCGGCTCG
Source organism: uncultured Lewinella sp. (assembly GCA_964594535.1). Classification (GTDB taxonomy): domain Bacteria; phylum Bacteroidota; class Bacteroidia; order Chitinophagales; family Saprospiraceae; genus Neolewinella. Next base: position 13,909 of record CAZQNE010000029.1, read on the forward strand.
GGGAGATCGGCCACGTCGACATCTGCTGCTACTACCACATGCGGGACACCGCCGTGCGGGAGGTTGAGGAGGTACCCGCCTTTTTCGACTACGATCGCTGGACCGGCCCCGCCCCCCTCCTGCCCTACCGCGGACTACCCCACCGCCGCTGGCGGGCCTTTCAGGAATACGGGAATGGTATCGTGGGGGATATGTGCGTCCACATGCTGGACACCACCCGCTGGATGCTCGGCCTGGGGTGGCCCAGCGCAGTCAGCAGCGTGGGCGGCATCTTCGTACAGACCGAGGCCGACGCCACCACCACCGATACCCAGACGGTGACCTTCCGGTACCCGCGGCTGAGCGTGGTCTGGCAACACCGCAGTTGGGGGGAGGCTCCCGATAAGGATTTCCCCTGGGCCCTGACGCTCTACGGCAGCAAGGGCACGCTGGAAGCCGACCCCTATAAATACGACTTCACGCCGCACCGGGGGGAATCCCGGCGGGTCAAAGCCATCTACGAGCGCGAGAAATACCCGGAAGATCTGGAGGAAGAAGGCATCGAACTCCACGCCGCCCCCGCCACCCGGGCCCATATGGTAGACTGGCTGGCGGCCATCGACGGGGGTAGTAAGCCGGTGTCCGACATTCAGGAGGGCTACTGCTCCACGGTTTCCTGCATCCTCGGTAATCTGGCGCTGCGGGCCGGCCACCCCCTGAGCTACGACCCCGCCTCCCGCTCCCTGGTCTCCGGCGAGGATCACCTCCTGGCGAGAACCTACCGCCCCCCCTACGTCCATCCCTGACCGCTTACCCCGGGCCCACGACCAAACACCTGCTATCTTCGCGCCCGTGTCGGAAAAGTTGGTCAACGTCCTCAAATTTTTGGTCTTCGTCGGGCTGGGCTTTGGTATCCTCTACCTGGTGTACCGCAACCAGCAGGAGGCCTACGCCGCCGATTGTGCCCTACGGGGGGTTGCCGCCGAAGACTGCAGCCTCATCGACAAAGTCATCCGCGATTTTCGCAACGCGAATTTCGGTTGGCTGGGTATGACCCTGCTGGCCTTCTGCGTGAGCAACCTGAGCCGGGCCATCCGCTGGAATATGCTGCTGCGCTCGCTCGGCCACCGTCCGCGGCTGATCAACGCCTTTCTGACCATCAACCTCGCCTATTTTGCTAACCTGGGCTTTCCGCGGCTGGGGGAGATCGTCCGCCCCACCGCCATGGCCCGCTACGAGAAGATCAAACTGGAGCGCGTGGTCGGTACCGTCGTGGTGGGGCGTACCCTGGACGTTATCACCATCCTGATTTTGTCGGCCGTGACCCTACTGGTAGCCGGCGACCGCCTGTGGGCCTGGCTGCGGGAGAGTGCCTCGGTCGGTGATCGCTTCGTGGGGCTGGAATGGATCATTGCCACGGTCGTGCTGGTCGGCATCGCCGGCACCGTACTGGCCTGGGTGAAGCGGAGGTGGATCCAATCGACGCGGGTGGGCGGCAAGATCGTAGAGGTGCTGCGCGGTTTTGCCGAGGGGCTGCGGACCATCGCGACCGTCGACCGGCCGGGGTGGTTCGTATTTCACAGCCTCAACATTTGGTTCATGTACTACCTGATGACGGTATTCGTCTTTCGGGCCTACGCCCCTACGGCGGAACTGGGGCTGGAGGCGGCATTGACCACCTTCGTCTCCGGGGGCTGGGGCATCGTGGTGCCGAGCCCGGGCGGTATGGGGAGCTACCACTATATGGCACAGAGCGCCCTGGAACTTTACGGGGTGCCGGGGGAGGATGGGTTCAGCTGGGCGAACATCAGCTTTTTCACCATCAATATCGGTTGTAACGTGTTAATCGGGCTACTGGCGCTGCTACTACTACCGCGCATTAACCGTTCTTACGAGCCCACTTAATCGCAATTTTTGTTCCGCACCTGGCGTATCGGACGCATCTTCGGGGTTCCCACGGAACTACACTGGTCGTTTTTGCTGGTGCCGGTTGCCATTCTCCTGTACGCCTACGAGCCGGGGAGGGGCTTTGCGGGGACGCAGGTGCGGTGGTGGTCGGGAATGACGGTGCTCCTCTTCACCTTCGTGCTCTTTCACGAACTGGGCCACGCCCTGATGGCAACCAACCGGGGGGTGAAGGCGGAAAAGATCATCCTGTTTCCCCTGGGGGGCGGGGCACTGATCCCGACCCTACCGAAACGAACGCTGGACGAGGTGCTGATCTACTTTGCCGGCCCGGCGGCTAATCTGGTACTGGCGCTGTTGGCCCTGCCCCTTCTGCTCGGGCAACCCGGGGGGGCGTACCTCATTCAGTACTACTTCGATCCCGGCAGTAACCTGGTCGTAATCCCCTCCCGCCTGGAGCAACTCCTCGGCATCACGGTGGCGGTAAACGCGGTACTGGCCCTGGGCAATCTGCTACCGGCCTATCCGCTGGATGGGGGGCGCATCCTGCGGGCCCTGCTGCGGCGGTTCTTCGGGGATCGGTCGGCCACCGTAGTGGCTACCCTACTGGGTATCGTGGTGGGGGGCGGCCTCCTACTGGTAGCTCTGTATCTGGCGGATCCCCTGCTGGGGATCAGTGCCCTCTTCATTATCGGATTTTCCGCCGCGGAGCTCAACCGCGGGTGGCAACGCCGGCAACTTACCCGAACTAGTATCGGCGACGTTATTCGACGTCCGATGGCCCGCCGGATATACGTTCGCGACGGGGTGACGACCGCCCGGGATGTTTTTGCCGCTACGGACGCCAAGGTCCTACCGGTCTACGACAACTGGAACGAACTGGCGGGGTTCGTAGAGCGGGAGGTGCTGCTGGGGGAGGCCGGGGAGGGGGATCGGGTCGGCGCCCATTACGAGGCCGAATTCCTGACCGCCAGCCCGCATGACAACTTACTTCAGCTGACCGAAGCGATCGTCGCGGCGGATGTGTACGGTGCGGCCATCTACGATAAGGGCCGCATCGTCGGTTTTGTCCTGACCGAAGACGTGATCACCCTGCTCGACCGCTCCCCCCGTAGGTTTTACCGCCGGTTCGCATAGTTACATCCCCAGTTTCGCCCGTACTTCGTCCATCAGGTCTTCGCTATCGCGGGCGTAGAGGACGGAGTTGAATAGCGAAGTATCGAAGACCATCGTCAGTCCCAACTCTTCGGCCACGGCGGTGACGGCTGCCCGGGCCTGCTGGATGAGGGGGCCGAGTAATTCCTGCCGCTTTTTTTCGATATCGACGCCCATCTGCCGTTCGTACTGGCCGATCGCATCCCGCTGCTCGGTCAGTTCGGCGCGTAGTTCCTCCAGCCTCCGGGGCGCTAAATCATCTACCTGGGCCTCGACTTCCCGCACTCGATTCTGCAGGTCGGCTACCATTTGTTCCCCCTTCCTGACGAGCTGCTGATTGTAGGCCTCCAGGTCCGTCTCGGCAGCCTTCGTTCCCGGCATATCGGCGAGTAGGTTGGCGAAGTTCAGGTGACCGTAGTCCTGCGCCGGGGCGGGCAGCGAGAGTAACAGACCGGCAAGAAGAATCAGGTGACGCATCGAAAGGATATAGAGCGAAGGGCGAATCACAAAGTTAGGTACGGGCAGCCAGCCATTATCGTAAGGAATCGTTAAGTAGCCTTAGCCTCCACCTTAGCCTCCCCCCCCTGCCTCCACCCGCCAATTTTCAAACTTTTAGTGGTAAAAATTGCCCCAACCAACATTTCCCCCTACCTTGCGTACCAAGCCAACGCCATGAAAGTACACCTCCCCCTGCCCCGCGACTGGCGGTTATTCGCCGAAGAGCTCTTCCGCCGGTTTCGCCGGCAACTGATTAGCCCCTGGACCAAACTTGCCCTGCTGGTGGTTCTCACGATTGTAGTCACCCGCAAAGAATTCAGTTTTTCCATCAGCGTCAACCAGCCACTTTCGGTGTTCTCCGAGTCCGTACCGACTCCGGCGGCGGGTGCCACCCTGGCTACCTTTGCTTCCGCCGATCGCAACTGGACGGCCCGCGAAATCGAGCAGCTTTCCTACGTCAGCACCTACCGCGATCTGGCCCTCCGGCAACAACGCGAGCATGGCATTCCGGCGAGCATCACCCTGGCCCAGGGCTTACTGGAGAGTGGCATCGGCAAAAGCACCCTCGCGGTACGGAATAATAATCACTTCGGACTGAAGTGCTTCAGTCGCAGCTGCCAAAAGGGGCACTGCAGCAACCACAGCGACGATCACCACAAGGACTTTTTCCGCATCTTCGACAGCCCCGCCGAAAGCTATCTGGCCCACGCTAAGTTGCTACAGAAGGATCGCTACCGCCCGCTATTCCGCCTGTCGGCTACCGACTACCGCGGATGGGCCCGCGGCCTAAGTAAAGCCGGCTACGCTACTGACCCCCGCTACGCCGATAAGCTGATCCGCCTCATCGAGCGGCTGCAGCTACACCGACTGGATACCGTGAGCTAGCCCCCCCGGGACCTTCAGGCATCCGCAGGACCTTAAAGAATCTAAGTAGTTACCTAATTCCGCTACCGGACGATTGGAGGTTCTGCGAACGCTCCGGTGCCCTATATACCTAGCCAGGTTGCTAGCTTCTCCCGCACTTCCCGTTCTTCCGTTGCGCCGATACGCCCCCGGTCGCCCGGCAGGAAGGCCGCCCGGTTAATGGTCTGAATGGCATCGACGGCAACGTAGAGTTTGGACGTCAGGCGGGTAGCGCCCGGCCGGATAGGCACCCGGTAGGGATCGTGATCGGCGTACACGCCGCCGGGGATAAGGGGTAGGAAGGAGATATTCTTGACCGCGTTCCGGTAACTATTGGCGGTGGAGGTCAGGCAGAGTACGAACTGGAGCTGGGGGTGGGCATCCTTACGCAGTTCGTAAACCAGGAATCGATCAAAGGTCAAGGTGGTAAGCGGGGTTTGACCCGTAGAATGCCTGGAAGGCGTCGCAAAGTTCCAGACTTTCGGCCCGGTTCTGGCGGTAGTGCGCTTCGGCTTCCTCCACTTGCTCCGGTTCACGTTCGTAAGCGGGCGACTTCCCGGGGCGGTAGGCATACAAACTGGGTTGTACGGGAAGGAAGGGGCCGTTGACGACGGGTCCGTCGGAGTTTACTGAATTCAATGTGCAACCTTTGCGGGTCCCCTGCTACAAATAATAACCAGGAAACCCTCTGAATAGTAAAAGGGGCAACAGCTCTGGGCCGCATGGGTTGAGCCGTTGCCCCTAAAGATAGGCGCTTTTGGTGAATTCAGGTTAGGCAGGGGTCGGAACGGCGGCCTTCAGGGCGGCGGTCAGGTCCTGCACCAGGTCCTTGGCATCCTCCACGCCTACGCTGATCCGGATCAGGCTATCGGTCAGTCCTACGCGTTGCCGCTGCTCCCGGGGGATGCTGGCGTGCGTCATGGAGGCCGGGTGGCCGATCAGGCTTTCTACCCCGCCGAGGCTTTCGGCCAGGGTGAAGACCTTCGTATTCTTCAGCACTTCGGTAGCCGCTTCCATGGTGTCTTCCTTCAGGTCGAAGCTGACCATGCCCCCGAAGTCGCGCATTTGGCGAGCGGCAATCTCGTGGCGGGGGTGGTCGGCCAGTCCGGGGTAATAGACGTTGGCAACCAACTCATCCTGCTGCAGCACCTGTACGATGTGGCGGGCATTCTCGCAGGAACGCTGAACCCGCAGATGCAGGGTCTTGATGCCCCGGAGCACCAGGAAGCAGTCCTGTGGGCCAGGCACGGCACCCACCGCATTCTGCAGGTAGTACAGGCGGTCGGCCAGCTGCTTATCCCGGGTGATCACGGCCCCCATTACCACGTCGCTGTGGCCGCCGAGGTATTTCGTCGCACTGTGCAGGACCAGGTCCGCCCCCAGGGTCAGGGGTTGCTGGAGGTAGGGACTGGCGAAGGTATTGTCGACGCAGGTCGTGATCCCGCGCTCTTTAGCGATAGTGGTAAGCGCTTCGATGTCCACGATATTCAGCATCGGGTTGGTCGGCGTCTCGATCCAGAGCAGTTTGGTCGCATCCGAAATTTCGTCGCGCAGGGCCTCGGCATCCCGCATATCGACGAAGCGACTTTTGATGCCGTACTCACCGAAAACAGCCGTCAGCAGTCGGTAGCTGCCGCCGTAGAGGTCATCGCTGGCCACCACCTCGTCGCCCGGTTTGAGTGTACGGATGATGGCATCCATGGCCGAGAGCCCGCTGCTGAAGGCGATACCGTACTTCCCCCGCTCGATGGCCGCCAGGTTTTGCTGGAGGGCGTTACGGGTCGGGTTCTGGGTGCGGGCGTACTCGAAGCCCTGGTGTACGCCCGGAGCGGACTGAGCGTAGGTGGACGTCTGGTAGATGGGGGTCATCACGGCACCGGTCTGGGGGTCGGGCTCAAGACCACCGTGAATGCACTGGGTGGCGAATTTGCTATCTTTCGGGGCTTTCATTGCTGATAATTTGGACTACAACCGTTCCCGCACGGAGATGGTTGGATGCCCGCACCTGCGTCCCCGCCCATGCATGCGCCTCGTCTTCTTTCAGTTTTCATCTTACTGCTCGGTATAACTGCCTGTCAGTCATCCGCCGGCCCTGCCGATACCGCAGCCGACTGGGGCCACTACCTCGGCGACCCGGCCACCAGCCAGTACAGTGCCCTGGACCGGATCGATACCGCCAACGTCCACCAACTCGTCCCGGCCTGGACGTACGCTTCCGGCGACGCGGATAGCAGCGGCCGCAGTCAGATTCAGTGTAATCCACTGATCGTGGACGGCGTACTCTACGGCACCAACCCCCAGTTGAAGGCCTTCGCCATTGATGCCGCCACGGGTACCGAACGGTGGACGTTCAATCCGGCGGTATTCAGCGAATCGCTCTTCGGAATGGGCACCAACCGCGGTTTGAGCTACTGGACCGACGGGGAACAAGCGCGCATCTACTACCCCGCCGGCCCCTACCTCTACGCCCTGGATGCGACGAACGGGGAACCGATCCGTGACTTCGGGCAGGGCGGGCGCCTCGATTTGCATACCGGGCTCGGGGAAGCCGCCCGGGAGCAATTCGTGATCAGCACCAGCCCGGGCATCATCTACGAAGACCTCATCATTATGGGCGGTCGGGTCAGCGAGGGCATGGGGGCCGCACCCGGCAACCTCCGCGCCTTCGATATTTACACCGGTGAGCTGGTCTGGATGTTTTCCACGCTCACCGGGGGCATGAAGGGCGGCGCGAACGCCTGGGCGGGTATGAGCCTGGACCACGAGCGGGGGATCGTATACGCGCCTACCGGATCGGCCTCCTATGACTTCTACGGAGGGGACCGCCCCGACGATAACCTCTACGCGAATAGCATCCTGGCCCTCGACGCCCGCACCGGGGAGCGCATCTGGCACTACCAGACCGTACACCACGACCTCTGGGACCGCGACCACCCGGCCCCGCCCGTGCTGCTGACCGTCAACCACCGGGGGGAGGAGCGGGACGCGGTAGCCCAGGTGACCAAAAGTGGCTACACCTTCGTCCTGGATCGGGATACCGGCGAGCCCCTCTTCCCGGTGGAGGAACGCCCCGTCCCCGCCTCCGAACTCAGCGGAGAGTACAGCAGCCCCACCCAACCCTTCCCCGTCGCCCCGCCCCCCTTCACCCGCCAGCACCTGAGCGCCGATGATCTGTACCCCTTCGACAGCAGCGAGAACGTAGCAGCCCGACGCCGCTACGCCGAACTCGCCTACACGGGGCCCTACACGCCCCCGAGCGAGCGGGGCAGCCTGATCTTTCCGGGCTTCGACGGAGGGGCCAACTGGGGGGGGCCGGCATATTCGCCCACCGACCGGCTGCTCTTCGTCAGCGCCAAGGAGGTACCCTGCGTCATACAGATGAACCCCGTGGCGGATATCGACGGAGCGGACCCCGGGCAGGCCGTGTACGCCATTGGCTGCCAGGCCTGCCACGGCAACGACTTGCGGGGCGGGGGCCACTTCGGCAGTCCGTCTTTACTGGGATTGGCGGACCGGCTTACCCCTTCCGAAGTGAAACGGACGATCTACGAGGGGAAGGGGGTCATGCCCGCCATGAACTGGTTAGACGATGAACAGGTGGCGGCCGTCACCGAATGGCTCCTCGGACTACCGCCCGACCCCGGACCGGAGGATTTGAAGGGTAATTCCTCCGGAAAAAGGAGGGACGGTCAGAACGTATCCGACGAATGGCCCTATCCGTACATCATGGATGGGTATACCCGACTGAAGACGGCCGCCGGCTACCCACAATCGGCCCCGCCCTGGGGTACCCTGACGGCCATTGACCTGGACGGGGGCACCATCCGCTGGCAAATTCCCCTCGGGGAGTATCCCGACCTGGTGGAACGCGGCATTCGCAATACCGGTAGCGAGAACTACGGCGGGCCGGTAGCTACGGCCGGTGGCCTCGTCTTCATCGCCGCCACTCTGGATGAGAAGATCCGGGCCTTCCGCAGTCGCGACGGCAAACTGCTCTGGGAAGCCCCCCTCCCCGCCGCCGGCTACGCCACCCCGGCCGTGTACGAGGCCGCCGGAAAGCAGCACGTGGTCATCGCCTGCGGGGGCGGTAAGCTCGGCACCCCGTCGGGCGATCGCTACGTAGCGTTCACGCTGCCCGCCAGGTAGCCCGTTGTTCCACCATTCGGCCCGCCGTGCGTTAGTTAGCAAAGCTCTCTTTGCATGTTGCGTATTCTCCCCCTGTTTCTTCTACTGTTTGGTGGTTGCTACGCCGAGGAAGTCGCGGAAGATCTGAACCGGGAACCCTTCTTCGACCTGGCGAGCTACATTGACGAGCAGGTGGATAGCCTGAAGCAGGCCGGTACCCCCGTTACGAAAACCATCGTCCTGAACGGGCAGCGGGAAGCCCAGACGCGGGACGACGTAGACTTTGCCGCCGACCTTCGGGTGTTCCGGGAGGCCGACATCAACCGGCCCGCCTGGCTGGATAAATACGCCGTAGAGCGTAGCACCGAAGACGGCCTGACCACCGAGGTCTATTCGGCACGCGACAGCTCCCTGCAGACCAGGCAACTAAGCGTGACGAGGGCGGGGGCGCAGGTGCAAGCTATTCGGATATTCAGAAGAACTGGTACGGTACTGTCGGATGGAGACCACCACCTCACCTACGAGCCGAATCGTGGGTACGACCTGCGTAGCCAACAGGTGAATCGCTTCGGCGAGGACCTGGATGCCACCATTACCGTACGTTGGTAACCGGATGGGCCCCGGTAGCGCTAAGCCCAACAAAAAAAGAGGTAGTGCCACCACAGCACCACCTCAGCCCTAACCAAATAAAACCAAATTAAAGCGCACGCCTCCGGGGTAGGAGAACCGTGCGTTAAACCAAATATACCAGCTTAGGGTAAGAATGAAGCTAAGGGCGCGGCTAAATCTGTGCGTTCTCAAAATTGGGCTACATTTCGGTATCGTAGAATAAGATTCCGCGACGCCAGCACGGGTCAAATTTTCTAGCTGCTAATTAACTTTCATAAAACCTAGCCAACACGATGAATTCCAATCATTCTAGGGATAACGACCCGTGTACCGAATGAAATTCGACACTCGCCGATCCACCCAAACTGATATTTCAGAAACGGCACCTGCGCACCCGCCCCTCCCGAAGGCATACGGCTGAACCCCGATGACCGAAGATACCGTTTAGCCATCGTAGAACAATCGCATATTTCACCCCCGAATGCTCGTTTCTTGTCCGATCCCACCACCGTTCGACTGCACGAATTGCACTTTACTCCCTACCTGTCGCGGGAAGACATCGCACGTCGGGTAACGGAAATGGGGGCGGCGCTGCACGAAAAATTAGTGGACGGCAGGCCGAGTTTCGTAGTCATGCTGAAGGGGGCATTCGTCTTTGCCGCCGACCTGGTGCGGGCCAGCGGGCTGGGTGGGGAGGTCTGCTTCGTGCGTACGAGCAGCTACCGCGGGACGGAAACGGAAGGACGCATCCGGGTGCTCCTCCCTCCGGAAGAAGACCTGATCCGGGACCGCGACGTAGTCCTCATCGAGGATATCGTGGACAGTGGACTGACGATGCAAGCCTTCTTGCCGCTACTGGAAGAGCTGGGTCCACGGTCCGTTACCCTGGTCACCCTGCTGCACAAACCGGAAGCCCAGCGCGTGCCGGTCGCCATCGATCTGGTTGGCTTCACCATCCCTCCGAAATTCGTGGTCGGCTACGGTCTGGACTACGACGGGCTGGGGCGGCAACTTCCCGCTATTTACCAACTGGATGAGAGTTATTGATGGGGTATCGCCTCCGGAGGCGGCGCACCGTGGTATTCACGGAGGTACGTCTCCGAGATTTCTCCGTGCATCCCTCGGTGCGAACTTGCGAAGCAAGTACTCCGTGGGTAACACCCACTACCTCCCCGTCTTTTCCGTCAAATATTTCCAGTACCGCCGCGGCACGTGCTGCAGGTGCAACTTCATATTCTGCCGCTCGGGGATATCGACGGCCTTAAAGTAGGTCTGCCAGAGTTGTTGGTACTCTTCTTCCCCCGTCTCCAGCATTTCGGCGGAGAGGTGACGGAGCCGGCCGTCCTGTTGCTCGCCGAGGGTGATAAATTCGGCGCGTTTGGTGCGGTTGTTCCAGTGGAGTCCGTAGTGGCGGGTCGTGTCGTAAATCAACCATTCCATTGCCGGGTAGCGGGCCGCGAAGTGATCGCCGATCAGGGGCAGGCAGTTAAAGTCGGGGTTGATCAGGCCGACGTACATTCCGTCGGGGGTCAACTGAAAGCGGGTGAAGGCGTGCATCCGGTGGACCTCCCGCCCCATCTGCTGTTTGAGACGAAGGAGCTTCCTGATCTTGTCGTCGCCCGCGTCCTGGCTGACGTCCATTCCTCTCACCTCCATTTGCCGGCGGATAAAATGGTAGATCAACCGCTCCACCCCCTCCGTTTCGGTGAGGAAGGCGTGACGGAGCAATTCGATAATTTGCGCATTCCCGCTTCGCTGCTGAAGCCCCCGGATGATACGGTCGGCCCGCTTATCGTCCGCATCCACGGGAATGGCATCGGCGAAGAGTTGTTGCCGGTAGCGATCCTGCGCGATCAGATCGGTCACCGTGGCCTTGAGCCGGTACGCTTCGAAGACCGCCGAAAGCAGGCCGGCGAATGAGCCGTCGTAGGTCAGGATCACCCCAGCAGCTGTTCGAGTGCCTGGCTGAGTTCCGGATAGGCGAAGCGGTAGCCGGCCCCTTCGATCTTGGCGGCCGAGGCGCGGCAGCTATCCAGCACGGTGTGGCTCATTTCCCCCAGGGCGAGCTTCAGGGCGGGCACGGGGGCGGGCATGACCAGGGCCGTCTTACCCATAGCCGGGCCGAGGGCGGCGGCGAATGCTTTGTTGCGGACCGGGTTCGGCGCGCAACCGTTGTACACCCCCGTCAACTGATGCTCCAGGGCGTAAGTGTACATACCGACCAGGTCTTCGATGTGAACCCAACTGTAGTACTGTTGCCCGTCGCCGAAATACGTGGAAGTCCAGAAATTGAGGGGGATGAGCATCTTCTCCAGTGCGCCCTCTTCGGGGTGGAGTACGATGCCGGTGCGATTGACGAAAGTGGGAATCCCCAACCGATCGATCTCCGCTACCGATTCCTCCCAGAGGACGCAACTGCGACTCAGAAAGCCGGCACCCGGTTCGGCCTCCTCCGTCATGATCGCTTCCCCCCGGTCGCCGTAGTAGCCGATGGCACTGGCCGAGAGGTACAGTTTTGGTTTGATGCCGAGGCGGGTGAGGGTCGCGGCGAGTAGCCCGGTGGAATCGGTACGGCTCTTAATGATGACCTCCTTGCGTCCTTCCGTCCACCGTTCGTCGGCGATCCCGGCTCCGGCGAGGTTGATGACGTAATCGATTTGGTCGAACGCCGTATCGTCGACGGTCTGTTCCCGCACATTCCACTGGTAGGTAGGAAATTCGGCTCGGGGCCGCTGTTTCCGGCTGAGGTGGCGCACTTCGTGGCCGTCCCGACGCAGCCGGCGCGATAGATGACTACCTACGAATCCGCTTCCCCCTCCGATCAGTACGACGGCCATCCCGACTAGGCGTTGGCGGGTACGAACTCATAGTAGTAGGGATCATCGCCATCTTCCTCGTAGGCCAGGGCGAGCTCCCGGTTTTGCATTTCGGTAAAAAACACCTCCCAGCTAACGGGTTTCAGATCGAAATCATCCTGATTATTCTGCTCGGCAAAATGGATGCGCAGGGGTTGGCTGCTGTAGCCGTCTTCCGTCTGATCTACCAGGGCGGGGCTGCCGTTCCGGGCCTCGGCGTAGGCTTTGATGAGGTTGTGGTCGATGGTTTTGATGGTGGTGGGCATGGGGGAGGGGTTTTTGAGTATAAGGGTTGGGGGTTGGGTTTGTTTAGGGGGAGGGGGGAGTAGGTGGAGGGTAGTAGGTGGGGGGTGCTACCTTGGGGCTTCGACCGTACTACTTCTTTAACGCCCGAACTACCCCCTACCCCCTACCCCCTAAAATTTCTACCCAACCACCAAATGGCAGAACAACTCGGCTTCCTCACCCTCCTCCCGCCCGTGATCGCGATCGTGCTGGCCATTCTCACGCGGCAGGTCTTCATTTCGCTGATCGTGGGGATCTTCCTGGGCTACGTCATCCTGGCCGGTGGCAACCCCTGGATCGGGTTCCTGGATACGCTGCAGGGGCTGGTGGATGTCTTCGCCGATGCCGGGAACACCCGTACCATCATGTTCTGTGCCCTGGTTGGCGCACTCATCGTGTTCATGCAGAAGAGCGGCGGCGTGGCCGGATTCATCGCCTACATCGACCGGCGGTTACGGAAGTACGAGGCCCGGGAAGACGGCAGCAGCCGCAAGGTGGTGCAACTGCTGGCCTGGGCGACGGGGGCCATCATCTTCGTGGAGTCCAGCATAAGTGTGCTTACGGTGGGGACGCTCTACCGACCCATTTTCGATAAGCTGCGGATCAGCCGGGAAAAGCTGGCCTACGTCGCCGATTCGAGTTCGGCACCGAGTTCCATCCTGATCCCCTTCAATGGCTGGGGGGCCTTCATCATGGGGCTACTGGCGCTGGAGGGTTTCGAGAACCCCTTCGGGACCATGCTCCGGGCGATGGGCTATAACTTTTATGCCTTCGCGGCCCTGCTGCTGGTGCCGGTCGTCATTCTGACGGGTATCGAGTGGGGACCCATGAAGCGAGCCGAGGAACGTACCCGGCGGGGCAAGTTGCTCAACGAGGGTGCCCAACCGGTGGTCGACGAGTCCCTGACCCAGATCGAAGCCAAAGAGGGAGTGCAGCCACGGGCCTTCAGCATGGTGTTGCCCATCGTGGTCATGGTAGTCTTCATGCCGGTGATGCTGGCCTATACGGGCTGGGCGGACGCACGGGAGCTACTGGGGGAGGGCGCGGGCGCGGGTGCAATGCTTTTTCAGGCCATTGGCAGCGGCAGCGGATCGACCGCGGTACTGACGGCGGTAGCCCTGGCCATTCTCGTTTCGATGGGGTACTACAAGGCCAATGGCATTTTCGGTATCCGGGAATCGGTGGACCTGGTCCTGAAGGGGATTGCCGGACTGATCCCCCTCGCGCTACTGATGCTACTGGCCTTCGCCATCGGCGGGCTCTGCCGTCAACTGGAAACGGGCATTTACGTCTCCGAGGTGGCCCGGGGGTGGCTATCACCGGGGCTGGTTCCCTTCCTCGTCTTCCTGGTGACCTGCTTCATCGCCTTCAGTACCGGTACGAGCTGGGGCACCTTCGCGATCATGATCCCGATCGCCGTCCCGATGGCGGCCGAGATGGACGCGAACGTACTGATGGCCATCGCGGCCGTCCTCGGGGGCGGGGTCTTCGGCGACCACTGCTCCCCCATCTCCGATACGACGATCCTGAGTAGCCTCGCCTCGGCCACCGACCACATCGACCACGTGAAGACGCAGTTACCCTACGCCGGGCTTGCGGGGGGGATTGCGGCTTCCCTCTACCTGGTACTGGGGCTGATCTAACGCACCAGGATGGTGCGGCTACCCACCCGGCCTCCGGATAGCACGCGTAATCGGTACACCCCGGGAAGGAAGTGGGAGGGGATCGATAGCTCGATATCCGTAGCCGTTCGTACCGGTACGCCCGTCAGTGAAATCGTCCGCCCCAGTTGGTCGTGCAGGGTCAGTCCGTCAAACGACCCGGTAAAGGGAAGGCGGAGCCTGCCGCCCGCCGACACGGGATTCGGGTAGGGTCGACCGACGGGCAACATCTCCCGCCGGGCAACGAGGCTAACCGGGGTATCCCCGGTGGTCGCGGCGATCGCAAATCCGTCCTCGAAGCCGGGTACCCGGTTCCGGGTCAGCGCCACCCGTAGGTAAAATTGCTCGCCCGGGGATAGGGATCCCGGGCTGAATGCGTCGTCTTCGGGGCTACAGTCCAGGTAAGTGAGTGCGGTGCACGCATCACCCCGGTAAAAGTGGGTCACGTAATCCGTAAAGGCACCTCCGTTACGGAGATCGAATACGGGGGTCTGGACGGAATCGGAAGTGTTCGTGACCGTCCACCAGAAATCCGCTGCACCTGCGGCCGCGCCACAAGTCCCGGCGATGTCTCCGCTGGTGGCCCGGGAAGAAGTGGCGAATTTTCCGCTGCCCCTCCGTAGGATTAGGCTGTCGGGGTGGGTAATGGGTACGCTAAAGGCCGTTGTACACTCGTCGTTGATTACCGGATCGGTGTTGCAGTCCGACTGGAGCGGCAATGGCGCGCTATCGCAGCCCGCGGCGTCTCCGAGCAGTTGTACGGAAGTCGCGTAACCGGTCGGGCCGGTACTGTAGGCCCCCGCTTCGGTAATGGTCCGTAATGTATCCCCGAAGTTGTTGACCAGGTAGAGAACTTCCTGACCGTTCAGGGAAGGCACGTCAATGGTGGCGCTAAAGTTGCTGATGTCCAGGCAGGTGGTGTCGAGTTGGACGGGCTCGGCGGGGGTGCAGGCGACCCGTTCACCGAAGAGATGGTAGCGAATGCGGCCGGTCGTGGCGGTGATACCGGCGGAGTTGGTGAGCCGCAGGTAGTAACGCTCGCCAATCGTCAGATCGTCAAGGGTGGCGACCTCCCCGGTCTCCGGGCTAAGGTATTCGCACTGCAGGCTCGTAAGGTTTCCACAGCTACCCCTCAGCAGTTCCGCGGTGACCCCCGCCCAGCTACTATCCCGGGCGCTGCGGGCGAAGAATTTTTTCTGGCTGCTCTCGGCCTCGAAGGTCAGCCAGACGTCTCCGGCGATCCCCCCGCAGCCGAAGCTGTTGTCAGTGGCCGTGGATCCGTAGGTCGCGATTTCACTGGCGGTCGTGGCGGGGAGGTCCGCCTGGGAAATGTATACGGCCTCTTGGGCGTTCCCGCAGTTATCCCGAGCCGGCGGGGGCGGGGGTGGCAGGGGGGCCCGGAGTCGTATCTCGAAACCGATTACGTTACCCGGGAACGTCCACGATTCCTGGGTAGTGCCGGTTGTAATCCGCAGCGAGCTGACGCGCCAGATGGCCACGGCGTATGTTTCCCCGCTTAGGCGTTCGCTGAGGTCGAGCTTTAACTCGGCGAAGTTCACGTCGCTGCCCGTATTCAACTCCCGAAAGTCGGCCCCGACCACGATCCAGTCGTTCGGCCCGACCCAGCGCAGCAGGGAAGCTCCTACCCCTGCGGCCATTCCCGACTGTTCGTAGTGGCGGCCATTGAAGCGGATGTCGCTCAGGCTCACGATCAGTTCCTTCGCCCCGGGGTAGGCATTGAAGGGTAGCGGGGTACTGCGCTGAACGCCCGTAAGCAGGTTCCCCGTGCTGCCGCCGAGGCCCGCAAAATTGGAGCCTGCCCGCCAGGCTTCCACCTCCCGCCCGTTCAGCGGAATATCGTTCGTTCCCGAACCCACGTTACTCCAGTTCTGTGGCCCGACCGAGTTGAAGGCCACGCTGTCGGTAACGATTACGTATTCGTTCCGGAAGGGATCGATGGGGGCCTCCGGGCAACTGGTACACCGGACGCGAATATTATCGTAGCCGGTCCACGGCCGGCTACAGTCCGGCGACTCGACGAGCATGCGAAAGTCGGCGATGCGGCTGTCGGGCGACCGCTCGTCGATCTCATCGGTTCGGACCGGCGCGTTGTCGTCGGCCTGAATGAAAAAGGAAGGGTCGGCGGAAAAAACGTACCTCTGTCGGGCGACCCCCTGCAGTTCCAGGCTTTCGCCGCGGTCGATCCCTTCGTTGGGGGCCCAAGCGGAACTGGGTTGGTCGATGGGCGAGGTCCGAACGTTGGCGAAGATCGGTAGGTACATGGAGCCATCCAGCGGGTAGGTCGTGCATTCCTGGGCGGAGAGGGTGCCGGCAAGCGCTAGCAAGCCATAGAGAAGAGAGAATCGAGCCATGGGTGCGTACATCTGTGCGTTAATGCACTTACGGTTCCATTTCGTTACAGTGGCACCCTACCACTCGCGTGGCTACCCCAAAAATTTTAGCAGCTCCCGCAACTTGTCCTCCGGCATCACCTTCGGAAATTTGATCTGCCCCCCCTTCTTTTTGGTCTGTTCCAGGAAGGCGTAGAGTCGGTCGGCGGGTTCCACCCGCACGCGGATGTCCCTGAGGGCCTTGCGGCGGGCCACGGCGTAGTTCTTGTTGACCTCCTGCAGGTGGCCGTCCAGTTCCCGTTTGGCCGTATCGGGGTCGAGCTCCCCGCTCTCCAGTCCCAGCACCCACTGGTGGACGTACTCCCCGTCTTCCTCGCGTTTGATTGCGCCGACGGTAAATTCTTTGACGGTGGCGCCCGTCTTTTCGTTGAGTACGCCGATGGCCTTATTGAGCTTCTCCTCGGAGAGCTGGCTGCCGACCACGTTGAGGAAGTACTTGGTGCGCCCGGTGATGACGATCTCCATTCGTTCCTTATCGGTGAACTTGACGGTATCGCCGATCATGTAGCGCCAGGCGCCGGCCGGGGTGCTGACGATCAGGGCGTAGTCCTGCTCCTCTACGACCTCCCGAAAATCGAGGGCCAGCGGCTCCCTGAGGATGGTTCCCGTCTCGTCGAATCCCCGCTCGTCGTGGGGGATGAATTCGAAGTACATCCCGTGGTCCAGGGCCAGCTCCAGGGCCATCGTTCCCGGTCGGGCGTTGAAGGCGAAAAAGCCCTCGCTGGCCAGGTAGGTGTCCATGATGGTGATGGGGTGGGCCAGCAGGGATTCGAAGGTCTGGCGGTAGGGTTCGAAGGCGACGCCCCCCGTGGTAAAGATGCTCAGGTTAGGCCAGATCTCGTGGATGTTCGTTAGCCCGTTGTGCTCGATGATCTTGCGGAGCATCATCACCATCCAGGAAGGAATGCCGGCCAGGGCGCCGACGTCCCACTTCGGGGCTTCCTCGGCGATACGCTGCACCCGCTCGTCCCAGTCTTCGATCTGGGCGATCTCCAGCCCGGGTTTATACACCCCCTCCATGAATTCAGGCATATTGCTGACGTTGATGCCGCTGATCTCGCCTTCCTTCCAGCCGTCGCGCTCGTCCAGGTCAGCGGAGCTCGTTAGCATCAGGATATCCTTTTCGAAGAGCTCGGCGGGCAGGTCGAAGTTGGCCAGGCACTCGGCCTGGGCCCGGCCCACCCGCTGGGTACAGGCGAGCATGTCGTCGGTGACCGGGATGCGTTTGCTTTTCTTACCGGTGGTGCCGCTACTCAGCGCGAAAAACTGAGGGCGGCCGGGCCAGGTAATGTCCGGGTCGTGCCGCTGCTTTTTCCACCATTCCTCATTGATGGTGTGGTAATCGAAAATGGGGACTTCCTGCCGGAAGGTTTTGCGAATATCCTCCGATTCCAGGATGCGGGCGAAGTTGTAGTACTTCCCGAAAGCCGTGTCCTTTGCCGTCTCCAGTAGTTGCCGTAGTTGCTCTTCCTGGGCCGCCCCGGGGTCGGACGGCTCGTGGGGAAGCAGGGTGTGCTTCGTTTGTATCAGTGCCTTGATTACGTGTCCGAGAAATGCCATACCCCACCCAACAGCCGCCGTAGGGGGGTGTTCAGATGAAGAGCCGCCGCAGCGTTACGCGCAGACCGACTTGGTACAGGTTGCGATTCGCCAGTAAATCGGGGGAATCGCTGAGGTTGCCGGTTAGGAAATACTGCAGGGTGGGCTGGAAGCGGATGGCCCAATCCGTGCCGAGCCTGCGATCGTAGCCGATGCCCGTCATAAAGGAGGGCACCAGGCCCCGGTACACGAAGCGGTCATCCTCAATCGGGATGGTATTCGTGTCTTCCCCGTCGCGTACCTCCGTCCTGGTGGCACGCGTGCCCAGATGAAATTGCAGCGCCGCCCCGAGCACGAAAACGACCCGGTCGTCCGGCGAGGCATCCTGATAAAAATTGAGCTCGAAAGGTACGGCCAGATAATGGGCGGTGACCTCGTCGCGATACGTCTCACCGACCGTGCCCGTCCGTTGCTCGATGCCCCCGTAGCCGGCCCGTGTATAGCGCAATCCGCTCGACCAGCCGATGCGGTCTACCCGATTCTCGTAGAGGACGCCCACCGCATACCCCAGGGTGCTAGTCTCCAGGCTATCGATGGCTTCCACCTGAAAGGCGGTAGCGGAGCCGACCCGGGTGATCCGCCGGTTGTTGATCTGGGGGGATAGCTCAAGCCCGAAGCTGCGTTCGAGGGTCTGGGCGTGGAGCCCGCAGGGTAAGAGCAACAGGAGCCATTTCAGCATGGTATAGGGCTTTCGGGCTAGTAACTGCCGAGCGAAGCCCAAAATTATTCCTCTTCCCCGCCGTCCTGAAAAAAGCTAAAAATCGTCTTGCCGTACTTCCGCACCTCGGTACAACGGGCATCTTCGGTAAAATCATGGTGGGGGTTGTGTTCCAGTACGAAAAGGCCACCGGGGGCCAGCAGTCCGGCACCCAGAACGAGGTCGGGCAGTTCGGGAATGTTGGGCAGTGGGTAAGGGGGGCCGGCGAAGATGTAGGTATAGGGCCGCTGGACCGGGCGGGCGATAAACTTGAATACGTCCATGCGCCAGACCTGAATACATTCCTCCACACCCAGGGTGGCCACCGTCCGCTTGACGAAGGCTACGGCCGGGCCGTGCTTGTCTACGTAGGTCACATCGCAGCATCCCCGGCTGATAAACTCGTAATCGTGGCTGCCCGTGCCGCCGAAGAGGTCCAGGACGCGCTGTTCGCTGAATTCCAGGCGATTGTTCAGTAGGTTGAACAATCCCTCCTTCGCGTAATCGGTGGTGGGCCGGGTGGGCCAGTTATCGGCGGGCGGACGGAAGCGGCGCCCCTTGAATCGACCCGAAATAATGCGCATGGCAGGAAGGTTTTAGCTAAGGCAAAGCAGATCGTAAATCTGGTGGGTACGTACCTGGCTCAGCTCCGGAGGAATCTTCGGCGAGCGTGGCGGCACCCCAAACTGGATGTCGGCTACGTACCGCCGGAGCTCGCCAAATATCTCCCCCTGCTCGGTGATGTCACCACTGAGGTAGAGACCGATCCGGTCGGTAGCAAATGCACTCTGGGAATAGGCCAACAGCACGAAGTAGGTGACATCCGCCGCCGTGCGGTAGGGAAACCGGTTAAAGTAACGTAATGCCCCGTGGCTGTGGCCCGCTACGAACAAATGATCGCAGCGAATCGCACACGACACCCGCTCCTGCCCCAGTCGTTCGCTGCGTTTCGACCAGCCATCCAGCAGACCGGCGGCGTAGGGGACGGTATGCGTTGGCTGCAGGAATTGCTCCAGCATAGTGAGCCGTTCCTGGCCGACGGCATAGACGAAGGTACCGTCCTGTACGGCGCTGTGGTAGGTCCGTACCGTATCCTGTAACCCGATTACGGTCAGGCTTTCCAGATAGGCCCCCGGGTCGCCGTCATCGAAGAGGGGAGCCGGTACCAGGGTGATTTCGGCCCCGTTCCAGGCCAGGACGCACCGGCCGTAGGTAGCCGCCCCGCTCAGGCGGTGGTCCGACCGGAGATAGGTATCGATCACCCCTTCCCAATCATCGCTCTCGCCCGCCTCTAACCGGTGGGAGCGGTAGGCCAGTAGCTCGTTGCGGGTGCGATCGCGGATGGTATACGCAAAACTGTCCATCCCGGCGAGGATGGACAGTTCGTAGTCCTGCCGCCGGCCCCGGTGAAAGGCCGCGGCGGTCATATCGTAGGTACTTACTCCCAATTCCCGGCCAGGCTGGGCTTGCTCAGGTCACCGAATTTGAGGGGCATATTCGGTTCGTAGCGCTGGTCGTAGCGCTTGAATCGCTCGTCGGCAAAGCGGTCCATGAACTCCTTGCGCGGAATACCGACCTGCACGACGGGCACCTTGGTGGACTGGTACTCGATGGTGTCGGCGGCGATGTCGAAGGTCTTATCCTGGGTATAGGGCACGTACTCGAGCCGGTCCAGGTCGATCCCCAGGGCGTTGATGCTATCGATGGCCGGTTTGTAGATCGTATCGTAGGCCGAGGTCGGGTCGAAGTCGGGGTCGTCCGGGTCGCCGACGATACGAATCTCCATGAAATCCCCCTGCCGGAGTACCTGCTTGAGGGTATCGAAATTGGGGGCGAAAATGCCGGTAATGTCCCGGTACATTTCCTGGGTGGTGCGGATGATCTTCAGTTTTTCGGCTACGGCTTCCTCCCGCTCCGCCCGCTCGTCGGCGAAGGTGATGGGTTCCTCGATACTCCGGTACAGTAAGAAAGCCAGGAAAAAGGCCAGGACCAGAAATGCCAGACTGAATAATTTACGCATCGTGAGCTGTTAGTTTGTGCAAGTATAAAACTTTTCCGCCAGGTTCCCCCACCAAAGATGCGCCCCGGTGCCGGTTTGGTGCAACGCTCCTCCAACTGAGGCGTTACACCCTGCGTGCCTACCCTGCTCGCCATCGAATCGAGTTGCGACGATACCTCGGCCGCCGTAGTCCGCGACGGTCGCGTGCTCAGTAACGTGACCGCCGCCCAGGAGGTGCACGTGGAGTTTGGCGGGGTGGTGCCCGAGCACGCCAGCCGTGCCCACCAACGCAACATCATCCCCACCGTAGCGGTCGCGCTGCGGCGGGCCGGCGTGACCGCCGCGCAGATCGACGCGGTCGCCTTCACCCGGGGCCCGGGCCTGATCGGCTCCCTCATGGTGGGGGTCAGTTTCGCCAAGGCGTTTGCGCTGGCGCGCGACCTGCCCCTCATCGAGGTGGATCACATGCAGGCCCACGTGCTGGCTCACTTCGCCGAGGAACCGAAACCCGACTTCCCCTTTCTCTGTCTGACCGTCTCCGGAGGGCACACCCAACTGGTCGTGGCCCACGAACCCCTCCGGCAGGAAATCATCGGCCGGACCATCGACGATGCCGCCGGCGAGGCTTTCGACAAATCGGGTAAGCTGCTGGGCCTTCCCTACCCCGCCGGACCGGAAATCGACCGCCTGTCGGCTACCGGCTCCCCCACCCTGTCCTTCGCCCGCCCCGATCCCGGGGGCCTGGACTTCAGTTTCAGCGGGCTGAAGACCAGCGTCCTGTACACCCTGCAAAAACTGCAACGCCGGGATTCGAACTACGTCCGGAATAACCTCCCCGACATCTGTGCCTCCGTTCAGGACGCCATCGTCTCCGTGCTGGTCGATAAACTGAGCCGCGCCGCCGAACAGACCGGACTGACCGACATCGCCCTCGCCGGCGGGGTTTCCGCGAACCGGGGCCTGCGCGAACGGGTCACCCGGGAGGGGGAAAACCGCGGCTGGCGCACCTTCTTTCCCCGCCCGGAGTACTGCACGGACAACGCCGCCATGATCGGGGTGACGGCGGCGTTTAAATTCGAGCGGGGGGAGTTCGTGGGTCAGGAGGTGGCCCCCGCCGCGCGGCTCTAGGCCGGCCTTCCCTTCCACTCGGTCTTCACGCCCAGCAGAGCGGCCGTACCCACGCCAACCAGGTAAAAGGGATAGATCAGTTGGGCTACCGGATACCACCGCATCCAGCGTCCCCGCCCGAAATGACGACAAACGGAATGCAATAACACCCCATCGACGATTGCCTTAGTGGCCCAGGCCAGTAATCCTGCCCACAGGTAATCCGGGTCGTACATCCCCAGTATCAGACTCAGCAAAATAGCCGCCGAAGTGCCGAACGCCAGTGCCTGCGCCAGTTGCAGCAGCGGATTCACGTAAGCCCCGGCCTTGCCCGCCCACCGCAGGCGCTGTCGCCAGAATGCCGCCCAGCCCCCCACCGCCCGGGTAGTCACTGCGGCCGTCGGCCGGCTCAGATAGCGAATGTTGCGGAAGCCGGCCGCGGCGAATTTGTGGAGCAACAGCACGTCGTCCCCCGAAGGAAGGTGATCCACCCCCCGGTAGCCGCCTACCTCCAAAAAAATGTTTCGCCGGAAGGCCAGGCAGGCCCCATTCGCCAGGGCGGGCGCTCCGGCGGCCACGCTCGCGGCGGTGAATAGTTGGTAGCCCGCCAGATCCAATCCCTGCAGGGCGGAACACGCATCCTCCGCGCGGTCGATCCACACGGAACCGAGCACCATATCGGTTTCCGGTGCGAACTGACCGGCCAGCTCCCTCAGCCCCGTCTTGGGCCAGCGGCAGTCGGCATCGGTGGTTACGATAAGGTCGGCATCGGTATGCTCGATCCCCAGGGTGAGGGCGGCTTTTTTGTGGGCTCGGGTACGGGCGAAACGTGGTTCATCGGCCAGTCGCAGCAAACTGTCCCCTCCCCTCAACCTGGCACCTGCGGCCCCCCGCCCGTCCTCCGAATGATCGTCCACCAGCACGAGGGTGTAGCGCTCCGGGGGATAGTCCTGATCCAGGAGATCGCCTACCAGATGGGGTAGTTGCTCCGCTTCGTTGCGGAAGGGCACGATCACGGCGACGCTGGGGAGTTCACCCGTCGGGGGCGGGGACACCCTGGCCCGTTGCCAGTAAAAATAATTGAACGTTTGCCAACCCGCGTAGACTACCGCGACCAGGGGGGCGGCAAGCGGCAGCAGCCCCACCCCTTACTTGAAGTATTCGTCGTAGCCCGGCTCATCCTTACGGCGCGGCTGGGGCTCGGGGGGCGGGGGAAGCTCCTCGTAGGTGATGTCCATTTCCGAGGGCTCCCGCTTAACTTCCTCGTAGTCGACCCACTGGCCGTTGCGGCGCACGTCGGCCTCCTCCCGGGCCTGCTTAACTTTCTTTTTGAACAGCGCCATACCGAGGAAGTAGAGGAAAACGAAGGGGTAGAAGGCCACCGTAGCCACCGCTGCGACCAGCCCGTAGACCCAGTTGCGCTCGAACAGGCGCTTGATGGCCTTGCCGTAGCCCAGCACCACCTTATAGTCGATGACCAGGGCGGCCAGCAGGACCAGGAAGCTATACTCGTAGAGCAACCAGATGATCCAGCCGACGATACTGAACAACACGTAGATCACCACCAGGCCGATGATGATGCCCCCGATGGTAGCCAGGGGAGAACGTTCGAGGGGGGAGCGGTAACTTGCCATACTATACTGAACGGGCGGGAGGTGCCGGGGGTTGGGGGCGGGGACGCAGGTGCGGTGTTTTTCGGCAAACGAACGACGGCCCCCGATGACCGACCACACGGGGCCGACCGGAACCGTATTTTTGTGGGATGCGACCGTATCTGTTCATACCTTTCGTACTGGCGTGGACCGCCCTGAGCGCGCAGTCGGGAACCGTAGAGCTCACCGTGCGAACGGAGAACTGTAACCAACCCCTGCGCCTCTTCTCTTTTTCGGGCTTCACCTTTGACGTGGTCGGTAAGCTCAACCAACACGAGGGGGGCCGCTACACCATCAGCCAGCCGCTGGAAGAAGACGTGATCTACTACCTCGGCCCCGAACCCCGGGATGCCCGACCCCTCGTTCTGCGGGCCGGGGAATCCCCCACCGTAACGGCCAGTTGCGGGCAGTTCGCTCGCGCCACCATCGCGGATAGCCCGGTCAACGCGGCCTACGGCAATATGCGCGCGACCCTGGACGAGCACTACCGGCGCTACGCTACGCTGAGAGACGACATCGAGGTGATCCAGGACGAGCGCGTCAACCGGGAGGGCCGTATCGCCATGCAGAAATTGGACCGCGAGAAGCGGGACTGGGTAACCGGCCTTTCAGAAACCGAGCCGATACTGGGCCGAATTGCCGCCCTGAATACCTACCTGAGCTACTACTCGGCCGACACCTCCCGCTACTCCGGTGCACTGGATCACTACCTGGATACCTACTTCCAACTCGTCGATTTCAGCGACCCCGGCTACGATCACCTTTCCCCTACCTTCGAGGCGGGCAGCAGCTTTACCCGAAATATCCTGGAGGCCCTGCCTGCCGATCGCCTCGCCGCCGTGATCCTGGAGCAGACCGGGCGCTGGCCCGCCGGGAGTCGCGCCCGCTTCCTGGCCCGGGGCGGTGCCTTCAGCCAGCTCCAGGCTAACCGCAATCCGGCGGCCCTCCCCGTGGGTGACGCGTTGGTTGCGGAGTTCGGTGAGCAGTTCGCACGCCCCGCCGCCCTGATCGCCCGGCGCACCGCCCAATTGCGGACCGAACTGCCGGGTCAGCCGGCCCCGGATATCAAAGGCCCCACGCCTACCGGCGATTCGCTTTCCCTCAGCGACCTCCGCGGTCAGATCGTACTGATCGACTTCTGGGCCAGTTGGTGCGGACCCTGCCGCCGCGAAAACCCGAACGTGGTGCGTATGTATGATAAGTACAAAGACCGCGGCTTCGAGATCCTCGGCGTCAGCCTGGACGACGACCGCAACCGCTGGCTCAAAGCCATCGAGGACGACGGACTGGTCTGGCCGCATATTTCCGACCTGAAGGGCTGGCGCAGCGCCTATGCCCGCCGCTACGGGGTGACGAGTATTCCCCAGACCGTGCTGGTAGACCGGGAAGGCAACATCCTGGCCCGTAACCTGCGGGGTCCCGATCTGGAGCGTAAGCTCGAAGAAGTACTGGGCGTAAACTGACCGCCGAGATAGCTAACGCTACCTTTGCTCCGATGAAACAACTAAAATCCCGACTACTGATCGTCGCGATCGTGGTGACCGTAAGCGTCGGTCTGGATCAGTGGACCAAGTACCTGGCAACGGTGCACCTGCAGGGCGAGCCCGATCGGTTCTACCTGGACGGCATCCTAAGGCTCACCCACGTACACAATACCGGGGCATTTTTGAGTATCGGTTCGGGGCTGGGCGACTTCTGGCGGCCTATCCTGCTAAATCTGTTCCCGGCCCTGTTGCTCGTCGCGCTGCTCTACTACATCTTCAAGGAGGAACTACTTAATCGCTGGCAGGTAATCGCCCTGGCGCTGATCGTCGGCGGTGGACTGAGCAACATCATCGACCGGCTGCTCTACGGCCATGTCGTTGACATGCTTCACCTCAAAGCCTTCGGCCTGCAGACGGGCATATTCAACGTAGCGGATATGGCGATCATGGCGGGGATGTTCATCATGCTACCGTTTGCGCTGCGGCCTCAGGGGAAGGGGGGGAGTTAGGGGTCGCCTAAGAATTCCACGTTCCGTCGCAAGCCCGAAAACTTCGCCCGTTTCACCGCTGACTTTTTGAAGACGCGCCGGAAGACCTCCTCCGTCATCTCCCGCCATTCGCGTTCGCCCATATCGGGGAGGTCCGGGTGGGGTTCGAAGGCCGGTTCGGCGTGGGGTTGGCTGAAGCGGTTCCAGGGGCAGACTTCCTGGCAGATATCGCAGCCGAAGGCCCAGCCCTCCATGCGGCCGGAGAATTCTTCCGGGATGGCTTCCTTTAGTTCGATGGTGAGGTAGCTGATGCACTTGCTACCGTCGACTACGTAACCGGAGGGGCTGATGGCATCGGTGGGGCAGGCCTCGATGCAGCGGGTGCAGGTGCCGCAGTGGTCGCGGATCCGGCTATCGGGGGCGGGGGCCAGATCGGAGATGATCTCGGCCAGAAAAAAGTAGCTGCCGGCCCGGGGATTGATCAGCAGGGTGTTCTTCCCGACCCAGCCGGTACCGGAGCGGGCGGCCCAGTCGCGCTCGAGCACCGGGGCGCTGTCGACGAATACCCGGCCCCCGATCGGATGACCCGTGGATTCCTCCAGTCGCCCGACCAGTTCGCGAAGTTTGGCCCGTACGACCCGGTGGTAATCCTCCCCGTAGGCGTAGCGGGCCAGTTTGGGGCGTTCCCGGCTGGGGGTGTCGTCAGTTGGGAAATAATTGTAGAGCAGACTGATGACCGACTTGGCGCCGGGAACGAGCTTCGTCGGGTCCACGCGCTTATCGAAGTGGTTTTCCATCCAGTGCATGGTACCGTGGTGACCGGCATTGAGCCATTCTTCCAAGCGCCGCTCCTCCGGCTGCATTCGCTCGGCCCGGGCGATACCGACGAAGCCGAAGCCCAGCTCGTAGGCCGTCTGCTTGACGCGGGTAGCTAATTGGGTCGGGTTCATGGTACAAACGCAACGGCCTCCCCGGTAAGTCCCGGAGAGGCCGTTAAGTTAAGCGAAGTCAATCCGCCTAGAAGTCATTAATGGAACGGCCGGTGAAGGACATGACGTTCCGGAAGCCGATGTAGGACTTGGTGGTATCCTGGTACTCGAAGGTGCGGGTGCCATTTTGCAGGTAAAAGCTGATGTCCTTCCAGCTACCACCGCGGATGACCTTCCGCTTGTAGCTGATGGGGTCGTCCTCCTGGGCATTGTAGCGGATATCGGGGTTGAAGTCGTGGACGAAGGTACCGGCGTTCTCCTGGAAGGCGGTGATGGTCCATTCGGCGACGTTACCGGCCATGTTGTACAGCCCGTAATCGTTGGGGTAGTAGGCATCGACGGGGACGGTGTAGGAACCGCCGTCGTCGGCGTAATTCCCGCGGCCGGGCTTGAAGTTAGCCAGCAGACACCCCTTGCTGTTGCGGGCGTAGGGACCACCCCAGGGGTAGGGGGCATTTTCCTTTCCTCCCCGGGCGGCGTACTCGAATTCGTATTCGGTGGGCAGGCGGAAGTTTTCGATCAGCGTCTCCTCGTTGTAGGTATTCCACAGGGTGGTACGCCAGAAGGAGAACGCACGGGCCATGTGCCAATCGATTCCCACGACGGGGTAGTTATCGTAGGCCGGGTGGCTGAAGTAGACCCGGGCCATCGGCTCGTTGTAGGCGTAGGCAAAGTCACGCACCCACACCAGCGTATCTGGGTATACGTTGACCGTCTTTTCGGAGAGGTAGGGGGTGATCCCCTGACCGTCAGTACCATTGGGGCGGGCCAGGGAGGCGGCCGTCCAGTCCACTTCGCTGTAGGTGTATTCGTAGAGGTTGGTGTTGGTCTGCTTCTTGCCCTGGTAGTACTCTTCGAGGTAGAGCTCGGAGAGGGTTTCGTCGCTCATATCCAGCTCCATCTCCCAGTCGATGTTCCCGTTCTCGTCCACGTCACCCATGATCACGTGAGCGATCGAATCGCGGACCCAGTCCATGAACTGCCGGTACTCATTATTGCTGATCTCGGTATCGTCCATGTAGAAGCCGTTGATCGTGACCTGCTTGGGGCGCTGGATGAAGGTGCCGGTGATATCCTGGTCGCTGTTACCGATGTGAACCGTTCCCGAGGGTACGTAGACCATGCCGTAGGGCTGGATGCCATTCCAGGTGGGCCGGTCCTGGGTGCCGACGAGTTCGCCGGTTTCCCGGGCGCTGCCCCCGCAGCTGGCGAGAACGACCGCCATCAGGGAGACGGCAATCAGGTTTTGTAAGGTAGTTTTCATATGCGGAACAGAAATGGTCCTTTGATTCTTCAAGGCGGAGGGGATATGGTAGTAGTCCAAACGAAGGTAGGGGCAACTTATTATTGGATGTCGACCAACTATGCGGAAGTTTAGAAAAAGTCCGGTGCCAAACCGCCGCGCGCCGACAAATCCCCTACTGTTTCGTCCGGGGGTTATAGATAATGGGTGGCGGCACGCCCGCGCCAATCCGCTGGCGAAGGTTGTATTTAAGGGTGATTTCGTGGCTACCGTCCTGCACCGAGCGCAGTCCGGAAACCGAAAGATCGTACGCGTATGCTACCGATATTTTGTCGCTGAGGTTCAGCCCTCCCATCAAAACGACGGCATCTGCCGTCGGCCCGCTATATCCGCGGTAGGCCGCCCCGACAAAGATATTTTCGTCGTAACGGGCGATGGCACCCGCGCTGACCTGCACCTGCGGCCCGGCGGCGTAGGCGTGTACCATAGGCGAGACCCGCCAGGACCGTAGCACATCCAGGTTTGCCCGGAGGTAGGCGTGGTATTCCGGAAACAGGCGGTAACTGAGCCCGGGATAGTCCAGCAGCCCGCTCGTGAAATTGCGGACCGAAACACCGCCCTCCAGACGTTCGGATTGGTAGTAGGCGCCCGCCGCCAGGGTGAAGGTGCCGGCACCCTCGTTCCCGTTAAACAGCAGATCGTCGTCGTGGAAGATCAGCCCCGGCTCGGAGTAATTGCCCTCCGGTGTTCTGAGTTCGGCTCCGTTGATGCTCATCTGAGTGTACCGACCGCCGACGCCGAAAGACCAAACGGAAGCCGAACGAACCAGTTGGTAATTCCAACTCGCCCCGAAGCGATTCAGCGACCGGGCCCCGATGGCGTCCCGCTCCACTTCTATCCCGAACCCGCTACTAAGGAAATAGACCGGCAGGTGGGCACTAAGGCGCTGCCCGACCGGCTGCCCGTCCAGCCCGACCCACTGCGACCGGTAGGTCCCGGTAACGCTCAAACTGTTATCCAGCCCGGCGTAGGCCGGGTTGAATTGCACCGGATCGAGCCAGTAGAGACTGTACTGCGCGAATTGCTGCGCACCCGCGCCCGCGCCCAGGAACAACAGAAAAAAGCAGATACAGAGCGGTCGGGTCATGCAATCGGGTCTAAGAGCCGGCGGGCTTCCTCCGCCGATGGAACGGGCAAACGGCAACTGCGGTTCTCACACACGAAGAAGCGCGGCTCCGAAAGGTAACGGTTGGTAAACAAAGGAACGTCCGGCCGGTCGTGCTCGGTCGCCACGATCAGCAAGCCGGGTCGGTGGTCCGACAAGAACTTCCGGGCCTCCCGCCGCGCGTTCGTCCCCGTCACGACCAACTCCCGCTCCGGCTGGCTCAGCAGCAGGGCCGTAGCCCCCCAACCGGCGAAACTACTCGGGTAGCGGACCACAGCCCCGGTCATCGCGGCAAGCATCCGTTCGGCCCGGTCGGTGTAGGCGGGCTCGCCGGTCAGTCGGCCCAGGCGGTACAGATTATTCGCCATCTGGGAGTTGCCGCTGGGTAAGGCATTGTCGTACAGGTCTTTGGTGGCGACGGGCAGTTCGCTCCTTGCCGGGGGGCGGAGGTAAAACAGCCGGCCCTGCTCGTCACTGAAGCGGTCCACCACTTCGTCGACCAGCCGGCGCGCATCCCGTACGGCGTAGTCGATTTCCAGGGTGACCTCCGCCAGGTCCAGGGCGGCGGCGGCCAGGGCGGCCAGGTCGTCGAGGAAGGCCGGTGCCCCCAGTTGGCCGGCGGTACGGTTGCGGTACCAGTTACCCCGGTCGTGCAGTTGGTCGCCTAGCGCCGCGTACAACTCGGTGGCAAGCCCGAGGTAGCGATCAGAGCCCGTGGCCCGGTAGCACCAACACCAGCCGGAGATCAGCAGGGCGTTCCACTGCAGGATAAGTTTATCGTCGGCCCCGGGCGGGATGCGCAGCCGGCGGGCGTCGGCCAAAACTTGCCGTGCACTGGCGATTTTCGCTACGGCTACGTCAACGGGCAGGTCGGTAACGGCCGGTAGCGGGCCGGGGCGGTAGGGGATATTGGTGCCCTCCTCCCAGTTTCCTTCCCGCGTGATGCCGTAGAAGTCGGCCACCAGTTCGGCATCCTCGGGGGGTAGCAGGGCGGTGAGCTCGGCGTAGTCCCAGACGTAGTACTTGCCCTCCACCCCCTCGCTGTCGGCGTCCAGGGCGGCGCGGTAGCCCCCGCCGGTCAGGCTCATTTCCCGCAGGAGCCAGTCGGTAGTTTCTTCCATGGCCTGCACGTAGCGCGGGTCGGGGGTGACGAGCTGTAATTTACCCAGTAGCCGCAGGAGCAGGGCGTTGTCGTACAGCATCTTCTCGAAGTGGGGCACCCGCCAGTTCGCGTCCACGGTGTAGCGGCTGAAGCCCCCGCCGATCTGGTCGTAGATCCCCCCGCCCAGCATGGCGCGCATGGCGTGGCCGGCCCGGTAGACATCGTGGTTATTCCCCCTGATCACCCCGTGGTCGAGGAGTAACTCCAGGGCCTGGCTCTGGGGGAATTTAGGTGCCCCCCCGAACCCGCCCCGGGCATCGTCGTAGGCTTCGCGCAGGTTGTCCAGCATGGCGGCCGTAGGGTCGTCCGTACTGACCTCGATCCCAACCAGGCGGTCGCTGCCGGTAGAGAGGTTTTCGGTCAGTTGCCGGGCCTGCGCCTCCACCTCGTCGCGGTTTTCGTGGTAGGTGCGGGCGATGTACCGCAGCAGCTCGGTCCAGGAGGGGCGGTTGTATTTGCGCTCCGGCGGGTAGTAGGTGCCGGCGTAGAAGGGGCGGGCATCGGGCAGCAGGAAGGCATTCAGCGGCCACCCTCCCCCACCGGTGATGGCCTGGCAAGCTTCCATGTACACCTGGTCGACGTCGGGCCGCTCCTCCCGGTCTACCTTGATGCAGACGAAGTGGGCGTTCATCAGGGCGGCGGTGGCCTCATTCTCGAAGCTCTCCCGTTCCATCACGTGGCACCAGTGGCAGGTGGAGTAGCCGATGCTGACGAGGATGGGCTTGTCCTCCCGCCGGGCGCGTTCCAGGGCCTCCTCCCCCCAGGGGTACCAGTCGACGGGGTTGTGGGCGTGCTGGAGGAGGTAGGGGGAGGTTTGCTGGGCGAGGCGGTTCAAAATTGAGGATTGAGAATTTAAAATTGAGAATTGGGGGGGGGCGGGAACGCAGGTGCGGACTTATCGGAATAACGGGTGGGAGGTAGCGCGCGTTCTCCGGTCACCCTACCAAAGTCAGTCACCTGCGCCCGAAAAGGCGTGTACGTACTATTTTATCCGACCATTCACCCGTCCGTTGGCTCTGCACCCGCGCGCCGCCGCAAAATTTTCCCGCATTATGCGCTATCTCCCCGCACTCCTCACGCTGCTGCTCAGTACCGCCTGCGACCCCGATTCCGGCCGATCGAGTAGCGAAAACCACTTCGACGTCGTCATCTACGGGGGTACCTCCGCGGCTATGACCGCCGCCGTGCAGTTGCGGAGGATGGACCGGAGCGTAGCCATCGTGAGCCCCGACACCCACCTGGGAGGACTGACCGCCGGCGGACTGGGTTACACCGACTCCGGCGACAAAACGGTCATCGGGGGGCTGGCACGCGACTTTTACCGCCGCGTCTACAATCACTACCAGGATAGCACCAACTGGAACTGGCAGGCCCGCTCCGCGTTCGGCAACCGCGGCCAGGGCACGGTGGCCATCGACGGGGAAAGCGGAACGATGTGGCTCTTCGAACCCAGCGTGGCGGAGGGCATCTTCGAGGACTGGGTAAAGGAGTTCGACATTCCCGTGTACCGCGACGCCTGGCTGGATCGCGAAAATGGCGTGGATCTGGAGGACGGCCGGATCGTCGCCGTCACCACCACCGACGGAGCGACTTACCGCGGCGATATATTCATCGACGCCACCTACGAGGGCGACCTCATGGCCGCCGCCGGGGTCGACTACCACGTCGGGCGGGAGGGCAACGCGGTGTACGGCGAAACCTGGAACGGGGTGCAGACCGGCGTCTTTCACCACGGCCACCACTTCGGCGATATGCAGATCGACCCCTACGTGATACCGGGTGACTCCACTAGCGGCCTGCTGCCCCGCATCAGCGACCGCCCGCCGGGGGAATACGGTACGGGAGACGAGCGGGTGCAGGCCTACTGCTTCCGGACCTGCCTGACGAAGGTAGCGGCCAACCGGGTGCCCTTCCCCCGCCCCGCCAACTACGACCCGGCCGAGTACGAACTGCTCCTGCGGGTGTACGACGCCGGCTGGCGGGAAACCTTCCGCAAGTTCGACGAGATCCCGAACGGAAAGACCGACGTCAACAACCACGGCCCCTTCAGCTTCGATAACATTGGGATGAACTACGACTACCCCGAGGCCAGCTACGAACGGCGCCAGGAAATCATCCGGGAGCACCGCGACTACCAGCAGGGGCTACTGTACTTCATCGCCAACGACGAGCGGGTGCCGGAGGAGGTACGCAGTGAAATGAGCCAGTGGGGACTGAGCCGCGACGAATTCACCGACAACGGCAACTGGCCCCACCAGATCTACGTCCGCGAAGCCCGCCGCATGATCGGCGACTACGTGATGACGGAAGCCGACATCCAGGACGAGCGCCCCACCCCCGAAAGTATCGGGATGGGCAGCTACACCATCGATAGCCACAACACCCAGCGCTACGTCACCCCGGAGGGCTACGTCCAGAACGAAGGTGACATCGGCGTGCACGGGATGCCCCCCTACGAGATTGCCCTGGGCACGATCCTACCGCGGGCCGGGCAGTGCGAAAACCTGCTGGTGCCGGTGGCCGTGTCGGCCTCCCACGCCGCCTTCGGGTCCATCCGCATGGAGCCGGTCTTTATGATTCTCGGGCAGAGCGCGGCGACCCTGGCCGGACTGGCGCTAGAGGCAAACGAACCGGTACACGACATCCCCTACCCCGATCTGAGGGAGCGCCTCCTGGCCGATAAGCAGGTACTCACGCGGGCGGCAGCGCTCGGGGAGCGGTAGGTAGCGACTCACCCGTTACCCCCCCCGGTGGCGCAGCTCGATATTGCGCCAGCGGACCTTGATGCCGCCGCCATCGTGAATCTGCAGCGCGATACCCCCCCTGCCCTGCCCGATCTTTTCGTCGGTGAGGTCGACCATCCGATGGCCGTTGAGGTAGCTGGTCACGCGGTCCCCGACGGCGACGATGCGTAGCTTGTTCCACTCACCGGCTTTGAGGTACTTTTCATCTTCCGGGTCGGGTTTGATGAGCCAGCCCCGACCGTAGCTCTCGTAGATTCCGCCGGTGTGCTGACCCGGGGGGGCAACCTCTACCTGCCAGCCTTCGATCTTCGTACCCTCTACGTTAGAGCGGATGAAGACGCCACTGTTTCCGTTATCCTCTTGTTTGAACTCCAGGGTCAGGTCGAAGTCCTGGTACTCTTCGTTGGTTCCCAGGTAGCCATAGGCTTCATCGGGGCCGCTTTCGCAGACCAGGTAGCCGCTGTCATCCACGTACCACCGCTCGGTACCGTAGGCGGTCCAGCCCTCCAGGTTCTCCCCGTTGAAGAGTTGGACGGTATCGTCTTCCGCGGCGGGGGCGGGGGCGGCGGCGCGCGGGGTGCAGGCACTGAGGGTAACGAACGTCAACAGATAAACCACGGTACGCATACGGAAAAGTGAGGTGGGTGGACGGGTAAGCTACGGAATGTTCCGATCTCTGAACCCTACCCGCTCTCTTCTGCTTCTGTAGCAGAACCCCAAACCCGTGATCCGCTTTCTCCTCCTGTTTAGTCTCCTGCTCAACTGCTCTACCATGCCGAAGTCCATCGACACCGTCACCGTTTACGATTTCCGCAAGGGGGTGCCGGCCGACGCCTGGCAGATTCAGGACGACCGGGTGATGGGGGGCATTTCCCGGGGAAAGCTGGAGATGACCGAGGAGGGCCACGCCCGCTTCCACGGCCACGTGACTACGGAGAGCAACGGTGGGTTTTCTTCCATCCAGCACGAGCTGAAACCGGCCGTGGACGTAAGCGGCAAAGAACACTTCGTCGTTCGCCTGAAGGGAGATGGCAAGCGCTACACACTACGCGTCAAGACGGACCTGAGCAACCGCTATTACCATCAGTCCGACTTCCCCACCAGCGGCGAGTGGGAGGAGATCGAGGTGCCCTTCGCCGACATGCGGGCCGTACACCACGGCGAGCCGGTGGACGTCCCGAACTTCTCCGGGGGCACGGTAGGTAAGCTGCAGTTCCTGATCGGGAACGGGAAGGAGCAGGACTTCGAGGTGCTGATCGATCGGATTGAGGCGGGGTAGTTAGTCAACCGGAGCCCGTCGCTTGAGCCGCATCGGAAAACTCATCCCAAACCCCTCCCGGCCGGTGTTGGTCGCAAACACCTTTGCCGCCCCCTTGAGCGTATCCCCCTCACGTCTCAGGTCGAACTGGACGATGTGGAACGCATCCCGTAGTTCTGCGATCCCCAACACCCCCGTCGGTATCCACCCCACGACCCCTTCCGCGCTACCGCTGAACTGGTCCACGATGATGCGTAGCGGAAAGGAGGCCCCCCCGGTAAAAATCATATTCGACTGCGGCTGCTCAAAGGCGGCGAGCACCTCACCGCCCTCCCGAAAGGTCAGCTTTACCGGAACGTCCCCCTCCGCCGTGGTGATTTCCCCGGGCCATTCCCCCCGGTATGACCCGACGTCAAAGGAACCGGTGTCCGTCCGTAGGCAGGTTGCGGGCAGTTCCCGCTCCGTTAGTTCACCCAGTAGGATCGCCGCAATGCTATCGGCCGCCCCGGAGGTAAACGTTACCGGCGTGAGTACGGCCAGTGCTATATCTTCTTCGGGCAGCAGCCTCAGGGTAGTACCGGCCCCGTCCAGGCCGCCGTCGTGCCAGAGGTGATCGGCCGCTGCACTGGTGTAAAAGCCCAGTCCGTAGCGGTGACACGGATTGGCGTATTCAACCCCGCTGGTATCACTTCCCCGGTACATGGCCCGGCGCGCTACGGCGGGTAGTAGTTGCGGTCCGTGACCCAGGTGAAACGCCCCGAAGCGCGCCAAATCGGCCGCCGTTCCGTATCCATCGCCGGCCGCCGGGGTATCGGTATAGACCAGCGGTAGCGCCTCCCGTCGAACGCCGTAGAGGGAGGCGTACTGTTGAGGAGAATGATCATCCATACCGGTTGAGGTATGCTCCATATTTAGTGGCTGGAGTACGTACTGGCGCAGCGCCTCCGGGTACGGCTGCCCGGTGACCCGCGCGGCAATCTCGCCCAGAATGGCGTAGCCCAGATTAGAATATTCGAAGTGAGTGCCCGGATCGTGGTAAAGGTAGCCGTGTCGCTCGATCAGGGTGCTGACCGGGTCGGGCGTCTGGTCTTCGTCCGCGTAGTAAATGCGATAGTACATCCCCATTCCGGAGGTATGCGTCAATAGGTGGCGGACGGTAACCTTCTGCCAGCGGGAATCCGGATAGTGCACGTCGGCGTCCAGATAATCGGCTACCGGCGCATCCAGGTCGATCAGTTCCTTATCGGCCAGCACCGCGATCAGGGTAGCCGTCAGCGGTTTGGTGACCGAAGCGAGGGGGTAGCGGACGTTCGCTTTGGTTTCCCCGAAAGACCGGTCGTACACGAGCTGCCCCCCCCGCGCGATAGCAAGGCTGGCGGCGGGGATATCCTGTCGCTCCAGATAGGCGGCAATGCGCGATTCAATGGCCGCGAATTCGTCCCCGGGCTGGGCGGAGAGCAGTGCCGTAAAGAGCGTTAGGAAAATAAACATTTGGAATAGCCTCGGCGTCATTTTGTTAGCTTATGTCCGCGAAAGTGCAGCTGGCGGGCGTGATCCAAAGCAATTTTTAGACTATACTCGATACCCATTCGATGGATAGTTGCTTCACGTCCACGGTGGGCGGCGGCGCGCAGGTGCCATGAACTACCTCCGCGGTACGGTCCCACCCGGTAATGCCCAGGCGCGTATCGGGTCGGCGGGCATCCGGTGCAGATGGACAGTGCCGAGTTCATCCGGGTCCCGCCAGGCGGGTAGGCCGATGGTGATGTCGCGCTGGGGGACGTCCATTCGGCGGGTACCGTGTAGCACGTCCCAGAAGGGAAACACTACGCCGTAATTCGAATCGAATTCTTCCCGCACGATGCTGTGGTGGATGCCGTGGGCCCGGGGGGTGATCATGAATTTGGCCAGGGTACGCTCTACCCTGGCGGGCAGACGCAAATTGCTGTGGTGAAAGGCCGTGCACCCCTCGAAGATAGCTTCGTACACCAGCATCAGTTTCGCCGGGGTGCCGATGAGGGCGATCATCCCGCCCCGGTAAAAGATCGAGAACACCTGCTCGCCCAGGTGAAAGCGAAAACCGGTGGTGACGTCCATATCCAGATCGGTATGGTGCACCCGGTGGAAGCGGTACAACAGGGGCACCCGGTGGGTGAGTACGTGCCAGAGGTAGTTGGTGTAATCGAGTAAGAGGAAACCGGCCGCCATCCGCAACGGACGGGGTAGCGGCAACCAGTGGATGATGCCGAACCGCCGCCGGTCGGCCCACTCCGCCGCCGCCACCATCGCGGGCAGCAGAGCCAGCCGCACGACGGAAAAGCCGGTGGCGGCCACCGCCGTGTTGATTACCGTACGCCTTGTTTTCGACTGCCGTTGTTCGCGCAGCACGAAGTATTCTTCCAGTAGGTACAGTCCGCCGACCACGACGGCCAGCACGGGGAAGGCGCGGCGGTCGAACCAGGGGAAGGTGAGGCGAAAACGAGGCATACCGGGTTAACTGCGGGACCGGGGTGGTTTGTTTGGGTATGCTTACCTTACAGTTGACCAGTTTCCATCCAGCCATGTCCGAACACATCACCCACATTGCCGTCGGCGAAGACAGTTTCCGCGTCGTCAGCCAGCGGCCTGAGTTCAGCTCCCGCATCCAGGAGGCGGTCGACGCCCACCCCGATGCCTTCCGCCTCGGGACCTGTACCCGTTCCGGAGACACTTTCATCCTGCCCCTGCTGACCGAATGGCAGAGCGGCTGGACGGGGAGCACCGAGCAGCAACGGCAACTCAGCTACGTGATCGGCTGGATGGGGCACCTGGCCGGCGACCGCACCTTCAAGCCCGTCTTCCGGATGACGGACCTGGCCTACTACACCCGCGGCTACCCCGGCCCCGCCCACGCCAGCGTTTACCACGACGCGGCCACCTTCGCCGCCGTCTTCGACCACGGGCGGGAAGCCCCCTTCCACCCCACCGTGCTCTCCGCCGATCTCAGTGCCCACCCGGCCGCCGCCTTCCTGCCGGTCAGTCAGCTCGAACCCGCCATGGCCGTACAGTTCGCCGACGCGTTGGCGGGTTTCAAAACCTTCCTGCCGGACAAAATCGAAGATTGGGAGAAGCAGTGGGAGACGATCGACAACGAACGCCAGCGCTTCTACGTCGAGGTCGATCGCTACACGGATGCCTACCACGCCCCCGACCCCGCCCGCACGCGGCAGTACCTCATCGACCCGGGCTTCTACGATCCGGAAGACCCCATCATCCAACTGGCGCGGGCCGTGCAGCGGGGCGAACCCCTCCCGGTATCCGTAGAAGCGGCGGTCCGGGAAGCGGATAGCCAAAGCCTGTACGCCCAGTCGCTCAAGCTCGGTCACGACTTCATGCACGCCTGCAGCGAATATCTGGAAGGCCGCATCGATCTGGAGCAGGCCAAGCGCGATACCCGCCAGTTCCAGGCCCATAAACAGAGCCTGGACTACTACATTCAACTCGCGGAGCAGGAATCCGGCAAATAACAACAATCACCATGACGACTCTCCCCAACCGCCGCCGCTTCCTCAAAACCTCCCTGATCCTCGGACTGGCCAGCACCGGCCTGGGCGCCCTGCCCCGCTTCGGTAGCCTGGACGGCGACAAGCTCACGGAGCCCGGCTCCCTGACCCCCTTCCTGGCGGGAGACGATGTACTGCGCCTCGTTCAGCTGAGCGACCTACCGAAATCCGTCCGCCAGGCCCTGACCGTCAACCGGGAGTTTTTTCACCTGGGTCGGGCCTGGAACGTTGTCCCTGCGGATCTGGATCAAGTGCTGAATGAATCGGCTGACCTCTGGAACGCCGAGCGCGGACAGGACCGTGGCTACACCCAATTCGCCCTGGCCGCCGGTCACCGCGTAGCCGCCGT
>CAZQNE010000030.1:0-49101 GCA_964594535.1 uncultured Lewinella sp.
GGCCGGGGGGGCGAGTGGTTCGGCGGGGTATTCGATGCCGCCCCCCCAGGAATTCTTGACGCCCCCTCCGGGGCCGGGCGGCAGGGGCGGGGGATGGGGGCTAAGGGGGGGGGTGGAGGCGGGGGGATTAATGGGTTTGGGCGGGGCCGGCGCCGCTCGGGATGCGGATGTCCTCCACGATCTCCTGGACGTAGGCGGGGGGGGGCGGGGTACGGCGGCTGACCACCAGCGCCACTAGCAGATTGACCACCATGGCCACCGAGCCGAAGCCCTCGGGGCTGATGCCGAACCACCAGCTTTGCGGGGACGGTACTTCGTCGACGAACCAGCCCAGGCGGTAGACAGCCATATAGCCGAACATCAGTAGGATGCCGACCACCATACCGCTGATGGCCCCCTGGCGATTCATCCGCTTATCGAAAATGCCCAGCACGATGGCGGGAAAGAAGCTGGCCGCGGCCAGTCCGAAGGCCAGGGCCACCGTGGCGGCTACGAATCCGGGTGGGTTGACCCCGAAGTAGGCCGCCACCAGCACGGCCGCGGCCGCCCCGCCCCGGGCCCACCAGAGCTCCTCCCGCTCGCTCATTTCCGGTTTGATCTGCTTGCGCATCAGATCGCGGCTCACGGCGGTAGAAATGACCAGCAGCAAGCCCGCGGCGGTAGAGAGGGCTGCTGCCAGTCCGCCGGCCGCTACCAGGGCGATGACCCAGGCCGGAAGTCGGGCGATCTCCGGGTTGGCCAGTACCATGATGTCGCGGTCGATGTAGACTTCATTGGCGTTTTCCGTGACATCGTTGGCTAACCTAATTTCCCCCGCCTCCCCCCGCACCTGCGCGCCGCCGCCTTCCCTGAGCTGATCGACGGCACCCACGAACGGGGCTCCCGGAGCGTACTGCAGTTTTCCGTCCCGGTTCTTGTCGACCCAGGCTACCAGTGCGGTTTCTTCCCACTTTCCGAACCACTCGGGCAGCTCGGCGTAGGGTTTCTCGTTGATGGTAGTGATCAGGTTGGTGCGGGCAAAGGCGGCGATGGCCGGTGCCGTAGTGTACAGAATGGCGATGAAGAGCAGGGCCCAACCCGCCGAAATTCGGGCGTCTTTGACCCGGGGGACCGTGAAGAAACGAACGATCACGTGGGGCAGGCCCGCCGTTCCGGCCATGAGGGCCAGGGTGATGGCGAAGACGTCGGTGGTGGACTTAGAACCCGAGGTGTACTCGGCGAACCCCAGCTCCGTATGGAGCCGATCGAGTTTTTCGAGTAGGGCCATGCCGCTTCCGTCGTTCACCTCCCCGATCAGGCCGAGTTGGGGGATGACGTTGTCGGTCATCTGCAGGGAGATAAAGATGGCCGGCACCATGTAGGCAAAGATGAGCACGCAGTACTGCGCAACCTGGGTATAGGTGATGCCCTTCATGCCGCCCATGATGGCATAAAAAAAGACGACTACCGTACCAATGTAAACGCCGGTATTGATCTCGACCTCCAGGAAGCGGCTGAAGACGAGCCCTACCCCGCGCATTTGT
This sequence comes from uncultured Lewinella sp., assembly GCA_964594535.1. Classification (GTDB taxonomy): domain Bacteria; phylum Bacteroidota; class Bacteroidia; order Chitinophagales; family Saprospiraceae; genus Neolewinella. The sequence goes on from CAZQNE010000030.1 coordinate 1,524, forward strand.
CCGGCCACGTAGGTGAAACTGACGACGATTGCACAGACGACGGCTACGGTACGCGCCACGTTGGAGTAGTAGCGATCGCCGATGAAATCCGGCACGGTGAACTTACCGAACTTACGGAGGTAGGGAGCCAGCAGGAGCGCCAGCAGCACGTAGCCGCCCGTCCAGCCCATCAGGTAGACCGCCCCGTCGTAGCCCGCGAAACTGATGATGCCCGCCATGGAAATGAAACTGGCCGCGCTCATCCAATCGGCCGCCGTCGCCATGCCGTTGGCCACCGGATGTACGCCGCCGCCGGCTACGTAAAATTCCTGGGTAGACCCCGCCCGCGCCCAGATGGCGATGGCGATGTAGAGCAAAAAGGTGGCGCCGACGATGAGGTAGGTCCAGGTTTGTACGTCCATTTGCGGGGGGTTAAAGGGCTTAGGGAGTTGCTGTCGGGGCAGGCGTGATCTTTACCCCCTCACCCCTTACCTCCTTTATTCCTTTGGGGAGGCTCGAAGCGGGCATCCAGTCGGTTCATCAGGTAGACGTAGACGAAAATGAGGACTACGAATACGTAAATGCTCCCCTGCTGGGCGAACCAAAAACCGAGGGGGGCCCCACCGATACGGAAGTGATTGAGGGAATCCGCCAGCAGGATGCCGCAGCCGAAGCTTACTGCGAACCAGATCAATAGCAGGACGGCGAGGTAGCGCAGGTTCGTACGCCAGTACCGGCGGTGATCCGGGTGAGGGGTAGGCATATAATTCAGGCGGTGAGTACGGGCAGTAAGGTAGGTAAATCCACAACCTTTCCCGCCGGTCGGGCTTAATCCTGCCTACCGAATGAAAACATACTGTAAATGAGTAACTGGTACGAGGGCTGGACCGACGTCACCTACCCGATCTTCGAAGGCATGACCGGCTGGCCCGGACAACCCGAAACTTCCTTCGATGCCCTTAGTTGTCTGCACTGCGGCGATACCGCCCGGGTGACCATGCTGCACTTCAGCGCCCACAGCGGCACCCACATGGACGCGCCCAGCCACTTTCTGGCCGAGGGCATTGACGTAAGTCGGTTTCCGGTACACGTCGGGCTGGGACCGGTACGGGTGGCCGCCATCAACACCCCCCACGAGGTCACCCCGGAGCAGCTACACACGTACGAGGCGCGCACGCGGCCTCTCGAGGCGGGGGAACGGCTGCTGCTGCGCACCCCGAACAGCGACCGGGGGCTCTGGCTACAGCGTCCCTTCGACAAGGACTACCGGGGCATCGGTCCGGCAGCCGCCCGTTACCTGGCCGGTAAAAAATTGCAGTTGGTCGGGGTAGATTACCTCTCCGTAGGCCCCTTTTATTCCGGCAACCCACAAACTCACCGGGCGCTCATGGGGGCCGGGGTATGGATCATCGAGGGGGTGGATCTGCGGCGGATCACGGAAGGGGACTACGAAATGATCTGCTTACCCCTGAAGATCGCCGGCTCGGACGGATCGCCGATCCGGGTGTTGCTGCGGGCATCGGAAGCTCGGTGATCGTCGGTAAGATCAAATAAAAAGTTTTTGTTTGTTTTATTTGTTATTTTCAAACAAGTAGTTCTATATTTGTAATCGACCGGCGGTTCCGGTCTGGTTGCAAAAAAGAACGCTTATGTCTCGCTCGACTCCCTCGGCTACGGCCACCGATAACGATAGGATCATCACTATAAACTGGCGCTTGCTGGGCCGCCGGCTTTGGATGCGCAGTTCCCAGTTGTTCTCTTCGGCCCGCCACCGGGCGGCCAATACCGAGTACATCCCGCCGACCTGGATTAGCCGGCTGCGGTTGACCTGGTTCCGCATCGGTCTGATCGGGCTGACCGTGTTCCTGTTCAGTCAGAAGCAAATCGACCTCACCGTAAGCATGGGGGCGGAGGGTATTGGCATCCGTACCGAGGGGGCGACACTCGGTACCACCGACGCCACGGGAGCCCAGACCAGCACCCTGAGCATGCTACCCGGTACCACCACTACCCCAACCGCACCGCCCGCCGCGCCGGCCTGGACGGTCGCCCGCTACGACGCCGCAACCGTGGATCGCTACGTAGAACGTTTCGCCCGGGTAGCCCGGACCGAAGAGGACAAGTTCGCCATCCCCGCCGCCGCCAAGCTCGCTATGGCCATTCTGGACAGCGAGGCCGGCACCTCCGCCGTGGCGCGCCAGGACAACAATCACTTCCGCACCGCGGCGCGCAATCAGCGCTTCGACAATGCCTGGGCGAGTTGGCGCGACCACAGCGAGTACATCAGCCGCCGCTTCCCGGAACTGGCCGGGGAAAGCGTGAACCACCAGCAGTGGATTGCCGCCCTGGTTCGCAGTGGCTACAGCCGCGACCCCCAGTACGGGCAGAAGTTACTGCGGCTGATCGAGCACTTCGAACTGGACCGGATCTGAACAATTTAATTTTTTCTCTAAGTGGTTTTCTCGGCCGCCTCCCGCCTCGGGCAGGCGGTCCTTTTTATGGTGAGCATTTCTATCCGCCGGCAACCTCCCCCGCCCGCCGCCGTTGATTAGCGCATGGAGCCCGCCCCCGACGAAGTACTCGAGCAGGAGTACGCCCGCTTTATCGAGTTTGGCCAACTGACCGACCGCCGGACCCGCCGCTACCTGGTGGAGTACATGCGATCCAAACTGAGCGGGCAACCCTACGCTGGCGAAAGCCTGAACGATCGCTACGCCGACTACCTGCGCCGATCGCTGGATGATGTGTTTAGCATCGATCAACTGCTTTTCGTTTGTCGGGGAAACGAAAGTATCAGTCGCCAGATCGTCCTCGATACCCTGTACTGGATCAAGAAGACCTTCACCAAGAACGCCACGAAGCATCCGTACACGAAGGAGGTGGAGTTGCTGAAGGGATGGAGCGTAACCCCGGCCAGGGCCTTCCGCCACCGCTACCCCCACCTGATCCAATTCCTTACGACCGAATACACCCGGGAGGAGCTGGACACCGCGTTTTACCGGGACCGGATGTCCTCCTTCTTTCAGCGGGAAGTAGCGCAGTGGACCGACGAAGACCACCGCGCCTTCGAGCGCATTCTGACCGACCTGCTTAGTCAGTGGGACGCCCTGCTACAGGCGAAGATCCTGGCCTACCAACTCCGTAAACTGGAGGAGGCTAAAGAACAATATATCGAACTGCTCGGCCAGAAAGTGGAGGAATACCGTCGCTTGCGTTCCATCCTCAACCCCTTCTCGGAATACCTCGGCTGGGATATGAGCCGCGACCTCTGGCAGTCCACCAGCTTCGACGTACTCCAACAGTACGACGAACTGCTGGCCGACGAGGAGAGCCTGCGGCGGCTGGCCGACCTGCTCGGTCAGCTCCGGGAGGCCGAGATCGAGTTGGAGGAAGAGACCTTCGCCCGCACCATCGTACGCCAGGAATGGCGCGTCGACCCCCTCGCCCGGGCGGAAATCGTCGGCGTCCACGAGAGCCAGGACATTAGTCATCTGCTCAGCTCCGAGGCGGCACTGCTGAGTCACCGGATTACGGAAACCGCCTTTCTGAAAAAATACGCTGACAGTAGCCTGCTCACCCTCCGCTACGAGGACAAGAAGTTAGTGCGTAGTGAGGACCAGGAGATGGAGGTCAATCAGCGCATCAAACAGCGGGAAAAGGGACCCTTTATCGTCTGCGTCGATACCAGTCAGAGCATGATGGGCCGGCCGGAGGAGGTCGCGAAGGTGCTGACCCTGGGCATTCTCAAGATGGCCATTGCCGGCAACCGGCGGGCCTACCTGATCAGCTTCAGCACGGGGGTCAAAACGATCGACCTGTACGACATCGCCAATTCCGTGGATGAGCTGGCTGCCTTCCTTCAGATGTCGTTTTACGGCGGAACGGACGCTACCCTTGCCCTATACGAAGCGCTCCGCCAACTGAAATCCTACGACTACCAGGATGCCGACGTACTGATGATCTCCGACTTCGTGATGTACAAGATCGACCAGGATATACTCAACGAAGTGGCCCACTTCCAGCACAACAAAAATACCGAGTTTCATAGCCTGGCGCTCGCGCGGGAGGCCAACGCCGAACTCCTTTCCCGCTTCGACACCAACTGGATCTATGATCCCGGTACTAAGGGTATCATTCGGGAATTGACCCGGGGGCTCGCTACCATACAGGCTAGACCTTGATGAACAGATTGCGGCGGTAGAGCCAACTACCCAGGGCCAGGTAGAGGACAACCAGCGTAAGGGCGTAGAGCAGACTGGCAAATTTTTCCGGCCAGATCGGCTGCAGGAAGATCGTTTCGTACAGGTAACCGTGCAGCGAAGTGGCCCCCACCCGGATGCTCCCGAACACCTTGGCGAAGAAGCTCGACAAAAAGAATAAAATCAGGGCATTGGCCCCAGCTCGGGAAAACACCCCGCCGATGCGCCAACCCCGTACGTCGGTCAGGTAATAAATCACTCCCAGGCACAGCAGGGCCCATCCGGCGGTGACCAGTACGAAGGAGCTGGTCCACAGCGCTTTGTTGATGGGGAAGAAAAGGTCCCAGAGGTGCCCCGTTCCCACCAGCACCGCCCCGGCGATCAGTAAGCCGCTCACCCGCTTAGCTTCCTCCCGGAGCAAAAAACGGCCGGTTAGCACTCCGATTAGACCGGTCGCAACGGAGGGCAGGGTGCTCAACAGGCCCTCCGGATCGTAATCCTCCCGCCAGGTGTGGGAGCCGAGGATCAGTTTGTCGACGTACATCGCCCAGTTATTCGGGCCACGGGCGTAGGTCGGGTCGCTCCCATCGGGAAGGGGCATAAAGCCCATCCAGCCCCAGTAGCCCAGGAGAAGTACCGCGGTGAGTACGGTTAGCCCCCGCGTGCGGAGGTGAAGGGCCAGTGGGGCGGCAATCAGGAAGACCAGTCCGATGCGCTGCAACACCCCCGGCAGTCGGATTTCAGGCCACATCTTCACGAAGGGCGGCACGATCAGGAAGACCCCCAGGAACAGGCCGAGTGCGATCAGTTTCAGCGCCCGCACCCCAATTTTTCGGTAGATCGGCCAGGAGGGCGGCTTACCCCGGTAGGCGAAGGCGATGGAACACCCAACCATGAACAGAAAGAAGGGGAAGATCAGATCCGTCGGGGTGTACCCGTGCCAGGGAGCGTGTAGCAGCGGAGCGTACACCGCGCCCCAGCTTCCCGGGTTGTTGACCAGAATCATGGCCGCGATAGTCAGGCCCCGCAGCAGATCGACCGCTAAAATTCTGCGACTAAGCATCCTTACTTTCCCGGAGGAAGCTTTCGGCTTTTTTCACCATCTCGGTGCTGCCGCCGAAGAAGGGTACCCGTTGGTGTATGTGCTCGGGCTTGATGTCCAGGATGCGACGGTAGCCGTCGGTGGCCCTCCCGCCGGCCTGCTCCAGCAGAAAGGCCATCGGGTTACATTCGTAGAGGAGGCGCAGCTTTCCGTCCTCCCGCTCACTGCTTTTGGGGTAGATGTAGATCCCGCCGAGCAGCAGATTCCGGTGGATGTCGATGACCATGCTGCCGATGTAGCGGCTGGTATAGGGGCGGTCTTCCTCCTGCCGCTGGCAGTATTTGATGTAGTCCTTCACCCCCTGGGGGAAGTGGACGTAGTTGCCCTCGTTAATACTGTAGATGTTCCCCATTTTGGGCACCCGAATATTCGGGTGGGAGAGGTAGTACGTGCCGATGGCGGGGTTCAGCGTGAAGCCATTGACGCCATTGCCCGTTGTGTAGACCAGAATAGTGGAGGTGCCGTAGATGATGTAACCGGCGGCTACCTGCATGTTGCCGGGCTGCAGAAAATCATCCACGGTGACCGGGGTGCCGACCGGGGAGATGCGACGGTAGATGCCGAAGATGGTGCCTACCGACACGTTGACGTCGATATTGGAACTTCCGTCCAGGGGGTCCATGACCACTACGTACTTCTGCTGATTGCGCCCGTTGGCCCCGCTAATCTGAATGAACTCCTCGTTTTCCTCACTCACGATGCCGCAGACGATCTCCCGGTTCGTGAGGGTGTTGATGAAGGCTTCGTTGGCGAATACGTCCAGCTTTTTTTGCTCCTCCCCCTGTACGTTTTTATTGCCTACGGTGCCGGTGATGTCGACCAGCCCGGCCTTGCTGATCTCGTGGTTGACGACCTTGGCCGCCAGGCGCAGGGAATTGAGCAGCCGGGACAGTTCGCCGCTGGAATACTCGAAGTCGGCCTGGTTTTCGATGATGAATTCACCGAGCGTCTGGGGGTGTTGCTGCATGGGGGAGTGAATAGTGCTGCGTGAGTCAGTAGTATTTTCCTTCGACCAGGTAGCGGGTGACGTAATCGCGCACGCCGCTTTCCAGATCCGTGAAGTCGGCCAGGTAGCCCGCCCGCCGCAGTTTGCGCATATCGGCGCGGGTGTAGTACTGGTAGTTTTTCCGTAGATCGGCCGGGGTATCGATGTACTCGATGGTCGGCTCTCGCTCCATGGCGGCAAAGGTGGCCTCGACCAGGTTCCGGAAGCTTCTGGCCTGCCCCGTACCCAGGTTGTAGAGCCCGTTCGGGCGGGGCCGTTCGGTCATCAGCCAGTGGCACACCCGGCACACGTCTTCAACGTGAATGAAGTCGCGGCACTGTTCTCCGTCGGCAACCTCCGCCCGGTGGCTACGGAATAGTTTCATCTTCCCGGTGGCTTTGATCTGCCGGAAGGCGTGCCAGATTACGCTGGCCATTCGTCCTTTGTGGTATTCGTTGGGTCCGTAGACGTTGAAGAACTTCAGCCCGTACCAGTGGGGCGGGGACGCGGGTGCAAGCAGGGTTAGTTTATCGAAATCGTTTTTGCTGCGGCCGTACTCATTCAGGGGCACGAGCTCGGTGGGGTGTACGGTATCGTCGAAGCCGGCACTGCCATCGCCGTAGGTGGCCGCACTACTGGCGTAGACCAGGGGGATGTTGAGTTGGGCGCAACGTTCCCAGATTTCGCGGGAGTAGTCGCGGTTGAGCCGGTCGAATAGCTCGGGATCGGTTTCCGCCGTATCGGTCCGGGCACCCAGGTGGTAGACCCCCTCCAGGGGCCACTGCTCCTGGTCCCAGATGGCGAATAAGGTATCCCTTTCGACCCGGACGAGAAAGTCCCTGTCCTGCAAATTGGGCGTTTTGTCCTGGTAGTGGATAAAATCGTCCACCAGGATTAGATCCGTGATCCCCCGTTGGTTCAGGAAGCCCACCAATACACTGCCGATGAATCCGTTCGCCCCGGTAATTAGGTACATGGCGGGAAGTTAGCCAATCCCCTTCGCACCCGCGCGCCGCCGCCCTATATCGACATCGCTTCACCCCCCCCCCGCTAAAAGCGACGATCCATTCAACTTTATCCCGCGGAGGGCTGCGCTCTGGCTACGCCATCGCTTCACCCCCCGTCGATAAAACGATCCCTTCATTATTCTTCTACGGAGGGCTGCGCTCTGGCTACGCCATCGCTTCACCTCCCGTCGATAAAACGATCCCTTGATTATTCTTCTACGGAGGGCTGCGCTCTGGCTACGCCATCGCTTCACCCCCCGCTAAAGCGACGATCCCTCCGGGACCGGTACCACCTACTGTCCAGCCCCTACCTTCGCCCACAAATCTTCCCCCCCCCATGCCCAAGCATACCGTAGTCAAGAAGAGCCGCATCACCGTCGACGTAGGGTTGGACGAGAAAAATATGCCCGTGGACATGAAATGGGCCGCCAGCGACAACCCCGCTGCCCGGGGCCCGCAGGCCTGCAAAGCCATGCTACTCGCGCTGTTCGACGAGCGCAGCAAAGAAACCCTCAAGATCGACCTCTGGACCCGGGATATGCAGGTACTCGAAATGGACCGTATGTTTTACCAGACCCTACGGGGACTGGCCGACACCTACTTCCGCGCCACCGGGAATAAAGAACTCGCGAATCAGATGCAGCAGTTCGTCTTCTACTTCGGCCAGGCTACCGGGGCGATACCGAAGGAGGAGGGGAGTTAGGGCCGTACCCCGCCCCTAATTCCTACCTTCCCCCGTAAAATCTCAACCCCTCCCTATGCCGACCTATTTCGACCACATTCCCACCATCCAGTACGAGGGTCCCGAAAGCGACAATCCACTGGCCTTCAAGTACTACGACAAGGATAGGACCGTAGCGGGCAAAACGATGGCCGAGCACTTCAAATTCGCCATGGCCTGGTGGCACACCCTGCGCAATACCGGGGGCGACCCCTTCGGCCCGGGTACCGCCGACTACCCCTGGCTGGGCGGAGACGATCCGGTGCGGGAGGCGAAAAACTCGGCGGACGCGGGCTTCGAAATTCTGGACAAACTCGGGCTGGATTACTTCTGCTTCCACGACGTCGATCTACTGGACGAAGCCGGGGCCGACCTGACGACCTACCGCAAACGGATGGACGAGGTAAGTGACTACGTGAAGGAAAAAATGGAGGCCAGCGGGAAAAAGGTGCTCTGGGGAACGGCCAACCTCTTCAGCCATCCGCGGTACATGAACGGCGCGAGTACGAATCCGGACTTCCGGGTGGTCGCCTACGCCGGCGCCCAACTGAAGAATGCCATCGACACCACCATCAAACTAGGCGGAGAAAATTACGTCTTCTGGGGCGGCCGCGAGGGCTACATGAGCCTGCTCAATACCGACCTGAAGCGGGAGATCGACCACCTCGGTCGCTTTCTAACCATAGCCCGTGATTACGCTCGCGGCCAGGGCTTTACGGGCACTTTCTTCATCGAACCCAAACCCTTCGAGCCGAGTAAGCACCAGTACGATTTCGATAGCGCGACGGTAGCCGGCTTCCTGCGGCAGTACGACCTGATGGACGACTTCAAACTCAACATCGAAGTCAACCACGCTACCCTGGCCCAGCATACCTTCGAGCACGAACTGGCCGTAGCCGCCAGCCAGGGACTACTGGGCAGCATCGACGCTAATCGCGGCGACTACCAGAATGGCTGGGATACCGACCAGTTCCCCAACAGCGTGCAGGAGCTCACCGAGGCCATGATCGTCATCCTGGAAGCCGGCGGCCTACAGGGCGGCGGCGTGAATTTCGATGCCAAAACCCGCCGAAACTCGACCGATCTGGAGGACATATTTCACGCCCACATCGGCGGTATGGATGTCTTCGCCCGGGCCCTGCTGGCGGCCGATCGGGTACTGTCCAACAGCAAATTTCGCGAGATGCGGCGGGAACGCTACGCGAGTTTCGACGGTGGCAATGGCAAACAATTCGAGGAGGGTAGCCTGAGCTTAGATGACCTGGCCCGCATCGGACTGGAGATGGGCGAACCCGAGCAAACCAGCGGGAAGCAGGAGCGGTACGAGAATATCATCACCCAGCATATCTAGCCACGAATTATCGACCGGGACTACCCACGGTGGCTTCGCCTCACGGAGGTCTTTACCGAGAGCACACCGAGGGGCGCGCGGTAGCTCCGTGAACGCTCCGTGTAACTCTCGGTGCGCGCCCGAAGGGCACTCCGTGGTAACACGTTCCATTGAGCAACGTAATAGCCCTTGGCAGTCCTGTGAGTAGGGACTATCTTTAGTGGCATGACCTACTTCCGCGAGCACCAAAAATTTAACCAGTGGTGGATCACCCTGATCACCGTCGGCGTGACGTTGCTCCTGCTGTATTCCGCTATCGACCTGGCGGAAGCGGAGGCGAGCTGGGTTTCCTTCATTCCCATCGCGGTAGGCCTCACGATCATGATCGGTCTCGTTGCCACTCAGATGACTACCGAGGTTACCTCGGGCGCGATTTACGTCGGCTTCACCCCCTTCGGTAAGAAGTGCATTCCAAAAGAAGACATCGAGCAGGCGTACGTGCGGACCTACTCCCCCCTCGGAGAATTCGGAGGCTGGGGCTACCGGATGGGGCGGAAGGGCATCGCCTTCAACGTCAGTGGCGACCAGGGACTGCAGCTGGTGCTGCGGGACGGCAAACAAATTCTGATCGGGACTCAGCGACCGGAAGAACTTCGCCGGGTGATGGCCGGTTGGCTGGATACACCCTAAGACAATTCACCACCATGCTCAACCTTCTGCGCAACGGACTCGCTCTTTACGGAGCCTACACGCTATACCGCAAATTTTCCAGGCCCGGTCGGGACTCTAAACCGGGAGTGGACGGGGTGTACCGGATCGTGGAAGAAATGCCCCTCTACGGACTGGACGCCAGTGCCTACCCCCTGCCGGAATACCAGGATGCCAAGCAGGCCGCTGACCGGCGGATGCTAGAATTCATCCACTCCAATATCAGCTACCCCAAGCAAGCACATCGGGAAGGTGTAGAGGGTACCGCCGTCGTATCGTTCGTCGTGCGCCCGGACGGGAAAGCCGATACTCTCAAGCTGGTTCGGGATCCCGGATCGGAATTGGGGCGGGCCGCTATGGACGTAGCCCGAAAGTTGCTGGACGAAGGAGAGGGCTGGCGGCCGGGCTACCAGCGGGGGCGGAAAGTACCCGTACAGTTCAATCTGCCCATCAAATTCAAAGCGACCAAATTCGAAGCCGACCCACTGAAGGGCGATCCGACGGGCCCGACCCCCGCTTAGTTTACCGCCGCTCGGATTCGCACCAATTTCGTTAGCAGCCCCTCCAGTTGATCCAGCGGCAGCATATTCGCCCCGTCACTTTTGGCCGCGCTGGGTTCGGGATGGGTTTCCATAAATAAGCCATCCACGCCGACGGCCACCGCGGCCCGGGCCACCGTCCCGATCATAGCCGGACGACCGCCGGTGACCCCACTGTTTTGATTCGGCTGCTGGAGGCTGTGGGTACAGTCCAGGATCACGGGTGACCCGAGGGCCTGCATGGTGGGAATCCCCCGGTAGTCCACCACCAGGTCGGTATAGCCGAAGGTCGTGCCCCGCTCCGTCAGCCAGACCCGCTCGTTGCCGCTGTCGAGCACCTTCTGCCGGGCGTGCTGCATACCCGAGGGACTCAGGAACTGGCCCTTTTTGATGTTGACCACTTTCCCGGTTTCCGCGGCGGCTACCAGCAGGGAGGTTTGCCGGCACAGGAAGGCGGGGATTTGTAGTACGTCGACGTACTCCGCCGCCATGGCCGCTTCCTCGTCGGCGTGAATGTCGGTTGTGGTCGGCAGATCGAAGCGCTCCCCTACCCTGCGCAAAATCTGTAGCGCTTTCTCATCCCCAATCCCACTGAAGCTATCGATGCGGCTCCGATTGGCCTTGCGGTAACTTCCCTTGAAGATATAGGGAATGCGGAGTCGGTCCGTGATGTGCAGGACACTTTCGGCGATCCGCATGGCCGTGTCCTCCGATTCAATGGCGCAGGGGCCGGCGATCAGGAAAAAATTGCCGGCGTCCCGGTGTTTGAGCTGTTCCATTAGGCATCGGGTTGGGTGAGCTCGGTGAATTTATCCTTCACCCCCCGGGCCAGTTCGCGGGCCCGGTCTTGGGTAGCGGCCTCGGCGTACACCCGCACGATGGGTTCGGTATTCGAGCCCCGTAGGTGGACCCAGCCATCCGGAAAATCGAGCTTCAGCCCGTCGATATTCGACTTCCGGGTATCGGGGTACAGCCCCTCCATGACCGAGAGGGCTTCCTTCAGGTCGAGGTTCGGGTCCAGGTCGATCTTATCCTTGACCATTTCGTAGTCGGCGTAGCCGTCGCGTAGCGCGTTGATCGTCTTTCCGCTGGTCGCCAGGTGGCTCAGGACCAGGGCCAGTCCGATCAGACTGTCGCGGCCGTAGTGCAGGCGGGGGTCGATGATGCCGCCATTGCCCTCACCCCCGATCGTGGCATTCACCTCCTTCATTTTGGCCACTACGTTCACCTCCCCGACGGCGGAGGCGTGGTAGGGCTGCCCGTAGTTCTTCGCCAGGTCGGCCAGGGCGCGGCTGCTGCTCAGGTTGCTGACCACCGGCCCGGGTTCGTGGCGTAGTACGTAGTCGGCTACCGCAACCAGGGTATACTCCTCCCCGATCCACTTTCCGCCGGGGCCGACCAGCGCCAGGCGATCCACATCCGGGTCGACGGCGATGCCAAGGTCGGCGTCCGAGGTTTTCATCCGCTCCGTCAGGTCGATCAGATTAGCCGGCAGGGGCTCCGGGTTATGGGCGAATTGCCCGTTGAGTTCGCCGTTCATCACCTCGCACTTCACGCCGAGCCGTTCGCAAAGGGGCGGGATGGAAATAGCCCCCACGCTGTTGACCGCGTCCAGGACCACGCTAAAGCCCGCTTCGCGGATGGCTTCCACGGCAACCAAGGGGTGATCGAGGACGGCCCGGATGTGATCCTCCAGAACCGTATCGTCCTGCCTCAGCGTACCGAGCTCATCGACCCCCACGTAGGTGATGTCGCCGGAACGCACGGTGGCGATCAGGTCCTGCCCCGCCGCGTGGCTGATGAACTCCCCCCTCTCGTTGAGCAGTTTCAGGGCGTTATACTCCTTCGGATTATGGCTGGCCGAAAGAATAATGCCCCCGCCGGCTTGGCGGCTCACTACCGCCATTTCTACCGTTGGAGTGGTAGCATGGCCGCAATCGATCACCTCGATGCCCATACTCTGCAGGGTTGCCGCGGTCAGGGCCGATACCACCGGGCCGGAGGGGCGGCCGTCGCGACCGATCACCACGCGGGGGGCGGCACCGCTACGGATGAGCCAATCGGCGTAGCCGGCCACACTGGCTACGATGTCTTCGGGGGTGAGATTCTCACCGGCTTTGCCGCCGATGGTGCCGCGGAAGCCGGAAATGGATTTAATCAGGGGCATGGTGAGGGTTGTCTGGTTTCTTGGGTCGGGGGCGAAGGTAGGGTAGTTTCGGTAACGTACCTTTAGCCACTAACCACACCCCTCCTTGCAGCACACACCCCTCAATGATCGGCGTACCCTGAACGGCTGGGCGCTCTTCGACTGGGCTAATTCGGCCTTCGCGCTGGTCATCACCACGGCCATCTTCCCCCCTTATTTCGAGGAGATGGTCGATGCGGAGTTTTCCGTACTGGGACTGGACTTTACCAATAGCAGCTGGTTCGCCTACTTGATTACCTTCAGCTACCTGGTTATCGCGCTGCTTTCCCCCCTACTCGGCGGGATTGCTGACGCCGGGGGCCGGAGGAAGTGGTTCCTGCAACTTTTCACCACGATGGGGGGGCTGGGCTGCCTGAGTCTGTTCTTCTTCACCGGGATGAGCACCATGTGGTTAGGAAGCCTGGGCTTCGTGGTGGGCCTTATCGGCTTTGCCGGGGGGCTGGTGTTTTATAATAGCTTCCTACCGGTGATCGCTACCGAAGACCGGTTTGATTCACTGAGCGCCCGGGGTTTCGCTATGGGCTACATCGGCAGCGTGCTCCTGCTGGTTATTAATCTGGCGATGGTGACGGTTCCGGGCTTTTTCGGGCTACCGGAGAAGGGAACCCTCAGCGTGCGCCTGGCTTTTCTGACCGTCGGAATCTGGTGGCTGGTGTTCGCCTACATTTCTTTGTCCCGCCTGCCGGATGATGTGCGAACCGGGGGGGCGGGACTTTCCGATATGGCTGCCCGGGGCTGGGGCGAGTTGCGGTCGGTGTGGCGGCAGTTCACGGACTATCCCCAGGCGAAGCGATTCCTGCTGGCTTTTTTCAGCTACTCGGCCGGAGTACAGACGGTCATCTTTCTCGCCAGTATTTTCGCCAAGAAGGAACTGGGCTTTGAGACCCAGGAGCTAATTATCGTCGTACTGATTCTGCAATTAGTCGCGATCGCGGGTGCCTACCTGGCCGCGAAACTGAGTGCCTGGCGGGGAAATAAATTCGCCCTCTACTTCGAATTAATCGTGTGGACGCTCATCTGCGTGCTGGCCTATTTCGTCAACGATAAGTTCCAGTTTTACCTCATCGCCGGGGCGGTAGGGCTGGTAATGGGCGGCGTGCAGTCCCTTAGCCGGTCTACCTACGCCAAGGTCATTCCGGCCGGTAATCCTACCTCCTGGTTCAGTTTTTACGACGTGCTGGAAAAAGTAGCCATCGTGGTCGGCACCTTCCTCTTCGGATTTCTCGATGCCCTGACCGGAAGTATGCGGCTCAGCGTCCTCATTCTCAGTGCGTTCTTCGTACTGGGCATGGCATTTCTGTCCCGTTTTCACGTCCCGTCCCGCAGCTGATACGGAGCCACCCCCTGACTCCCGGTAGCCCCGCGGGCAAACCCCATCCGCTGACCGTGGTTATGCCAAGGCATGGCCGACCAAATGGAAATCGTGGCGAGCCGAAAGACGGCTCTACTGTTCGGGAGTAGCGGACTGGTGGGAGGGAAGTTGCTCAACGGCCTCCTGGAGCACCAGGCCTATAGCCGGGTGGTGGCCCCAACGCGCCGTCCCCTCCACCGGGGGCACCGGAAGCTCGATAACCCGCGCATCGATTTCGAACGAATGGCCCGCTACTCGAGCTTGTTTCGGTGTCAGGATGTGTTTATCGCACTAGGCACTACGATTAAACAGGCAGGAAGTGAGGATGCGTTTCGCCGGGTGGACTATGACTATATCGTCACGGCCGCCCGCCTGGCGTATGAGGGGGGGGCCAACCAGTGCCTGGTGGTAAGTTCCGCCGGTGCCAATTCCGAGAGCCGTTTTTTTTACAGCCGGGTGAAGGGGGAAACGGAGGAAGCCCTGAGCCGTATCGACTTCTGGGCGCTTCATCTGTTCCGGCCCGGGGTGCTGTTGGGTTCCCGGCCGGAGGTGCGTCTCGGTGAACGACTGGCGGCCGGAGCTACCCGCCTGATCAGCAAGGTCAGCCCGGAACTACTCGGCGACTACAACCCAACCGACGCCGGCACCCTAGCTACGAAGATGATTGAGGCCGCCCAGACCATTTCCCCCGGCGTTCGCTTCCACGGCGCCCGTAGTCTGATGGAGTAGGGTTTATTCTTCTTCCGTAGGGGGCTCGCCGTCGGGGTAGACGACCCGTAGGTGGTGGGAGCTCTTCAGCATGGAACGGAAAATCCGCCGGCAGACCTCCAGTTCGCGGAAGCTGAGTTTACTGTTTTCCAACTGCCCCCGGGTGAGCTTGCCCCGGATCACATTATCGATCAGTTCGTTTAATTCCGTCTCGGTGGGTTGCTTCAGGCTTTTCGAAGCGGCTTCCACGCTGTCGGCCAGCATCAGTATCGTTTGCTCCTTAGTGGTGGGCCGGGGCCCGTCATAGCGGAACTTGGGATCGTCCGCCTCCCTTTCGGGGTGGTCCTTTATGTGGTTCCGGTAGAAATACTCTACCCGCGTGGTGCCGTGGTGGGTGCGGATGAAGTCGATCAGAATTTTTGGCAGGCCCGCTTCCCGCGCCAGCCGCACCCCCTCCCGTACGTGCTCGATGATGATCCGGGCGCTCTCCAGGTCACTGACGCGATCGTGGGGATTCGGGCCGGTCTGGTTCTCGATGAAGTATTCGGGGTTCTTCAGTTTACCGATGTCGTGGTAGAGGGCGGCGGTACGCACCAGCAGGGAGTTCGCGCCAATCTCGTTGGCCACCCGCTCCGAAAGGTTCGCTACGTTCAGGCTATGCTGCCAGGTGCCGGCGGCCTGCCGGGCCAGTCGCTCCAGTAGGGGCCGGTTCATGTCGTTCAGTTCCAGCAGGGTGATCGGGGAGATCAGCCCGAAGAAGCGCTCCAGCAACGGTACCAGGGGGTAAGCTAACAGCACCAGGAATACGTTCAGCCCCAGCCAGAGTAGATCGACGTAGTTGATCGTGGACAGCCCCGAGCCCTGAACCAAATGAATGCCCACGTAGCCAAAAAAGTAGAAGGCGAACAGGAGCAGCAGGCTACTGAAAAAGCGCGACCAGTCCCGGGTGTCGATATCCATAAATATGACCACCACCCCCGCCATGATACTCAGGAAGGTGAACGGATAACCCAGTGAGGTCAGGAAACTAGCGATCAGTACCACCGCCACGTGCACGAAAAAGGCCAGCCGCTCGGTAAAAAAGATCCGCATCACGATCGGCACGATACAGAACGGTACCACGTAGGCACTCCAGCCGGGCGCCAGCTCGATGGAGCGCACCAGCACGGCGTAAATCAGGGGCCACAACAGAATAAAAACCAAATTCTTGATGCGCAAATACACCAGTGGGAAGAAGGTGCGTACGTACAAAAAGAGCAAGAGGATGACTAATCCTACCAGTATGCCATAGCCCGTGATTACGGATAGGTAGCTGGAACTACCCTGCAGGTTGTCGTTGTACAGGCGACGGTAGCTGAGCAATTTCTGGTACACGTTTTCCGAAATCACCTCCCCCTGGCGGACGATGATGTCCCCCTGCCCGACCAGTCCGTCAAAGGGGCTGACCGCCTCCAGCCGCTGTTCCCGCAGCCGGTTGGTCAGGCTGTCGTTGTAGAACACGTTATAGTCCAGCTTATCCTCCAGCAGGGGCTGGAGAAAATCGGGAGCCGCCAGCCGGGTATAGAGTAGGCTATCGTTCAGCCACCTTAGGGCCCGACCCGGGGTGGTGAATACCTGACCGATGGTGCGCGTATTGACCTCGCTGCCGTTCAGGATCCGGATTACGGAGGCCATGCCGGCCCGGGCCTCATCCTCGGTGCGCAACCGTACGATGCCCTTTTCGTAGATCCGGTCCAGTATTTCTAACCCGTAAAGTCGGTGGGCTTCCGGGTTGCGCCGCAGCCCCGAATAGGTTCCCCGCGCTACGGCCGAATCCAGGGCCTCCCGGAACTCCTCGATATAGGCCGCCCGGGCGGTACGGGCTACTTCGGGGTCGCGGCGGTACACCGGGGTCAGGTCCTGCAACACGGCCCGCCGGTCCGCCGCCAGCCGTTCTTCCCGCTTCAGGACGGGGATGTCGTACGGGGCGGCCAGGTCGGCGTACTGCCACGTCTGGTTCAGTTCGAACCGGTAGGGAAAGTTAAGATTGTTGGGGTACAGCAGGGCGATCACCAGTACGGCACTGACGCCCAGAAGAATGCGGGGTAGCCGGTAGCTCCAGGATTCCCGGTGGACCTTGCTCAACATGGCGTCAAGTTACCCCTTTTCCCGTAGCAGCAAACTCCGGCGCCCGAAGGGACCGCAGATCGGGCAGTCGCGCATCCGGTGGCCACGGGCCGGGCAGTATTCCCGCCCGAAAAAGATGATCTGCAGGTGCAGTTTATTCCAACTCGCTTCGGGGAAGAGTCGCTTCAGATCGGCCTCCGTTTTGGCTACGTTCTTCCCCGTACTCAGCGCCCAGCGGTAGGCCAGTCGGTGAATGTGGGTATCTACGGGAAAGGCCGGCACCCCGAAGGCCTGGCTCATCACCACGCTGGCCGTCTTGTGGCCTACGCCGGGTAGGGCTTCCAGGGCGTCCCAGTCGGCGGGGACCTCACCGCCGTACTCCTCGGCAATGATGCGACTGAGTTCCTTGATGGCCTTGCTCTTCGCCGGGGAAAGGCCGCAGGGCCGGATGATTTCGCGGATATCTTCCACGGGTACGTCCTTCATTTCTTCGGGGCGGTCGGTCAGGGCCCACAGACTGGGCGTTACCTGGTTCACGCGTACGTCGGTACACTGGGCGGAAAGCAGTACCGCAACCAGCAACGTGTACGGATCGGTGTGGTCCAGGGGCACGGGAACCTCCGGGTACAATTCCTCGAGTTTTGCGTGGATGGCGGCGGCTTTATCCCTTTTCTTCAGGCGGTACATAAGGTTAAAGTAGGGCGGCGGCGCGCAGGTGCGTAGTCGGTCAGACGGGGAATGATCGTAAGAAGACGCCGGGGGATTGGATCGGGATTGCGTCGGTTCGCAGACCCGTATCCCTTGTAATCAGCACTTCACACTGCCGGGACATGACAAGTTCCACGTGCAAGTTATCTTCCAAATCTTCCGTATCGGTTCGTTCGAGGGCTTTGGTCAATTGTTCCGGTCGTAGCGGTACGAGTGTGATTAACCTCATAAACCGCGTCAGCATACCTTTGGCGGTCACTGGCTCCTGAACTTTTCGCATGAAGTGGTACGCCTGTACCGGAGCGTTCACATAACAAAAGAGGTCGACTTTACCCGTTACCCCCAGGCTAAACAATTGCTCTGCCTCTAGCCGCCAGGGGGTGCGCTTTAACAAAAAGTCTAAGACAATATTTTCATCAAAGTAAACCCGCCTCACAGTGGCCCGGACTTTTCCCGCATATAGCTCTCTCTGAGGTCGTCATCCGACATATCACTGTACCCAGGTACGTGTATCCCAATGGAATCTACTTCCTCGCTGACCTCAAAGCGCCTCACCGCCCGGTATGCAGTAGCATCCTGCTGCAGCTTTTCCCGCAGAGTTTGCTCAAGGATTCGGCTTAGGCTGGTAGGGTTACGGGCCGCATACGCTTTTCCGCGTCTGATGATAGTCTCATCTAGCCGCAACGTTAATTTCTTGGCACCCATAATTGTAAGTATACCTTCTACGTGCAACGGGAGACGTAGGTTGAAGGTTTCAGTCCCGCCACCGCCGTAGCAGGTCGCCGTAGGCATCGATCCGCCGGTCACGGAAGAAGGGCCAGATTCGCCGCACGTCCGCGGTCCGTGTGGGGTTTAGCTCGACGACGTGGGTCACCTCTTCATCCTCCGGAGCCAGGTACAACATTTCCCCCTGCGGCCCCGCCACGAAACTGCTGCCCCAGAACTGGATGCCTCCCGTCACTCCGCTCGGGTCGGCCTCGAAGCCGGTCCGGTTCACCGCCACTACCGGTAGGCCATTCGCCACCGCGTGCCCCCGCTGGCTGATCATCCAGGCCTCCCGCTGCCGCCCCCGCTCCGGTGCGTCATCCCCCAGTTCGTAGCCGATGGCCGTAGGGTAGATCAGTACCTCCGCCCCGGCCAGCGTCATCAGGCGGGCTGCTTCCGGATACCACTGGTCCCAGCACACCAGCACCCCCAGTTTTCCTACACTCGTTTCAATAGGATTGAAACCCAGATCGCCCGGTGTAAAGTAAAACTTCTCGTAGTAGGCCGGGTCGTCGGGGATGTGCATCTTCCGGTATCGCCCCGCCACACTACCATCCCGCTCGATGACCACGGCGGTATTGTGGCACAGGCCCGGTGCCCGCCGCTCGAATAAACTCAGCACCAGGACCACGCCAAGCTCCCGGGCCAGTTCACCAAAGTACTCCGTGCTCGGACCCGGTATCGCCTCCGCCCGATCGAAAACCTCCACCGCCTCCGTCTGGCAGAAGTACAAACCCGTATGCAGTTCCTGCAGCACCACCAGTTCGGCACCCCCTTCCCGGCATGTACGGATCCCCGCCGCGCTCTTCTCCAGGTTAGCGCCACGCTCCCCCGTATTCGCCTGTTGTACCAATCCTACCCGCATACCATCTTCCTACATACTACCCCCCTACCCCTGATCATAATCATACGGCAGCCGCTTGGAATCCTTCACCGTAGACAGGGTCATCAGTGTCTTGAGCCGTTCGATCTCATCAATCTGCTGGAGGGTCTTAAAGAGCAGGTTTTCGTAGGTGGGAATGTCCTTACACACGATCTTAAGCAGAAAGTCCGCCTCACCCGTGATGATGTAGCACTCCGTTATCTCGGCGATCTTATCCACTTGCTCCAGGAAGTTCTCCCGGGCCATCTCCTTGCGCCAGTCCAACGACACCAGCACGAACGTCTTCACCATCAGGCCGATTGCGGAGGGGTTCACCTTCGCGTGGTAACTCTGAATGATGTCGTTTTGCTCCAACTTCTTGACTCGTTCCAGAGTAGGCGCCGGGCTCAGACCGATCCGCTTGGATAAGTCCAGGTTGGTGATTTTGCTATTGTCCTGGAGGATACGCAGGATGTTCAGGTCGATTCGGTCGAGTTTGTCGGACATATGATGAGGATTAGGCCGCGAAGATAGGTCGACCAATTATTATTCCAAATAAACGAGAAAGATAAAATTTAATTCCTTTAGTGCACTACGGCCAGATTCCTAAACTGATGTAGTCGTTGCTAATTTTGCTGATTGCCAGCGCAAAGGCTGCCGTGCGCAGGTCCTTGATATCTTTCTTCTCTCGGTACAGCGCGTAGATACCCTGAAAACCGGTAATCATGGTTTCTTCCAGTCCGGAGCGCACCAGATCGATCTCATCGGCCCCGTGTACGATCATTCGCTTATCGCGTTCACTGACCTGCTTCCCGGTGGTATGCTCGATCTGGTCGACTAGTCGCCGGTACGTCCGTTCATCGAACCGTTTTTGCAACCGACCGAAGCGCATGTGGCTCAGGTTCTTCAACCATTCGAAGTAACTGACCGTTACTCCGCCCGCGTTCAGGTAGATGTCGGGCAGTACCGCTACGCCACGCTGGGCCAGAATGTCGGACCCATCGGCGGTCACCGGGCCATTGGCCGCTTCGGCCACGATCTTGGCCCGCACGTTGTGGGCATTGTGTTCGTCGATCTGGTTCTCCAGGGCGGCGGGCACCAGGATGTCGCACTCGAATTCCATCACCGAGCGACGATCGTCCTTCCCGTACGACTCGGCCCCCGGGTACCCCAGGATGCTGCCGTGTTCCGTACGGTGCCGGATCAGATCGTGGATATCGAAGCCATCGGGATTGTAGATCGCTCCTTCCACTTCGCTGACCCCGACGATCTTGACGCCCCCCTCGTCCTGACTGATGGTAGCCGTATGGGAACCGACGTTCCCGAGCCCCTGCACGACCATGGTTTTTCCCTCGATACCGAGTTTCAGCCCGAGCTCGTCCATCAGGTCCTGCTGATTGCAGGCTTCGCGGATGCCGTAGAATACCCCCCGGCCGGTGGCCTCGGTACGCCCCCTCACTCCGTTCTGGCTCACGGGTTTACCGGTCACGCAACCGGCGGCATTGATGTCTTCGGGTTCGAATGACCGGTAGGTGTCGTAGATCCAGGCCATTTCCCGGGGGCCGGTGCCGTAGTCGGGGGCCGGTACGTCGATGGCCGGGCCGATGAACTTGCGGCGGATCAGCTCGGTGGTGTAGCGGCGGGTGATCTTCTCCAGGTCGGCTTCGCTGTACTCCCAGGGGTTGATGCGCACCCCGCCCTTGGCCCCGCCGAAGGGCACGTCGACGATGGCACACTTGTACGACATCAGCGTAGCCAGGGCAATGACTTCTTCCTGATTGACGTGGTTGGAGTAGCGGATGCCCCCCTTGGTCGGGCTGCGGTGGTGGCTGTGCTGGGCCCGGTAGGCTTCGATCACTTTGACCTCCCCATCGATCTTGACGGGGAAGTAAATCTGGTAGACGGAATTGCAGATTTTGATCTGTTTCAGCAGGCCATCGGGCAGGCCGGTGTGGGGAGCGGCGGCATCGAAATACCGGTTCACGCTCTCCAGAAAACGTTGGTCAGGCATGATCTTTAAATTGGTTTTCCATTTCGGTTAGGCGTCGGTCCAGCCGGTAGAGGTAAAAGGCTAGCCCGAGAAATACGACGACGATGACGGCCACCACCACGTACAATTTTCCAATACTGCGCAGAAAATCCGGGGGATCGGCTACCGCCTGCTGGGCCCAACCCAGGGCGGGGACGCAGGTGCAGAGGAAGAGGGTAAAAATTTGGCGAGGGCGCTGAATCATCGGGTGCTGGTAAGGCGGGGCCGAAGGTAAGGACTTTGGGGTTGTGAGGCGTGGGGTGTGGGGGTGCGGACGACACGTGATCCGTGGCGCTTGACCCTTACCAGTCGACGGATTCCCCCCGTTCGTCTACCGATTTAGTCTGCACCTGCGTCCCCGCCCGAATTTACCGACTACCTAAACCGGACAACATGCGCATTCTATCCCTCCCCCTCGGCGACGACCTGATCGAAATTCATAATTCCGTGTGGACCGGCGAGGAGAAAGTGTACTTCAACGGCCAACTCGCCAGCACGGGCCGGAGCTTTTTCGGCCGGAACCACTACTTCACCGTTGACCGGGTCGACGGACAGGGTATCGATAAATTTCGGGTGGAAATCAGTATGACCTGGTTCGGAAGCATCGCCGTCGATATCTTTCACAACGACCGCTGCCTGCTGGCCAGTTCCAAAACCCCGATCAGCCGGGTGGATGGCCGCTTACTGGAAGGCGGGGACACGAAGCCCTACCACATCAGACGGGAAGGGGATCGGCCGGAGCTGGACGATGAGTTCTTCGTGTAGGCCGGTGCGAGGTACTAGGTACGGGTAGAGTTGGCCCATTGCCGCAGAGTGTTGATCTTTGCGCAACCCGCAACCCGCCCCCCATGTCCCCCCTCACCGCCATCAGCCCCATAGACGGCCGCTACGCCGGAAAAACCCGCGACCTCAGCCCGTATTTCAGCGAGTACGCCCTGATCCGCTACCGCGTGCTGGTGGAGATTCGCTACCTGCAAGCGCTGCATGCGGAAGGTCTTCCTCAGTTGCAGTCCGTGAGTGAGGAAGAAATGAACCAACTGAATGAGATCGTAGACCGCTTCGGGGAAGAGGACGCCGCGGAGATCAAACGCACCGAGGCGGTAACCAACCACGACGTGAAGGCGGTAGAATATTACGTGAAGGAACGGTTGCGCGAGCGGGGGATGGACGGTATCGTGGAGTTCACTCACTTTGGCCTCACCAGCCAGGACATCAACAACACCGCCGTACCCCTGAGCCTGCGCGAAGGCATGGAAAGCGTAGTACTGCCGGCCCTGGAGACGCTGGTGGACCGCCTCCGGGCCCTGGCTTCGGAATACGCGGAGGTAGCCATGCTGGCACGCACCCACGGGCAGCCGGCCTCCCCTACCCTGCTGGGCAAGGAGATACGGGTGTGGGTAGTCCGGTTAGAGGAACAGCTGCGGCAGTTACGCTCCATACCCCTCAGCGGGAAATTTGGCGGGGCCACCGGCAACCTGAACGCCCACTACGTCAGCTACCCCGACCGCGACTGGCACGGTTTCGCCGATCGCTTCGTCGCCAGTTTAGGGCTGGTACGCAGCTACCCGACCACCCAGATCGAGCACTACGACAATCTGGCGGCAACCTTCCACGCCCTGAACCGCATCGCGACCATCCTGATCGACTGCTGCCGCGATCTGTGGACCTACATCAGCCTGGAATACTTCCGGCAGCGCACCGTGGCCAGCGAGGTGGGTAGCTCGGCGATGCCCCACAAGGTCAACCCCATCGACTTTGAAAATGCGGAGGGCAACCTCGGTCTGGCCCGCGCCATCTTCACCCACCTGGCCGATAAATTACCGGTGAGCCGACTGCAGCGCGACCTGACCGATTCTACGGTCCTGCGCAACGTAGGCACCCCGCTGGCCCACCTCCTCATCGCCTGCCGCTCGGTGGAAAAGGGCCTGGGGAAACTGCTGCTGAACGAAACGAAACTCACCACGGATCTGGAAGCCAACTGGATGGTCACCGCCGAGGCCATTCAGAATATCCTGCGCCGCGAGGGCTACCCCCGACCCTACGAGGCACTCAAGGCCCTCACGCGGGGGGCGGAACGGATCGACCGGGCCGTAATCCACCGCTTTATCGATGGGCTGGACGTAAGTCCGGCCGTGCGCGAGGAACTGAAGAACATCCGGCCGGCTACCTACACCGGTCGGGGCTAACTCCGCTATAATTGGGGTAAGGGATCATCCGTACGGTAGATCCGCACGCCGAAGTGGTCCAGCACGGCCTGCACCGACTGCCGCTCCTCTTCGGAGGTCAGCTTCCAGGCTTTCGTACACTGCTCCCACCCGTCGGAGAGCAGATCGCTACGGTGGTCGGAGGCACTCGCTCGTCCCGACCTGATCCGGGAAGCCAGGGCCTTCGGCAGTGACCAGGCAACCAGGATACGCTGTACTTCAGTGGAAGTCTCCATGACCAGACGCTCGTAATAAACCGGTAGCGTTCGCTCGCGAATGACCGGATCGTGGAGGACGGGGCCATTATCCACGCACCACTGGGCAACCCACCGTTCCAGGTCGGTAGCGAGCGACTGGATGTACGCTACGTGGGGTCGGTAGCGGGCGTACTGCCCGGGGTTTTCCTTTAACAGTTTGGCTACCGGAAGGGGCCGGGAACGGAAGGTCCGCAACATGGACACCACCGTCGATAGGGGGTGCCGGAGCAGTACGATCGGGGGGTAGCTGAACCTATAGCGTTGGAGTAACGGGCCCAGTAGCTGATTCCCCCTTACGCACTTAACGATCTGAACCTGCGCATTACGGACACCCGAGGGGGTCAGCATCTGCCCCGTCCACTCATTCAGGTGGCCGAAGCGTAGCACCGCCTCCAGGTAGTCCCAGGTAGCGGATGACGGGGATGAAGAATCGACTACCGGAATAATTCCGAAGCCGATTTCTCGGGGGATTCCGGCCCGGTCTACGTGAAAGGGCTCGTAATTCACCACCGTGCCGGGCAGTTGGTCGATCATTTCGGCCAGCCAGGTACTGCCGCTACGGGGGGTTCCGAAAATGATCCGCGCCGTTTCCGGGGTAAACTCCGCCCGCTCCAGCCACCGTCGGTACAGGGGGTGCAGCAACCGGTTTCGGACGGTGGTGTACCGGTGGTTTGCCTCACGCAGCAATCTTCGCCGCAATCGGGGGTTGGCGAACGATTCGCGGAATACGGTAAGTACCGTTCTACCCCACTCTTGCCCTTCCACGATTCCGCTATCGCCCAGGGCCGCTGCCATTTCCCTGAGCCCCGCTAGCAGGCGACCGCTCCGCACGGTTTGTCGGGCCCAGTGCAGTCGCTGGTGTTCCAACTGGCGGCGAAAGGCCCGCCCGCTTATTCGTTCGCGTACGGCCGGGCGGGCGTAGAGTTCCCGGACGATGCGCAGCCGTTCCTCCAGGTGCGCCCGCCCGGCTAAGACCGTAGTCCGGTTCGTAGCGTGACGGCAATTGACGACCGTAGCCTCCCGTAGTGGCAAAAAACCCCGCTCCGCGATCAGCCGACAGAGCCACTCGAAATCCTCGATCACCCATCCGTCCGAGCTGGGCTCCCGTCGCCCCAGCACTGCCGGAATGGCAAAGGGCAGCAGGGAGATCGGACGCTGCCAGTAGCTGGACAATTCCCCCCGCTCGAATTGGGGTGCCCGCCGGTCGCGTCCGTCGGCGGACCGCACGACCATGGCGGTGCACACCGGTTGCTGTTGAGCGCCACAGTACGGAGCCAGGGTGGCCAGATGTCGGCTCAGGTAAAGGTCGTCGTCATCGAGAAAACAGAGCCACCGACCTCCGGCGGCCTCCGTACCCTTGCGTCGTGCGCGGCCGGGCCCCCCGTTTTCCAGCCGTAGGTAGCGGATCCGCGGATCGGCCCGAAATTCGTCCGCCACACCATCCAGGGGAGGTTGGGAGCCGTCGTCCACCACGATCACTTCGAAATCGCGGTAAGTCTGGTCCTGGACACTGCGCAGGGCCTCGCGCAGGCGGTCGGGGCGCTGGTAGGCCGTAATGATGACGCTGAAGTGGGGTTGGCTCGTCACGTTTTCTGCGTGCATTCCGAGTAAACCGCCCGCAGTTGTTGCAGAACGGCGGCTTCCCCGTAGCGGGCCGCGGCGTGGCGGGCGATGGCCGTTCGGTCGTACGTCCCGTAGTCACGAAGGAGGGCAAGCAGTGCTTCGGCCAGACCCGCCCTGTCCCCGGAATCCACTAAAGTGCCCCGGGCGGGATCGGCCAGTATATCCGCCACCCCTCCGACCCGGGTAGCTATACCGGGCAAACCACTACAGAGCGCTTCCAGTAGTACCACCGGCTGGTTTTCGGTCCGGCTGAAGAGGACGAAGACGTGGTGACGTTGCATCAGTCGCGCAATCTCTTTCTCCGTGTGTGGACCGCTCATCGTGCATACTCCGGGCGGTAGGCTCACGGAGGAAACCTGATCGCGCAGCCAGTCGTGGTCGCCATCCCCGGCCACCGTCCAGATGAATCGACCGGGGTGGGCCCGCTCCAGCGCTTTTGCTACGCGCAACATTCCGGGCACGTTTTTGTGTGGCTCTACGAAATTACTGACGTGTAGGATACGTAGGGGCGGTGGTGGGGCGGCGGGCGCGGGTGCCGGGGGGGAAAACAGGGTATCGTCGACCACGTTGCTGACCGGGCGGTAGGTTCCGGTCAGTCCGTTCAGTTCCCGCATGGCGAGCCCTAACTGCTCGGTGACCGGTAAAATGAAGCGGGCGGTTCGGCAGGCCCACTTAGCTAGCCCGGCGCGTAGGGGGGGCAGGGCCCGTTTGTGCTGGTACAGGTGGTGGTGTTCGCTGATGACCACCGGACGGCGCCACCATCTGCCCAAGTACGCGGCGATGACCCCACCGTCCATCAGTATGTGGCCGTGGAGTACATCCGGTATGCCGATCCGTTCTTTTGCCGCACGGACCGCGGTGAGGTAGGCGCGGGCGCGGGTGCCGAGTCGGAGGAAGCGCAAAGTGCTAGTTGGCGCACCGTAGTACGCCATTACGATCCGGTAGCCATCCCGCTCCGAGATGTTCAGATCCAGCTTTCCGGCCGGTAGGGTGGTATCTTCCTGTACGGCGACGACGGTACAGTCATACTCCCCCGCCAGTAGCCGAACGTGTTTTTCTACGAAGTTGCCGTGGGTCGGATGGACCCGGTTGGGCCACCAGGCTGCTATGTGGAGTATATTCACCGCACCCGCGCGCCGCCGCCCTAAAAGTCGGGGTTGTTCCCGAATGGATCGTCGGCGAAGGGGCTTTCCTCGTCGAACAGGTCACCGTTCCCATTCTCGTAGGCGTCGCAGTTGATCTCGATGCCGAGTTTGCCGGGGGGCTTGGTCCAGTCGCGTTCCAGGTTCCAGGCTACGTCCTCGTCTTCCTGGGCCGCCCGCACGAACCGTCGGAAAAAGGGTTTCGCCATATTGGAACCCGCGCCCAGGGCCAGGCTCCGGAAGCGAATCCACCGCTCGTCGCCGCCCACCCAGGTGCCGACGATGAGCTCGGGCGTCAGGCCCATGTACCAGCCATCGGTCTGGTCGTTGGTGGTTCCGGTCTTTCCTCCCTTGGGGCCCTTTACGCCACCCAGGTTGCCGACCGAGGCCTTGGAGAGCATATTGACCATCACGTAGTTCGCCTCGGGGCTGATGGCCGGCTTGGTCTCCGGCAGGTGCTCGTAGATGACCTGACCGGTGCGGTCCTCGATCCGCGTCAGATAGATCGGCCGGACGAAGACCCCGTTGTTTCCGAAGGTGGTGTAGGCCCCGGTGAGCTGGCGCACGGAAAGATCGACCGAGCCCAGGGCGATGGAGGGGGCATCGGGAATCTGTGCCTTCGGGATACCCATATTCGCTACCATATTCCGGACCGGCTCGGTGCTGGCGAGCTCCTTCATCAGGTAGGCCGAGATGGTGTTGACGCTGTTCTTCAGGCCCTGGTAGAGGGTGTAGTCCTCGTAGCTGTAGGCACCGTTGGAGTTGCGCGGCGTCCAGGGCTTGAGGAGGGTGAAGCTGCCGTCACCGGGGCCGATCGTGGTGGGCTGGTCGATCACCTTCAGGCAGGGGGTGATGCCGCGCAGGTCGATACTGGCCGCGTAGACGAACGGCTTGAAGGTGGACCCCACCTGCCGGGGGGAGGTTACGTGGTCGTACTTGAACCACTTGAAGTTGCTGCCGCCCACCCAGGTGCGGACGAAGCCGGTGTTGGGCTCCACCGACATACTGCCGATCTGCAGGATCATCTTGTGGTAGCGGATGCTATCGAGCGGCGTCATGAGGGTGTCGGTCTCCATCCGCTCGTTGTCGTAAGTGAAGACCCGCATTTCGGTTTCGGTACCGAAGCCTGTTTCCACCCGGTCTTGCAAGCGTTCGTAGGCTGCGCGCAGTTCCGCGAACTCGGGCATCTTCATCACCTGCCGGTGGCTGGCGGCGAACTCATTGGAGAGTAAATTAAGACCGACGGCCTCGGTGAGTACGCCCGGGCTATCGGCCTCGCGGACCATGCGGTCGATTTCGCGGTCGTCGCGGGAAAAGCGGAAGTCGATCTTGTCCTGTATTTCCCGAATTACCGGAAGCAGGATTTCACGCCGGTAGGCCTGGTAGCGGTCGGAATGGCGGACGGCCCGCTGCAGGCTTTCCAGCCGGCGTTCCACCCTGACTTCCGTTTCGGAGTAGGGGTTGGTGTAGGTCCAGGGGTCCTTGCCCTTCCAGTGGGTGAAGAACTGATCCTGGAGCTTGCTCATGTGCACCCGCGCCTGCTCTTCGGCGTGCCGCTGCATGTCGGGGTTGATGGTGGTATAGAAGGTCAGTCCGTCGCGGTAAATGTCGTAGGCCGTGCCGTCGGGCTTGAGGTAGGGCTCACTTGCGAGAATGCGTTTGGCCTCCTCGGCCAGCGTCATACGGAAGTAGGGGGCTAGCCCGTCGTCGTGCTGCTGGCGGGTAAACTTAATGTTGAGCGGCAGCACCTTGAGGGAGTCAAACTCCGTGCGGGTGATGCGGTTGTTCCGCAGCATCTGGGCCAGCACCTGGTTGCGGCGCGACTCGGCCCGCTCGGGGAAGCGGAGCGGATTGTAGAGGCTGGCGTTCTTGAGCATGCCGACGAGTAGGGCGGCCTCCTCCACGTTCAGCTCGTGGGGGCGCTTGCCGTCGAAGTAATTCTCGGCCGCCGCCCGGATGCCCTGGGCCCCGTTGATGAAATCGTAGCGGTTGAGGTACATCGCTATGATTTCCTCCTTGGTGTACTTGCGCTCCAGGCGGACGGCGATGATCCACTCCTTTAGCTTCTGAAAACCACGTTCTACGATATTGGCGCTTACTTGCTCGGTGAACAACAGCTTGGCTAACTGCTGGGTAATAGTAGACCCCCCGCCGGCTGACTGTTGCCCGAGAATAGCCGTTTTGATAACCACCCGCGGCAGCGATTGCCAGTCGATGCCGCTGTGGGAGTAGTAGCGTTCGTCTTCGGTGCTGACCAGGGCGGCTTCCAGGTGGGGGCCGAGGTCGCTGAAGTCGACCATCACCCGGTTCTCGACGAAGTAGCGCCCCAGTACGCTACCGTCGGCGGCCAGGACGGGGCTGGCCTCGTTGTTTTTCGGGTTCTCCAGTTCGGTGACCGAGGGCAGGTCGGTGAAGCTGAGGGCGAAGAAAAGGGCGAAAATGCCGATCGGAATGAGGAATATCCCGATCCAAAAAAACTTGAGGAATGTACGGAGCCATCCGTTGGTACTACCGAGAAGAAACTGAGACGGAGTGGGCATACGGCGAAGGTAATAAAATGGGTAGAGCTTCCGGGGAAGCCCTACCCTGTTCATAGTGTCTGTACAAACGTTTTACCGGCGAATAAATTTCACCTGCTGCCGGCCCCGCTTCCCCTCCAGGTCGATCCAGTAGGTGCCCGGGGGCAGCTCCCCGATCTCCAGCCGCGTCGTGCCGGCCGCTACCTTCCGTTGGTGCACGACCCGGCCCGAAGCGTGTACGATGCGCAATTGCCCGGCGCGGCCGCTGACCAGTTGCAACCAGTCACCCCCCACTGGATTAGGAAATACTTCCAGCGGCGGGACGTCCGTATCCGCCGGTCGCCGTACGGTGACGACCTCACTCAGCGTTTCCGTACCATCGAAGTCTACCTGCCGGAGCCGATAGTAGGCTAGCCCGAGGGGGCGATCGTCGGTGAAGGCATAATCGGTAGGCGCGTTGGCATCCCCCGCTCCGGGGAGCTCGCCAATTGTGGCAAAGTCACCCTCCGGGGCGGCCCGCTCGATGAGGAAACGGTCGTTGTCGCGCTCGCTCTGCGTCGTCCACCGCAGTACGTTCACGCTTCCTTCGGCGGTGGCGGAGAAGTCGGTCAGTTCTACCGGCAGGGCGGCGGCGGCCTCTCCGTACTCCATGCGCAGTCCATTTGTGTTACTTCGGCTCCTCCAGTTCACGTCGACTACGGTAGCGGGGCCGACCGCGCGTTCGAGGTAGCGACTATCGGATTCAGCGGACTTACCGCCACTCCTCAGGCTGATCTCTTCTTCGTAATTGCCATCGCCATCGTCGTCGATGCGCCAGAGCAAATCTTCGTCGGCCGGACCGACTTCCAGATATATGGACAGGATGCCGGTAGTAAAACCACTACGCCGCATGCGCAACGACCAGCCGTCAGTTGGGTCGGTGGTACAGCCATCATAATTGGGCAGATTAGCGGGACTACCCTGGGCGTCGGTAAAGTCGCGGAGCCGGAAACCTTCCCCAGCATGCCTTGCCCGGGCCCGGGGCTGCTGCATCTTGAGGTCGTTGTAGGTAGCCATACTCCATTCGCCGCTACCCCCGAAGTCGGTTGCGGAAGCTGGGTCTTCGGTAAGGCCGTCCAGTGTCTCCACCGCCAGCCACGCGCTCTGACTCAGCAGCGTCCCGTCATCCGCCCACGCCTCTACCCGGTACCACTGTGTTTCTCCCGCGGGATGTACCGTACGGCTAGTGCCCTGCTGGTCGGTCAGGCGGTGGGCCGCGTCGTTGCGCCAATCAAACCAGCGGAGTTCGTAGTCGCCACCGGGGTGGTCGTGGGTCAGTGTCACTTCGGCGGTTTGGTTGTCGCAGTGGCTTAGCTGACTGCGGTCGGTGGCCAGGGTGAGTTGCGGCACGGGGTCGAGCCGCATATCCATACGGGCCGCCCCCGTGCGGTCGACGAAACGCACTTCTACCCGGGAGTTGGCCGTCAGGGTCAACTGCTGCGAAAAGCGGGCACCCGGGGAGGGAGCCTGGAAGTTTCGCCAGGTCCATCCGTTGACGTAGATGCTATCTTCCCATACGCCATCGGCGTTGGCATCGTGGAGGAAGTAAAAGTCATCGTCCAGTCCGTAACCCAGCGAGAGGCGGTAATCGCCTGGCGAGAAGTTGCGTCGCCGCATCCGTAGCGACCAGTAGTCCGCGTCCCGGTCGCAGCCGGTGTAGGCGGGTAGTTGCTGGGGTGCCTCACTGGCACTACCCATTAGCTGTTCGAGATTGACGTGCATGCTATTCAACTGGGCGGTGCCTGCCGGGTCAGTCCAGGTATCGGTACCGTAGACCATCGTGAGCCAGTTGCCGTTGCCCCAGGCGTTGCCGTCCTGGGTCACATCCAGGGCTTCCCCCTCCCGGACGTTTACCGTAACGGCCGGGGACGTTTTGAGGTGAGTACCCTTTGCCGCCGTCAGTACGCGGAAGCGAAACTGAGTAGTCTCGGTAAGGTTATTCGCAGTGACCCGGTAACTGTTGCTATTGGGGATGCTCACCCAGCTTACTCCCCCATCGGTACTTTTCTCCCACTCCCAACGGGTGCCATTGAAGTGTTGATCCCACCCGCCAGTGAGGGTCACCTGATTGGGTGAGCAAGCGTATACTTCCTGCTTATTGGCGGAGGCAGTGAGTGTAGGGGACTGCGCATACACATCGAAGTAATGGTTGTCGTAGTTTGAGGATAGCGACCCGTCCCAAGAGATCATAAAATCGATGGAGCTACTCCGAAACTCTACCGTATCGCTGGGGTCGAGTACGGTGTAGTAGTAGTCGCTGGGGCTATTAAATCCCGTGTACTGTCGGTGGACTAGCCTATCGTTGATGTAAAAATCGGCATCCGTGGTTTCACTACGTGGGGTATCATCTGAGCTGAGTTTACTAGAGGTCTTATAGACCTGGTAAAAACCTGCCGTCCATCCCGTTTTATTGATACGTAGCTTAAATTTTTCCTTGCCTGCGTAGCAACCGAAATAGTTCTCGTAGTATCTGCCGTCTGGGTCCGCTGAGTAGTCCCCTATGGAGGCCGCGGTTGAACTTGGGTAGGTCAACCGCCACCGATTGCCATCTCGTACGGGGGTGGCGTACCCCAGGTAATTCCCGTTCAGGGAGATGTGCCCGCTCCACTCGGTGGCGGATGCGTCCCCATCGATCCGCACCAGTTCCGCTTCCAGGGTGGCCGCACCGCCATATTCGGTATGTTTGATCTCTACGACGGATTCTTCCGTCAGCGATCCCCGCCAGACACGCCCACCGGTAACGCAACAGCCCGTGCTCTGCCATACGGTTTCCCCATCGACGACTACGCTTACCGCATCGTCGAAGTAACCGATATCGATAGCGTAGGCACCACAACCCGGCACGCTCCGACGGTAGATGTGAAAGAACCGATCGCCGGATGTACTAGACCCACTACCACAGGCATCCGTCAACCGCTGAAAGCCCGGCGTGTTGGCGTAATCCGCCGTCGTTCCGTACAGATCGCGCTGCGTGTTGATCACCTCGCCCGCAGTGTAGAAATAACCGCTGCGTCTAAAGGAGGGATGGTAGCTGCCGCCGTAGGTGTGGTCGAAGGTAGTCGCGAGCCACTTATCGGTCGGCAGTTCGGCGGGCATGGCCGGGTCCGCGGCGGCGGTGGCACTGACGGTTAGGTTAAAGTTACCCTCGTTACTTCCGAAACTCTCTACCTCTACCAGGTACACCCCCGGACAGAGCCGCCGACTGATCGTACTGTTGAACGTGCCACCGTGGGCATCATCATTTCCGGCAAGATATTGCCCATCGGGGCCATACAGGGTCAGCTTCGTATCAATATCATCGCCACGCCCCGTCTGGGCGTTATCGGTCGATACTACGACCTCCAGCGTCTCATAGATATTAAAACGATAGAACTGCTCCCCGTCGTCGGCACCGATCTCATAATAGCCGTTGGTGCTGTTAAAGTGTGACAGGGTCTGCCCGGCCCGCAGATCACCGAAAATGAGCGGATCGTCGCGTTCGCTGCCATGAGCGTAGGCCCAGGCCACATCGAACTGATACTGTGCCATATTGCTGAAGCCATCATCTCCATGACGGAGCCCAAGGTTTTTGCGCTGTGCGCGTCCCATCATGTCTCGGTTGATGTAATAGGTGCCGTCACGCGGGCAGTAATTGCAATACTGCTCTAGTTGCCCTACCGAGTTTAGGCCATCATCGCCATCGTTGTAAACACACCGACTACCGTTGTCATCTTCCCAGTGCATGACCCCGAAACTGACCTGGGTGACCGTCGTATTTTGCCATACTCCTAAATTCCAACGACTGGTGTTCCACCAATCGCCCTTGCCGGTCCAGGGTTCGCAGCGGTTCTGCACGAGCATACCGACATTCGAATTCACGGAGTACAGTGTGGTGATTTCATCGTCACCACTAAAGGGTCCGTCGAATTTATACCCGAAGTTGCGCCCCGCTACGTCAATGCGCAGGTCGTACGTATCATCGTTAGTCACCTGCGCTTTCAGCGCATCGGTTAAAAGAAGTAAGGTAAATAGGCAAAAAGCCAGTTTGGTGTAGTAGTATCCCATGCGTCTCGATTGTAGTGGCATACGTGGGGAATTTTCCCCGTATGCTTGCCACAAAGAACCGAAAGCACGGACCTGAACGACGTGCCAATATTTGAAAAAAACGTGCCAATACACTCAAACCCGTGCCTGACCCCCTATTTTTTCACCCACTCCTGCGGGGGGCACCCAAAACGCTCCCGGAACAGCCTGCTGAAGTAATGGGCCGTACGGAAGCCCACGGTGGCGGATAGCTCCTTGAGCGACAAGCCCGGATCAGCCTCCAGTAGCTCGCAGGCCCGCTCCAGCCGCATTTCGCGCAGGTACTCCCCGGGGGTGAGCCCGAGCTGCTCCTTCAGCTTGCGGTACAGCCCCCGGCGGCTGGTGTAGAGACCGGCGGCCATGGCGTCGGCTCCGAAGTCAGGCTCACTGAGGCGTTCACTAACTAACTCCCGCAGGGAGATGATGAACCCACTATCCGCGGCGGGAGGTTGATCGCTGACTTGCGTATGGCGACGGGCTCGACGGTAGGACAGCAGCGTCTCGGCCCGTGCGCGCAGCTCGGCCGGCCGGAAGGGTTTGTTCATGTAGTCACTCACCCCCGTGCGGAGTACGTCGAGCTTCATGCGCTCGTCGCGGCGGGCGGTCAGGACGATGGTAGCCGGCTGTCGGGCGGGGGGCAACTGCCGCAGCCTGCTCAGCAACTCACGCCCGTCCATGCGGGGCATCATCAGATCGGTGACCAGCAGATCGTACTGCGCAGTGTCTTCGGTAGCGAGCAGTTCCCAGGCCTCGGCTCCGTCGGTTGCCGTGGTCACCTGCCCGTATGCAGATAGGGTTTGGGTGACCAGGTCCCGGATGCCGGCGTGGTCTTCGGCCACCAGTATGCGTGTTTTTCCGGCTGGTGTAGCGGAGGTAGCAGCGGGCGCGGACGCAGGTGCCGTGCTGGCGAGGGGAAGATGTAGCACAAACCGGCAGCCCGTTCCGTAACCGGGGCGCAAGTCTAACCGCCCCCCCATCAACTGCGCCAGTTCGCGACTGTAGGCCAGACCGATCCCACTACCGGCGACCTTATTCTGCCCGCCACTGCGGTAAAAGCGATCAAAAATACGCTCCCGGTCGTCTTCCTGGATTCCGCTCCCGTCGTCGACTACCTCCACCCACATTGCACCCGCGTCCGCGCCCACCCTGACTTCGATCGTCGTGGCTCCGGTGGCGTACTTGAAGGCGTTCGACAGTAGGTTAGTCGCTATTGTCGTCAGTTTCTTCTCGTCTACGTACAGATGGGTTTCCGGCTTCAGGCTGAGGGCCAGCTTCAGGTCAATTTCTCGCTGTTCGGCCACCGGGCGGAAGTTGGTCAACAGGCTGTCGGCCCAGGCATACACGTCCAGCAGGACCGGGCTGACACCCAGCAGTTGATGGTCGAGCTTGCTGAACTGAATGAGGCCGTCCAGCGAGCGTTCCAGGAGGCCGGCCGCCTCGGTGACGGTATGTAGCTTCTTGCGCTGATGTTCGCCTAGACTTTCGTCTTCGAGTAGCTGGTGTACCGGCACCGTCATGAGCGTCAGGGGGGTGCGCAATTCGTGGCTCAAATTGACGTACAAATGGTCGCGGGCGGTGGCCATCTGGGCAATTTCCCGGTTCTGTTCGTCTAGTTGCTGGTTAATACGCCGCTTGCGCACGTAGAGGTAAAGGGCCAGGGCAGCGATGGCCGCGACGGTAAGCCCACCGACTTGCCAGTTCAGCCGTTGGCGTCGGAGTTCGGCAATGCGCCGTTGCTGATCGTTGAGCCGCAGCCGGGATTCCAGGCTGGCCACGAGACGCTCGTTGGTCAGTCGATCCAGACTATCCTGCAACGCTTCCCGATCTTTCAGGGTAGCCAGGGCCCGGGCTAATTGTCCGCTGCGTTCGTAATGCTCCACCAGGTCATCGTAGGCGGGCACGGCCTGCACGGGCTGACGGTACGCCCGAAAGGTGTCGATAGCCCGCCGGATCAACCGCTCGGCCCCTCCGTTCCGGTTCGTCTGGCTGAGGTAGACCCCCCGGAGCTGATCGTAGTACGCCCGGTCCATAATCCCCACCCGGTCCTCGTGGCGTCGGTACAGCAGGTCTACGGAGTCCAGGGCGGAGCCGGCCCGGTCGGCGTCCCGCTGTTCGAGGGCATCGGCGGCCAGGTTGAGGTACACGTCGGCGAGATCGATCGGGGCGTCGGCCCGGCGGTAGCGCCCGATCAGGTCGGCGTACAGGGAGCGGGCCTCGGCATACCGGCCGAATACGGAATGGGTCACGGCCAGATTGTAGCGGGCGCTCAGCTCCGTCTGCGGGTCGCCCAACTGCCGCGCTAACTCTATGGCCCGCCGGAAGTAGCGAACGGCGTTCCTGAAGTTGGGAACGGGCCGTTCCCGTTCGCTGAAGTAGGTCCCCAGCCCCATGTAGGTCTCCAGCAGCGCCAGGGAGGGGTGGTTCTCCAGGACGTCGCGGGCCGTGTAGAGTGCGGTGAGCGCGCCGTCCGTGTCGCCCCGGTACAGTTCGTACCAGCCCCGGCTGACGAGTACGCGGGCGTAGGCCACGCTATCGCCGAGTTGCAGGGCCAGTGCCTCGAGTTCGCGGAGCAGGCTACCCGTCTCCCCGTCGAGCTGCTCGGAGTCGCCGGTCAGTTCGATACTGAGCTCGATGCCTTCGTGCAGCCGTCGTTCGGGTTCCCAGGCGGGGCTATTGAGTCGGTAGGATTGGTAGAGCGAGTCGAGGGAAGCCTGCCCCCAACCGTGGATGGGCAGGAAGAACAGAATGATAGCAAACACGTAACCGTACGGCAAAACTCAAGCAACTCTAATGGAAAGCTAACGCGACCGGTACCGGGCTAATCGAGCTTTAACACATCCAAAAACGCCTTCTGGGGTACCTCCACCTTACCGAACTGCCGCATCTTCCGCTTACCGGCCTTCTGCTTTTCGAGCAGCTTGCGTTTCCGGCTGATGTCCCCCCCGTAACACTTGGCGGTCACGTCCTTGCGCATGGCGGACAGGGTTTCGCGGGCGATGACCTTGGCGCCGATGGCGGCCTGGATGGCGATCATGAACTGCTGGCGGGGCAGTAGTTCGCGCAGCTTTTTGCACATCTGCCGGCCGATCTGCTCGGCCTTGCTGCGGTGCACGAGGGCGGAAAGGGCGTCGACGTTTTCGCCGTTGAGCTTGATGTCCATGCGTACCAGGTCGGTTTCCTGGTAGTCCTTCGGCTGGTAGTCGAAACTGGCGTAGCCCCGGCTGATACTCTTGAGGCGGTCGTAGAAGTCGAAGACGATTTCGGCCAGCGGCAGGATGAAGTGGAGCTCCACCCGCTCGGGGCTGAGGTAGGTCTGTTTGGTCAGGGTGCCCCGCTTGTCGATGCAGAGCGTCATGATGGAGCCGATGTAATCGGTGGTGGTGATGATCTGGGCCGTGATCATGGGTTCTTCCACTTTGGCGCGGTGGTTGACCTCGGGTAGCTCTGCGGGGTTGCGGATTTCCGTTACGTTGCCCTTCGTATCGGTAACCTTGTAGGTCACGTTGGGCACCGTGGTGATCACATCCATACTGAACTCCCGGAAGAGCCGTTCCTGTACGATCTCCAGGTGGAGCATCCCGAGGAAGCCGCAGCGGAAGCCGTAGCCCAGGGCCGCCGAGGTTTCGGGCTCGAAGACCAGGCTGGCGTCGTTGAGTTGGAGCTTTTCGAGGCTGTCGCGCAGGGGTTCGAAGTCGTCGTTGTCCAGGGGGAAGATACCCGCGAAGACCATCGGTTTCACCTCCTCGAAGCCGGCCAGCATCTCACCGGGGCGGTCGGCCGTGGTGACGGTATCCCCGACCTTGATTTCGGCGCTTTCCTTGATGCCGGTGATGATGTAGCCGACGTTGCCGCAGGTCACCCGTTCCTGGGGCTTGGGGGTGATCTCCATGGCCCCCACCTCGTTGGCCTCGTAGGTGGCGTCGGTGGCGATGAACTTCAGTTCGTCCCCTTTATTCAGTTCGCCGTTCATCACGCGCACGTAGGCGATCACGCCCCGGAAGGGGTTAAATACGGAGTCGAAGATGAGGGCCTGCAGGGGCGCGGCCGGGTCCCCGGTCGGGGCGGGGATCCGCTCGACTACCGCGGCCATAATTTCGGGCACGCCGATGCCGGTCTTACCGCTGGCCAGGATAATATCGTCGCGCTCACAACCGGTCAGGTCGATCATCTGGTCGGCCATTTCCTCGATCATCGCGGTTTCCATGTCGACCTTATTGAGGACGGGGATGATCTCCAGATCGTGCTCCAGGGCCAGGAAGAGATTGGAAATCGTCTGGGCCTGGATGCCCTGGGTGGCGTCCACCAGTAGCAGGGCCCCCTCGCAGGCGGCGATCGAGCGGCTCACCTCGTAGCTGAAGTCGACGTGCCCCGGGGTGTCAATCATATTGAAGGTGTAGGTCTGCCCGTCGGTATGCGGGTAGTGCATCTGGATGGCGTGGCTCTTGATGGTGATGCCGCGCTCCCGCTCCAGGTCCATATCGTCGAGCTGCTGATCCATTTTCTCGCGCTCGTTGACCGACTGGGTGAAGTCCAGCAGGCGGTCCGACAGCGTACTCTTGCCGTGGTCGATGTGGGCGATGACGCAGAAATTGCGAATGTTCTTCAAGGCTCGGCTAGTTAGGGGGCGCAAAGATAGGGAACGGGGGGAGGGGGGCTTGGGTTGCGCCTATTTAAACTCCTCGACCAACGGCTCCGAATCCCAACCCATGTCGCGGACGTAGCTATCGGGGGCGAGGTCGGAACGGAGCTGGGTTTCCATATCCTCGACGGAGCCACGTACTGCGTCCACGTAGCGTTCTTCGTCGAAGCGGAGGGCGGCCAGGGTTTTAACCGTCTCGTTGTCGTGGCGCAGGAACTGCTTGCCGTGGCGATCCAGGCGGTAGGCCCGCTGCCCCAGCAGGCGGAGGGTTTCGGTACCGGCCGCCACCCCGCTGTAGAGGGAATCGCGGAAGATGTGCAGCACCCCCTCGTCCAGCAGCCGGTAGGTGTCTTCGTAGTCGAAGGCCCGTACGATCTGGTGCAGGTGGGGAAAATGCTTTTTTACGGTCTCCACCAGCCGGAGATTTTGCTCGGGGGTGGGGAGCCCGATGACGATGGCCTCGGCCCGGTCGGCCCCGGCCGTCTCCAGCAGGTCGAAGCGGGTGGCGTCGCCGTAGTACACCTCGAAACCCATCCGACGCAGCCGGTCCACCCGATCGGAATCGTTATCGAGAATGGTCGCCCGTACGCCATTGGCCCCGAGAAACCGCCCGACGACGGCCCCGAAGCTATCGAAGCCGGCGATGATGATGCGGCGCGTCTCGGCGATCTCGTCGGCCGGCCGCTCCTCCCCCCGTTCCAGGGTACCGAAGCGGGGCTGGAGGAAACGCTCGTTCACCAGCATGATCAGGGGGGTGAGGGCCATACTTACGGCGACCACGACGAGCAGCAGGGCCACCGTCGATTGGGGGAGTATACCCTCCTGCTGAATGAGGGAAAGGAGGACGAAAGCGAACTCTCCGGTCTGGGCCAGCCCGAAGGCGAAGAGAAAGTTCTGGTCCAGCCCCAGCCCGAAGGCCCGCCCGATACCAAACAGTACGCCCGCCTTGACCACTACCAATAGTACCACCAGCGCGGCCACCAGCCCCGGTCGTTCGCCAATCAGCCCGAAGTCGATGGAGGCCCCCACCGCCATGAAGAACAGGCCGAGCAGCAGGCCCTTGAACGGTTCCAGGTCACTCTCCAGTTCGTGTTTGTAGTAGCTATTGGCCAGCACCACGCCGCCGAGAAAGGAACCCAACGCCGGGCTCAGCCCCACGGCCGTCATCAGCACCGCCACGGCCACGATGAGGAGCAGCGCCACTCCGGTAAGCAATTCCCGCTGCCGCGACCGGGCCACCACCCGGAGGACCGGCGGCACGAGATACCGCCCCGCTAGCACGACGGCCCCCACCGCGAGCAACGTCACCAGGGCCCGCATTCCCCCGGAAAGCCCCTCCAGCAGGGTCGTGCCGGGCCCGTGTCCTTCCCCGGCTTCCACCGCACCCGCGTCCCCGCCCACCGCCAGTAAGGGAAGCACGGCCAGCATGGGAATTACCGCGATGTCCTGAAAGAGCAGCACGGCAAAGGAACTCCGCCCGCCGCTACTCTCGAGTTGCCCCTTCTCGGCCAGGGTCTGCAGCACGATCGCGGTACTCGACAGCGCGAAGGTCAGCCCCACCGCTACCCCACCCCGCCAGCCCAGGCCGAACGCGTAGGCCAGTCCACCTACCGCCAGGGCCGTCACCCCCACCTGTAGCCCCCCCATGCCCAGAATCGGGGTCCGCAACCGCCAGAGCAGGGCCGGCTCCAACTCCAGTCCCACCAGGAACAGCATGACCACCACCCCGAATTCGGCGAAGTGCATCAGTTCTTCCCCCTCCTCCCCGATGAAACCCAGCAAATAGGGCCCGATGAGGATACCCGCGATGAGGTAGCCGAGCACCGAGCCCAGTCCGATCCGCTTGGCCAGCGGCACCACCAGTACGGCCGCGGCCAGGTAGATCATGGCCTGAAAGAGAAAGCCCTCACTCATGGTCTACGGTTTTGGAGGGATCGAGGATACCGTTGGCGTACTCCAGGTCCCGTAAGTCACCGGAAGCGTAGCGGTCAGCGAGGAGGCCGTCGACGAAGCGGTGGTACGTTCGCCGCTCCCGCCCGATGGCCTCCCCCCGCAGCCGGTGGGTGCCGTGTATGACGTAGGGGGGCAGGTAGTCCATTCCGCAGAGGCGGGCGGTCTGTTCCAGGGGCCGCAGAAAGTCCCGGATGGTGTACGTATTGTAGCCCCGGGAGCAGTAGGCCTCCCGCGCCCCCCCGGCCGAGACGACGTTCATGATTCGCTTGCCCCGTAGGAAAACGCCCCGCTCGCCGTAGGCCCAGCCGTGCTGGAAGACCAGGTCGATCCACTGCTTGAGCAGGGGCGGCACCGAGTACCAGTACAGCGGGTGCTGCCAGATGATGGTATCGTGCAGCAGCAGCTGCTCCTGCTCGGCGGCCACGTCGACGTAAAAGTCCGGGTAGAGCTGGTAGAGATCGCGAAAGGTGACGCCCGGGCGGGAGTCCAGGCCCCGGATGAGTTCACGCTGGATGCGGGAATGCTCCAGGGCCGGGTGGGCGAAAAGAATCAGAAGCTTGGACATAGCGGGTGAGTATGTCCGGAAAACGACAGCGCCTAAGAAATCGTTGCGGGCGGCGGCGCGCGGGTGCGAAGGGCCTTACCGCCGGAGAATAGTGACCGTCCGCAGATCGGAGTCAGACCGTACGCGCAAGTGATAGGGACCGGAGGGGAGCGCCGTCAGGTCAACCGTCCCACGGACGGAAGCGGCCGGAAGTTCCTGCCGGCTAATCTCGCGACCCAGCGGATCGTGTAGGCTGAGGGTCGCGGCGGATGGTAGGGGGGCGAAGCGGACCTCGGCTGCCCCCGTGCTGACCGGATTGGGAAACACCCGGAGATCGGAGGATGCATCCGTGAGGGGTCGGACCGTCCTGACCTCGCTGTATTCGAAGGCGCCGTCGAAGTCGACCTGGCGCAGCCGGTAGTAGAGTTCCTCACCGGCGGCTTCGGTATCTACGAAGCGGTACGCACGGGCTTCGTACGTGGTTCCGGACCCGGAGACCCGGCCGATAGTGATAAATGCCTCCCCGTCGGCGGACCGTTCCACGGCGAAGAACTCGTTGCCGCTTTCGGTGACGGTTCCCCAGTCCAGGACGATACCACCCCGGTCGGCCGTGGCGAAGAAGTGGCTGAATTCAACGGGCAGGGGTTTGGTAGACCGCAGGGCGATGCTGTTCGGGTCGGGGGTATCGTAGAATATCTCGAAACTGTTGGGCAGATCGGGATCGACCGAATCGAAGGTTCCGGTGGCATCCACCGCATCCACGAATTCGTAGATGAAGCCGACCAGGGGGGCCGGGTCGGCGGGCAGGTTGAATTCCACCGCTGCCCCGACGAAGATGGTTCCGTCTACCACTACCTGGTCAAAGTCCATGCACTCCTGCGGCCCCGGCCCCCCCTGTTCCCGGACGTCAATAACCAGCGTTCCTTCCAGCGTCAGGTCGTTCGCGAATTCCGCGCAGCCGTATCCATCGTTGGTCGGTATGACGGGCAGCCGGGGATCGCTTTCGAGACCGGGGGCCAGAGTAGCTCCGGAATTAATGGTCACGTTCGGGGTGATGAGGCCGTTGCCCGCCAGCGTGCCATTGACGGTGACGGCGCTGAAACTCGTTACGTTTCCACCGTCCAGGGTTTGCAGCCGCGTGCCCGCCGGAATGATGAATTCCTGACCTACGCCCGTAACGGTAGCCCCGTCGAAGGGAATGGCGCCGAACGCGATTTCTTCGAAATTCGGCGTAAAATCCGCGGTTCCGCCGATACTTACGTTATCTCCGATGCCCAGGGCCCCGGCACCCGTGCCGAAGGTGGACCCAGCTTCCAGCGTCACCGTTATTGCGCGGCGGAAGATGTCGGAAATTCCCAGGGCGAAGATCGGCCCGGCGGTAGCCCCGCTCTCCAGGGTGAAGGTTTTGGTGACGTTCAGTCCTTTGGGATCTACCGTGCTCAGTACCGAGCCGGTTTCCCCCAGGTATTCCGTCAGATTCGACACGTTTAAGCTCGCGCCGCCGCCAAACGTAACGGTTGCGGAATTGACGATTCGGGACTGGATATTGCCATCCTGTAGGTTAGACGTGAAGGTGGCGCGGTTGATAATATCGTGCGTTTGCCCGACGATATTCCCCCCCGTCCACCGGATGGTACCGTCGTTGGTAATATCCGCCCCGAACGTCAGCGTGTTTTGCACCGCCAGGGTACCGTCGGCCTGGATTTGGATGGGCCCGGCACCGGAAAAGTCGACCAGCCCGATTATGGTGAGGGTCCCGCTTGCGTCGATCTGCAGGCTGACGAACTCGTAGGCCCCGGTATCCACGCTGACCGTCGTCCCGCTGGCAATGAAGACATCGTCCCCGGCGGCCGGTACCCGGCCCAAATCCCAGGTGGTGGCTTCGGTATAGCTCCCGGAAGCTACGCTGGTGATGTTAGCGGCGCTCAGCAACAGGGGAAAAAGCAGAAGCGTCGCTATCGCCAGTAACTGATGCAGGTTACGGGCGGGGCGGCGGGTAAGGAGTGGTGTTGTCACGGGCAGGGTCTTGTCGGTAGTCTTACGTTCGGAAAATCCGTCTTGTTAAAGTACACTAAACCCCGTAGTTCGTTCGTTAACGTGAATTTTTTCTGTGTGACACAAGGCTCTCCGGTCCAGATCGGCCGGTCGGATCGGTCGATCCGACCGGCGACGGACGTAACCCCCGCCTCGGTTCGCGCGTTACCTAGGCAGCCCCGATAGCCACTTACCGCCCTTGTCCCCCGAATCCACGCAGTCAGCCCCCCCCACCCCGCCCCGCCGCAAGCGGAAGTGGTGGCACCGGCTACGGCGCGTCATCGTGTGGGGCATCCTGACGGTTATGTTCCTGCTGGGTATCCTGCAGCTACCCGAATTTCAGAACTGGCTGGTGAAGCGGGTCACGGAGGGTATTTCCGAAACCCTGGAAACGGAGGTGTACATCGACTACGTCCACCTGGCCTGGTTCGATGAGCTGCTGATCGAAGGGGTCTTCGTGGAGGACAAATACGGCGATACCCTCCTCTACGGCGACCGGCTGGAGGCCGACTTCAGCTTCATGTCGATCGTGCACGGCGCCCCGGAGATTGAGGAACTGGCCATCTCGGACGCCCGCTTCAAGATCCGTCGCGATCTCGGGGACGCCGAGTCGAACCTGGAAACCGCCCTGAATAAGCTCTTCCCCCCCCGCGACGAGCCCGCCGCCCCGGTCAATCTGGCCCTGGACCGCCTGGACCTGGAGCGCATCGAGTTCGTGCAAAACGACAGCGTGCGCGGGCAGCGGTTCGACGTTGCCCTGGCCTCGGCCGTGGTTTGGATCGACGAGCTCAACCTGCCGGAAAAACTCGTGCACATCGACCGGGCCGAAATTCGGGGGCCGCGGGTCCGGCAGACCAGTATTAACCCGACCCCCCTGGCGACGGACTCCACCCTGGAGGCGGCCCTGCGGCAACTGGACAGCACCGTCCGCGACAGTACCCAGGCCACCTTCCGGTTGCTGGCGGACAATATCGAGATCATCGATGGCTCCTACGGTCTGGACAACTACCGCAAAGCGGCCATCGAACGGGCCGACATTGCGGCGGTCGACTTCGCCCGCCTCGGCACCCGCGATGTCAATATGGAGCTTACCGGGGTGGAATTTCACGAAGGGGAGCTTTCCGCCACCCTGCGTCACCTCAGCCTGGAGGAGCAGAGCGGCTTCGTACTCGACCGACTGAGTGTAGACGACCTTCTCATCACGCCCACCGAACTGCGGATGTACGACCTGGTGCTGGATACCCCGGGCAGCTCCCTCTCCGACTCCCTCCGTTTCAGCTTCCCCGGCGGCTGGGGTTCCTGGACGGACTTTAACAACCGGGTGCGGATGGACATCGACCTGGAACCCAGCCGGGTAGCTATCCGCGATATCCTCTACTTTGCCCGGACCCTGCGCTTCAACCCCTTTTTCCGCGATAACCGCGACCGCACCATCCGCCTGGGGGGCAACGTGAGCGGCCGGGTCAATAATTTGCGGGCCGAGAACGTGCAGCTGGCCCTTGACGATAACGACTACCTGCGGGGCAGCTTCAGCAGCCGGAACCTCACCCGGCCCAACCTGGCGTCGCTGAACTTGGAACTCGACGTACTCCGGACCAGCGTGCCGACGCTCCGCCGGCTCATCCCGCGGATGAGCCTGCCGGCCAACTTCAGTAAGCTGGGCAATCTGTATTTCGACGGGCGTTTCGATGGCTTCTTCACCGACTTCGCCGCAAAGGGGGACCTGCGCACCGACATCGGCCGCGCACTGCTCGATATGCGGATGAATATCGAAAACGGGGCCGCCCTGGCCGAATACAGCGGGGAGCTCAGCCTGGACGATTTCGATCTCGGGGCCTGGTCCGACAACCCCCAACTGGGTACCGTTGATTTTACCGCCGCCATCGAGGACGGGCGCGGACTCAATAACGCTACGGCCAGCGCCGATCTGCGGGCCACCATCGAAACCCTCGATTTTCGCGACTACCGCTACGAAAACGCCCGCATCAACGGCCGCCTGGAGCAGCAGTTCTTCAACGGTCGGTTCGCGATCGCCGACGAAAACATCGACCTGAACTTCGTGGGGGAGCTGGACTTTCGCGACACCGTGCCGGTCTTCGACTTCAATGCCGACATCAACCGCATGGACCTGCGGGCCCTCAACCTGAGCGAACGACTGGTGGTGCTCTCCGGGCGGGTCGACCTGAACCTGATCGATACGGACTTCAGCGAAATGGAGGGCCGCGTGGAGCTCGATAGCTTCACCGTGGTACGGGACACGGCCACGATCGAGGTCGGCCAGCTCCTGGCCTACTCCAACTTCAACGCCGAGGGGCAGAAGGTGGTGAAATTGGAAAGCGATATCGCCCGCGGAGAGATCGTGGGCCGCTTCGACCTCAACGACGTCTCGACCAGCCTGACGAATTACCTCCTCACCTACTACCCCGGCTGGGCCAGCCGCCTCAGGATCAAACCACCCCGGACGGTGCCCGAACCGAACCGCTTCAGCTTCGACCTGACCGTCGTCGATAGCCGTGGGCTCAATCGCCTGCTGGCCCCCCAGCTCGGCCCACTCGTCGACGTACAACTGACCGGCAGTTACGACGGCTACGAAGACGAGCTACGC
Source organism: uncultured Lewinella sp. (assembly GCA_964594535.1). GTDB lineage: Bacteria > Bacteroidota > Bacteroidia > Chitinophagales > Saprospiraceae > Neolewinella. The sequence goes on from CAZQNE010000030.1 coordinate 46,450, forward strand.
GCCGAGCTCATCGCCCCCCGCTTCGGCTTCGGCAATATGCGTATGGTGGACCTGATCGTGCGCACCAAGGGCGATGGCTCGGAGGGGGAGCTGGACCTGGTCATCGACAGCACCTACGTGAACGAGCGGCCGATCTTCGACCAGCTCACGCTACTCAGCCTGATCGACGAAGACACCCTCAGCTTCGGCATTAACTACGGCGGGGCCGGGGGGCTCTTCGTGAGCAAGCTCAACCTGAACGGCGAGATCACCCTACCGGACAGCGCCAACTACGCCATCCGCTTCGACGACTCCGACCTGGTGCTATTCCAGGAGCCCTGGGCGATCCGCCGGGACAACCGAATCGTTGTCGGCCCCCAGTACATCGACACCCGCAACTTCAGTCTGCGCAGCGGCGACCGCAGCATCGCCCTGGCTAAACGGGGGGAGCGGGGGCTTGACCTGAACTTCCGCAACATGGCCCTCGGCCTCATCGACAGCGTCTGGGCCTACCAACCCCTGGACTTTGCCGGGCGGGTGAACGTGCACGTCGGGGTGAACGACATCTTCAAACTCCAGGGCCTGAGTGCCGACCTGCGCAGCGACACCTTCCTCGTCAACGGCGACGACTACGGCTACCTGCGGGTCGATTTGCGCGCCCCGGATCCTAAAGGCCGGCTCACCGCCTACCTGAACCTGAACCGCGATACCGCCCAGCTCATCGCCGAGGCCACCTACAATCTGGGCGACCTGGTGCCCGACGACCCGCGCACCGATCAGCTGAAAAACTACCTCGACCTCACCGTGAGCCTGTCGGGCTATCCCCTCGACCTGGCCAGCTACTGGGTGGGGGGCTCGGTCAGTCAGATCGAAGGCAGCATCGACGGCCAGCTCTCCGTCACCGGGGCGGCCGGACGGGCCGACGTGCAGGGCTACATCGACGCCAGCCCGGGGGCCTTCACCCTCGACTACCTGCGTACCCGCTATCACTTCAGCGAAAGCCGGGTGCGCATCACCAATACCCTCTTCGACCTGGCCGGCACCCGCCTGTACGACCGCTACGAAAACGTGGCCCGGCTCACCGGCGGCATCACCCACGACCGCCTCAAGAACCTCGGCATCAGCGCCCGCCTGCAGACCGACCGCTTCCTGGCGCTCGACCTCGCCCCGGGGGATAACGCCAATTTCTACGGCCGGGCCATCGGCCGGGGCACGGTCACCTTCGGGGGCAACTTCCGCCAGCCCGACATCTACGTCCGCGCTACGGTGGGCCGCGACACCCGCCTGAGCATTCCCGTGGCGGAGGGCTCGGGGGCGGGCGACATCCAGAACGTGCGCTTCGTGGACCGAGGGGTGTACCGCGACGAGGAGCCCGCCACGGCGGCCGACGACCCTACCGGCGTGAGCCTGGATATGGAGATCGAGGTGACGGACGAGGCCGTCGGCCAGATCATTTTCGATGAGGAAGTGGGCGACGTGCTCCGGGGACAGGGGAACGGTGACCTGACCATTCGCATCCCCCGGGACGGAAATTTGCAGATGTACGGCACCATCACCCTCACCGAGGGGGACTATTTGTTTACCCTCTACCGGGTGGTCAATAAGGAGTTTACCGTCCGCCCCGGGGGTACCGTCACCTGGTCGGGCGACCCCTTCGCGGCCCGCATCGACATCGCCGCCGACTACCAGAACCTGCGGACGCCGGTAGTCAACTTCATCCGGGAATACCTGCCCGACGATGCCCAGACCGACCAAACCGGAATCCTCGACGCCGCCGGAAGGGCGACCAACGTCGATCTGACGCTCCGCCTCGACGGTATCCTCACCCAGCCGAATATCAATTTCGACATTGCCTTTCCGGACCTCGAGGGTCAGCTGGAAACCTTCGCCAACAACAAGCGGCGGCAGCTGCTGCTGGACCAGAACGAGCTCAATCGGCAGGTATTCGGCCTCATCGCCGTGGGTCAGTTCCTACCGGCTAACCTGAGTTTCAACGTAGCCGACGTGGCCGTCAACACCGTCAGCGAGTGGCTATCTACCTACCTCAGTCTACTGCTGAACGACCTGGTCCGGGAAGCCTTCGGCGAGGAGTCCTTCATCTCGGGTTTCGATTTCGATATCGCCTACAACAACTACGCGGCCACCAACGTGCTGCCGGATCAGACCCAGGCACGCGGTCAGGCCGTAGAGTTTTCCTTCCGCCGCGACTTCAACAACCGCCTCAGTCTGCGCGGGGACGTCAATGTACAGAACAACCCCCTCACCGCCTCGGCCGCCTCGGGCACCTTCATCGGCAACGACCTGGTACTGGAGTACGTCCTCAACGACAGCCGCTCCCTCAAACTCCGGATCTACCAGCGGCGGCAGCCCGACATCGCCACGGGCCGCCGGGTACAGGTGGGTACGGGCCTGAGCTGGAAGCGGGAGTTCGATACGCTGGGGGAGTTCTTCGCGGCCTTTCGGAGGCAGGCGCGGGGGGATGCTACGCGGTGATTGGGGCGGCGGCGCGCGGGTGCAATCGATATACGGGGCGGAATGAAGGCCCGGGGGCTGTAGGCATATTCACCTACTGGTCAAGCCCAATACCCGGCTACCGTCAATGGCGCCGCAAAAAGCGCCGCCACTGGGTTAGCCTTTTCATTGGGCGGAATATAGGAATGATCACTTATTACT
>CAZQNE010000031.1:0-48891 GCA_964594535.1 uncultured Lewinella sp.
AACGCTCGATGTCCATGTACAGTTTGGCGGACTCGAAGTCCTTCAGTTCCATCTTCGCGCGCATTTCGTCGATCAGGCGGTTGGCCTGGGGTACGCGCTCGCTGTCGGGATAGCGGTTGGCAAATTCCTCGAAGCCTTCGATAGCCTTGACGCTGTAGCTCTGATCGAGGCGGTAGGTCGGGCTGAGTTCGTAATTGGAGTAGGCGGACATAAAGTCAGCTTCTTCCCTGAGCTCACTGCCCCCGTAGGTAGTGGCGAAATTCTTGAAGTAATAGCTAGCCAGGATATACTGTTCGGTGTAGTAATAGGTATAGGCGTAGCGGTAGGCAATCTGCTCCGCCTCGGCCCGCCCCCGGTAGGGCGCGATGACGAGTTCGTAAAGCGTCTGGGCCCGCTGATACTCCCCGGCATCGTAGTAGGTATTGGCCTTTTCCAGGATGAGTTCGGGATTGCCACTGGTACGGATCGTTTCGAATTCCGACCGGCAACCGAAGAGGGCCAGGGAGAGCAAAACGGTCAGCAGAGGGATGCGGTACAGCATAAGCGCGCAAAGGTAAGGGTTTTTCAATGGACACCCGATGTCGACGCTCAGTTGTATCCTTGTCAGTCAGATTGTCCTTTCCGCCCTATGCTCCCTCCCCGACTTCCGGAACTACGGCTGTACTACAACACCACGATCCGACCGGAACTGCTGCGCCTGGAAGGACTGCGACGACGCATCCTGCGCGGAATGGCCTTCTCGCTGGCGGGTATCCTACTGATCACCTTTCTCTTTCTGGCCTACGACCTGGGCTTTCTGCTCCTGATCGGTGCCCTGCCGGTGCTGTTTTACGTAGGCACGCTCTACCTGCGCATCGAGCGGTTTCGGCAATCCTTTAAGCCAGCCGTCGTACGGCTACTGCTGGATTTCATTAACGAGACGCCCAATTTCCGCTCCCTGGCCTACGAGGCGAAGCGACCCATTCTGCGCGACCGCTTCGAGCGCAGCGGCCTGTTTCGTCCGCACCCCGACAGCTACCGGGCTGAGGACTACATCCGTGGTTTGGTAGGGGAGATGGCCTTCGAAATGGGGGAGACCTACGTGCAGGAGGTGAGCCCGGCGAGCAACCGACTTCAGTTGGTGTTCAGCGGGCTGTTCGTCCACGCGAAGTTCAATGAACCCACCCAGGGGCGACTGGCGGTCTGGCCCCGCCACAAACTACGACGGCTAAAGCGATCGGTGGACGCCTACGTCGGCCCGAAGGGGCGGAGCGCGGACGTAGAAATCCTCAACGCCGGCTTCCGCGAACGGTATGCCGTATACGCCCACCCGGGGACCAAGGTCGCCGCTATCCTGACGCCCCCCATGCAGGATGCCCTGCTGGACTTTGCGGAGCGGGAAGAGCGCGATCTGTACTTTGCCGTTCACGACCAGGACTTGTTTATCGGTCTGGAGCACGGGTACGACCTACTGGAACCGCACTTTTTTCGCTCGAACGTGTCGTTTCAGCTGATCCGGCAGTTCTACGGGGATATCATGCTCATGCTGCTCGTCATTCAGGACTTCGACCAGACGCACTAGGACCGGCGAGGAGACCCCCTAACAGAATACCTTCCTTCATAGCGTAATCGCTTACGGTGACCCGCTCGATGGCGGCCAGACGGAGCACGAAACGCAGCAGCACCATGGCGGCGACGATCAGATCGGCCCGCTCCGGGGGAAGCCCGGGCACCGCCAGTCGCTCGGCCTCGGTAGTCGTCAATAACCGGAAGTGAAGTTCGGCCAGGTCGTGGAGATTGAGTTGGTGGCTGGTAGGGGAGTCTTCCTGATCCGACACTTCGGGAAGCATGCCGGCCAGGGCATCGAAGGTGCCGGCGGCACCGACCAGGTGGTGGGTCGGAAACTCCGCAAGGGCAGTGGCCAGCGGGGTAAGTTCCCGCCGCAGGTGATCTTCCAGATGGCGAAGTTCCCCCTCCCCGATGGGATCCTCCCGGTGGTATGCCCGGGCCAGCACGGCTACCCCGACGGGAAAGGACTGCCGCCAGTGCACCCCGTCGGCCGACGCCAGAATGAATTCCGTGGACCCGCCCCCAATGTCCATAATCAGGATACGCTCGGACAGCGGAGGCAGGGCGGCCAATACTCCGGTCGTGATGAGGTCGGCCTCGAGGTCGCCGGCAATGAGGCGCACGGCAATCCCGGTTTCCAACTCGGCCCGACGGACGAACAGCTCTCCGTTGGACGCCGTGCGCAGGGCGGCCGTTCCGATCGCGGTCACCTCCGACACGCCGTGCTCCCCGATCAAGCGCGCGAAGTGCCGCAGTGCGTCCAGCCCCCGTTGGAAGGGTTCGGGGCCGATCGTCTCGATGCCGTCTTTCGCTAGCTTGACGAACACCCGTTCCCGGTAGATCATTTCCACCCGGTCGGGCGGTCGCACGGCCGCGATGAGTAAGTGGAAGGTATTCGTGCCCAGGTCGATTACGGCGCGGCGGAGGGGGTCATTCATCGGGCTGGGGTATTTCCTCGCCGCTTCCGAAGGTGTATACGGCACGCAGACTCAGGCCACGGCCGCGCAACCCCGGGCGTTCGGGTTCCTGGATGTCGACCAGGTGTTTGGACCACCGAAAATTGAAGCCGAGGCGGGGGGTGAGGTAGAGCGTGACGCCGAATTTGATCGCGAGCTGATCGTCGCGGAGGGGGAGGTCGGCGGAAATATTCTCCCCGCGAAAGTCGATCACGGTAAAGTCGATCACTCGTTGGTAGCTCAGCCCGGCTTCGGCGGTAAAGCGCCAGTCCTTATAGTACACCATCAGCGGAATTTCGACCGTATTCAGATCGAAGGAGCGGTAATCGCTGGCGTTGGTGCTGTTGCGGTTGCGGACGGCCCCCTGCTGGCTGTACAGGATTTCCGGGCCGACCCGCCAGCGCTCGTTCAGCAGCGCCACCACCCGCAGCCCGGCATTCAGACCGACCTGGTGGAAGCCGAAGAGGTCGTCGCCGTCGATCTGGCTCAGGTTGACGCCGGCCAGGGCGCTGGCCCGGAAGGTCTGAGCCGGCAACTCCCGTAGTGGGATCAGGACCAGGAGGAGCGAGACGATCCGGTGCATGGGGCGAAGGTAGCGCGGGTTTCGTATTAGCTTTGCCGGCTATGGTGCTTGCCCCCACAAAACACAGCCTGAAAAAATTAGAAAGCCTGCTCAAAGAACTGGGCTATACGGTTCGGTACGAACGGGGCAACTTCACTTCGGGGTACTGCCTGGTCGAGCAGCGTCGGGTAGCCATCGTGAACCGCTTTTACGACACCGAAGGCCGGATCGGCGTGCTCGCCGACATCATCGACCGGCAGGAAGGGACGGTCCCCGAAGATTTGTCGCCGGCCTCCCGCAAACTGCTGCGCAAACTGCGCGACCACGGGGAAGGGGAGTGATCAGTTCTCGTCCTCACTGGGCTCAAAGAAGGTAATACCCTCCCACGGTACGTCGAGTTCTTCGGTCCGCTTCCACCGCTTGGTGTCGGAGGGCATGTAGTAAACGGTGCGGCGCTCATCGGTCGTCCCCTGGCTTTCGGTGGTGCGGCGGGCGATCTGAATGAGATCGAAATCCGTATCCAGGTTCACGTCGGTGATGTAACTGTCCATCTGCAGGCATTCGGAACCGCCGCAGTCGCGGTAGGCCAGCGTTTTCAGGTGCTTGATGCGGCCATCGCGGATGGCGAACATATCGATCTGGTCGCGGCGGGGGCCGTCGATGCGGGTCAGGTAGAGGTTTTCGCCGATGCCCTTGACGGCTACCGTGGCGTACACTTTCGTATTGTCGCGGTTGGCGAGCTTTTTCAGGCGGGCCGGCATCATGTCGATAGCGGCCTGGGTTAGCTCCTGTCCTTTAAAAAGATAGGTTTCCAGCGGGTCCGGATTGGGATCTACGTACACGTGAAGGAAGCCGACATTCTCTTCGTCGAACTGGGTGGCCCAGAGGTCGGCGCCGGTATTCGCTTCGATGGCGGTGGTCTGTGCCCCTTCGCGACCGACGTCGACGGGGGTCTGGCCATACGACAGGCTCAGCGAAAGGGTAAGGAGGGAAAATAAGGCGAGGCGTACCATTGATCGTTGTTTTCTTAGTGAACGCGGTAGGCCACGGAAGTTGTTCTGACCTACCTTCACCCCAAACAAGCGCATTGCCCATGAGTTACGCCGAAGCCGTGACCGAACTGGAAGAAATTCTGACCCAGCTCCAGACCACCCCGACCGACATCGACCAGCTGCACGCCCGGGTAGCCCGCGCCGAGCAGCTCATCAGTGCCTGCCGCGCTAGGTTGCGGGGGGTGGAGGAAGGGCTGGAAAAGCTGCAACGTACCACCGATGAGTAAGCCGCCGCCTACCGCCCTCGTCACCGGTGCCACCGGGGGCATCGGGCTGGCAACCGCCCGGGGCCTGGCCGACCGGGGGTTTCACGTGCTGCTGCACGGTCGCAGCCAGGAGAAAGCCGCAGCCGCCGCCCGCCAGATCGGGCGGAACGTGAGCCCCGTAGCGGCCGATTTAGCCGTCCAGTCCGAAATCCACCTACTGTCGCGGTACGTACAACGAAACTTCCCGCCGCTCGACGTGCTGGTGAATAACGCCGGCGTCTGGAACAGCCACCGTACCCTGACCCCCGACGGGATCGAGCAAACGTTGGCGGTCAATCATCTGGCGTACTTTCTGCTCACCGGTCTATTACGCCCGCACCTGCGCCCCGCCGCCCGCATCCTCTGCGTGGCCAGTGACAGCCACAGGCAGGTCAGTGGTTTCAACTTCGCCGACCCCGGGCTGGAACGCGGGTACCACGGCCTCAAAAGCTACGCCCAGAGCAAGCTGGCCAACGTGCTGTTCTGCTACGAATACGACCGACGGGTAGGGGACGGAACGACGATCTGCGCCATCCAACCGGGGCTGGTGCAGACCGACATCGGACTGAAGGGCAACACCTGGCTGCACCGCCTGGCCTGGCGCGTCCGCCGGAACATGGGGGGGCATAAGACCGCCGCCGAGGGGGCCGCAACGACCGTTTTTCTGGCCACCACCCCGGAAGCACCGCCCTCGGGGCTGTACTGGGATGACTGCCAGCCGAAGCGCTCCTGCTCGAGCAGCTACGACGAGGTAGAGGCCCGGCGGCTCTGGACGCTGAGCGAGGAACTGACCGGGTTCAGATTTCCCACCGGCTCCGGCACCTCCTGCCGGTAGCGGCTGAATATCCGCTCCAGTACCCGCATGCGCAGGGGGCGGGGCGTCAGGTAGCACACCGTGATGATCATACGGGGCAACCAGCCCGGTACGATGACCGCCCGCCCCCGGAGCAACCCGCGGATGGCCACCGGCGCGATATCGTCGGGCATGGTGACCAGTACTTTAGCCCGCCAACCCTGGGCGATTACCCTGCGCATCCCGTCCTCATTAGTGATCACGGGGCCCGGGCAGAGTACCGATACGCTCACGCCGTGGTGGCGAAATTCTTCCCGTAGGGCCAGGGAAAAGTTATACACGAAGCCCTTGGTACCCGTATAGACGGTTTTGTACGGAAGGGGCAGGGTCGCTTCCATACTACTGAGGTTGAGGATGCCCCCCCCGGTCTTTTTGAGTTGGGGGAGCAGCCGGTAGGTCAGTTCCACCACCACCTGGTTGTTGAGCTGTAGCATCCGGCGGTAGGACGGCCAGTCCGTGTGCTCGAACAGGCCACCGCGACCAAAACCGGCGTTGTTGATCAGGTAGGTGATGCAGATCTTTTCTTCGTACAGCCAGCGCAGCACGGTATCGGTGGCTCCCTGTTCTACCAGATCAACGGCCAGGTACCGTACTTGGGCGGCGGAGCGCAGGTGCCGAAGGCGAACCCGGGCCGCGTCAAGGTGAGCATCGGGAAGGGCCACCAGGGCCACGCTGAGGCCGCGGCGGAGACATTCGCCGGCGAGTGCCAGTCCGATTCCGTGGCTTCCACCCGTGATGAGGACCCATTTGGGCGTGGCGGCGGATGACTGGGGCATGCGGTGGTCTTAAATTCGGGAAGAAGATGTACTTCCCAAAGGTAAGTCAGCGCGACTGCTTAGCGGTTCACCACCGGTTCGGTCGGTTGGAGCTTGGCTACGGCGCGGCGGAGGAAGCCGGGCAACACCCGATCGTGGGTGAAGGCGATCTTACCGGGGTCATTGAGATCGGCCATGAGGGTGAGCCACTTATCGCGCCCGTGCTCGGCAATGACCTCGGCCTTGATGTCCGGCCGGCTGAAGTGTTCGAGCATACCTTCGGCATCGGCCTCGGGGTGGAACTGCGTGCCGACGATCTCCGGCGTCCAGCGGATGGCCATGGTAGCGCGTTCCAGGTCGACGTGGGGCCGGTCCTTCTCGATGGCCAGTACCGTGGCACCCAGTTCCTCCATCCGGTTGGTATCGGGCTGCACGACCTGGTAGCGGCGAAAGTCGGCGGCGGTGAAGGGGTCGGTCAGTCCGGAAAACACCGGGTCCGTGGCGCCCTCCTCCGTCAGGTGCATGGGGAAGGTGCCGAAGCTGAGACTCCTGCGGGGGCCTACTTCCGCCATGCCAAAGTGATGGACGGCCATCTGGAAGCTGTGGCAGATGAAGAAGACGTACTTTTTGCGCTCGGACTCCTGGTTGTGCCGGTACACGGTATCGAGCCATTCTCCCCACAGCTTTTCCCAGACGCCGTCGCCCTCCCGGGGGTCACCCGGGCCGCCCGAACTGATGTACACGTCGAAGCTCAGATCGGGGAGGCGGTGGGCCACCCGCACGTCGAATACCTCGTACTCGATGGTGTCGGAAAATCCGGCCGCGATCTCACGGATGCAGCGCATCCCCTGGTTCGGGATGCCGTTGTACAGATCGAGAATGGCCAGGCGGAGACGGCTCATGTGGTTTTCTTTGGGGCGATCACGACCGGCGATCGAAAATCGAAGGTACTGTTTGCCCTTACGGCGGGCGGAACCAGATTTGCAGCATAGTACGGTCGCCAGGGGTCGCGTGTTGTGTAGCGCAAGGCGTTAATTCGGCCATCTGTCCGGGTACGAACATCATTGCGCTCCTCACGTTGCCATTACACAACTAAACGACAATAATAACATGGAAAAATTACGCGAACACAAAGAGTACGAAGGCAACCCCGTAGGACTGAGCGACGAGACCTGCGCCGAGATGCGCGAACACCTGGACCGTCACCTGGCCGCCCTCTGGATTCAGTACTTCCAGTACCACAAGCACCACTGGCTGGTGGAAGGGCCGCAGTTTCGCGACCTACACCTCTTCCTGGAAGACAATTACAATGAAATCCACGAACAGGCCGACGCCGTAGCCGAACGCATCACCCTACTGGGTTACGACCCCACGACCCGTATGGAGAATTACGTCAAGCTCAGTTACATCGAGCAGGAGCCCGAGGGCGTCTTCCGCATCCGCGACGGTATCAAGGCCGACATGCACAACGAGAAAAAGATCGCCCAGGAGTTCCGGAAGTCCATCACCAAGGCCTTCGAACTCGGCGATTTCGGCACGAAAAAGATGCTGGAGAAGTTTCTCTTCAAAATCGAGGACCGCGCCCACCACTGCGAGCACTTCCTCGGGGAGGACAGCCTCAGCGTCGGGTTCCTCCATTCGGCCGAAGAAGCGGAAGCCGATTCAGAGGTGGAAGCCGCCGAGTAACCACCCAGTAGCCGAAACGTACGATGATCGCCACCTTTCCGTAGGGAAGGTGGCGATCCTGTTTCAGGGTAGTATATTTAGCAATTCCCCAATGGAACGGATACGGTAGGTTTCCCGTAGGTGCCTGCGATCGGCGGCCCCCGGGTGCCGCAACCAGCAGGCGCGGTAGCCGTAGTTCAACGCCCCGGCGATATCGGCATTCGGGTTGTCCCCGATCACCAGTACCCGTTCGGGGGCGGGCCCGTTCATCTGCCGGTGGGCGTGGTCGAAAAATTCCGCGTCTGGTTTGGCTACGCCGAGCTCATCCGATATGGCGATGAAGCGGAAGTAGCGTTCGATTCCCGTATTGGCCAGTCGGGGTCGCTGGACCTCCTTCAGTCCGTTCGTGATGAGGCCCAGTTTATACCGTTTGCTCACCCGTTCGAGCACCTCCCGCGCCCCATCCAGCAGGTGGTGACTCTGGGCCAGGTACTGCCGGTAGGATAGGGAGAGCTCCTCGGCGGGATGATCGTGACGGTAGTGCTCCAGCAGGCGCCGAAATCGGATGTCCCGCAACTGGCTCTTCGGCAATCGGCCCTTCTCGTAGTCGTCCCAGGCCGCCCGGTTGATGAGTCGGTAGGTACCGAGCACCTCGGCCGACCACGGAACGTCCCGCTCCACTAAGGTCCGTTCCAGCGCGCTGGCCTCGGCGGCGTCGAAGTCCCAGAGGGTGTTGTCGGCATCGAAGAGTAGCCAGTCGTAGTCCATGTACGTCACGTTTCTGTTGTCGTCCGGTAAAGATGCGGTGTACCTATATATTTCAATTGCGGACGCCGGAAGGCCCCCTCACCACCTACCTTTGCCCCATGCCCATTCAAGTACACGCCGAAATTGCCCCCCTGCGCCGCGTCATCGTCCACCGGCCCGACGCCGGAACGGCTACCATCACCCCCCGCCGCGCCGAGGAATTGCTCTTTGACGATATCGTTTATCTGCCCCGTCTTCAGGACGAGCACGACGTGTTTACGGCCGTACTGCGCGCTTACCTGGGTAAGGACGGCGTGCTCGAGATCGCCGACCTAGTGGCCGAGGCCCTCGCAGCTAACCCGGAAGCCGCCCGCGAAACCCTGGAGCTGATCGTAAGCTGGGAGGAACTCCCCCCCGCCTACGTCGACGAATTGGCCGGCCTACCCGCCGAAGAACTTGCCGAGGTCCTCATAACCGGCACCCTCCACCGGGAGGGCAGGACGCTCTTCGACCCCATCCCCAACTTCATCTTCACCCGCGACATCGCCGTCACCATCAACGACCATATCCTGGTCACTAAGGCCGCCAAGCAGGCCCGTAGCCGGGAAAACTTTTTGACGCGCTTCGTGATCCTGGCTCACCCGATGTTCGCCGAGTTATGGGAATCCGACCGGGTGATCAACCTCAATAACGTGGAGGCCTTCCCCCCCAGCGCCGCCGGCGAAAAAGTCTACCTGGAGGGCGGTGACGTGATGCTGTTGAACCGTGACTACCTGCTCATCGGTGACAGCGAACGCTCCAATACCTACGCCATTCGCTGTTTAGCGGATGTACTATTCGCGAAGGGGGTGGTGAAAAACGTCGTACGGGTGAGTGTCCCCAGCGAGCGCAGTTTCATGCACCTGGACACCATCTTCACCCAGATCGATACCCACGACTACGTATGCTACCAACCCATCATTGCCGAAGGGGGGCGCCAGGCCGGGGTAGAGGTGTGGCGCGCCGGGGGCGAAACCACCTATTATCCGAGTCTGAAGGCCTGTATCCTGGAAGAAATTGACTCCGAAGCCCGCTTCATTCCCGCCGGCAACGGCCGCAGCCCCTACCAGGAGCGGGAACAGTGGACCGACGGTTGTAACCTCGTAGCCCTGGCTCCGGGCATCGCCCTGACCTACGACCGCAACCCCGTTACCGCCGAAACCCTCCACCGGGCGGGCTATACGATTACCGGAGCCAAGCGGTTGCTCGAACGCATTCAGAACGAGCATCTGGATGTTGCCACCCTATCCCGGACTATCATCACCCTGCCCAGTGCCGAACTCAGCCGGGGGCGGGGCGGTAGCCACTGCATGACCTGCCCCATCGAACGGGCCTAAATCGCGACCATGCTACGTTTCTTTTTGCTGCTATTGCCCCTCGGGCTGTTTGCCCAGACCGATACGGTGTACCGGCTGCCCGACGCTACGGTACGGGGTTTTCAAGACGGGACCTCCGCCCGGCGGGTCGCGGCCAGCGTAAGTACCCTGCAGGGGCGGGAGTTGGAGCAGTTTCCGGCCCAGGACCTACTGCCGGGTATGAACCGGCTACCGGGGGTGCGTTTCGAGCAGCGGGCCCCGGGCAGCTACCGCATTAGCGTGCGGGGTAGTACGCTAAGGAGCCCCTTCGGGGTGCGTAATATCAAGGTCTACTGGAACGGAATCCCCTTCACCGAGCCGGGGGGGGATACGCCGCTTAACTTTCTGGACGTCAGCAATGTAGATCGGGTGGAGCTACTGCGTGGACCCTCGGGTAGCCTCTACGGGGCGGGCACGGCGGGTACCCTACTGTTGAGTACCGATAGCTTGCAACAGGCCGCGGGGGGTGAGGTGATGGGCGGCTCGTACGGCTTTTTCCGGGCGCGGGCGCAGGTGCAATCCGGGTCGGGAAATTTACGGCTGAGTCACCAGCAAACGGAGGGGTACCGCGACCACTCGGCCCTCAGTCGGCAAACCGCCCAGTTGAGTTCTAGCCTGCAGTTGAGTCGGAAGCGAAAACTTAGCCTACATGCCCTGTATACGCGACTGGACTACGAGTTGCCGGGTGGCCTGAACGCCGAGCAGTATGCCGACAACCCCCGGCAGGCGCGGCCGGGCAGCGCGGAGACGGATGCCAGTATCCGCTACAACAATTTACTGCTGGGGGCTACCCACGACTGGCGTAGCGGCCGCTGGTCCAATCAGACAACGGTGTACGCCACCGGCTTTTACTTCGACCATCCCTTCAATTTCGATTACAAGCGGGAGACCAACCTCGGGGTGGGGGGGCGGACGGCTTTCGACTACACCCTGCCGTTGTCCGGCTCCGTACTAAAGGCGACCGCCGGGGTGGAAAGTCAGTTGCAGTACCGCATGGCGAATAACTTTGGCAACGATACCGGCGTACCGACCGATTTGAACTTCAGCGACGAGATTCGCAGCAGCCAGCAGATTTACTTTGCCCAGTTGCAGTACGATGTTGGCCAGTGGCGCTTTGCCGGCGGACTGAGCCTGAATGCCCTCGACTACCGGGTCGACCGTACCTTCAGTGCCGATGGCGCTACCGGAATTACCGAGAGTGACGCGGGGGGAGTGGCCAGTCCGCGTATCTCGGCACTGTATGACTTCGGGCGGTATAGTTTGTACGCTACGGTAAGCGGCGGGTTTAGTCCGCCCACTCTCGATGAATTTCGTACCAACGAGGGCAGTCTGAATACCGAACTGCGCCCGGAGCGGGGGGTGAACTACGAAGTCGGCGGCAAGGGCAGTTTGGGCCCGATCAGCTACGCCGCCAGTCTGTTTTACCTAAAGCTCTCGGAGGCGATTAGTACATTCTCCGACGCTCGCGGAACGACCTTGTTTCGCAATGCCGGCGATACCGATCAGTATGGTCTCGAACTGGCGCTGGAGTACCGGCCGGCACGTTGGTTGGAGGTCTACGGTAGCTATACCTACCACCGTTTTAGCTACGGCAATTACGAACGCCGCGGGGAGGTATACTCGGGCAACCGGTTGCCGGGCACCGCGCCCCACGTAGTTAACCTGGAGGCTACGGCCCGCTTCGGGGGTGGTTTCTACGCTACCCTCAGTGAAAACTATACCGATGCCATCCCCCTCAACGATGCGAACGATGTATATGGGGAGGCCTATCACTTGGTGCGCGGGCGGGTCGGGTACCGGCGCGGGCGGTGGGACTTCTTTGCCGGCGGCAGCAACCTGCTTGATCAGCGAATGAGTCTGGGGAACGACTTGAATCCGCAGTTTGGGGGGCGCTACTTCCAGCCGGCGGCGGGGCGGACGTTCTTCGTGGGGGTGGGGTACTAACCTAACGTGTTGTTTTGACATTTTGACAGACATCGGATGTCTGACAGGATGTCAGACATCCGATGTCTGTCAAAATGTCTGTCGGTTAGGCGTCGTTTAGTGGGATATTTGCTCACTCCAATATAATGAGAGTGTCAGGGCAGAGATTAGCGCGAAAATTCTTACGCCATGAATCTGCCTGTTCTCTACCAACCCGTGTTTCACATCTATAATCGCAGTAACGACCGTCGGCCACTATTCACCGATCATTATGCCTACTTACGGATGCTGCATAAGATTAGAACAAACTTTTCCAATAGCGCACACCTATTGGCTTACTGCTTAATGCCGAATCATTTTCATCTTCTATTAACCCCCCAGCAAACGGTAGCAAGCCAATTACTGAGGAAAGACCGAGTGTTACCCCGCCAACCTACCCCAGAAATAAGCGAAGCCTTACGCCGGACCCTTATGGGTTTTTCAAAAGGCTCAAATGCGATCAACCATACGACTGGTTCTCGATTTCAGCAGCATACGCGCTGCAAATTTCACCCCGGTCCACTACGTCATGGTATGGACTACATCCACTTTAACCCGACGAAAGCGAAGCTGACCAATCATCCGAGCGAGTGGGGTTACAGTTCTTTCAATGAATATAGCGGCACGATCCGGCCGGAAGATTGCATTTGTAATGTACAGTTAGGTTGGTCAATGCTATTAGAAGAGTCATGACATTTTGACAGACATCGGATGTCTGACATTTGGTCAGACATCCGATGTCTGTCAAAATGTCAACGAAAAACGCCTACCTTCCCCCCATGCGCCCCCTGCTCCTACTGCTACCCACTCTCCTGATGTTAACCTGCTTAACCCCCCGGTCTTCGGGTAGTCGCGCCCCTCATGACTTCCTCCTCGGTACCTATGACGACGATGAGGTCCACGAGCCTGGCATCTACCGCTTTACCCTGCGGGCAGACGGCCAACTCATCAACCGCGGCCGCGTAGCCCAGTCCAGCAACCCCAGCTTCCTGGCCTATACGCCGGATCGTTCCGGACTGGTTTGCGTCGAAGAGGTGAACGGTGGGGGAAGCGTAGCCGCTTTCGAAGTCACGGGAGACGACCTGACGCTTACCAACCGCCAACCCACCAGTGCCCCCGGCCCCTGCCACGTTAACGTAAGCCCCGATCGCTTCGTAACGGTAGCCACCTACGGCGGAGGCACCCTGGAATTATTTCAATTGGACGGGCGCAATCAACTGACGCCCCGTCTGGACGTCCAGAATCACCGTCAACGGGGAGCCGAGGAGCCCCACGCTCACTCCAGCTACTACCTGAACGACGGAGCGGAAGTACTCGCGGTCGACCTGGGAACCGACGAGGTTTGGCGGTACCGACTCGATGCTTCCCAGCAAAAGCTCGCACCCGCGTCCCCGCCCGCCATCAAATTAGCGGAGGGAGCCGGCCCCCGTCACCTCGACTTCCACCCGAACGGAAAGTGGATTTACGTCATCAACGAGCTGAACAGCACCGTCACCCAAATCGAACGGAAGGGTCACGACCTTCGTATCGTCGAAAGCTGGAGTACCCTGCCGCCTGGCTATGAAGGTGAAAATTACTGCGCCGACATCCACGTGAGTAGCGACGGCCGCTTCGTATACGGGTCGAACCGGGGGCACAACAGCGTCGTAGTCTACGCCATCGATACACGGACCGGCGCACTGAGCCCCCTGGAGTACGAATCGGTAGCCGGCGACTGGCCCCGTAACCTGGCCCTTTCTCCCGACGAACGCTACCTTCTGGTCGCTAACCAACGGTCGAAAAACATCACTACCCTGGCCCGGGATGACGAAACTGGATTGCTGAATTTCGTCGCGAGCACCGAAGCACCCATCCCGGTCTGCATTCGCTTTTAAGATGACTTCCTGGCCGTAGTTTTTTTCTGACCGGGTGTCTTCTTCTCGCCGGCATCTTTAAACCGGAACAGTAAGCTTGCCAGCGGCGGCAGCGTGAGCTCGATGTGATTGGGGCGGCCGTTCCATTCACTGGGGGCGGAGGATACCGTTCCCTGGCCGTAATTGCCCGTACCGCCGAACTGCTCGTCGTCGCTGTTTACCAGGACCTCGTAGTCGCCCGCGTAGGGGACCCCGACCCGGTAGTGGTGGCGCACGGCGGGGGTGAAATTGTGCACCACGATCACGACGTCCCGTTCCTCTTTGCCGCGGCGCAGGTAGCTGAGTACGCTATTCTGGTGATCCCCGATGTCGATCCACTCGAATCCCTTCGGATCGTAGGCGTATTCGTACAGGGCGGGGGTGGTTTTGTACAACTCGTTCAGTTTGGCCACTAGTGCCTGCAGGGTCGAGTGGGGTTTGTACTGGATCAGGCTCCAGTCGATACCCTTTTCGATGCTCCACTCGGTTGTCTGCCCGAATTCGCCGCCCATGAAGTTGAGCTTGCTGCCCGGGTGGGTCATCATGTAGCCGTACAGCAACCGCATGTTGGCGAAGCGCTGCCACTCGTCGCCCGGCATTCGGTCGATCAGGGGGCCCTTTCCGTGTACCACTTCATCGTGGCTCAGCGGCAGCATGAAGTTTTCACTGAAGGCGTAAACCAGGCTGAAGGTCAGTTCCCCGTGGTGGTAGCTGCGGTGGACGGGGTCGTTCTTGAAGTAGTTGAGGGTGTCGTGCATCCAGCCCATCATCCACTTCTGCCCGAAACCGAGTCCGCCGATGTAGGTCGGGCGGCTTACGCCGCTAAAGGCGGTGGACTCTTCGGCGATCGTCATCGTATCGGGGAAGTCGCGGTACACCGCTTCGTTGAACTCGCGAATGAAGTCGATGGCCTCCAGGTTCTCGTTGCCCCCGTACTGGTTCGGGATCCACTCGCCCTCCTTGCGGCTGTAATCGAGGTAGAGCATGGAGGCCACCGCATCCACCCGCAGCCCGTCGATGTGGTAGCGGTCCAGCCAGAATAGCGCATTGGATATAAGGAAGGACCGTACCTCGTTGCGGCCGTAGTTGAAAATGGCACTCTTCCAGTCGGGATGAAAGCCCTTGCGCGGGTCGGCGTGATCGTAGAGGTGGGTGCCGTCGAACTGCGCCAGTCCGTGGGCGTCATTCGGGAAATGGCTGGGCACCCAGTCCAGAATAACCCCGATGCCGGCGGCGTGCAGTTTATCGACCAGATACATGAAATCCTGCGGCCCCCCGAAGCGACTGGAGGGCGCGAAGTACCCCGTGATCTGGTAGCCCCAGCTCGGAAAATAGGGGTGCTCCATCACCGGCAGGAACTCCACGTGGGTGTAGTTCATCTGTTTTACGTAGTCGACCAGTTCGGTGGCCAGCTCGCGGTAGCTCAGGCTTTCGTTCTTCTCGTTCTTCTTCCAGCTCCCCAGATGGACCTCGTAGACGGAGTAGGGCCGGTCGATGGCATTGTGCTGGTAGCGGTCCTGCATCCAGTCCGCGTCCTCCCATTCGTAGTAGGTATCCCAGACGATGCTGGCCGTTTTGGGCGGTGTTTCCCAGAGGCGGGCGTAGGGGTCGCCCTTTTCGAGTTGTTCCCCGTTCGGGCCCTCTACGGCATATTTGTAGATGGTACCGCTCTTTACGTCGGGAACGAAGCCTTCCCAGATTCCACTGCTGTCCCAGCGGGCGTTGAGGGGGTGCTGGCCACGGTCCCAGCCGTTGAAGTCACCGATCACGCTGACCGACCGTGCGCTGGGGGCCCACACCGCGAAGTAGGTGCCACGCTGCCCGTCGACTTCGATCACGTGGCTTCCCAGCTTATCGTAGACCCGGAAGTTTTTCCCGGCGCGGAACAGGTTAATATCGTAATCGGTAAAGAGGGAGTGAGCGGTGACGGTACTGGGCACAGGCACGGTTATTTTGGATGTTCTGAAGATGCGTAGAACTCCTGTAACGGATCGGGTGCCGGTATGTTAACGCCCCCCCGATCTACTTACTGCCTCCCTTCAGTTCGGCCTGCAACTTCTTCAGCTCGTCCATCTTCCCGGCGGCGGCGAGTTTAGCCTGATCGGCCCAGGTATCGTATTTAGCCAGTCGGAAACGGGCACCGGCCTTCTGCAGCACGTCGGCGAGTTGCTTGTCGCTGGCCTTGGCCAGGTCGCTGAAGGTCTCGATGCCGTCTTCCTTCAGCAGGCCCGCAATCTTCGGACCGATACCCTCGATCTTCTTCAGATCGTCAGATTTGGCCTTCCCCTTAGCCTTAGCCTCTCCCTTAGCCTTAGCGGTAGCCTTCGGTTTAGCCGTTTTTTTCGGCGTCACGACCGGCTTGCTGGCGGCGGCACTCTTCGCGGCTTCTACCTCGTCATCTTTCTTTGTGGCGGGCTTTTTCTTCGCCGGGGCCTTCTTGGCGGTGGCTTTCTTGGGGGCTTCGGCTACGGCTTCCAAATTGAGGCAGCAGTTGGTAGTTCCCTGTCCGCTGTCGGCGTAGCTGTCGGCACTGTCGTCGTTGATCCAGTGGTGGCCGTCTACGAGATAGCGGAATTGGTATTCGCCGGCGGCTAGCTCGGTGGTAGCGGAGTACTTCTGCTTTCCGTTCTTCAGCTGTACGCCATCGTCCCAGTTCCAGTCGTTAAAGGTGCCGAGTACGCGCACGTCGCGGCCCTCGCCGACCTGCTCCTGGGGCAGTTCGAAGCGTACTTTGTACTGCTTTTTGGACTTCAGGTAAGTGGATGATACCATAATGCATGGGTGTTTGGGTCAAAAGTATAGTCCTACGTACTGAATATCAAAGAATTGGGCGCGGACGCAGGTGCTGTATATACAACGAATTGAACCTTTGCGGGTTTATAACCAATTCTTGTTGGGTTGGCCGCCAGTATATCGTATACCGAGCGGGCCAAACGTCCGTTGCGCGTAATTATTTTCTGAATTTGCGGTGGTTGCCGCCGGGCTACTATTTTGAAATTACTTTTCCGGGCGGGGCACGACCTGGCAGGTCAGCCGGGAAACGCAGCACAATCGGTCGCGCCCGTCACGGATGTCGATTTGCCAGACCTGTACCCGCCGGCCTACCCGCACCGGTCGTACCGTCCCCCGCACCCGCCCGCCCTCGGGCACGCTGCGCAGGTGGGAAGCATTGATGTCCGTTCCGACGACGATGTCGCGGTCCGGCCGGTCCAGCACCAGGAATCCCGCTACGCTACCCAGGGTTTCGGCAAGGGCGACCGAGGCCCCCCCGTGCAGCAGTCGGAAGGGCTGGACGGTCCGCTCGTCCACCGGCATCTCCGCTACGAGGTAGTCGGGCCCGATTTCCACGAAGCGCATGCCCAGGGCATCACCGAGGGTGCGGCCCCCCATTTGGTTCATGCCCTCCAGGGTGGGCTCGGTCTTCCAGATCGTGTCGCTCATGTTATTTCGGTATTCAGGCGGGCGATGGCCACCATTACCTCGGCGGCTAATTTCATTTCGTGTACGCTGGCCCACTCGTACCGACTGTGGAAGTTGTGCTCCCCGGCAAATAAGTTCGGGCAGGGCAGGCCCATGAAGCTGAGCCGGGAGCCGTCGGTGCCCCCCCGGATCGCGTTTTTACGGGGTTCCAGCCCGACCTCGCGGATCGCCCGCTCCGCCAGTTGGGTTACCCGGGGGTGTCCCCGCAGTACTTCCTTCATGTTGCGGTATTGTTCCCCGGTTTCCAGTTCGATTTGGCTACTGGGGTAGTCGGCGGAGACCGTGTGGCAGACTTCGCGAAGCAGGGCAGCGTAGTCCGACAGTTCCTCGGTCCGGAAGCTGCGCAGGATGAAGTCGATCCGCGCCCGTTCCGCCGTACCGGACACCTCTACGGGGTGGATGAATCCTTCCCGTCCTTCGGTGGTCTCGGGGCTCAGTCGATCCTTCGGTAGCCTACCCAGGATGTCCCCCGCGATCCTGACGGCGTTTTCCAGCTTTTCCTTCGCGAAACCCGGATGGGCACTCACCCCTCGAATGTGGATGGTCGCCCCGTCCGCGCTGAAGGTTTCCTCCTCCAGGCTGCCCCGGGCCTCCCCGTCGATGGTGTAGCCGAAGTCAGCATCGAGCTTCCGCATATCCACGGCGTTCACCCCGCGGCCGATCTCCTCGTCCGGGGTAAACAGGATCCGGATGCGCCCGTGCGGAATCTCGGGGTGCGCCAGCAGGTGTTCGGTGGCGGCCACGATGGCGGCGAGCCCGCACTTGTTGTCGGCCCCCAGCAGGGTGGTGCCGCTGGCCGTCACGATGTCGTGCCCGATCTGCTCCCTGAGGGCGGGTAATTCGGAAGGGCGCAGCACAACGGCGGGGTCGTCGGGAAGCGTAATATCCTGCCCCCGGTAGTCGCGGTGGACGATGGGCCTGACCCCTGAGCCGGGGGCGTCCGGGCTAGTGTCCAGGTGCGCGCAAAAGCAAATCGTGGGTGCGTCTTCCTGTCCGGCGGTAGCGGGAAGGGTAGCGTAGACGTAGCCGTGGGTATCGAGTTCCGCATCGGGTAGTCCGAGCTCACGTAACTCTTCGGCGAGCAACTGACCTAGTACCAGTTGCTTCTCGGTCGTCGGTTGGGTGCTAGAGTGGGGGTCGGACTGGGTGTCGAGCCGCACGTAGCGTAAAAAACGATCTAACACATTCATGGTTGGTAAGGTAAGCCTGGTCGAACATCCAGGCCGGTAGCAGCGGTTTGCGTATAGCGGTCCGACGGGTTAACCCGTCGGACGCCTTAAGCCGTCAGCAAACACTCGCTTTCACCATCCACCCCGCACCTGCGCCCGCGCCCAGTTACACGTACCGCCCTTCCGAATTCAGCCGAATGACCCCCTACCTGACCACCGCCCTCGTAGTCGCCCTCATCGCCGGCGGGCTCCTGTACTGGATTTTCCGCGAGGAACCCCTGGGGCCGCTACCCGAGTTTCGTAAGCAGTGGCGGCGACTCCTGCGCCGGGAAGTGACCTTTTACAAAACCCTGAGCCGCAAGGAGAAAAAACGCTTCCAGCAGCGAATGCGCTACTTCTTCCAGCGGGTGAAAATTACCGGTATCGACTGCGAGGTGACCGAGCTCGACCGGGTACTCGTAGCGGCCAGTGCCCTGATCCCCACCTTCGGCTTCGAAACCTGGAACCAATACCCCAAACTCCGGGAGGTTATCCTGTATCCGAACGCCTTCAATAAACAAACCTTCGCTACGGAAGGGGAGGGACGTAACATCGGAGGTATGGTGGGTGACGGCTACATGAACGGTAAGTTGATGCTCAGCCAACAGTCGCTGCGCCGGGGCTTTCGGAACGCGGGCCGCAACAATACGGGCATCCACGAATTCGCCCACCTGCTCGATAAGGCCGACGGAAATACGGACGGCATCCCCGATTATTTCCTCGATAACCCCTACGTGCTGCCCTGGCTGGAAATGATGCGGGGGGAGATGGAGGCCATCGAGCGCGGAACTTCCGACATCGACGACTACGCCCTCACCAACAAGGCCGAATTCTTCGCCGTGGCCGCCGAGTATTTCTTCAACCGCCCCGCCGCCTTCGCCAGCAAACATCCCGAACTGTTCGCCCTCATGGAGCGCATCTTCGACCAGGACCTCGACGGGGACGGGGGCATCGGCACCGTCGACCGCACCGACCCGGTACCCGCCGCCGACGCCTAATTCCCCACCGGCCCTATTTTACCGGCCATGATCGAAGACCTGCGCCGCCGCTACAACGACAATTTTTCGAACGAAGCCTACCGCGCCATGCTCAGCTGGTTGGGGGGGCAGTACGGCCACGACCCCAAGTTCCACGTCGCGGAGACGCCGGTCTTCTTTACCGAGCGGTTTCGCGACCGGGTATTTGCCGCCTGCTCCGACGTCCTCGCGGTCGTCACTCACCCGCATTACGCCGAGCGGGCCGCGGCCGCCATTCCCCCGGGGCAGAACGTGCCGGGGCAGACGGAGCGCCCCATGTTTTTGCAGTTCGACTTCGGGGTGTGCCGGGCGGACGATGGTACCCTCATTCCCCAACTGGTCGAGGCCCAGGGCTTTCCGAGCCTGTACCACTTTCAGGCGCTACTGGACCGGAGTTTCCGCAAGTTCTTCGCCATCCCGGAGGGGTTATCGGCCCGCTTCGACGGCTCCACGGCCCGGGAGTACCTCCGGCTACTGGAAGATTGCATCCTGGGGGGGCACGCGCCGGAACACGTCATTCTGCTGGAGGTGGACCCCAGGGGCCAGACCACCCGCATCGATCTGGTGGTCGCCTGTGCCGAACTGGGCATTGCCGAGGTATGCATCAGCGAGCTGGAGCTCGAAGACGGTAAGTTGTACTACCGCAGGCAGGGGGCGCGGACGCAGGTGCGAAGAATTTACAACCGCGTCATCTTTGATGATCTCAGTGCCCGGGCGGATCTGAAGCGGACGTT
The DNA here is from genome assembly GCA_964594535.1 of uncultured Lewinella sp. Classification (GTDB taxonomy): domain Bacteria; phylum Bacteroidota; class Bacteroidia; order Chitinophagales; family Saprospiraceae; genus Neolewinella. Next base: position 20,070 of record CAZQNE010000031.1, read on the forward strand.
CAATCTGGTGGAGACCGCCGAAGTGGAGTGGGCCGGCCATCCGAACTGGTTCTTCCTGATCAGCAAGTACAGCCTGCCCCTGATCGATAGCCCCTACGTGCCGGATACCCGTTTCGTCTCCGAACTGGACCACCTGCCGGCTGACCTGTCCGGCTACGTCCTCAAACCCCTCTACAGCTTTGCCGGGCAGGGGATCAACCTGCACCCCACCCCGGCCGATATCGAACGGCTCGAAGCGCCCGCCCACTGGATCCTGCAGCAGAAAGTCACCTACGCCCCCGTAGTGCGCACCCCCGACGACCCGGCCCGGGTGGAACTGCGGATGATGTACCTCTGGCCGGAGGATCGCGACGAGCCCCTGCTCGTCAATAATCTGGTTCGGCTCTCGAAGGGGGAAATGATCGGCGTGCGCTACAATAAGGGCAAAAGTTGGGTGGGGGGCACGCTCGGTTACTTCCCCGTGTGAGTGACTTGGTTGCATCTTACACCCTAAATACGAACGCGATGAAGTGGTGGGTATCTCTCTTGCAATTTGCCGTGGCCGGATTACTTTTCGTAAGCTGCGAGATGGGCCCGGAAGCGGAGGCGGGCCCCGGGGCGCCGGCGGTGGACCCCTACACCCTGCCCAGCACCGACGGCGATGCCCTCAACGTGATCGTGGAAATCCCCGCCGGGACCAATCATAAGATCGAGTTTCACCCCGGCGAAGGTTTCGTCACCGACACCTTGCTCACGGGCCACGAACGCATCGTCCGGTTTTTACCCTACCCGGGGAACTACGGCTTCGTACCCTCCACGCTGATGGATCAGCGGAGGGGCGGGGACGGGGATGCCCTGGACGTACTCGTGATCGGGGAGTCCGTCGCCACCGGAACTCAGATACGGGCCAAACCCATCGGAGCGCTGCTGCTGCGGGACCGCGGGGAGATCGACACGAAAATCATCGCTGTCCCCGCCGATTCGGTGGCCCGGGTGCTACCCATCGATAACTTCCTGGATTTTTCCCTAGGCAACGATGCGGCGAAGCAGATAATTGAAACCTGGTTCCTGAACTACAAGGGCCGCGACCAGGTGAAATTACTCCGGTGGGAAGACGAGAGCTACGCCTGGCGGGAAGTACGGCGGTGGCGCACCGACGGGCAGACGGTGCAATAAGTTAAATTTCCACCAAATTGTGGTTTATTTCGAGCATTTGGTGGAAAAGGCCGTTATATTGCCGTACCGCGCACCAATTTGCGGAGGGAGACGTTTACCGCTCCCGACCCATTGTTTATAGTGTCACACCGATGAAGAATTTGCTACCCCTCACGCTCCTGCTCGCCGGTACCTCCCTGGGTGCCCAGAGCTTCGAGTGGAACCAAACACCCGCCCCCCCGCCCACCCATCCTAAGGAGGTACAGGTCGTTCCCCCGGCCGCTAATCCGCAGAGTGCCCAGTCTGGCCGCGCCGGCGTGTACCCCCCGACGGCCGAGGGGCAACCCACCGCCTACGGTGAGACCTACGCCTCCGACGAGATGACGGGCAGTCACCCCGAACTGCCCCACGGAACGCTCCTTAAAGTCACCAATACGGAAAACGGTCGCTCCGTCACGGTACGGGTGACCGATAGGGGCCAGGAATGCACCGACTGTCTGGTCACCCTGAGTGAGGCCGCGGCGAGATTCCTGGGCATCGAGGCAACCGCACCCGTATCCCTGGAGCAGGAGGGCTTCAGCAACTGGAACCCCGCCGCCCCGGCCCCTACGGAAGCCAACCCGGGCACCTACGGTAATCGGCCCGGCATTGTAGCTCCCCCCGCCGCGGCCGCTTCCGAACCCATCCCCGAACGCGTATCGCCGCCGGTAGTCCTGGACCGGGACCAACCGGCCACCTTCAACCGCTATCCCGCTACGGTACGGCAGAATACGGAACCCACGGTCGCACCACCGGGCCCTACCGTAGGTCAGCATCAGAGCTCACGCGGCGTTCCGGCTACTGCCGCCTCACCCGCCCCGGTAGCCGCTGAAACCGCCGCCGCTCCGGCCGGCAACTTTTCCGTGCAGCTCGCGGCCTACAACAACGAAACCTATGCCGTACGCCGGGTCGCCGAACTGAAGGAGTTAGGGCTGGACAAAGTCTACTACCTGAGCACCACCAAGGGTGACGGACAGACGATCAACCGGGTGTACGCCGGTAACTACGCGAACGTAACGGCCGCCCAGGCGGCGGCCAAACGGATCGCGGAACGCCACCAAATTAACGGGATCGTAGCGCGTATGTAGCTACGGACGAACCAATTGCACCATCCCCGGAGGGGCGCTGAATCTTCATCGATTAGCGCCCCTTCGCATTTTTGCGAATTTTTGTTTTTAGAATATGCAATTTTAGTGTAGTATTGGGGCTTTATTCCAACGAATGATCGGCGGGGTGCCCAAACCAACAAATTTTGGGGCAACCATCGTACCGAAGGGGTGTTCGTTGACCAACCAACGTCGTCTTAACTACCATGACAAATAACTCGACTACCCCGTTGCAGCCGGCGGCGGTTCTCTTTATCGTAGGCGTCATCATCTTTCTGGCCTGTGGTTGCGGGGGCGGTGATGCTACCCGTAGCGTACTCGTTTTTTCCAAAACGGAAGGATTCCGGCACTCGTCGATCGAAGCGGGGCAGGATATGTTTCGCCGGCTATCCGATGAGATGAAATTCGACGTCGACTTTTCGGAAGACGCCGACGTATTTACCCAGGACGGGCTGTCGAAGTACAACGTTATCGTCTTTCTGAGTACGACCGGAGACATTCTTAATCCCGCCCAGCAGCGCGAGCTCGAACGCTTCATGAAGGCCGGAGGCAACTGGCTGGGCATCCACGCCGCGGCGGACACCGAATACGACTGGCCCTGGTACAACGACTTGGTGGGAGCTTACTTCCAGAGCCACCCCCGGGGAACGCCCCAGGCTACCATCCTGGTCGATAACCGCAACCACCCCGCCACCGAGCACCTGGACGAAACCTGGGTACGTAACGATGAGTGGTATAACTATAAGTCCATCAAAGACGACTTCACGACGCTCATGCGGGTGGATGAGTCGACCTACGAGGGCGGGGAAAACGGGGAAAACCACCCGATCGCCTGGTACAAACCCATCGCGAACGGCCGCATGTTTTACACGGGTCTGGGGCACACCGACGCCAGCTACTCGGAACCGGAATTTGTAGCCCACATCATGGGAGCCCTCGACTACCTGTTCGGAGATAACAAGCCGGTGAGCTACGCCGGAGTAAAGGCCACGCCGGAGGAGAACCGCTTCGTAGTGGAAGAACTCGTGAAGGGCATGACCGAGCCCATGGAGCTGGAGCTGCTGCCGGACGGCAGACCCATCTGGATCGAACGGAGGGGCGGCATCAAGGTCTACGACCCGGAGTTCGATGCCGTAGCCGAAGTACACACCATGGATGTGTGGACGGAGTTCGAGGATGGCCTGCTCGGCATCGCCCTCGACCCCGACTTCAGCGAGAACAACTGGCTGTATTTGTACTACAGCCCGAACGGGGAAGAGAGCGTGAATCGATTGTCGCGTTTCCGATTCGCCGACAACCGACTCGATGAGGCGAGCGAACAAATAATCCTAGACGTACCGACCGACCGTAACCGCTGCTGCCACTCCGGCGGCAGCGTTGAGTTTGGGGGGGATGGATTGCTTTATCTGTCGATCGGCGACAACACCAACCCCTTCGAGTCCGACGGCTACGCCCCCATCGACGATGGCCGCGACGAACCGAATTACGATGCCCGCCGCTCCAGTGCCAATACCATGGATCTGCGGGGAGGGATCGTTCGTATCCGCGTCGAGGACGATGGTTCGTACTCCATCCCCGCCGGCAACCTGTTCCCCGGTGGGGAGGGGGGGCGGCCCGAGATTTACGCAATGGGGATGCGTAACCCCTTTCGGATCAGCGTAGATCAGCGGAATGGCAATGTGTACTGGGGAGACATTGGGCCGGATGCCGGCGAAGACAGTACGGGCATGGGGCCGCGGGGGCACGATGAGGTCAACGTAGCCCGCCGGGCCGGTTTTTTCGGCTGGCCGCTCTTCATCGGTGACAACAAAGCCTACCACCGGCGCGACTTCGTCACGGGCGAAACCGGGGAGGCATTCGACCCCGCCGCCCCCGTCAACGAAAGCAGCCTGAACACCGGTGCGCGGGAACTACCCCCCGCCCAGCCGGCCATGATCTACTACCCCTACGCCGAGAGCGAAGAATTTCCTTCGCTGGGTAGCGGCGGCCGCAACGCCATGGCCGGCCCCGTCTACTACCGCGATGACTTTGGCGATAGCGAGGTGAAGTTCCCGGAGTATTACGACGGAAAGTTCCTTTTTTACGACTGGATGCGGGACTACATCATGGCCGCTAATCTGGACGAAACCGGCTACGTTACCGATTTCGAACCCTTCCTGCCCAGTCAGGACCTGCGCCACCCGATGGACATGCTCTTTGGTCCGGACGGTAGCCTGTACATTATCGAGTACGGCCGCAAGTGGTTCAGCAAGAACAACGATGCCCGTCTGCTTAAAATCCACTACAACGCAGGCAATCGCCCCCCGGTGCCCAATATGGAAGTCGTAGCCGAGATCGGTGCCGCCCCCTTCACCATCCGGGCCGATGCGGAATCGAGCCTGGACTACGACGGCGATCCCCTGACCTACAGTTGGTTGTTGGGCGACGAGGTCATCGGATCGGGCCCTACCCTGGAACATACGGTCGAAGCAAAAGGCAACCATACCCTCGTACTGGAAGTTTCCGACGGGCAGGGGCACACCGTACGCTCGCAGCAGCATATCCTGGTCGGCAATAGTCTGCCGGAAGTCCGGGTCGCTCTGGACGGGAACCGCTCCTTCTTCTTTCCCGGGCGCTCGCTAAACTATGACGTACAGGTGTCGGACCCCGAAGACGGCCGGCTCGGGGCGGGCATCGACCCCGCCGCCATTACCGTCTCCGTAGACTACCTGGAAGGGGAAGACCTCGTACAGATCGAGCGCGGCCACCAGGTCGCCGGTCAGAATACGGCCTTCGCCATCGGCAAGGAACTCATCGCCGGCTCGGACTGTGCCGGTTGCCACATGGAGCAGGAGGCTAGCATCGGTCCCAGCTACCAGGCCGTCGCCGATCGCTACCGCAAAGATCCCCAGGCCAGTGAGTACCTCGCCGGCAAAATCATTACCGGGGGCCACGGGGTCTGGGGCGAACAGAACATGAGCGCCCACCCCGACTTACCGCAAAGTGACGCGGTGCAAATGGCCGACTACATTCTATCGCTGGCCGGGCCACCCCCCAATGCCGAAAGCCGTCCCGTCAAGGGGCGTATTGCGCTCGATCGCCACCGGGAGGGCATCCCCGGGCGTTACTACGTACAGGCCAGCTATACCGACCAGGGGGCGGAGGGCGACCTGCCCCGCCTGACGGCTACCGACGTGGTCGTGCTGCGGTCCCCCAAGATTCCCGCCCATAAGTTTAGCGACGGTCAGCGCGTGATGGCCTACCACGTGGAGGCCAAGGACAACCCCCTGAGCGACGAGGATGCCGACGTACTTGTGGCCACCAACGACAGCTGGGTGAGCTACGGCCCCGTAGACCTGAGCGGCATTTCGGGTATCCGGAGCACCGTGATGCTGGTACCCAACGTAACGAGCGGCGGTACCATCGAGGTTGTAGCCGGCGACCCCCGTAATGGCGAAGTAGTGGGTGAGGTATCGCTCAGTCAGGGCGTATCGACCTACGGACTGAACGAAGTGAACATCCCGGTAAAGTCGAATACACAGGGCGAGCAGCCGCTTTATTTCCGATTTGCCGCGGATTCGAAGAGCCCGGAAGCGGTCATGGGGGCTATCGGAGAGTTCGAGTTCGTCCCCTCCCGTACGAGCAAGTAGCTACCCGCCCCGCCACTAGACTAACTCAGCGAATGGTTCGACCAACGGTTGCGTCCCGATCAACGCCGGGGTAGGTGATTGGTGTTTAAATGCCGTAAATTGTTCGCATCATGCTCGACCTGCTCACTTACATCTCGCTTATCGCCGGGGGTCTCCTGATTCTCATTCTGCTGCTCGGCATCGTGGGGGGACTGGACTTTGATCTGGACGTAGACGGGGGCGCGGACGCAGGTGCGGATTCGGACCCGGGTACCGGCGGAGTGGGGCTGATCAAAGGGGGACTGACTTTTCTCTCCATTGGGGCCTGGGTACTGAAGATCATGCTGGTCAGCAGCAGCAACCCCGTGGTGGCCGTCGTGGTAGGAGTAGCGGCCGGGGCAATCGCCGTGTATCTGATGAGCTTCGTCATCCGGTGGATGATGCGCTACGAGGCCAACGTAAATTATAAAACCGAAGACGCCCTCTTTCGGGAGGGGAAGGTTTACCTGCGTATCCCGCCCAGGGGACAGGGCATCGTACGGGTGAAGGTGAAGGGAGGTGTGCGGGAATTCAAGGCCCGATCTTCGCAGGGGCACGAACTACCCACCGGAACCGACATCATCGTAGACGAACTGGGCAGTGACGGTACCGTCCTCGTGCGACTGAACGAATAGATGTTGTATTTTCTCGTTAACCCGGCACCTGCGCTCCGCCGCCCTGCTTAGTATTTTTTAGCTTACTCACCTATTTAATATCCCGACTATGGATGCCTTACTCTTTCCCGTTCTGGCCGTCGCCGGTCTGTTGTTCATCTTCGTACTCTGGCTCGTCAGTCGCTACAAGCGCTGCCCGTCGGATAAGATCCTGGTGGTATACGGCCGTACCGGAAGCGACGCCTCGGCAACCTGCTACGCGGGCGGGGGCACCTTCGTCTGGCCCGTCATTCAGGACTACCAGTACCTGGACCTGACGCCGCTGAGTATCGACGTGAACCTGCAGGATGCCCTGTCCAAACAAAACATCCGGGTGAGCGTACCGGCCCAGTTCACCGTCGGCATCAGCAACAAGCCCCACCTGATGCTGGCCGCCGCCGAGCGACTGCTGGCCCTGGACCGGGCGAGCATCTCGAACCTCAGTCACGACATCATCATGGGGCAAATGCGCCTGGTGATCGCGAATATGGACATCGAGGAGCTCAATATCGACCGCGATAAGTTCGTCGAGAGCGTCTACCGCAACGTCGGGGAGGAACTGCACAAGATCGGACTGGAGCTGATCAACGTGAACGTCACCGACATTCAGGACGAGTCGGGCTACATCAAAGCCCTCGGTCAGGAAGCCGCCGCCAAGGCCATCAACGATGCCAAGATTAAGGTAGCCAACGAGCTGCGTACCGGTAGCATCGGGGAGGCCGAAGCCCAGCAGGATCAGCGCTCGAAAGTAGCCGACGCGAACAGCCGCGCCGAGATCGGGGAGGCAGCCGCCTTGCAGTCACAGCGCATCCAGGTCGCCGCCGCCAATAGCCGCGCCGAGATCGGGGAGGCCGAGGCTCAGCGCGAGCGCCGCATCAAAGTATCCGAGGCGGAGAGTACCGCCCAGATCGGGGAGGCCGCCGCCCGCGCCGAGGCCACCGAGGGCAAGAATACCGCCGAGATCAAAATCGCGGAGAGTAACGCCGCCCGCGACGTCGCCATGGCCGAAGCCCGCCGCCGCGCCGAAGCCGCCCGCAAGGTAGCCGAAGCGAACGCCCGCGAGGAAGCCTACAAAGCCGAGCGCGACGCCGAGGTAGCCCGGGCCGCCACCGAGCAGGCGCGGATGGAAGCCGAGCAGGTCGTGCAGGCCGACATCGAGAAGCAGAAGGCCATCATTGCCGCCCAGGCCGAAGCCGAACGCCGCCGCGAGATCGCCAAGGGGGAGGCCGATGCCGCCCTGCTCAAGTATCAGGCCGAAGCAAAGGGCATGGAAGAGTTGCTGCGCAAGCAGGCCGACGGTTTTCAGAAGCTCGTCTCCGCCGCCGGGGGCAATCCCGAAAGTGCCATCAACTACCTGATGCTCGATAAGCTGACCGAACTGACCCGCATTCAGACCGAAGCCATCAAGGACGTCGACATCGACAAAGTGGTCGTCTACGACGGGGGCAACGGCAAGGGGGTCGGCAACTTCGTCCAGGGGCTCTACGGAATGGTGCCCCAACTGAATGATTTCCTGCGGCAGAGCGGCATGCGGCTACCCGAAGGACTGGTGCGGGAGAGCGGCTCCGAACCGGGAGAAACACCAGCTCCCGCCAAGCAGAACGGACACGCGCTGCCGGCGGGTGAGCCCGGACCGGCCGCGGAATCCTAGCCGAAATTTTGGGTACCTTCGCACCGGGAGTCCGTGCTTCCGACCGATTCATCCGCATGAAGCTGCTCCCGGTATTGGTGACCGTTCTTTGTTGCGGCCTCTGTGGTTGCGAAGTGAGCGAACCCCAAACGGTACAAACGCGGCCTACCGTGGACGGGGAGCTCGCCGAACTCCGCATCGCACTGCGGGCCGAGCCGGACGGGCTCAACCCCATCCTGACCACCCAGTCCATCAGCCGCTACGTCTCGGAGCAGGTGTTCCAAACCCTCAACGATCTGGACCCGTCGACCTACGAGCTCCTCCCACTGCTCGCTTCCGTACCGACCCGGGAAGAACTCCCCGACGGCCGGGTGAGCTACCGCTACGAATTGGATCCCCAAGCCCGTTGGCCTAACGGAAGCCCCGTCACGGTAGATGACGTCATCTTCAGCATGAAACTGTTGTTGCATCCCCTCATCGATGCCGGGCCGTATGGTGGGTATTTTACTATGGTCGATGACGTACTGTCGGACCCAAGCCAGGCCCGAGCTTTTTCGGTCATCATCCGCCAACCCTATATGTTGGCCGCCCAGGTAATCGGGGACCTCTACGTCTACCCCGCGTACGCCTATGACCCGGAGGGGCTGCTCGCGTCCATCCCCCTGCGCACTTTTGCCGACCGGAAGGCTATCCAGGACCTGATCGATCGGGATAGCCGGCTACGGGACTTCGTCAGCGTTTTTACGGACCCGGACAAAGCCTATGCCCCCGGCAAGGTGGTGGGAAGCGGGCCCTACGAACTCGCCTCCTGGGAGGCGGGCCAGCGGCTGCGGCTGCGCAAGCGGGAAGATTACTGGGCTACGGCAGCCCAGAAGCCCTGGGCGGAGGCTATCGCCGAATCCCTGGCGTTCCACATTATTCCCGATCAGGCTACGCTCGTCAACGCGCTTCGGGACAATGCGGTGGACATCGCCATGGACCTGCCCAGTCAGGCTTACCTGAAACTTTCTCAGGACGAGTACCTGACCGGGCTCTATGACTTCAGCGCCATCCCCGGGTTTCGCTACTTCGCCATTCTGCTGAACCAGGACGACCCCTTGCTGCGGGATAGCAGCGTCCGGCGGGCCCTGGCCCTGGCCGTAGACGTGGACCGCATCATCGATCAGCTGTTGCCCGGGCTGGCCCGCAGGGTGGTGGGCCCCGTGCTCCCCGACAAGGACTATTACGCCGAAGACCTGCCCTTTATCCCGTACGACCCGGAACGGGCGCGGAAGTTACTGACCCGGGCCGGGTGGATCGATACCGATGGGGACGGGGTCCGGGACAAAGTCATCGACGGTAAGCGCGTGGCGTTTTCCTTTCCCCTGCTCTCTTTTCCTACCTCTACCAGTACGGCAATCGCCCTTATGGTCGCCGAGGCGGGGCGGGAAGTGGGCCTGGACATCGAAGTCGTGCGCCGGGAACCCCGCGCCCTGCTCGATCAGCTTTCGAGCGGCCAGTATACCGCTTCCTTCTACGGTCAGGGGTTCGATCCTACGCCGGACGACTTTTCTCAGGTCTGGTCTTCGGCCGCCGTGCCGCCCCTGGGGACGAACCGCGGCAACTTTAGCAACCGGGAAGCCGATCGGCTGATCGAACGGATCAACACCACGCTGGACTCTTCCGCCAGAGACCCCCTGTACCGGGAGTTCCAGAAGATCATCTACGACAACCAGCCGATGATTTTCCTGTACTCCCCGTACGACCGGGTGGTCGTTTCCAAACGTTTGGCTTACGAACTGACGGCCATCGCCCCGAACCTCAAACTAAATGCGATATCCCTGCGGCCCGCCGCGGGTGACTCCCTAATTAACTGAATACATGAGACTCTTCGCGCTATTGCTGCTGAGCCCATGGTGCCTACTCGCCCAGGACACGACCGCCACCACGATCGGAGATACCACCATCTACAGCTTCGCCGATGAGGCCGCCCGCTTTCCCAGTCCCTGCGAACGACTGGATACCACGGCCGCCGCGAAGTCGCAGTGCGCTCAGCGCTACTTGCTCGACTACATCTACCAGCGCGCACTTTACCCCGTGGAAGCGCGGGAACAAAACCTCAGCGGAACGGCGGTAGTGGCCTTCATCGTAGAGCGGAACGGAGTCATTAACCGACCCGAAATTCTACGTGACCCCGGTGGCGGGCTGGGCCTGTCGGCGCTACGCAGCGTGATGGGTATGCAACGGGAAGTACTCTGGCGCCCGGCGCTCAAGGACGGCCAGCCGGTTCGCTTCCGGGTGGTCCTGCCGATCCGCTTCCGGCTGGAAGAACCGAAACCGTACGTGGTAATCGGTCGGGATACGGTGTACACCGATTTGACCAACCCCGTTACCTTTACCGGGGCCGAGGGGGATGTTTCAGCCTACTTCAACGAGGCTATCACGTATCCGGATATTCCGCAGGATAGCTGCGCTACGGGTCAGTTGGATATGCAGTTGATTATACATCCAGACGGGCTCGTGTCGGTCCACGATATCATCGATTACAACGATCTGGGGGTCGATTTTACATCGAAGGCGATCGATGCCGCGACGGGGTCTTACGGCAAGTGGATCGCAGCGGAATACGAAGGCCGTAAGGTAGCCAGCGCTTACGATGTGTCGGTCACCTTTGCGCCGACCGATCCGGGCTGCGATTACGTCATCGATAACTACAACCGCGCCCTGAACCTGATGCAGGAAGCCCAACTATTGGTCCGGGATTCTACCAGCGTACAGGACGGTCTGGCTAAAATGGACGCGGCGATCGAGCTCTTCCCGCGTGACGGACGCTTCCGGATCCTGCGCGGACAGGCCCGAATGGATAATAATCAACTGTCCGAAGCCTGCGAGGATCTGCGGTTGGCGCGTCAGATTGCCCTGATCGATTGGTACGATTCCGTCCTTCCCCTCATCTGCCGGACGGAGGAGGAAGACGGGGAGTAAGGGGGGCGTTAGCGATTCGCGGCCTATTTTTCCGCTATGCTACGCACTCTTCCTTTGTTCCTGTTGCTGACCGGCTTACTCTCCGCCCAGGATGCCGAAATTACCTACCCGCCCTCCGCCGACCCCCGGCTCTACGAAATTGCGGAAGCACCCGACCCCGCCCGTATCGAGGACGACGTAACGACGCTGGTCAACTTCGGGACGCGCCACACCCTCAGTGATACCGTCAGCGATACCCGGGGGATCGGCGCGGCCCGGCGGTGGATCTTCGCCGAGTTCGAACGAATCAGCGAGGCCTGCGGCGGTTGCCTGGAGGTGATGTACCAACGGAACTTCGTGGAGGGAGACCCGGAATCCCGCATCCGGGAAGATGCGTGGGTCGTGAACGTCATCGCCGTACAACGGGGGACCCGCGACCCGAATCGCTTCATCATGATGAGCGGCGACATCGATAGCCGGGTCAGCGACCCCCTGGATGCGACCAGCGACAGCCCCGGGGCAAACGACAACGCCAGCGGCATGGCCGGCGCCCTGGAGGCGGCCCGGGTGCTGACCCGGTACGAGTTCCCCGGATCTATCCTGTACGTCGGGCTCAGCGGGGAAGAACAGGGGCTGTTCGGTGGTAAGGGGATGGCCGATTGGGTCCGGGAGCAGGGCTGGAACCTGACCGGGGTACTGAACAACGACATGATCGGCAATATCACCGGCGTGGATGGGGTGACCGATAACACCAGTTTCCGCATTTTCTCCGAGCCCTACTATCCGGACGATGTCCGGGACGAGCGCAAGAATATCTACCGCCGTTTTTTCGGGGGAGAGGTGGACGGCCCCAGCCGCCAACTGGCGCGCTACGTCGATGCCCAGACGAGGAAGTACACCACTAACCTGGAGCCCATGATGATCTACCGCCTGGACCGCTTCGGTCGCGGAGGCCACCACCGCCCGTTCAACGACGCCGGATTTCCGGGGGTACGTATCATGGAAGCCCACGAAAACTATACGCAGCAACACCAGGATCTGCGAACCGAAGACGGCATCGAGTACGGCGATCGCCTGGAACACGTTAATTTTCCCTATGCCGCCAAACTGACCGGGGTCAACGCGATCACGCTGGCCGGATTGGCGGCCGCCCCCCCACCGCCCCCCCTCGTCATGATTGGCGGTGCCGTGGAACCGAGCACCCGCCTGCGGTGGGAAGCGCCCGCTACCGATACCCCCGTTGCCGGCTACTACGTCCACTGGCGACTGACGACCTCCCCCCGCTGGGAGCACCGCCGTTTCGTTCCCGCCGGTCAGCTCAATCATATCCTGGATGGTATCGTAGTAGATAATTATTTTTTCGGCGTGAGCACGGTCGGGACGGATGGAAACGAAAGCGTGGTGGTATTTCCGAGTACGTTGATTCCCCGGGGGGTGCGGTGATTGAAGACTGCAGATGGAAATTAGGAGATTGAGCGGGCAGCGGTTTGACCGATATCTTTCGTCTATACCGGCAAACCGCAACTCATGGTCCGACTATTACTCCTTTCTTTCATCGTGCTCTGCGGCTGCGAACGTTCGGAAACGCTACAACTGGCCACTTCCGCAACGGACTTTATCGAACTCACGGTAGGAAACCAGCGGATCATACTGAACGCCCGGCCCGTCGTTAGCGGTTCGTCCTATTACCGCGGTGGTGTAGAAAGTTCGCTTTACATAGAGTTTTCCACACCGGATAATAGCCACACCCTTTATCTGGACCTGACGGCCTGTAACCTGGAGGCCGGAGTAGAAGGTGTCGGAATGTACGGAAGCAAGGCCGACGCCACCCCGACGACCTGCAGTACGGGTACCCAGGGAGTGACGATCGGGTATACCACCTTTACGATGAGTGACGACCCGCACTGTCCCCAACTCGAGGGAGTGCCGGTTACCTATTCGGGTACGATCACTATCGAGTCTTGGAGTCCCCACGGGCGGGTGAGCGGTAGCTTCGAGACCGACTCACTCGGGCCTGACGACCATCCACTCTACGGTAGTTTCCAGACCACCCTACGCTAGACCGTGGCCGTGGGAATCAATCCCGAATCCGATCTACCCGCCCTGCTGGAAGCCTGCTACCGTCAGGATGCGACCGCCCAACGCGAACTGTACGTGAAGTGGTACGCTTTCGCCCGGGGCCGGGCGGCTCCCTACGGGCAGCACGATGAAGAGGTGGAGGAGATCGTCCAGGATGCGTTTCTGAAGATCTTTCAGGCATTGGGCCGGGAGGTGTCCGTCGGCCAATTCGCCGGCTATTTTCACAGAATTATCGTCAATGCCGGGATTGATTACTACCGGCGTCACCGAAAGCACCATCACCATACCGCCGCCCTACCACTTACGCTGCCCCAGAAAGGCGCACCGAATAAAGCGCTGACTACCCTGGAACGGGAAGATTGTATCCGTCTTCTCCAACAGTTGCCCCCGACACACCGCATGGTTTTCAATCTGTACGTTTTCGAGGGGTACCGCCATTCCGAGATCGCCAAACAGCTGCGGATCGGAGAAAGCACCTCCCGCGCTTACTTATTCAAGGCCCGCCAGTCCCTGCGCCCCCTCGTCGGCCCGTACCTACAAACGAATACCGTCTCCCACGATGAATGATCTCGACCATTTTTTCCGGGAAAAATACGGCCAGACCCCTCCGGCCACCCCACCGGCTGATGGATGGGACGAGCTGCGGGCTCGATGGACGGGGCAGACGCGTCATAAACGCCGATTCGTGTTCCACATCCCGCGCTACTGGCGTTGGACCACCACCCTGCTTTTCGCCCTAGGGGGTGCCTGGTGGGCTGCGACTGTGCCCAGTGAAAAGATAAACAGGATCTCACTACATCATCCTTTCCCGATTGAGCTTCCGGCAATCACGCCCGAATTACCTAGTGCGAAGGCTAGGGTAGTAGACCGGGCGGCGCGGATTGATGAAAATAATAGACAGGTAGATGTTGACGCTAATTCCAAACCTACTTTCGGCCCAACCTCTGCCAGTCAGGTAGATTCATTGGCGAGTACCCTTTACCCTAACGTAAATGAAGCAAATCAATCAAGCAGTACACCATCGCAAAAAGCAAGTACCGGTTCCCAACCAGACCGGCGACAAACATTTCCCCTTTCCGCCCCGCCGCCCGTCAATTATGCCAGCCGTGTAGGCCGAGTAATCGACACCTTGGTCCACAAACCCCTGCTGTCATTGAAAATGGAACCCAGGAAGTTCACTAAACCTCAGTGGAGACGGCACTCATCCGGCAGCTGGGAGGTTAGCGCCGCGGCCCTTCCCTGGGTCAGTAATTATTCCTATTCGGTAGGATACCTAACTACCGTACGACCCGCAAATTTAGTGGGCCGGGGGTCATCGTACACCCTAAATGGCGGCAGTGGAATAGAACTGTATCCCACGGACGAACCACTTGGAGCGAACCAACATTCCTACCGCACACTCAGTCTTCCCCTCATTGGAATAGAACTGGCGCGGCGGACCGCCTCCGGATTTCGCTTATCCATCGGTATGAGCTATAGTGCAGACAACAAACGTTTTGGATATAGTGCCGCGGACTATGCTCACCTGACCGACGAGCATACCTACGTTGAAATAATGGACAATTCCAAAGCGGACTACGGTGTACTGAGCCTGGGCCTGAACTACACCCTGGGCCGGTACAATAGGTTGCAGACCGAAGTAGGTCTTTACGCGATCGGCGAATGGTACCACCGAAGGGATCTGGAAGTTCGGCTTCTCGGAGGGGAGACCTTTGGTGATCATTTCGTACGGCGTACCGTAAGTAAGGATTATTACTTTCGCGTTTTGCCCATTCCCTTACCTCAGGTCACGCTTCGATACTACGTCAGGAGTAATGTTGCCGTGAGCCTGGGCATAGGTATGCATTCTGGTATCGGTGTGAGCCACCGCTTTCGTTACACCCCGCGCGGCCACCGAAAGTGAGTGCTGAATTGCCCTTCTTCCACCTTGATTTGTTGCTACTTTCCAACGGGGTTCTCTGCCCCATTTGACGTTGCTGACACTAACTCAAGTGTGGGACCTGGGAACCCACACTCAAGTAGGCCTACGTTTCTCGCCCTGCTAAACGGAAAAATTTCGGCGTCAGCTTTTCACTCCTGATGACCGTGCGAAGTGTAGTCGGGGCGGGCGGCGGCGCGCGGGTGCAAGGCCCCGTTTGCAAAGCGTTAACAGGAATGGCGTATCCATTCGGTGACTGCCGCGTTTACGGTAGTACATTCCAACCACCATTAACCACATCCTATGCTACGTCAATCCATTCTCGCTACCGGGCTGCTGGCCTTTAGTCTGTTCTCCTGCCAATCCGGCAACGAGGAAGTCCGCGATGCCGCCCGCCAGGACATCGAGACCGTCACCCCCGCCAATCCGAACGCCGCCGCTCCGGCCCAGCCCTCGGTGAACACCCCTACCGGGCCTACGACTACCCTGGCCTTCGACGAGAGCTCGTTCGACTTCGGCACCGTAACGGAAGGGGAGATCATCACCCACACCTTCTCCTTCACCAACACCGGTGAGGAGCCCCTCATCATCAGCGACGCCCGCGGCACCTGCGGCTGCACCGTACCCAGCAAGCCCACCGCCCCCATCGCACCGGGCGAGACGGGTGAGATTACCGTCCGCTTCGACAGCAGCAACAAGGTCGGTAAGCGCAACCAGCGCGTAACCGTCATCGCGAATACCACGCCCCCCCAGACCATCATCAGCCTGGACGGTACCGTGGAAGCCGGCAACCCCAGCAACACTCAGTAGGATACCTTCCCTATCTTGCGCACCGGACGCTCCGTTCACCAGTCGTGGACGGAGCGTCCTTCGTTTAGCCTATGCCCCGCAGAATTGCCATTTCCGACATCCACGGTTGTTTCCGCACTTTCGAAGCCCTCCTCGACCGGATCAGTTTCGGTACCTCCGACACCCTCTACCTACTCGGTGATTTTGTGGACCGCGGCCCGCGCAGTGCGCAGACTATTGACTACATCATCGGGCTGCAGTCGGAAGGCTACCGCATCCATGCACTGCGCGGTAACCACGACCAGTATTTGCTGGACGCCATTCTGGTAGGTGACAAAGCCTCCCGCAACGCCTGGAAGAGTGCCGGCGCAGCCTCTACGAAGAAAAGCTACGCAAGCCCCGACAATCCGAGCGGCGACATCGACCCCGTCCATGTTTTCTGGCTAAACGATTTGCCGTATTACTACTTGCTGGACGATTACGTCCTGGTGCACGCCGGGCTCAACTTCCGCCGCCGCAATCCCCTCAAGGGCAAACGGGCCATGCTCAACCTCCGCAACTGGTACCGCCACATCGACTACGACTGGCTCGGCGACCGTCGGATCGTACACGGCCACACCCCCCTGCCTCGCACTCAGGTAGAAGCACAGGCGCACCCCCGGCGGCGGGCCTACCCGGTGTTCGATATCGACGCGGGCTGCTTTCACCAGCGACCGGGAATGGGGCACCTCTGCGCCCTCAATCTGGACGAACGTACCTTCACCTTCGTAGCCAACCTGGACCGATGAACTGGGATACCATCGAGCGCGAACTCGAGCTGCGCACCTCCCGTTCCTCAGGGGCCGGCGGCCAGCACGTCAATAAGACCGAAAGCCGCGTCGAGCTCACCCTGGATATTGACGCCAGCCAGGGCCTCAGTCGCCGCGAACGCAGTAACCTTCGCTTCCACTACGGCAACCGCATCGACGGGCGGGGCAAACTCTCCGTCGCCGACCAGAGCGACCGCAGCCAGCACACCAACCGCAAACGCGCCCTCGACCGGATGCGGCAACTACTCGAACGGGGTATCCGAAATCCCCCGAAACAGCACAAGGGCGGAGCCTTCCGGGCCAATAGCCGCAAGCGGCTGGAAAGCAAGAAACGGCGCGGTGAGATCAAAAAGGGCCGGGGGAAACTCAAGTGGTAAATCACCGGACGCTTCGGGGGACGACTGCGCCGACACTCGAAGTTCCTTCACCTACTTCACCAATCCTTCCTGCTGTAATTCCTTCAGCAACTTATCCAGTACCCCGTTCAGGAACTCCTTACTCTTTGGCGTACTGTACGACTTAGAGATATCGAGGTATTCGTTCAGCGTGACCTGGGGCGGAATGCTGTCGAACTCCAGAAATTCCGCCACCGCCATCTTGATCAGGATCATATCGATGATGGCCACCCGCTCGGCATCCCAGTTCTGTAGTACCGATTTGATGCGCGTGAGTAGCTGATCGTTGGCTTCCACGACGAACCTGAGCAGCACGTCCCCGAATTCCGTGACCGCGTCGCTGTTGTGCTCGTAATTTCGGGCGAAATCATCCGCGGCGGGTAGGGCCTTGATGGTCTTCTTCATGGCCCCCACGATCAGGCTCTTATCCTCTTTCCAGAGCGGAAAGTGGTCCTCCACCATGGTCAGGAACAGCTCCTGGGACTGCAGCCATTTATACAGGCCCAGCAGTACCCGCTTGGTTTCCTCCCGGCCCGGTTCTTCCACCCCGGCATAGGTGCCGTAGTCGTTGGTAGCGAGAAAGTCACGGTAGAGTTGCTTGATCTGATCGGCATCGACCAGGCCGCGGACGTGGTAGCGGTCGTAGAGCCGGCTCAGCTCCTGGTTGTCGGTCAGGGAGCGAACCGCGGGGTTATCGGCCAGGAGGGGCTGGAAGCTGCGATCCTCCGCCGTGGGGCGCAGTTTGGCCTGCCGGGTGGCGTAGTCCTGCTTAGCGTATTCGCAGACGCGCTGCAGGATGAGGAGATTTTGTAGGTAGAGCTCGAAGCTGCGCCGTACCAATTGGTTGTAGTGGCTGCGGATCGGGCGCAAGTCCTGCCGTTCCTGCCGCTGGGCCGCGTAGAGGACTTGCATGATCTTGATGCGAACGTTGCGGCGACTGAGCATAAGGGGGCCGGGTTTTCAAGCCGGCGGGGGCAAACGGTCCGCCGGCAGCGCAAAGCAACGAAAAAAAGCCCGATGAACGGCTATTCGGCCGTAGCGAGAATGTCGCTGCCCTGAATCTCTTCGAAGGGCGGCAGTTTGCGGTGGTGCCACTTGTTGACGATCGTACCCCCCTTCAGCAGCACGACGCCGGGGTTGGACCGGACGATGGTCTTCAGCAGAATATCATCCCCCCGGTAGAAGGGATAGTCCGCCCCGACGGTATTTCTGAAATCGTGCAGGGCCTCGTCGTCAATGAACTTCGTGAGGGCGACCACCCGGTGGCCCGCCGACCGGGCGCTTTCCACTACCGGCTGAATGTCTTCCCGCCAGGCGTCGAGGTAGCCCTCATTCCAGTCGCCGGCCTGGCCCTTCAGGGCATACGCCACGATCATGAACGTAAAACCGGGCTCGGCCAGAAGGTCGGCGGCCCGGTCCATACCCTCCGCGTCGGTGACCTCGAAATCGCTGATCTTGGTTGCTTCGATGGCGGGCTCGCTGGCGTAGGTTTCGATCTCGTAGTCACTTTCCGGGTAGTTCTGGTAGACTTTCAGGAAATCGTCGACGGGCATTTCCGTTACCTCACCGGTCGCGCGGTCGGTCAGCACGTAGCCCAGCACCTGCACCGAGGCGGCGGCCTCCTGCTCGGCCTGCTTGACGGCGGCGATGTCGGTCCCGATGCGGAAAGGACGGAAGTCCTGACCGGGAATGTCCCAGATGAAGTTACTCAGGCAGTACACCAGGGTAGCCACGCCCCCCAGCGCGACCAGGGCCGTTCGCGCGCCAGCGGTAAACAATTGGTGCATCCGCCGGGACGCGAGCAGGAAAATGAGGGCGGGCAACAGCAGGGCGACGTCCTTGAGAAAACTGGTCCGTGGCTCGAGTTTCAGGAAGTCCCCGAAGCAGCCACAGTCCGTCACCCGCATATTGGTATCGGCGTAGGTCACCCAGTCGGAGAAGGCGAAGAAGTTCTGCCCCGCCGGCACGTAACCCGTCAGGTAAGTGAAGCCGGTAAGCACCGTAAAGAAGGCCACGGTGGCAAAAAACAGCCAGGCCGTCAGTTTCGGCCTTGCCCCCAGGATCAGCATCAGCCCCAGCATGACCTCCAGGACGATCATGGTGACCGAAAACCCGGCCGACAGTCCGGTCAGCCAGGGGAAAACGGGCGCGATGACTCCGGCCCCCGCCCCCTCGGCCGTCAGCGCGAACTCGGCGAAGTACTGCTCCATTTTGTAGGCCGTGCCCAGCGGGTCGATGGCCTTGACGTAGCCCGAAAACAGGAAGAGCGCACCGACGAAGTTCTGCAGCAGCGAAAGCAACAAACTGCGTTGGTGCCGGAGCGCGAAGTAGGTCAGTGCCGTGAGGACCAGGGCGGCCAGACCGATGTAGGTGAGCAGGGTAGCGAGCGTCATGGGCGAACGGTTCTGTCTATACGATACACCTCAGCGGGAGGGCGGTTGTGAATCAAACGTCAACGGCGGCACCGATATGGTCCAGTAGCTTACCGTACACTTCGCTCTGCCGCAGTACGTCGGGGCAGCCCACGAGCACCAGGTGCTCCCGGGCGCGGGTCATGGCCACGTTGAGTTTACGGTCCACCCCTTCCTCGCTGAGCTGGGAGAGCCGCTCCAGCTGGCTGCCGTCATTGGCGCAGAGCGACATCAGTACGATGCGTTTGGCACTGCCCTGGTAGCGTTCTACCGTATCGACCGTAAAATCGTCGGCCTCGTAGCCCTCCCGGGCCAGTTCCTGGCGGATGTAGGCGATCTGGGCCCGGTAGGGGGTGATGATGCCGATGTCGCCGGGTAGCACGGGGGCGGCCGTTTCGGCGTAGAGCGCGATAAAGGCTTCGATGAGGTGGACCATCAGTTTGGCCTCGTGGCGATTTACCTTGGGGTCGGGGGTGAAGTCGTCCACCGGGGTGGACAAAAACACCAGCCGCTCCCGACTGAGTTGAGCCTGTAATTTTCCGCTGGGCGCGTTCATGGCTAGCGGCGCCAGCTGCCGGCGATGGTGCGCAATATGTTCCGGCAGAATACGCAGGTTATCCTGGTAGAAGTGGAGGGCGGGGAAGGCCATGATATCCTCGTGCATCCGGCCCTGCCGGCTCAGTTGGTCGTAGGCCCACGTCCAATCGTTCCGGCGGGCAGTGAGGAAGAGCCGCTCGAAGAGGCTGGTACCCAGATTGGTCAGGCCGGCAGCGCGGAGGGCGGGGTCGGTCACCACGGTCAGGCCATCGGCCTGCTGGACCACGGCGGGCAGCTGTCGGTGGTCGCCGATCAGCAGGGCGCGGGGCACCCGGGTAAGCAGACTGGCCAGTAATGGTTCCAGAATCTGGCTGGCCTCGTCGACGATCACCCGGTCGAAGGTCTTGAGTTTGAAGAGTTCGTTTTTCCCGCCCACGCTGGCTACGGTACCGACCACCACGCGGGTGCGGTCGATCAGCTCCCGGAGGTCCCTGCGGCGGCGGATGCCCTCACTTCTGACCTGCAGCAATCGTGGTTGGTAGTCCTCCCCCGTACCCAGCCGGCTACCGATACGCAGGTAATCCCGGAACGGTTCCCCCCCGATCGTGATGCGCTCGATGCTTTCGCAGATCTCGTCAACGGCCCGGTTGGTGTAGGCGACCAGCAGGAGTTGCTCCTCCGTTTCCAGCAGTAAATGGCGGACCAGATGGTGGAGCATTTTGCTCGTCTTGCCCGTGCCCGGAGGCCCCCACAATAAAAAGTAATCGGGGGCGGTGATCGCCTTGCGAAGGATAAGTCGCTGCTCCTCGGTCAGATCGGCGGCCACGGTTCCGGAGTAGGGGGCGGCTGCTTTCGGAGCCGTTAAACCCAGCCAGCGCCGGCGGAATTCCGGGGGGGAGGCGGCCCAGAGGTACAGCCCTAGGTAGTGATTCCGGAAGCTACTGTCCAGTACGTCCTTCTCGATGGCCCAGTAGGGTTTGCGGCGGAACACCCGGTCGTTGAGTTGGGGGTTGCGCGGACGCAGGTGCACGGTTCGCTCGTCAATCGAAACGATGGTGGACTTCAAAATCTGGGATCGGACGGCATCCCCCGGCTGGCTTTCTTGCGCTTCCGTCCCGTAGAGGGCTACGATGTCTCCCTGCCGGAATTTGATGAGTATCTCGTCCGTACCCTGGCGGCGGAGGGAAAGCACGTTTTCCCGGGTGTTGTAATGCTCGTAGGTCAGCCCGTCGAGCAGCTCGAAGCGTTCGATCTTTTCCTGCCGCTCGTCGAGCCAGAGGCTGGCCAGTCCGTTGACGTGGTCGGTTTTCTGCTCCCCGATCTTGGCCAGTCGCTGCTCCCGGGCCACGAAGCCCATAAAGGCCCCCAGGTAGCGGCGTTCCAGATCGTTCAGTTGCCGGTAGGTCGTTAGTGCCGTGCGGTGATCGGCTTCGGTAAAGGAACCGAGGGGGGGCAGCCCCTGGGGGGCGATCTTCGCGAACAGGGCGTCCGTTTGCTTCACCAGGTCGGCACCCGCGCCCGCGCCCAATTGCGCCAGCAGCATCTCTACCGCAACTAGTTTGTTCCTTGCCGTGAGGGCTTCCATCTGGTGGACGAACTCGGGCGGGGCGAAGCGCACCGGATTGTCGTAGTCGACGCTATACAGGATGTAGGACCTGACCTGGGCCTCCTTACCGACTGCCCGGTTGATCATCAGGTCGTAAAGAACGGTCTGGATGAAATTGTCGGGGCGGATCCGGTGCCGGTTCGGCCGGAAGATTTTGCTGGTCTTGAGTTCGACGATACTGGTAGTGCCTCCCTGGGTATCTTCCTGATTTTGCAGCAGGTCGAGGCGGCCCTGCAGGCCGTAGCTGGGACTGAGAAAGGAGGGTTCCAGGGTCACCTTCTCCCGGTCGATGCCCAGCTCGCCGAGGTGCTGCCGGACGAACTTCTGCACGGTGAGAAAATGGTGCTTGAGGTCTTCCATCAGCTGGCGACTCTCGGCGTCGTTGAACAGGCTCAGTTCCAGTGGCTGGAGGGAGAAGATGCGCGGGCGGATTTCACGGAAGGAGATTTCCGGGTCCTGCACGAGGAAGTCCAGGAAAGAATTGACGATGCTCCCCCGTACCAGGGGCGGCCGCTTTTCAAAGGGGAGTAGCCGTTTGGGCAGGGTGGACCAGACCTGGTAGTTCGTCCCGCTACCGAAGCAGTTCGCCACGTCGGTAACGTTGACCAGGAAATCCGGCTCGATCACGATCTGGCTCGGATAAAGCCGGCCGCCGTCGCGGAGCTGGGCATTGATCAGGTTACAGATTACGTAGGGGCCGCTGATCTTTTCCAGGATCCCGACCGCCGTGGGGACCGGTCCTTCGGCTAGTTCATCTTCCCCGTAGGGAATCACGAAGCGCTGCTCGGGGCGGGCTTCGGGACTGACGCGGAGCAGTTGGTTATGGGAATCTACCTCCAGGACCAGGACGCGCAGCTGGTAATAGTGCCCCCGCACCTCCGGCTCCCGGTAGCTGGGGTAGGGGTGCTCGGCGATGGTCTGAAGCCGCTCGGGGATGGCGACGCCGAACAACCGCTCGGTAAGTTCGGTAGCCACCCGTAGCCCCATCGATAGGGAATGTTCGTTCTGATCGTCCGGTTGGGTCTGGCGGAACTGCCGTTCGAAGTAGGTCAGCCGGCGGGGCAGGCCGAGCTTGTGGGCTACGTAGCTGATGCGGGCGTAGCGGGTGGAGAAAGACAGCCGGTCCTCTTCGGTGGCCCGCTCGAATTGCTCCTGTAGTAGCCGGCGTAGGGCCTCGTGGCGGCCGTGGATGTCCGACTCCGTCTGGCTTTCGATACGGGAGAGGCGTCGGTAGAAGTGGTCGGCCAGGGCCTGGTGGCGGGGGGAGGTAGTCATTCGGGGGGAAGATAATGCAGTGGGTTTAGCTGGCGGACCAACGAATGTCCGCCCTAAGTCGTCTCCCAGTACGTAACCCGAGTTTTCGATTATGCGTCTACTCTATCTGTTCGTATTGGCACCTGCGCTCGCAACCGCATGTGATTGCTTAAATCCGTACACTCCTCTGTCGGAGGTAGTCTGTCAGTATGCGACGAGCGGGGACTTGGTATTAGAAATTACATTAACCGGGGTCACCCCGGATGGTGACAGTAGGGCCCGTGTCGACCGGGTTGTGGTTGGGCAGACCGAGCTGATGGAGATTGAACTACTCAGTTGGACTACTTCCTGTGGTTATTCCGTTGCCGATGCCCCCCTGGGTAGTCGCTATTTGCTATTTGCTAGGTTAAACCGCGGAGAGCGAGACGGTATAGTGTTATTCGTATGTGCCGATAACTATAACATCTACCGGCTTAATGATGCGGGCACTGAGATTCGGTATGGCTATACCACAGCTCGGTCAGGCGATCAGAATGCGGGGCTGCGTTTTCAACCGTATTCAGCCGAGGCTCTGCGAAACATTTGCAGGCAAGTCTCCTCACCGTTGGATGAGCTGCGCCTTTCTAACAATCCCGGCAACGGTCGTACGGCCCTCTCCGTCACCACGGGCAAATTTCCCGAACTACGCGAACTCGAAGTGTTCCGGGCCGATGGCCGGCGGCTGACCACCCTATCCCTGACCGAGTATACAGCCGGAACCCCGCTCCCGCTTGGCGACTTACCGAATGGCTACCACATTCTGCGCATTACGGATGGGATACACCGAAAATCGCTTGCCTTATCAAGTTTTAAAGGTCTGTGAGGCTCGCACCCGCCCCGCCCGACGTCCGAAAGGCGCGCGGCGCCAAACGGCCGGCGGACGGGGTAAGCCAGCGATTTTTCGCTACTTTGCGACCATGCCTACCCCCCAAGAAATTCTGGCCGGCCTCCACCTCGACATCCCGGTGGTGGCGGCCCCTATGTTTATCGTCTCCCAACAACAACTCGTCGTCGAATGCTGCAAAAACGGCGTACTCGGCACCTTCCCCGCCCTGAATAACCGGACCACGGCCGGCTTCGAGGAGTGGGTGGTCGAGATCAAGGAAGAACTTGCCGCCGAGGAGGCGCGGCGCGGTAAAAAGCTCCCCCCCTTCGGCGTCAACCTGATCGTGCACAAAACCAACCCCCGGGTACAGGCCGATCTGGAGGTCATCGTGCGTCAGCGGGTGCCGCTGGTCATCACCTCCCTGGGGGCGGTGAAGGAGGTGGTCGACGCGGTGCACAGCTACGGCGGACTGGTCTTCCACGATGTAACCAATACTTATCACGCCCAGAAGGCCATCGAAGCCGGCGCTGACGGACTCATCCTGGTCTGCGCCGGGGCCGGGGGGCACGCCGGTACGCTCAACCCCATCCCCTTCGTCGCCGAGATCCGCAAGATGTTCGACGGGGTGATCCTGCTGGCCGGCGCCCTGAGTAGCGGCCGCGACGTCGCCACCGCCCTGCAGATGGGGGCCGACCTGGCGTATATGGGTACCCGCTTTATCAATACAAAAGAGGCCATCGCCGATGAGGCGTATAAAGATATGATCATCAAGTCCGGTACCCGCGACATCATCTACACCGCCTCGGTCTCCGGCATCCCGGCCAACTGGATGGTCGCCAGCCTGGAGGCCGCCGGCATCAGTAAGGAGATGTGGGACCAGAAGGCCAAGGCCGACTTCGGGGCCGAGCACGAGGCCAAGGCCTGGAAGAACCTCTGGAGTGCCGGCCACGGCGTGGCGACCATCGACGATAACCCCCCGGCGGCCGAGCTGATCGACCGGCTGAAGCGGGAATTTAAACTCAGTCTACAGGAGCAGGCCGCCCTGCTTGAAAACTACTAGCATGTACGCTCCCGATCTGTTTAAAGACAAGGTTGCCTTGGTGACCGGCGGCCGCTCCGGCATCGGCTACGGCATCGCCGAAGCCCTGCTCAAACTGGGCGCCAAAGTGGCCATCTGTTCCCGCAAGGCCGAGCCACTCGCGGCTGCCGCTCAGTCCCTGAGTCAACACGGCACCTGCGTGCACCGCCCCTGCGATATTCGTAATTCCGAAGAGGTGGAGGCCCTGGCCGATACGATTCGGGAGGAATTTGGCCGACTCGATATACTGGTCAATAACGCCGGCGGGCAGTTCCCGAGTCTGGGTCGGGCCATTACGGATAAGGGCTGGCGGGCCGTCATCGAGACGAATCTAAACGGCACCTTCTTCGTGAGCCGTACCATGGCCGAGCGTTTTTTCATCCCCCAGCAGGAAGGAAATATCGTCAACATCATCGTCAATATGCTGCGAGGCTTTCCCGGGATGGCGCATACGGGTGCCGCCCGCGCCGGCGTTGAGAACCTGACCAAAAGCCTGGCGCAGGAGTGGGCGCGCTACAACATCCGCGTCAATTCGGTGGCCCCCGGTACGATCATCTCTTCCGGTCTGGATACCTACGCCGAACCCGTTCGCGCTCTCCTTGACCAAATGAAAGAGGACAATCTCATGCGGCGCCACGGTACGGTGGAGGACGTGGCCAATGCCGTGCTGTTTTTCGCTAGCCCCCTGAGTAGCTACACCAGCGGTACCACGCTCTACGTAGACGGTATGGACCACCTGCACGGCGACCGGATGCGGCTGGTGAATCTGGCCCGGTGAGGGAAAGCTACAATTTACTGTTTACAATGTGCGATTTCCAATTTGCGGCTCTGCTTGGTCGGCTTTGCCTCCCGCGTCGTAGGAGTGGCAGCGAACCGTTCATTCGATGATTTACCTAAATAAGCATATGCTCTACGAAGTCAGTGACCACGTAGCCACCATCAGTTTCAATCATCCCGAACGGGCCAATGCCCTCGACCTGGGCGGCTGGCACGCGCTTCGCGACCAGATGCAGCGGGCGGACAAGGACCGGGAAGTGCACGTAGTCATACTGCGGGGAGAGGGCAAGCACTTCTGTGCCGGCATCGACCTGAGTGTTCTTCAGGGGCTGCCAAAGCTACTGAAAGAGGGCGCGGGCGCGGGTGCGGGCAAGTTGGAGAAATTGACGGCCTTCATCCAGGACCTCCAGGATTGCATTACCGCCATCGAGCACTGTCGTAAACCCGTGATCGCGACCGTTCACGGCAGCTGCATCGGTGGGGGAGTGGATATCATCACCGCCTGCGATATGCGCTACGCAACCCGGCAGGCCACCTTTTCGGTCAAGGAGGTCGACCTGGGCATCGTAGCCGACCTCGGCACCCTGCAGCGCCTGCCCCGGATCGTAGCACCCGGCGTGGCCGCCGAATTGGCCTTCACCGGGCGCAACTTCGACGGGAAGGAAGCCGCGGCCATCGGCCTTGTCAACGAAGCCCTGAACGGGGAAGGCCAACTAACCTACCGCGTGGACCAGGTGGCCGCGGCCATTGCCGCTAAACCCCCGCGCATCATCGCCGGCATCAAGCGATCGTTGCTCCAGCAGCGGGATGCCACGCTGTCCGCAGGACTGGATTTTGTGGCCGACTACAGTGCCCGCACGATGCTGGGGCGAAATCCAGTATAGACCCCCCCTTTCCTCCGTTAAACTCTGCGCTACCTCCGCTAAACTCTACGGATGAAAAAATCAATTTTTGCCGGCTAATAAATAAATCCGTACCTTTGCGCCGCGAGCCGGGACCCTCCGCTTCCTCCGATCCACGCCTCGCCCGCCGGACTGCCTAATTCAGCCGGCCATCATTCGGACCGAAGCTCCTTTACCAGCACCCCCTCACCGGTGGGTGCTCCCCGCCATCTTTGGTGGGCCCAATCATTTTCCCTACATGGATCGTAACCGTTCCTCCCGCTCCGGCAAAGGCCGTGGCCCCCGTAAATTCAATCGTGACCGCCGCGGAAGTGGTGGTGGCCGTAGCAACCACAACTACATCCCCCTGCCGGCCGAGCAGATGGTGCACGAAGGCGTACCGTTGCAATCCGTCGAATACACCGCCGAAACCCGCTTTGCCGACTGGCCCCTGCAGGATAAGCTCAAACAAGCGATCAAGTCCGCCGGCTGGTCCGAGCCCACCGAGATCCAGGAAAAGACCTTCGAGCACATCAACGGCCTGAAGGACGTGATGGGTATCGCCACCACCGGTACCGGCAAGACCGGAGCCTTCCTCATCCCCCTCATTGACGCCCTGCTGGCGAGCGACCAGCCGTTCCAGACGCTCGTACTGGCTCCGACCCGCGAGCTGGCCCTGCAGATCGAAGACGAATTCCGCACCCTTACCCGGGGGATGAAGTTCAATGCCATCACCCTCATTGGCGGGCGCAACATCAATACCGACATCGCCAACCTGCGCAAGCGGAGTTACCACCTCGTGGTGGCTACTCCCGGTCGACTAAAGGACCTCTACCAACAGGGGAAGATCGACCTCCAGGAGGCCAGCGTGCTGGTGCTCGACGAGTTCGACCGGATGCTCGACATGGGTTTTCAGAAGGACGTCATGTTCCTGACCGACAAGATGGGCGAACGCGACCAGACGCTGCTCTTCAGCGCCACCCTCGACAAAAGCCAGAAAAAACTGATTGACCACTTCCTGACCGACCCGGTCACGGTAGCCGTCAGCAGCGGGGAAGCCTCGGCCGAGCACATCAATCAGACTGTGCGCTTCGTCAACCCCGATGACAAGTTCACCACCCTGATCGACATGCTCAACGAGCCGGAAATGAAGCGGGTACTGGTCTTCGCCGAAACCAAGCACCGGGTCAAGAAGATCACCAAGAAGCTCAATCAGGCCGGCATCTCCGCCGACGAAATTCACGGCAACAAAAGCCAGAACTACCGCCAGAAGGCACTGGGTGCCTTCAAGGCCGGGAAGATCAAGGCCCTCTGCGCCACCGACGTCGCCGCCCGCGGACTGGACATCGATGACATCACCCACGTGATCAACTTCGAGGCGCCGACCGACTACGACACCTACATTCACCGCGTGGGCCGGACCGGACGGGCCGGGAAGGGCGGGGAGGCCATTACGCTCTACGACAAGTAAAGGCTAGTCCTCCTTCCCTTTGGCTAGTGCTTCGGCGAGTTCGTCCTTACTCATGTCGCTGCGGCCGTCGATGTCCCGGTCCTTGGCCATTTCGTAAAGTTCCTCCTTGGTCTTGCCCCTGAGTCCGTCCGCCGAGGTATCGTAAGCTTCAATGATAGCTTCTTTCAGTTCTTCCTTGTTCATGGAGCTGCGGCCATTGACGTCCAGTTCCCGGGCGCGTTCCGTGAGTTCGTCCTTGGTGAGTCCGTCGTCGCCGTCGATGGCACCGATTTCGACCATGGTGCGGCGCACGCGGTCGGGCCAGTCGGCGTACTGCTCGCCGTCGTCGTTGGTCTTTTCCTTGGTCTTATTGGCTTTCTTACGGGCGTCTTCGGTCAGCAGGGCCCAGGCATCGCGGGGCAGGTAGCGGGCCATTCCCTCGGCGCCCTCGGCTTCGGCGGTGCCCTCGCTGGTCTGCCAGTCGTTTTCGGTCCACTGCTCCAGGCTTTTGGCGGCTTCGTCCTTCTCGTCGTTCTTGTATCCGCCGCCGCGCTTTTCGTATTCCTTGACGAGCATCTGGCTCTTGCGGGCGCTCCACTGTCCGGGTTCTCCGCCCTTGTCGGACTGCATCAGCTCGTCCTTGATTTTACGACGGAGGTCGGGTTTGGTGTACTTGTTTTCGTAATTGTCGTTGGCCATGATGTAGGGTTTTACCCTTCCAACTGCCATTTGCTGCTATCTGTTTTGGGCGCGGACGCAGGTGCCATGTGGACGGGATACCTCTATCCATCGAGCAGTGACCGACAGTTATCGCTAACTCG
>CAZQNE010000032.1:0-40862 GCA_964594535.1 uncultured Lewinella sp.
CAAAGCTCAGGCATAGAAGGCGGTGGGGAAAGATGGGTTGGTCGGACGCTTACGCTGGAAGCATTACCTACTCTGACGGACGCCACCTCCGGGCGGCAGTATATCTACGATCTACCCACACTGGATGACCCTACGCGTCCTAACGAAAACGGAATCATCGATCCCGACGAAACCGGCTATACGGGCGTTGACGTAAATGACCCCTGGGGCGGCAATGACGGGCTTAACCAGGCAATGGTCGTCGACGGTGGACCCGTCCAGATTTTTTCGGGAGGTTACCGGAATACCTATGATTTAGTCGTAACCGAAGCGGGTCGGGTTTACTGCACTGACAATGGTGCGAATGGTGGCTGGGGCGGTCTGCCGGTCAACGAGGGTAATGATGGTACGGTAACCAATGACTACGATCCGAGCGAACCCGGAAGCACTGATCCGATGGGGGGTGAACAGGTCAATAACAAGGATCATCTCACCCTGATTACCGGCGACATTCAAAACTACACTTTCGGTAGCTTCTATGGCGGTCATCCTACACCGGTACGGGCGAATCCAACCGGGGCGGGCCTGTTTACGAATCCGACGGTGAATGATAACATCAATTCAGTCTTCCGAACCCTGATCTATGACCCCGACGGCTCCCGTGGAGCGGGATATACGACGGACCCAAATATCGCGCTACCCGCTAACTGGCCACCGGTGCCACCGAGCCTGGCAGATCCCCGTGAAGGTGACTGGCGGGGGCCGGGCATCAGTAACCCAGATGGCCCGGACGATGTCCTGGTAACGGTTTGGGGAACGAACACCAACGGGATTGACGAATATACGGCCTCCAATTTTGGGGGAGCGATGAAGGGGGATTTGCTAGCCGGCAAAAACGGGGGGGTGATTCGTCGGGTTGAGTTGAACGCCAACGGAGGTTTAGAAAAACTGACTTCATCCTTTATATCCAACCTAGGAGGTAATGCCCTGGGTATAACCTGCAACGGCGACAGCGATCCTTTCCCCGGTACGGTGTGGATTGCCACCTTTAACAGTACCATCAAAGTACTGGAGCCCCAGGATTTGGTAGCCTGCATCCTTCCCGGGCAGGCCGGCTATTCCGCTACGGGGGATAATGACGCAGATGGGTATACGAATCAGGATGAAATCGACAATAAGAACGACGAGCAGTCGGAAGAGGATGTGATTTGCAATGGGGGTAGTCAACCCGATGACTTTGATAAGTCCGCTGGTGGCAGCCTCGTTTCTGACCTGAACGATCCGGACGATGATAACGATAACGTCCCCGATGCCGATGATCCGTTTCAGTTAGGCGACCCCACTACGGCCGGCAGTGATGCGTTCAATTTGCCGGTACTGAACGACCTGTTTTCCGATAATCAGGACCTGAAGGGCTATTTAGGACTCGGCTTTACGGGATTAATGAACAACGGTGACGCCAACCCCAACTGGTTAAATTGGCTTGACCGCCGCGATGACCCCAATGAGCCCAACCCCAATGATATTCTCGGCGGTGCAGTAGGAGCCATGACCATGCAAATGACCGCCGGCACGGCTTTAGGAACCGCCAATAGTCAGGAAAAAGCCTTTCAGTACGGAGTGAATGTCGATCAGAGTACCGGGGCCTTTTCGGTCGAGGGGCGCCTGTTCAATTTTACCAATCCACTTCAGTTGTACGGAACCTCCGCACCTGGGAGCGGCGAGGTAGGTCTTTTTATAGGTGATGGAACTCAGAGCAACTATATCAAACTGGTGCTAACGGGGGACGGTAACGTGTTAGCTCTCCAGGAGGTAAATGACGTTCCGCAAACTCCGGTCACTGCCGCGGTCACCGCTAGTGGGGAAATGGTATTCTACTTTCAGGTAGATGCTTCCACCGGAACCGTCACATTGCAGTACGCTGCGGATGGCGGAAGTATACAAACCCTCGGCACCCTTACTGCTGAGGGAAGCGTTCTGGCGGCCATCCAGAATAGTAATACACCCCTGGCCGTAGGATTGATCGGTACGTCTAACGAGCAAGGAAAGGAAGTTGAAGGGACTTGGGATTATCTATACGTACAACCCACCCAACCTTTTGTGCAACAGACCCTACCGGACGTTGAGGTAGTAGTGGGGGCCTCGGATCTGATTATCGACCTTGTGGATTACTTCGGGGACAATGGCGGTGACGATAATCTAACCTTCACCGTTGAAACCAATACGAATACGGCCGTCGGAACCAGTATCAGCGGCAGCACACTGACGCTTTCGTTTCCGGCCACACCGGTGGTGGCTGAATTAACTATCCGGGCCACTGACAATAGTAGCCTGACCGTAGACCAAACCTTTTCCGTTGCCGTAGCCGATGATCCCATACCCATCCTGCGTATTAGAGCGAACGGGGCTACTTTGGCAGCCACCGATGCGCCTAATCCTGATTGGGTGGGTATACTCGCCGGCGGTGCCCAAAGCGGCAGTTTTAATGGGCTGAATTACGCGGTGAATACGGGCAAATTATCCACCCAGAACACAGCGCAGCGACACAGCTCTCTACCGGACTACGTCCCACAGGCTCTTTTCGCCAAGGAACGGTACGATGTCGTGTCGGATCCGCCAATGGAGTGGACGATTAGCCTACCCAACGGGAATTACTTCGTACGGCTTTACCTGGGGAATGGATTCAGTGGGACGTCTGAGGTTGGCGAACGCGTATTTGATATTTCAATTGAAGGTCAACTGGTACAGAATGACCTTGATTTAGTTGCCGCATTCGGTCACCAGACCGGTGGTATGCTTGAATACCCCGTCGCTTTATCCGATGGCACACTAAATATTCTGTTCGCTCACGTAACGGAGAACCCGCTGATCAACGGGATTGAAATTCTCTCCGTCAATGGGCAAGTAACACCCCCCCTTGCCGTAGTACCCATCCCAAATCAAAGTAACGTGGAAGGAGACTTAATCAATCTGACCGTTATGTCATCCGGTGGGGACGCTAATGAAACATTTTCTTACAGCGCTACCGGCCTACCCCCGGGGATCCAGGTGGAGCCGACGACCGGGCTGGTATTCGGAAACATCGCTGCCGGGGCTTCCACGGGTAGTGTTTACACCTCAGTAATTACGGTCAGCAAGCCCAGTAGCGTACCGGTCACCGAAACGTTCACCTGGACGGTTTCGGCTCCGATCGTGGACGCTACCTGGAATGAACAGACGGATGACGAAAACTATACAGCCCGCCACGAATGCTCCTTCGTACAGGCCGGCGATAAATTTTACCTCTTCGGTGGGCGGGAAAACGCGACCACACTCGACGTCTATGACTACCAGAGTAAGACGTGGAGCCAAATCGCTAACTCCGCACCCGCTGAGTTCAACCACTTCCAGGCGGTAGAGTATCAGGGGCTAATTTGGGTGATCGGTGCCTTCAAGACTAATGCCTTCCCCAACGAAGTACCGGCCGATTATGTCTGGTCGTATAACCCCGCAACTGATGAATGGACCCAGGGCCCGGAAGTACCGACCGGCCGGAAAAGAGGTTCCGCGGGATTGGTGATGTACAACGATAAGTTTTACGTCGTAACTGGCAATACCGACGGCCATGACGGGGGGTACATTCCTTGGTTCGATGAATTCGATCCGGCAACCGGTACGTGGACGGCGCTCGCTGACGCGCCCCGCCCCCGGGACCATTTCCACGCAACCGTAGTCGGGAACAAGCTATACGTAGCGGGTGGACGCCTATCCGGCGGCACGGGTGGTGTGTTCGCACCGTTGATTGCGGAGGTTGACGTCTATGACTTCACGACCCAAACCTGGTCAACGGTTGCTGATCTACCAACGCCCCGCGCGGCGGCCGCAGTAGCTACCTTTGAAAATGAGGTATACGTGATCGGCGGCGAAATTGGCGTAGATTTGTCGGGTACGACCGTCAACGATGCCGTCAAAACGACTGAGGCCTTCGACCCGGTCGCGGGTACCTGGTCGACCAAAGCCGATCTGATCACCGAAAGGCACGGTACCCAGGCAATCGTATCCGGGAATGGTATCCACCTTACGGCCGGTTCCAGCACTAAGGGGGGCGGTGGCAAGATGAAGAACATGGAGTTCTTCGGTACGGATAACCCGGCAGGAGCTCCCCTTACGAGCAGCCAGCTGCAAGTACCGGCTACCGTTAACATAGGTGAAAACAGCACGTCGGACGTCAGGCTGTCGAGCGTTGGCGGGAATACCGGAATCATCATTACAGATGTAGCCATTACGGGCCCGGATGCAGCCTCCTATTCTCTCGATGCTCCCGTTGATTTCACCCTACTTAAGCCCGGGAGTAATCTGGAAATACCCATCAGCTTCAGCGGACTAGCAGGTGAGACGGCTACACTTAGCATCAATTACGGTGAAGCGAGTACCGCTACGGTTGCCCTGAACGGCAGCGTACCACCTCCCGCGGCCGTTGTCTACCGGATCAACGCGGGCGGGCCGCTTACCCCTACTAACGATAGCAAGCCCGTCAATTGGGACACCGATCAATCGGCGGCGGACGCAAACGGTACTGCTAGCCTCGGTACTCCCTCGCCGTACATCAATCTGACCGCTCCCGCGAAGGACATCACCTTCGGGGCGACTTTCAGCGGGGCGAATACGACGGGCTATCCGGATGCGCTCTTTGCCACGGAGCGGTACAGTGATGTGTCGAATCCCAACAACATGCAGTGGGATTTTCCCGTGGCTAATGGAGACTATACCGTTAATCTACTCTTTGCCGAAGTATGGACTGGCGCTCAGTCAATCGGAGTCCGGGTGTTCGACGTCCTAATAGAAGGAAATTTAGTTCTCGACAAGTTCGACCAAACCGAAGCTTACGGATGGAATACAGCCGGGGTAGCATCCATTCCGGTGACGGTGACCGATGAAAACCTGGATATCGACTTCCTGAAAATTGCCCAAAATCCGAGCATTAAGGGGATTGAGATTATCAGTGGATCTACCATTCCGATAAACAACTCCCCTGTTGTCGACAATCCCGGCGAACAGTTCGGTACCGAAGGCGATATCGTTACGCTTCAGGTAATCGCTACTGACGATGACCCGTGTAGTGGACTCACCTACGAGGCAACGGGACTCCCGTCCGGACTGAGTATCAACTCTAACACCGGCCTTATTTCCGGAACCCTAGAAGTAGGCACCGGTGGCGGACCCGGCGGCGCCTTCGTGGAAAGCGGAGGACTGGTTGTAATTGAAGCGGAATCAATTGAAAGCCTACCGGGCTCCTGGAAGGATGCTTCTATCTACAGCAACACCTTTTCACCAAACGTAAATAGCCCGGATGATGCTACGGGTAGTAATTTCATCGTCTGGGAAGGTGGACAATCTCTTGGTAATCCGGGCAACGGTCTCCTTACATATCCCGTAGAAATCACCACCCCCGGGGTGTACCGGTTCCAGTGGCGCAGCCAGGTCGGAAAGGGTACGAATGCTACGGAGCATAACGACACGTGGGTAAAAATAGAGTCGGATGCTTTTTACGGTTTAAAGAGCACTGGGACCGTCTGTCCCAAAGGCTTGAACTCCGCCGAGAACGACTGTACCGGAGGCTCCCCCGAGGGGGCCGGAGCGGGAGGCTGGTTCAAAGTGTACTCTTCCGGAGCGAATAGCTGGAAATGGAGTACGAATACTAGTGATAATGACGCCCACCAAATCTATGCGAGGTTCGATAACCCGGGAACGTACAACATTTTCTTGTCGGCACGCTCCTCCTCACACATTATCGACCGGATGGTGCTATCCCATTCTTCCTACTCCGGAAACCCGCAGAACCTGAATTTGCCGGAATCACAGAAGAGCCCCGTGGGTTCCGTAGGTGCCGCGGCGGGCAGTCCCTACAGCGTCGTGGTAACGGTGAGCGATGGATGCACTCCGTCCTTTAGTAATTCAGCGGCGTTTACTTGGAATGTATCGGACCAGCAGTCGGCGGGTAGTCTAACTATGACCGCAGCCAGTCAGGGACGTACCGATCATGGCGGTACGCACACGGTAGAAATGTACGGACTGGCCAACTTGCTAACCCCGCTGTATACCTATACGGCTACCGCCGACGCTAGTGGTCAGATGACGGTGTCCGGCTTTACCCCCGGGGAGTATAAAGTGCTGATCAAGCGAGCGGGATATCTGCAGCGAGTCAAGCAAATGACCCTGACCGGCGGCAATAGTGTCACCTCCTTCGACCAGTTGAAAGCGGGTAATCTGAATGACGATGCCGTAATCAATATTCAGGATTTCTCCCTGCTTGCTACGGCTTTCGGCCAATCCGGGCATGTATCGGACATCAACGGCGATGGGGTAACCAATATTCAGGACTTCTCGCTACTAGGTTCCAATTTCGGCGAAAGTGGCGATTCCCTAACCGATAATCAATAGATAAAAATGAACGGGCCGGGGCCGCTTCGGAAGGTCCCGTCCCGACATTATACATAACCCGCTTTCGGGGCTGATAATTTCTTTATTATGAACAACACACTACACGTATCAATTCTTGTCGGTTCTTCGCTGAACCCCTACATCAAGATTGGTCTGATGCTGCTCATGCTGCTCCCCGCCGGCCTGGTACAAGCACAAGTAGATCTGGTTATGTCACCCGCTACCCCCTCCTTGAACGTGGGAGACGAACTCAGCCTGACGGTGCAGGTAATCGCAGGAACAGAAGAAATAAATGGCATTGAAGCATACCTGAACTTCGATCCCACCTATGTAACCGTCAATTCAGTTGTGTACAACGCAACGAGTGAGTTGCCGATAAAAATCATAGACCCCGAAAGTTTTGACGCTACCGGAAAAATCGGTGCGGCGACCGGGGTGCTTAGCGGTTTCGCTACCGGGACCTTCGACTACCTCACCATTAACCTGACCGCCATCGCGCCCGGGGCAACATCTATCGACTTCGCGTTTGAATCCGGATCACCCCCCCGGGTCACCGCTATCACGGCTAACGACGGAGAGGGAACCCTCGTGTTGGGAACCGCGACCGGCTCCACCATTACCATCATCGACCCCAATACGCCACCTACGGTCAGTATTACTTCACCGGCCGGGGGAGACGTATTCACCGAGGGCGATGACGTTGCGATCGTGGCTACAGCCGCGGATACGGATGGCTCGATTAGCAGTGTAGCCTTTTTTGACGAAACTACTGCCTTGGGAGTAGACACCCAGGCACCGTATACCATAACGCTGAATAACATTTCGACGGGGTCCCACGATCTGACCGCCGTCGCCACCGATAATAGCGGAGCCACCACTACTTCCGCCACCGTAACCATCACGGCAAACGCCCTGAGCACGCAGCCGGTAGTTACCGTAGGTGGGCCGGCGAATAAAGTGGTACCGGAGGGGAGTGGCCTTCAAATACCGATATCGATTTCCGATCTGGATGGCGACAATCTAACCGTAGACGTCACGTCCGTATCCGAAGAGCCGACCCTTCTGCAGACGACTAATTCAGGAGCACAGACCGATCCGTATCCCTTCTCCGCAGCGGGCTTCTTAACGATCAGTGATGAGGCCAACAACCCCGGGGCCTATTCGGCGAACCTCAATTTCAACCCGGTTTTCGGCGACGGCGGTGGGGCCGATGGCGACGGCGATGGGGTCTATACCGTAACGGTGAGCGTATCCGACGGTACGAACAGCATCTCAACCCCCTTCACCGTGACGGTAACGGACGTCGCGCAACCTCTCTCCACGATCGCTACCACCCGAATCGAAGCCGAATCATTCGATAATCAGGGGCCACCCAATAGTGGGAGCGGGAGCAACGGTATTGGCGTAGAAGTAAATGACGATACGGGAATCACCAACATCGGTTATACCCACGTCGGTGAGTTCGCGGAATACCTGATTGACGTACCCCAGGCCGGGGTGTATGACTTCTCCTTCCAGGTAGCCAAGGGCAACAACGGCACCAACACTATGGATATTAAGGTGACGGATGGAGGGCCGGCCCTGGGATCCATCACCGTAACTTCAACGAGTGGTTGGCAAAACTATGTCACGGCCACCGCTTCCGTGGAGCTACCGGCCGGACCACAGACCCTCCGCCTGGAGTGGTCGTCGGGAAGCAGCTTCCTTTTTAACATCGATTATTTCGACGTAACCTTCGCCGGCGACGCCGCTCCGGTAGTCGCCATCACGGCACCCAGTGACGGAGATACCTTCGTAGAGGGCAGTACGGTCACCGTGACCGTTGACGCTACGGACGACGTAGCCATCACCCAGGTCGAGCTATTCAACGGTACGACTAGTCTCGGTACCGACGATACCGCCCCCTACGAATTCGCGATTACGAACGCCACCGGAACCTACGTTCTGACGGCCCAGGCTTCCGATGGCGCGACGACGACCACATCGGATGCCGTAACGATCACCCCGGCTATACCAAATACCGCCCCCGTGGTTACCATCATCACCCCCACGGACGGCTCCCCCGTGACCCGGGGCGCCGATATCACCCTGTCGGGAACGGTTGCTGACGCGGAGGAAAGCGGTCTGGCGACCAGCCTACAGTGGACGTCCGGTGACATTCAGTTCTCAACGACCCCGGTCAGCGGAATGGGTGCCACCATCACCGGTCAACTAGTAACCCCCGGTAGCCAAACCATTACGGCCAGCGTGACCGATAGTGGTAATCTCAGCGGTTCGAGTGAGGTGACCGTTACCGTTTCCAGTCCGGACGTCACCATCACCGCACCCGCGCCCGCCGCCATCCTGAACAGCACCGACGTGCAGCTGCAGTGGACGGCTACGGACATGCTCTACGATCTGGCGGAACACTTTCACCTTTACGTCAATCCCGCGGACGTAAATAATATCGATACCGATACCCGCATCTCAACGGCATCCGCCAACGGGCAGACGTTCTGGAATCTAACTCAGACGGACGGCATTGTTTCGGGACCGAATACAATCGTCATTCGGGCCGCCAATCAATTCCACGAAGCGTTTCTCTCCGATCCCAGTGATCCGGCCAGCTTCGTGCAAGACGTAGTCAATTTCACTATCGAAGGGGTGGACGACACGCCTCCGGTAATCACCCTGATCGGCGAGGACCGGCTCAATCTCACGACCGGACAAACCTATCCGGAGTTAGGCGCAACGGCCACGGACGATGTAGATGGTGACCTAACGAGTAGTATCACTATTGACGCATCCCAGGTGGATATGAATACGATCGGAATGTATACGGTCGCATACAGCGTCAGTGATATAGCCGGGAACACGGCAACCGCCGAGCGGATCGTTCGCGTGGCCGCCCCCGTAGACCTACCC
This sequence comes from uncultured Lewinella sp., assembly GCA_964594535.1. Classification (GTDB taxonomy): domain Bacteria; phylum Bacteroidota; class Bacteroidia; order Chitinophagales; family Saprospiraceae; genus Neolewinella. The sequence goes on from CAZQNE010000032.1 coordinate 9,304, forward strand.
GTTGCCTGCGAGAACACCCTCTACCGCATCAACGTAGGCGGACCGGCCCAGGCTTCCGCCGACGCGACTCCACTAGGCTGGAGCCCGGACACCGGAAATTTTGGTACCGCGGGGAATTCCGAGTATCTGTCCGCCCTGTCAACGGGGAATAGCACCTACAACGGTAATTCCGGTTCCGCCCATGCCGGGCCCATCAATATGACGGACGCCTCCGTACCCCCATCCGCACCGGCCAGTATTTTTAATACGGAGCGGTACGATGCGGGTTCGGCACCGGAAATGAAGTGGAAATTCCCCGTCACTCCCGGTTCCGAAGTGCAGGTGACGCTGCTATTCGCCGAACTTTTCGGCAACATCGATAAAGCCGGCGAACGCGTGTTTGACGTGGCCATCGAGGGTAGCGTACTTCCCGGCTTCGACGATATCGACCCCTACGCCATCGCCGGACCCAAAGGGGCGTTCACCCGTTCGGCGACCCTAGTCGTCAGCGATGACACTCTCGAAATAGAATTTATCCACGTCACGGAAAATCCCGCCCTGAAGGGCATCCAGATTTGTGGAATTTCCGACGCCGTTGACAATACGCCGCCAGTCATTACCCTTATTGGCGATAATCCGGTAAATCTGACGGTGGGCGATACCTATACCGAAGCCGGAGCAACCGCCTCCGATAACGTCGACGGCGATCTGACCGGGGATATCGCAATCGGTGGCGATGTCGTGAATACCGCCATAGCCGGCACCTACGTAGTCACCTACAACGTAGTCGATGCCGCGAATAACCCAGCGGCGGAGGTTACCCGTACGGTAAACGTCAATTTACCCGACCAACCCTGCGCCTACGTGGCCATCGACCCCAGTGGGAACAACCTGCTCACCGCCAGTACTTTCTCCAACGGACTAGTAGTGGCCAATAATTCCCAGGGCGATGTTCAAATCACCTCGGTGAGTTTTGATCTCAGTACGGCCATCTACCCCAATATGGTCTTCGACCCGGTTGGTTCGGCGGGGGATGCCACCGCCAAATGCCTGACAATCACCAATCAAACGGGTGGTGACAGCAGCGTGGGATTGACCATCCCGGGCAATGGAGGTTCGGGTACCGATCCGGATTGTACCATTCCCTTCGTAGGGGAAACGGTAGTGGGCAACGGCGGGTATTCCGTCCTTAACTTGGCATTTAACGACTTCGAGCCGGGCGAGAGCGTCAATCTGGCTATCGATATCGACCCCACGAGCATTGAAGGGTTCAATAGTGCGGGGAACGCAGGTGCGGTCTCTGGCCTGGAATTGATCGGTGCCACGGTAACCGTAACGTTCTCCGACGGGCAAACGCTAACCACGGCTACCGGCGAACTATACCGTATACAGCCCGGTAGCCTGGACGGGGCGGAAAATCATATCTACCCCGGTAGCGAATCCGCGGCTCCGGTCCTGACCGTGCTGGGGGCGAATGGAACGTCCAGCGTAGCCGGATTTACCGACGCTACCGTAGCCGGCGAAACGCAGACCGTACAAATCAGTGGTACGCAGGGCGATGCGGTTACCCTGCTAGTACTCGAGAGTACCATCGAAGATCTGGGCCCCGGAGTTGTCCCCGGCCCCTTCGAGGCGAATAAGGTCCAGGTAGTGGAAGAATTTGACGCCCTTATCGGAAACGGCGGCACCGTGGACATTCCCGTTGCCCTCGCGGATAACGCCAGCGGAGAAATCTACCACCTCGTAGCCGTCAAGACCCGGGCGGATGACGGTCAGTGCGGTATCGGCACGACCAATACCTCCGAGGTATGGCGGGTGAAGGTGGGGCCCGTAGTCAGCGATCCTACCGTACAAATTGAGATACTGGCCGATACCGATCTGGGCTCATCTACCTTTGGTGGCAATAGCAGCTTTCAGATCACGAACCAGTCTACGGAAAACCTACAGGTGACCGGGGTGTCCTTCGATCTGTCTACCGCCATCCTGCCGGATATGGTCTTCGATCCCACCGGTACGGGCGGCGACGCTACGGCTCAGTGCTTCACGGCCGGTAACACCGCGGCCGACGTCGGCCTGGTTGTTCCGACCGATCCCTGCGTAAGCCCGTTCTCCGGAGCGCGCAATGGTGGATTCGATATCCTCACGACCAGTTTCACCGATTTCGACCCCGGCGAGACCTTCACCTTCGCGGTGGACATCGATCCGAATAGCATTCAGGGCGTCTCCGGCGCGGGGAATGCCGGCGCGGTTTCGGGTTACGAACTGATCGGGGCTACCCTCACCATCACGTTCAGCGACGGATCAACCATCGTAAGCAGTCTGTACGAAGATGGCAGCCTGGGTGGTAGCCAGGCCATCGTCAAAGCCAATGCACCGGCGGCTCCGACCATCGCCGCGGTAGGTGTGTCGTCGAATCCGGCCACCGTCAGCGATCTCAACCAGACGATTACCGTAACCGGCACGCCCGGCAACTACGTATCCCTCCTGGTGATGGATTCCCGCCTGTACATCGCCTCTAACGATCCGCCCTTCGACGTGCCGGACGAAACGTACTACGCCAATGAGGCTATGTCCGGTAAGGTGCTTTACACGGATGTCATCGGACAAAGTGGTACGGTGGATATTCCCGTTACGCTCCTCGTTACAGCGAGCGGCGACGGGACGCCCGACGGGGGCCTGAACCAAATCGTGGCCGTGGCCTCCCTAGACCCGTACGCGGTAGATCAGGCCGTCAGCAGTACGTCCAACGTAATAACGCTACTCTACGCTCCGAACGTCCCCCCCGTTGCGGTTGCCGGTGCCGACGTGACGTCGGGCCCGGCGCCCCTGACGGTGACCCTTGACGGCAGCGCTTCGACGGACGCCGACGGTACGATCGTGAGCTACGCCTGGAGCTGGGCGGGCGGCACGGCCAGCGGCCCGAGCCCGACGGTGGTCTTCGACCGGGACACCCTGGTAGTAACCCTGACGGTGACCGACGACGGTGGCGCCACGGCTACCGACCAGCTCACCATCGCGGTGGGCGAGGCCGATGGCGACGGCGACGGCGTCGCCAACAGCGCCGACAACTGCCCCGCCCTCGCCAACGCCGACCAACTGGATACGGACGGTGATGGCCTGGGCGACGTCTGCGACGACGACATCGACGGCGACGGTATCGCCAACGCCCTGGACTGCGACCCCCTGGACGACCAGGTGGGCACCGCCACAGTGGACTTCGCGGTAGCCGCGGACGATAGTGACGCCTCCGGACTGACCTTTACACTGACGGGCAGTAGCAACGCTACGGTAAGTAGTTGGTCCTATACGGCGGACGCTCAGCCCCTGGCTACGACGCCTGACGCCTCACTCACCCTGGCCTCGGCTTCGGCGACGGTAACGGTGTGCCTGGAGGTGGTCACGGACTGCGGTACGGTGCAGGTGTGCAAGGACGTTTCGGCCTCCTTCCAGTCCGAGCCGGGCTGCGACGCGGTAGTCTTCGGCGGGGGCTACAACTACATCAGTTTCGACGTGCTGCCCGCAGCCGGGCAGCGGCGCATCTCGCAGGTGCTGGGCAGTGCCGCCGGTCAGATCCTGCACGTACAGCGGCGCACGCCCTTCGGGGACATTGAGACCTACATTCCGCTGATCCCCACGGTGGGCACGGACTTCGAGATTGCCCCGGGGGAAGCCTACCAAGTGTTCGCCACCCAGCCCGGTCAGATTGACGTGTGCGGGCTGACGGTCGACCCGGACTTCCGTATGGCCATTCCGGGGGGCTATGCGTGGGTGGGCTACGTTCCCACCGATGAGACTACGCCGGCGGATTATTTCGACCCCATCCCGGGCTTTTTCTACGCCCTGGGCCGGCGGGGCAGCTTCACCTTCGGCGACTCCGAATACTACGTTCCCTCCCAACCCGGCCAAACCCGGCTGCTACGGGTGGCCAACGGGGAGGGCTACGAGGTACTGACCTTCGGCGGCGGGGCGGCCGAAGGCAGCTGGCTGCAGACGGGCAAGAGCCTACCACCGGTGGCGCCCCGGCCCCTGAAGTTCGCCAGCCGCGTCTATACGGTGTTCTACGGAACGGCGGCGGGGCTGAGCGCGGGTGACGTGGTGCGGGTGGTCGACGGTCAGGGCCGGGTGCACGGCGAGTTGCGGGTGGAAGCCGGCGGCTCCATCGGGACCACGACGGTGTTCGGCTACGACGAACTGACACAGGCCTACCCGGATCTGACCCGCGGAGAGGAACTGTACTTCGAGTTCGACGGCAGGTTGGCCGAGCAAACGGTTCCCTTCCGGGGCGAGGGGGGCATCGGTCGGCTGGACCTGACCTTTCCGGCAACGACGGCAGTGGGTGGCCCGCCAGACGCACGCGCCCTGGCGGTCTATCCCAACCCCTTCCGGGAGCGGCTCACGATCGAACTGCCGCTGCGGGCGGCCGGCGGGTTGCGGGTGGAGCTGATTGACGCGCGCGGGCGGGTCGTGGCCAGCCAGTCGGTGGACAACCCCCGGGCAACCGCCGGGACGCAAACCATCGAACTGGCCACGGCGGACCTACCGGTGGGCATATACCTGCTGCGCTGCCACCTGACCGACCGGAGTACCCTGACGCGCAAACTGCAGCGTGTGCGCTAAAAGCGACCATTCCCGTCCGGGAGCACCCCTACCGACTACGCACTTTAACAATTTGACACTATGACACACATACTACACCAACGCGGTATTCTTCTGATTCTACTGGCCGGCTGCTGCCTCGGAGCCGGCAGCCCCCTGGGGGCACAGTGCACGCCCCCGGCGGATATGGCGGCCTACGATCGCCCGACGGCGGGGATCGAGGGCACGTTCGAAGCCGCCTTCATCCCCACCGGCCACGCCATGAACGGCAACGAGTCGGTGGTGGCCATCCGGGAGGACGGCAGTATGGTGGGCCCGCCGAAGTGCGTATCCCTGGATGCGGCGACGAGCACCTACGTTTTCGAGCAAATTAAGGTGACGCGGTCGCTGGACTGCGTGACGGACGTGGAGCGTATTCTGGGCCCCAGTGACAATAATCCGAACGCCCAGGCGCTTATCGCACAGTGCGAGGCGAATAACAACACGGACCGCTCGCTACAGGTGCTGAGCCCGGGGCAGTACGAGGGCTACCAATTCGTGATGTACGACCCCGACGGTGGGGGGCGGTACTTCAAAGTCGACGACGGCATCGGGGGGCTGTTTCCGGCCAACAACGCGGACATCGACTTTCTGCGCGATGCCATCGCGCTACCGGAACGCGACCCGGTCGAACTGGCCATTCCGGCGCAGTCCTTTCCCAGTTTGGCCGCGGTAGTGTCGGTACCCGTGGTCTGCGTGATCCCGGCGGATATGGCGGCCTACGACCGTCCGACGGCGGGAATCGAGGGCACGTTCGAGGCCGCCTTCATTCCGCAGGGCCACGTCATGAACGGTAACGAGTCGGTGGTGGCCATCCGGGGGGACGGGCGGATGGTGGGCCCGGCCAAGTGCGTATCCCTGGATGCGGCGACGGGCGCCTACTTTTTCGAGCAGATCAAGGTGACGCGGTCGCTGGACTGCGTGACGGACGTGGAGCGTATTCTGGGCCCCAGCGCGAACAACCCAAACGCCCAGGCCCTCATCGCCCAGTGCCAGGCCGGTAACAACACGGACCGCTCGCTACAGGTGCTGAGCCCGGGGGAGTACGAGGGCTACCAGTTCGTGATGTACGACCCCGACGAGGGGGGGCGGTACTTCCGCATCGACGACGGGGCCGGGGGGCTGTTTCCGGCCAACAACGCGGACATCGACTTTCTGCGCGACGCCATCGCGCTGCCGGAACGCGATCCGGTGGGTTTACAGGTTCCCTCCGACTTTTCGGGCAGCCTTGCGGAGTCGGCCCTGCCCGTAGAATTAATTTCGTTCAGCGGCACGACGTCCGCCGGGGGAATGGCCGAACTGGAGTGGGCCACGGCCACGGAGACGGAGAACGACTACTTCGAGGTGCAGCGGTCGCACGACGGGCTTACCTTTCGGGTCATCGGGCGGGTGGCCGGCGCGGGCGACTCGCGTACGGTGCGGAGGTACTCGTTCCGGGACGGGCTGGTGGCCGCGGGCCCCACCTACTACCGGCTGCGGCAGGTGGACTTCGACGGCAGCTTCGCCTTCTCGGAGGTTATCTCCGTAGACCCAGGCTCGGTAGAAGGGGGAGGGCTACGTGTATTCCCTAATCCCACCGACGGCGCGATTGACCTCGTGCTAGCGGCCGCCACAAACGAAAGGACGGTCAGGCTATACGACCCCATGAGCCGGCAATTGCGGGAATGGACGGTAGGCTCTGACCAAACCCAGTTGAGAATCGACATCAGTGATCTGGCGAACGGATCTTATTTCCTGCGGACTATAGGCAGCCCGAACGATGAAATCGTACCGGTAATTAAGCGATAGCACTGAACCCAACCTCTACAACCCAGTTGGGGTGTACCGGTGGCTATTCCATACCCCGGTAGGTCACTACCTCCCGAAGTTCGTCCTTATCGTAAAGATGGATGGAGGGGAAATGATCCAATAATTCCCCCGCCTTGGCATACCGCATGAATACGGGGTCCCCAAGTCTCAGGGCGGGGTTCGCCGTGAAGCGTACCGGCGTTTGCACTTCTCCGGCCCCCTCCAGTGGGTCGAGCCGCCCCCCCTCCGGCAGGTGAACGACGGGTGCCTTGGCCCCATCTACCGCCCCCGAGGCAACGTAGCCCCCGCCGTGGCAGGTGTATACCCCGGCCACGGGTTTGCGTACCACCGGAATGCCGTAAAACAGCGCCGGCCGCACGCTAAAGTCACGGTACTGATCGAATAGCCCCCCACCGTAAAATCCCGAGCCGACGGTCACCTCCGTCACGCTATCATCCCGGACGGTTGATTCCAGACTGCCGGTACCCCCGCCATTCACGAACTCCAGTTCGAAGCCCATCTCCCGGAGGGTATTCACCGCTTCCCACCTGCGCGCCGCCGCCCGCCCGGCCGCCCGACGCTGCAGCCAACGCACCACCGCATTCTTCAGCACCGCACCCGGCACCCGGTCCCCCACGCCGGCAATTTGCGCCTCGTACCCCATGATTCCGGCTATGCGTATATGCGCCAGTTGACGCGAATGCGCCCCCACCCGCTGTATATCCGCAATAGTTCGGAGGGAAGACCGCCAAACCCCGAAATGCAGCCCCGGGTAGGAGTCGCTCAGATCAATGTCCAGGCACACCGGTACTACCGTCTCCGCCAACCGGCCCGCCTCCTCCAGTAGGTCGAGGTGGTCCGTGCTGTCGGCCATAAAGCAGATGCGGTGCCCCGCCCGTACCCACTCCGCTAATCGTTGTAAGAGGGGAGGCTCCACTACGGGGTACCCCAGCAAAAGATCGTCAAATCCCATTTCCGCCAGCCGCAGCGTTTCCCGCCCGTGGTACGTCATCAAGCCCCGGAAGCGGTCGCTTTCGGACTGTATCAGGCGCAGTACCTCCGGACAGCGCACGGATTTTGTAGCAATACGTATAGGGAGTTCACTCGCCCGCTCCAGATTGATCCGGATATTTTCCCGCAGTAGTTCCAGATCCACCACGGCGTAGGGGAAGGGTAGCCCCCGTAGCCGCTCCCGGTACCGGGTATACCGATCAGGATCGCGCACCGACCCGGGCCTCTATGGGTGAGAAGATTGCCTTCAGGGGTTCACTCAGAAATATGTCGTCTGGGTCCTGTGCGGTCCGGACGTTTTCAAATGTTCCGAATTTTGGATATATATCCATAAATACGCTCCGACGTAGGGAGTGTACCTTGCCCCAGTGGGGTCGCCCGCCGTATGCCCGAAAAATAGCCTGCATATCCCCGAAATAGGGGCGGTACTCTTTTTTGTGATATACGTGGCAGGCGATGTAGACCGTATCGCGCCCCCAGGCCGGACTCAGGTAGCTATCGGTATCTCCCTTAACGAAGCGTACCTCAACCGGGAAAAATATATCTGGGTGCCGGCTATTTATGCGTTGCGTTATTTCACGCATTACCTCCGGGAATTGCGCGTAGGGCAGGGCGTATTCCATCTCATTGAAGCGCACGAGCCGGGTGGTGGAGAATACGCGGTAGCTCGCAGCGACTTTACGGTGGCTACCGGACAGATCGGCAGCTAATTGGCTGGCGAAGGGGGCCTTTCCGCGCCACCTTGACAGTTCGCAAAGCCCCTTTAACGCATAATTTTCCAGTAGTACATCCCGCAGGTAATCGGTGCGTCGGGACGTACGCTGGCCCGGGGGGGCTACGTCCAGCTTTTTGGTCAGTACCCGGTCGGTGTGTGGGAACCAGTACGCCTCGAAGTGGCGGTGGGCGTCGTTGTACTGTTGGTAGGTCAGTAGCAGTTCCTCCAGGGGCATTCCATCGATCCGTAATTCTAGGTCGAAGGCCGGTTCGCACCTCAATTCCACTTCCGTGATGATGCCCAGCATCCCCAACGAAAGCCGGGCGGCACCCAGGACCTCGGGCCGCTCGGCTTCGGAGCAGGTCACTACCTCTCCCCGCCCGTTCACGAAGCGCAGTCCGGTGACCTGGGTAGCGAGGTTACCGAAGCCCGTCCCCGTACCGTGCGTCCCCGTAGAGATGGCCCCGGCGATGGTCTGCACGTCGATGTCGCCCATATTTTCCAGGGCGAGCTCCTGGGTAGCCAGTTGCTCGTTCAGCTCGCGCAGCGTAAGCCCGGCGGGGGCGCGGACGCGGGTGCAATCACCACCCCGAAGGACGCTGATGGGCCCGGTTAAACGATCCAGGCTGACCAGGGTCCGGTCCGTACTGCTGAGGGGGGTAAAACTGTGGCGGGAACCGGTGGGGCGGATACCCCGGGGCCCACTACTGCGGACCAGAGCAAGCACTTCCGCTTCGGAAGCGGGGCGAGCCACCCGACGGGGATGCCAGACTTGGTTGCCGGACCAGTTCTTCATTCGGTAGCGTACGTGGGTAAGCGATCCCAGAAGTCACGCGCCATCGCATCTTCATCGATGTCGGTGTAGACATAAACGATACGGTGGGTATTCTCCGGAGGGGTAGCCACAGCAATCTCGGTGGCCTGTTCGGGCTTCAGAAAAGCCTGTAGCGCGGCCATGTCCCACATGATGCGCTCGTCATTCCGGGCGGCGTTGGTCTGCCAGCGCCGCTTGAGGTACCGGCCCATTTCCCCCGCCCGGTCGAAGAGGGCGAAGGTGCTGTCGCGCCCCCACTTGTACTGGATCGCGGTGGTGACGGGCATTACGTGCAATTCCAGACTATCCTGGTCCAGCAGGTAGTTCATGGCGTTGAGGTCGCGGCGCACGTTGAAGTCGCTCTTATTCCAGTAGCGTCCTGCGGTATCGTACTGTAAGCCGAGTTGATAGGCCACTACGTGAGGGGTGATGTCAGGAGCCATCGCCAGGGCACTAGCCAGGTTGGTGGCCGCGCCGATGCTCATGACGGCCAGTTGCTCGCCGGCGGCGGCCGCCAGACGGGCTTCCTCCACGATAAATTCAGCGGCCGGACTGGGGCGGGGCTCGTACCCTCCCCAGGGTTTGCCCACGATCATATCGGAGCCGACGGGGTGGGGCAGCTCCGTCAGGCCAGCCAACTCCAATAGGTCCTCGTTTAGGCGCTGGCTCTGGTACACGGTAGAATCCCCGGAAAGATGGTGGAACCACTGGGCGCTGGTGAGTCCGCGCAGATCGACCGTGGTGTCGACCAGCAGGTGGGCAATGGCGTACAGGTCGTCGATCTCATTGGCCGTGTCGGCATCGAGAATGAAGCGGGGTTTCTGGGCCAGTAGGCTCGTACCGCAGAGCAATAGAATGAGGAAAACACGCATGTGGGTGAAGATAGTACTCCCTATTCATTGACAACTCTATTGCGCCGTAAGGACCTTCTCGAAGCAAACGCTATTGGCTACCCCGGCGTACTGGGCGTAATTTTCGGCCATCCGCCGGTAGCCGTGCTTGGTGTACAGGCGCAGGGCGGCGGTTTGGCGGGTGCCCGTTTCCAGGATCAGTCGTCCGTACCCCAGTTCGGTGGCCCACCGCTCCAGTTCCCGGAGAACACGGCCGGCCAGCCCCCGCCCCCGCGCGGCTTCGACGGTGTACATCCGCTTTATTTCCATCGTACGGTCATCGAATTGTTTCAGGGCCCCGCAGGCCAGGTACACCCCGGCGGGTTCTTCCAGGAGCAGGACGTGGTGAATGTCTTCCGACCCGTTGAACTGATCGTAGAAGTCGTGATCCTCCCCATCCGTGATGGTGAGCTCTTCGTCCAGGGCATCCACCAGTTCCCGGTAGTGGGGGTGGGCGGGGGTGGTTCGGTGGAGTTTCATCGGCGCCGTTAAGGTACTGGCTTGTCCGGCTTCCGCGAACGTATTACCTTAACGGTAAACGATATCCCATGACTCGCCCGGTCCTCATTGCCGCCCTCGGTTTACTCTGCACCTGCGACCGCGCCCCCGAACCCACCGAAACGGTACTTGCCCGGAGTGAGGACGTAGCCTCCTTCACCGCGAATCCGCAAAAGCTGGAGGCCCGGGAAGTGCCCACCCTGGAAGTAGGCCAACCCGCCCCCGACTTCAACCTTCCCGATACGGAAGGGAATATGCGCAGCCTGGACGACTACGCCGATGCCGAAGTACTCGTACTCATCTTCACCGCCAACCACTGCCCCACCGCCCAGGCCTACGAGCAGCGGATGATCGACGTTCAGGAAGACTACGCGGAGCGGGGCGTGCAGGTCGTGGCCATCAGCCCGAACAGCCCCCTCGGCCTGCTCTACAACGAACTGGGCTATACCGACCTGAACGATGACTACGACGCCCTGGCCATCCGGGCCGATTACGCCAACTTCAATTTCCCCTACCTCTACGACGGTGACGACCACGCGGCCAGCCTGCGGTACGGGCCCGTAGCTACCCCCCACGTCTTCGTACTCGACCGGGACCGCACCCTGCGCTACGCCGGCCGACTGGACAAAAGCGAAAAACCGGGGACCGCCAACGCCGAAGACTTGCGCGCGGCCGTGGATGCCCTGCTGGCGGGGGAGGAGGTCGCTCAGCCCACCACTAAAACCTTCGGCTGCTCGACCAAGTGGGCGTGGAAGGACGAGTACCGCGAAAAAACCGATGCCGAGTGGGAGTCCCGCCCCGTTACCCTGGAGCCCGCCGACGTGGACCGCATCGAAGAACTCGTCGCGAACGAGGATAGCGGCAAACTGCGGCTAATCAACGTCTGGGCCACCTGGTGCGGCCCCTGCGTGCTGGAATACCCCGACTTCCTGGTACTGCAGCGGATGTACGAAGGGCGCGACTTCGAGTTCGTCTCCATCTCCGCCGACAAACCCGAGCGGGGGGAACGGGCACTGGCCTTTCTGGAAAAAGTACACTCCCCGGTGGCGAACTACCACTTCACCGGCGATAATATTTACGAACTGGTCGAGGCCATCGACCCCGACTGGAACGGTGCCCTGCCCTACACCCTACTCGTGGAGCCCGGCGGCGAGGTCGTCTACAGTAAGCAGGCTACCGCCGACTTCCTGGAGCTAAAGCGGGCCATCGTGGATCACGGGATGATGGGGCGGTATTACTGAGGTGTCAGCCGCACCCGCACCGCCCGGTCCTGGTGCAGGGTGACGTAGGGCTTCGGGATCGGGCTAGAAAGTTCACCGTCGGGCATCAGGGTGTACCGTTCCACGACGTGCCGCAGGAGGAGCCGCATTTCCAGCATGGCGAAGTGGTTGCCGATACAGAGCCGCGGCCCTCCGCCGAAGGGCAGGAAACTGAAGGGGTGGCGTTCTTTTTTCCGGGCGGGGTGCATACGGTCGGGGCGGAAGGCCGCCGGCGCGTCGTAGTAGGCGGGGTTGTGGTGAATGCCGTAGATAAATATTCCGATTGTCACTCCGGGATCGATGGCGAAGCCGGCGGCCTCGTCCGGTCCCAGCGCTACGCGGTCGGTGATCCAGGCGGGGGGGTAAAGGCGCATGCTCTCTTCGATCACCCGGGTAAGTCGGTCGTCGGAGGGGTCGGCGCGCAACCGGTCCATTTCCTCCGGGTGGCGTAGTAGCAGCCAGAAGGTCCAGGCCAGAGCGTTGGCGCTGGTTTCGTAACCGGCGGCGAACAGGATGAGGATTTCATCGATCAACCGCCCGTCGTCCATCGGTGCACCGGTATCTTCGTAGCGGGCGTCGAGCAGCATCTGCAGGAGATCGTCCTTCGGGTCGGATCGCCGCCGCAGGGCAATCTGTTGGCGGATCAGTTCCCGGCTCTCTTCCGCTAGCCGTAGGTGGCGACGCTCCAGCCCGGTCCACCGCAGCGGCCCCCGCAGAAACGGTAGGCGGATGGGGTAAATGATGTAGGCCTGTAGCTGATCCAGTACAGTGTGCAGCCGCTCGGTTTCCCGCTCCCCGAAGCCCCGGGTAAAGAGGGCCCGCACGATGATGCGGAAGGCCACCAGCCGGGTGAACCGAAACAGGTCGAGGGCAGGTTGCGCCGCCGCCCGTTCGCACTCCTCCCCGATCACCAGCCGCATTTCCCGTTCGAGGGCCTCGATCCGGCGGCGGTGGAAGCCGGGCTGGATGAGACGACGTTGCCGCAACCAGTCGTCGCCACTATTGGTCAGTAAGCCGAAGCCGAGGTACTTACCCATCTGGTCGGTCTGGATCTCGCTTTTTTCGTAGTTGCGGTGGTTGCCCTGCAGTACGTGGCGGGCCACCTCGGCGTCCCGGGTAAAGTGGGTGACGCGGGAGCCGCCAACGTGCAGGAGGAAATTATCTCCGTAGCGCTCCAGGTATTCCGTGAATACGGGGATGGGGCGGCGGGCCAGTTGCAGTAAGTTGGCCAGGGCCAGCGGGCGGGGGATGGTGGGGGGGTGCACGACGGGGAAAATACGACTTGGACTACTAGTCCAAATGATACCGCAACCCCACCCCTATACCCGGCAGAACGTCGCCCGCCACCACGAGCCGCCGCGACAATTGATACTGTAAGTGAAGAGACGGGTAGAGCTCAACGGATGACCACAGGTCATTATCGAAGGTATTGCTGGTTTGTGAACCCGATGGTGGCATCCCGTCCCGAACGTGAAATCGAACCTGAGAAGTGGTGTGCATCCAGTTACCGATGAGTGAAAAGCCCGGGGATACCCGGAAGCGCCGCCGTCGGAAAAAGGTGTACTGAAAAGCCAGGGTAGTATTTAAGTTCCGTCTTGTACTGGTCTCGATCTGGGTAAATTCCTGCCCCTCAGTCAGGGCAGGCAGTACCTCATCCAGTTGATCGTAGTTGCGCGTACGCCAGACGAGGCCGGCAAGCCCCCCACTCAGTCGGATGCCGTTAGGAAATTGGTGGGCTAACTCTACATATAATGAGCGGAAGCCAAAGGCGCGGGAGGTGCTGGCATTACGTAAAGTCGATGAGACGTACAGGCTGTCCGGACCGTCGTCGAAGGGAGATCGAATTCGTTGTTGGCCCGGGAAAGTCGCATCCGTCGTTAGTTCTCTTCCAAAGTAGGACTGGCGTGCCGGCAGGACAATCCCACTGATGCCTATTTCCCACCGCGGTTGTGGATTGACATTACGGGAGGTCGGAGTAAACCGCCACCGCTTACGGGAAGGAAGCGGTTCGGAAGCCAGTCGAACAGGCGTAAGCACCCCGAACCGGTCCGGTTCGCTCCTCTTGGATAGCGGCATTAATCCTTTATCACGTGGTGAAAGGGGAGCAACGGACAGGGACGACCTTATGGATGTACCATCAGGGCGGCGGGGCGGCCCGATAGCTATCGGGGCGAGCTCTGCCGGTGAATAACCAGCAACCGGCGAAGCATGTAAAGATAGCTCTGCCGGTAGGGCAGAATTGTGCCGTACAACCGCAGCGGTATTCGTTGAGGGTGGGGCAGTTTTCCAAAGAGATACGGCGGCGGGCGGGCGAGTAGCGTTCGGTATTACTGCCTGCGGCGGCGAACTAATCCGTTCGCAGGGTAATGGTCCCGGCCACAGGGTATACGCGATTCCACCGGATAGCAGCAATCCAACTAGCACCCCACCTAGAAAATGGATCCCAAACCGGGCGGAAGTTACCGGGGCGGCGGGCGCACGGAGCGAATCCCGTAGCCGCTCCCATCCCCCGGCGGGCGGAGTGAGCTTACGCTGCCGATCGTAGCTCTGGCGGAGAAGATCATCGGAGTTACTCATAACAGCGATCGGTTGTATCGTAGGAGAAATAGGTATCTACCCAGCCCGCCAATTTGTGGCGCGCTTTGCGGAGATTACTTTTTGAAGTACTTACGCTGATGCCGAGCCGATCCGCGATTTCCGGATGGGTAAACACCTCGATGACGTAGAGATTAAACACGGTGCGGTAGCCCGGGCTCAGGTGCTGAACGAATCGGAGCACATCGTCCTCACTCAGTTTACGCGCGCCATCGTTCTGAGCGGGGCCCGGGGGCGCAAAGTGTCGCAGGTGGTGTACCCGACGTTGGTTGACCCGGTAGCGGTCGATACAAACGTTGACGACGATGCGGTGGAAGTAGCGTACGAAATTGCCCCTGAAGGGCCGCTCCGCGAGCGCCCGGAAGACCTTAAGGAAAGCATCGTGGACTAATTCTTCCGCCTCATTCCGGTCCGCGCTGTAGTGTAGCGTAGTTGTTAGGCACCGGGCATAGAAGTTGTTATACAGCTGGTGCTGTGCGCTTTCTTGCTCCCGGTAGCAGTTTTCCAGACAACGCTCCAGGTCAAAGGGTACCGGCACCGAGTTTTCCATGCAGCGTACAGTATATCGTATACTTACCTACCGGACGACGACAGGGGTAGGAACGGACGCCTCGACGAAAAAAATTATGGAGACAGATCCTGACCACATCCTCGACAGCCACCAGCAACAAGCCTACTGGCAACAACGCTACACCGAAGGCCGCCACGGCTGGGACATCGGCCACCCCACCGACCCCCTGCGCGCCTACCTCGACCAGGTAGAAGATCGCTCCCTCCGCATCCTTATCCCCGGAGCGGGCAACGCCTACGAGGCGGAGTACGCCTGGAAGCAAGGCTTCCGACGGGTCTACGTACTGGATATCGCGGCCCAGCCCCTGGCGGACCTGGCCGAGCGGGTGCCCGACTTCCCCCCGGATCACCTCCTCCACGAAAACTTCTTCGCCCACCGGGGCACCTATGACCTGATGCTGGAGCAGACCTTTTTCTGTTCCTTCCCCCCCACTCCCGAGAACCGCACGGCCTACTTTCGCCAGGCGTACCAATTGCTCCGACCCGGGGGCAAACTCGTCGGTCTGTTTTTCGCCACCGAAGACGTCGGCCGCCCCGGCGAACGGCCCTTCGGCGGTACGCGGGAGGAATACCTCCGTTACCTCAACCCCTATTTCGACGTACGCACCCTGGAGCGCGCCCACAACTCCATCAAGCCGCGCCTGGGGCGGGAGCTCTTCGCCATCCTGCCGCGCCGGGGCGAATCAGTCGGGGGGTGAAAGCCTTTCGTATGCAGCGGCGAACTCGGCCATCGCCTCCATCAGCGGGCGGGTGAGGCGGCCGCGCTCCGTCAGCGAATACTCTACCCGGGGTGGCGAGGTAGCAACCTGTTTCCGCCCGACCAACCCGTTCCGCTCCAGGATACGCAGTTCCTGAACGAGCATTTTCTCGCTGATGTCGGGCAGGAATGTGCGGAGCTCACTGGGCCGCAGCGGCCGGCCGCCGAGCTGTTTCAAAATCAGCAGCTTCCATTTCCCCCCCACCAAATCGAGGGTGGTGCGAATCGGGCAGCGGGCCGTGACGTAGATTTTCTCGTCCATACTTACCAAAAGGTT
Source organism: uncultured Lewinella sp. (assembly GCA_964594535.1). GTDB lineage: Bacteria > Bacteroidota > Bacteroidia > Chitinophagales > Saprospiraceae > Neolewinella. Next base: position 25,092 of record CAZQNE010000032.1, read on the forward strand.
AGTGCCCCAGCGTAGACCATTCAGTGGAGTGGGGTATTCATTAGATGAACTACTCAATATACAATGAAAAAGATCGCGCTCTTCGGAGCTACCGGCCAGACCGGCCAGCAGTTCCTCCCCCTCGCCCTGGAAAAAGGCTATGCCGTCAACGCCCTGGTGCGCTCCCCCGACAAACTCCCCCAGCGCCACGATGCCCTGGAGGTCATCCGGGGTGACGTGCTCAGCCAACAGGATGTCAACCGTACCGTCAGCGGCTGCGACCTAGTGGTCAGCCTGTTCGGCCACGTCAAGGGCTCGCCGGAAAAGTTACAGACCAACGGCACCCAGCACATCGTCGACGCCATGAAGACGGAGGGCATCCGTCGCGTTATTTCCCTCTCCGGTGGCGGACTGCCCTATCCCGAAAAAGACCAGCCGAAGTTCGCCGACAAGGCCATCCGTTTCATCATGAAGATCGCGGTACCCAAAATCCTGAACGACGCCATCGCCCACCACCGCGTCCTGGTCGACAGCGGGCTGGACTGGACCATCGTTCGCGCCCCCCGCCTCACCAACGACCCCGGGCGGGGCGACTACCGCGTCGGTTGGGTCGGCGTGAACGCCAGCACGAAAATTGCCCGGGCCGACCTGGCCGACTTCCTGATTAGGCAGGTGGAGGAGGAGCAGTTTGTGGGGCAGATGCCCTTCGTTAGTTGGTAGTCCGCCCTATCCCCGCCGCTGGAAAAACCGCAGCAGTTCCTTTACGTAGTCTTCGGTGGTCTCTACGCTCAGGGTATCCGCCCGGCTCTGCTGGAAGGCCGTATTGAAGTAGTCCATATGCGCGGCGTACCAATTCGCGTACCGCTCGCGGACGCGGCGGCTGTTGGTATCGATCCACTGCGTTTTCCCCGTTTCGGCATTGCGGGCGCGGAGTAAGCCCACGGCGGGTAGCAGCTCCCGCTCGCGGGGGTCGTAGAGGTGCATCCCGATCACTCCGAACCGATCGTGTACGGACAGGATCAGTGTGTCTTCTGCCGCATATCGATCGTAGACCGGCAGTAGGGGGCAGAACGGACCAAGTTGGCGGCGCGGCGCATGGCATCGGCTCAGTTCAAGGTGGTGGTGCGGAGTCGACCGTCATCGGTTCTACCACCGGTGTATCAGACGGTAAACAGGGGCGGCGGAGCGCAGGTGCTAAGTCGAGGGTGAGGTCAACCCTACTCCCGCACAGCCAAAATCTCCTGGCCAGCCTGGTGCAACACGACCTGGGTTACCTTTCCCACGGCATTGCGCTGAAACTGCAATTCCGCCTCCACACCCATTACGATATACCGATCTTTGGCAGGGTGCTTACCTAGCTCAATGGCGGGTTGCCCCGTTGCCTGCCCCATGAATTTACCCTCCTCGGTTAGGCTAAAGGTCAGTCTGAAATCTGGCGACACGGCGTAAGTACCGAGTAGTTCACTGACCGCAGCCGGATCTACCGCTTCCGCTGCGGATGGATAAAGACCTGCTATCTTTAGGGGCATGCCGTGAAGCGCAAGGAGTGCTGAACGCAAGGCCGTGATCCGGGAGTCCCGCCCGCCGCCGTCGTTACGTAGGAAAATCAGCACACGGTCCGTCTCGGGAAAGCGGTACAGGTAAGTCGCTACCCCCGGCCAACCGCCGGAGTGGCTGATGGTGTAGCCATAGGTAGGGTGCTGCCGGATGCCCTGCCCGAAACCATACTCGGTCGTATCTCCCGCCGACGTTATTCCGGGCGTGAAGAGTAAAGCGGTGTCCAGAAAGTTACCTCTGGCGAGCGCGCGATCCCAGCGGTAGAGGTCGTCGAGGGTAGAATTAACCATACCGTCGCCGTAGATGCCGTCGAGTAAGTGGACGAAGGCGTAATTGGGCAGGGAATCGGGGATTGTGTACCGCTGCCCATCCCATACGTGGCCGGGTACAAACCGATCTACGCTACGGTGAGCTTCGTACCGCCGGCGGTACACCTGCGTATCGTTCATACCGAGGGGTTCGAATAGGCGCTGCCTGAGGAACTGCGGGAAAGACTGTCCACTGACCCGTTCGACCAGGGAGGCTAGCAACAGGTAGCCCGTATTGCTGTATTCGAATTGCTGACCGGGAGTGAAGTCAGCCGCCGGCTGCCGGTCACGCAGGTAAGCTAACACAAAGTCGTTAGTAACGAACTCCGGCAGTTCCTTAATCTCACCGGCGGCGGACATGTAGTCAGGTAGCCCCCCCGTATGGTGCACCAACTGACGGGTCGTGAGCTCGGGATAAGCCGTGAGTTCGGGGAGGTACTTCTTTACCGGCGCATCTAGCTCTAACTTCCCATCGGCCACCAGTAGCGAGACGGCCGCCGCGGTGAACTGCTTGGACACCGAGGCGAGTTCGAAAACGGCGTCTTCCCGTAGCGGCACCCTGTTTTCAAAGTCGGCGTACCCGTAGCTTTTTCGAAGCAGGATATGATCGCCCTCCGCCAACAGCAGATTTCCGCTCAGGTGGCCTTCGCTAGCTAGTCGTTCCAACTCCCGATCAAGGGAGTCGATGCTAGGCGACTGAGCGTGCGTGGTGATACCGGAACAGATGAAAAGGAGTAGTAGTACGAAGGTCATGCCCCTAAGGTAGTTTGGTCTTACTGACCGCACCGGATTTCAAGACGAATGGGGGGAAGCACTAGATCACCGGACAAGATTGCACCTGCGCTCCGCCGCCCTATTTCCTATCTCCCTGCTTTGCCAACCAGTCCGTCATCGTGCGGTAGTAGCCAGCACAGGCCTGCCAGCCTGAGTCGGTGAGGTCTTCCAGGTAGCCGCAGGTGAGACACTGTTGAAGATTATGGTTGCACTGCTCGAAGATGCGGACAGTCAGACTAGCCCGTGGATTCGTACCGATTGTCCGTTCGTAGAGTGCTTTTGTGTTACGCCAGTCGACCTGTGAGTCATTTGCACCGAATAGGGCAAGTACCGGACAGTCGACCTGCCGCAGCAGTTCGCCAAAGTTGGGTAGGTAGTGCCATAGTCCGCTCGCTTCGTCGAAGGCTCCCCGGCGGATGTAAGCGTCCTGTTGCGCGAGGTAGTGTGCCCGGCCGGCTGCGGTGATCGTGTCGACGGGGATGTAGCCGAAGGTGGCGCGGCAAAAACTATCCTGGCCGAGTGGACGGGTTGCCGCCAGGTAATCTTCGTAACTGCCCCCGGTACACAGCAGGCGATGACCGTCCTGCCAGGCCCGGTGCAGACGTTCGGCCTCGGCTGGCGGCTTTCCGGCGATGAGTAAATTGGTCTTCAGTAGGTAGCCAAAGTTTTCCCCCGCATCGGTACCACTGACCGATACCCAGAAGTCGATGGGGTACTGTCGGTTGATGAGTGGGACGATCCAACCCGCGCGGCTGATGCCCCACATCCCTAAATTATCCAAGCCAGACACGGATTGGCGGTGAAGTTCTTCGATGGCCGCTATGGCTTCGGCGGCGGAGCTTTCGACCGGCTGCTGTGCATCGAAGGTGCCCCCGCTGTTTCCACAACCCGGCTTATCCCAGAAGCAGACCGTCAGACCAGTAGCGAGTAAGGTATCGCGGAGCTCGGAGTACCAGCCGCCGTTGACAAAGTCCGTACGACCGTAACCTGGGATCAGTATGATCACTGCGTTCGACTTCCTATTGGCGGGTGTCTCGATTAACCCCCGTAGCGTATCACCTACGGAGACGAAGGCGAAGTCTTGGGTACTGCGCTGCCCGGCGGCGGAGACACTAAGTAGGGTACACGCGAATACCAGGAAGGTCGATTGGATGAGTATGGACATAACTACGGTAGCGTACGCGAATGACGACCTCTTTTACTCTAGGGTGCACGAGATGCGGAAAAAGTTGACGGCAGAGCCCTATCCCCGCCGCTGGAAAAACCGCAGCAGTTCCTTTACGTAGTCTTCGGTGGTCTCTACGCTCAGGGTATCCGCCCGGCTCTGCTGGAAGGCCGTATTGAAGTAGTCCATATGCGCGGCGTACCAATTCGCGTACCGCTCGCGGACGCGGCGGCTGTTGGTATCGATCCACTGCGTTTTCCCCGTTTCGGCATTGCGGGCGCGGAGTAAGCCCACGGCGGGTAGCAGCTCCCGCTCGCGGGGGTCGTAGAGGTGCATCCCGATCACTCCGAACCGATCGTGTACGGACAGGATCAGTGTGTCTTCTGCCGCATATCGATCGTAGACCGGCAGTAGGGGGCAGAACGGACCAAGTTGGCGGCGCGGCGCATGGCATCGGCTCAGTTCAAGGTGGTGGTGCGGAGTCGACCGTCATCGGTTCTACCACCGGTGTATCAGACGGTAAACAGGGGCGGCGGAGCGCAGGTGCTAAGTCGAGGGTGAGGTCAACCCTACTCCCGCACAGCCAAAATCTCCTGGCCAGCCTGGTGCAACACGACCTGGGTTACCTTTCCCACGGCATTGCGCTGAAACTGCAATTCCGCCTCCACACCCATTACGATATACCGATCTTTGGCAGGGTGCTTACCTAGCTCAATGGCGGGTTGCCCCGTTGCCTGCCCCATGAATTTACCCTCCTCGGTTAGGCTAAAGGTCAGTCTGAAATCTGGCGACACGGCGTAAGTACCGAGTAGTTCACTGACCGCAGCCGGATCTACCGCTTCCGCTGCGGATGGATAAAGACCTGCTATCTTTAGGGGCATGCCGTGAAGCGCAAGGAGTGCTGAACGCAAGGCCGTGATCCGGGAGTCCCGCCCGCCGCCGTCGTTACGTAGGAAAATCAGCACACGGTCCGTCTCGGGAAAGCGGTACAGGTAAGTCGCTACCCCCGGCCAACCGCCGGAGTGGCTGATGGTGTAGCCATAGGTAGGGTGCTGCCGGATGCCCTGCCCGAAACCATACTCGGTCGTATCTCCCGCCGACGTTATTCCGGGCGTGAAGAGTAAAGCGGTGTCCAGAAAGTTACCTCTGGCGAGCGCGCGATCCCAGCGGTAGAGGTCGTCGAGGGTAGAATTAACCATACCGTCGCCGTAGATGCCGTCGAGTAAGTGGACGAAGGCGTAATTGGGCAGGGAATCGGGGATTGTGTACCGCTGCCCATCCCATACGTGGCCGGGTACAAACCGATCTACGCTACGGTGAGCTTCGTACCGCCGGCGGTACACCTGCGTATCGTTCATACCGAGGGGTTCGAATAGGCGCTGCCTGAGGAACTGCGGGAAAGACTGTCCACTGACCCGTTCGACCAGGGAGGCTAGCAACAGGTAGCCCGTATTGCTGTATTCGAATTGCTGACCGGGAGTGAAGTCAGCCGCCGGCTGCCGGTCACGCAGGTAAGCTAACACAAAGTCGTTAGTAACGAACTCCGGCAGTTCCTTAATCTCACCGGCGGCGGACATGTAGTCAGGTAGCCCCCCCGTATGGTGCACCAACTGACGGGTCGTGAGCTCGGGATAAGCCGTGAGTTCGGGGAGGTACTTCTTTACCGGCGCATCTAGCTCTAACTTCCCATCGGCCACCAGTAGCGAGACGGCCGCCGCGGTGAACTGCTTGGACACCGAGGCGAGTTCGAAAACGGCGTCTTCCCGTAGCGGCACCCTGTTTTCAAAGTCGGCGTACCCGTAGCTTTTTCGAAGCAGGATATGATCGCCCTCCGCCAACAGCAGATTTCCGCTCAGGTGGCCTTCGCTAGCTAGTCGTTCCAACTCCCGATCAAGGGAGTCGATGCTAGGCGACTGAGCGTGCGTGGTGATACCGGAACAGATGAAAAGGAGTAGTAGTACGAAGGTCATGCCCCTAAGGTAGTTTGGTCTTACTGACCGCACCGGATTTCAAGACGAATGGGGGGAAGCACTAGATCACCGGACAAGATTGCACCTGCGCTCCGCCGCCCTATTTCCTATCTCCCTGCTTTGCCAACCAGTCCGTCATCGTGCGGTAGTAGCCAGCACAGGCCTGCCAGCCTGAGTCGGTGAGGTCTTCCAGGTAGCCGCAGGTGAGACACTGTTGAAGATTATGGTTGCACTGCTCGAAGATGCGGACAGTCAGACTAGCCCGTGGATTCGTACCGATTGTCCGTTCGTAGAGTGCTTTTGTGTTACGCCAGTCGACCTGTGAGTCATTTGCACCGAATAGGGCAAGTACCGGACAGTCGACCTGCCGCAGCAGTTCGCCAAAGTTGGGTAGGTAGTGCCATAGTCCGCTCGCTTCGTCGAAGGCTCCCCGGCGGATGTAAGCGTCCTGTTGCGCGAGGTAGTGTGCCCGGCCGGCTGCGGTGATCGTGTCGACGGGGATGTAGCCGAAGGTGGCGCGGCAAAAACTATCCTGGCCGAGTGGACGGGTTGCCGCCAGGTAATCTTCGTAACTGCCCCCGGTACACAGCAGGCGATGACCGTCCTGCCAGGCCCGGTGCAGACGTTCGGCCTCGGCTGGCGGCTTTCCGGCGATGAGTAAATTGGTCTTCAGTAGGTAGCCAAAGTTTTCCCCCGCATCGGTACCACTGACCGATACCCAGAAGTCGATGGGGTACTGTCGGTTGATGAGTGGGACGATCCAACCCGCGCGGCTGATGCCCCACATCCCTAAATTATCCAAGCCAGACACGGATTGGCGGTGAAGTTCTTCGATGGCCGCTATGGCTTCGGCGGCGGAGCTTTCGACCGGCTGCTGTGCATCGAAGGTGCCCCCGCTGTTTCCACAACCCGGCTTATCCCAGAAGCAGACCGTCAGACCAGTAGCGAGTAAGGTATCGCGGAGCTCGGAGTACCAGCCGCCGTTGACAAAATTCGTACGGCCGTAGCCCGGGATCAGTATGATTACGGCGTGCGACTTTCTTTTGGTGGGTGTCTCGACTAACCCCCGTAGCGTATCACCTGCGGAGACGAAAGCGAAGTCCCGAACATTTCGCTGCCCGGCGGCGGGAGTAGCGTGCGGTATGCAGAGTAATGCTAGGAGAATCGAACGTATAATTACAGACATAGTCACGGTAGTGTACGCTAATGACGACTACTTTTACCGTCAGGTGCACGGGCCGTGGTGAAAGTCGACAGCAGAGTCCTACCCCCGCCGCTTGAAAAAACGCAACAACTCCTTTACGTAATCCTCGGTAGTCTCCACGCTCAGCGTATCCGCCCGGCTCTGCTGGAAGGCCTGGCTGAAGTAGTTCATGTGTTCGGTATACCAGTCGGCGTAGCGCTCGCGTACCCGGGGACTATCGGTATCGATCCACTGCGTTTTCCCCGTTTCGGCATCGCGGGCGCGGAGGAGGCCGACGGCGGGTAGTTCGCGTTCCCGCGGGTCGTAGAGGTGCATGCCCACCAGATCGTGGCGGCGGGCGGCCAGGCGGAGGGGCTTTTCGTAGTCGCCGGCCAGGAAGTCGGATACCAAAAAGCAGATACTCCGCTTTTTGACCATGTTCGTGAAGTAGGTCAGCGCCATACCGATGTCGGTGCCGCTGCCCTCGGGGCGGGTGTCGAGCAGCTCGCGGATGATGCGCAGGACGTGCCCCCTACCCTTCTTCGGCGGCAGGAATTTCTCGACCCGATCGCTGAAGAGCAGCAGGCCCACCTTATCGTTATTCTGTGCGGCCGAGAAGGCCAGTACCGCGCAGATTTCGGTGATCAGCTCGTTCTTGGGCTGCCTTACGGTGCCAAAAAAGCTTGATTTTGAAATATCGACCAGCAGCATGACGGTCAGTTCCCGCTCCTCCTCGAAAACCTTCACGTAGGGCTCACCGGAGCGGGCCGTCACGTTCCAGTCGATGTTGCGTACGTCGTCGCCGTACTGATACCCCCTCACTTCGGAGAACGACATCCCCCGCCCCTTGAAGGCCGATTGATACTCGCCCGAAAAGATCTGCTTGCTCAGCCCCTTCGTCTTGATCTCGATGCGGCGGACGCGCTTGAGGAGTTCCGTGGTTTCCATGCGGCTAAGGTAGGGCGGCGGGGCGCGGGTGCAATACCCTACTTAACCACCCGTAGGGTGACGCTTTCCCCTTCCGAGGAGAGCACGAGAAAGTACACCCCGGGTACCCAGTCCGCGGTGGGCAAGGTCCTACGCGACCCGGCCGGTAGCCTCCGTGAAATTATCCGCCGGCCGCTTACCGTAAACACGTCCAGGCCCACCTCCCGGTCGATCAGGCTCGGGGGTGGTACCAGTTGCAATTCGTTCCCGACCGGGTTGGGGCCGAAGGCCCAGGGGGCCTGCGCGCGGTCATTGTCCATCACGGAGGTGGTCGAGGTCAGGCTTTCGGCGGCGGGGTGAAAGAAGAATTCACTGAAGGAGTCGACCCGGACGTCCAGGAAGTAACCCGTTCCGTAAACCCCACCCGAATCTAGTTTGGTCAGGAAACCACCGCCCGGGTAGGCGGAAGAACAGAACGCATTGGAAATCTTGGTCGCATCCAACTCATTGATGTCGCTGATCGCTCCGGCGGCGAAGAACTGGTTCACCTCCGCTTCACTGAGATAAAACCGGACGCTGACCAAGTCACCGGGTTGGGTGGTCGGTCGGATACTGACGTTGCGCCCCGCGTAGCGTGCCCCCGTAGTATCCGTTTGCCGGAGGTCCCCATCGGTCCGGTAGTAACTGAAGTTCACCTCCCCCAGGGGCTCGGTGTTTTCGATACTCAGGATGATCGCGCCCGTAGAATCGAATATATCGACCAGCAGCCCGGTTTGTCCACTGCCGTCCAGCACCACGGGCGGGGCCTGGGTGCACCCCAACTGCTGGGAGATGGGTGCGGGTGCAAAGCCCGCGCTGCAGATCTCGAAGATCGCGAAGGTACCCGCCGATTTGGTGAATACCCGGAAACGGTAGTCCGCTCCGTCGACGGCATCCGTCAGTCGGTAAAACTCGGACTCGCCGGCCCCTCCGTCGTCAACGCAGGCGATGAGCTGATCCTCCGGGTCAAAGACCTGGAGGATGACGTCCTGATCGGTACCGCCGATGGGAATTATCTCTACGTCATACCGTGGAAAGATGGTCCGCAGACTGTACCAGACGTCATCGTCGGCAATGCCCCCGCAACTGTTGTCCGGGAAGTCCGAGGGTTGGGCGTTGCGCGTAGTGCCGGGTTGCCCGACGCAGCGGACTACCGCGCCGCCCAGCAAGCCGATGTCCGTAATATCATCGTTGGGCGGCGGGCCGTCGGCCTCGGTCCCGAAACCCTGCCGGGGGCTGATCGCCCGCTCCCCGCCGCAGAAGGTCACCGCGAATAGGTTGTACCGGCGGCCGGGTTCGAGCCCGTAAACATTATAACCGGTTACTACCCCGTCCGGCTCAAGGTTGTACACCGTATCCGGCTCGTCGAACTGAAACTGGATGTAGTTCTCCCCCCCGAGGTAGAGTTGGACGCTATCCACATTCTCCGCAAGCCCCGAGATAAAAACACGCGCGGCCCGCTGGTATTCCGTGACCTGAGCGAAGCCGGCCGAGGGGCACTGTGCGGAAAGCGTAATCGTAGCGGAAAGACAGAATAGCAGGAGTAGTCGTCGCGGCATAGCGGGTAATTTTCCCTTAAATTAGCGAGACTATGTGACAACGCGCATCCTTGGTGGGCGTTGTCCACCACCCTGCCCGTGCTGACCGGTTCAGCAACAGCCCAAACGGCATATCCGCCTGGGTAGCTACATCGTTTCTGCCTAAGACTGTAATCTAACGTTCAGCGCTACCGGCCCCTTCGGCCCCTGCCCCGCCTCGAAGACGACCTGGTCGCCATCCCGGATCGGCCCCTGCAGTTCGTCAACGTGGACGAAGAAGCTTTCGTTCCCACTCTCGCTGATGATGAAGCCGTAGCCCTTATCCAGGTTAATGAATTTAACGGAGCCGGACTTTTCGAATTTGGACTCGGTCGATTTCTCGGAAGAGGGCGTACTGATGTCAATACTCTCCAGGCTCACTTCCTGTTTAAGGCTCGGGTCGGGGGCGTGGGGGGTCAGATTTCCGTCTACCCCGACGTACATGAATTCGGGCGGCTTATTGTTACTTAGCTTCTTCGCCTCGCGTTTTTCTCTTTTTTCCCGCTTTTTCTTCTGCTTCTTCTTCTCGCGCTGCTTCTTATTAAAGGTATCGGCCATACTATGCGTTCCGGGATTACGTGCAATGTTGCAAATAGGATACCGCCCGGCATACCGCCGTGAAACGGTCGGACCTTCGCGGTTCCTAGGGGGATACAACCGGTGGGGCAAGCGATAGTTGTATCGTGCATTCGGGCAGAGGGGCTAACTTCCCCGGAATGCACGCCGTAATCGCCAGCCCCCTCGGCCCCATTCGACTCACCGCCGGCCCCCGTGGCCTCACCGGAGTGGAGTTCGTAGAGGAAGAGCCCGGTGGGGACCGCACTGGTCTGCTAACGGAAGCCGCCGGCCAATTAGCGGCCTATTTTGCTGGTACGCTGACCGACTTTACCATCCCCCTCGATCCGCGGGGCACCGCATTCCAACGGGAGGTATGGCGGGTACTCGCGACCGTCCCCTTCGGGCAGACGATCACCTACGCCCGCATAGCCCGTATGATCGGCAAGCCGGGGGGCAGCCAGGCCGTGGGGAAGGCCAACGGCAGCAACCGCATTGCCATCCTCCTGCCCTGCCACCGGGTCATTGCCAGCGACGGAAAGCTCACCGGTTACGCCGGCGGCATCGAACGCAAAAAATGGTTGTTACGGCACGAATCGGCTACCCTATTCTGAGCTACTTTCCGCTACCACCGACATCGCATCCCGCGCCCGCGCCGCCCGCTCCTTCGCCTGGGCGACCGTATCCCCCAGTGCCGTGATGTGGCCCATCTTGCGGAAGGGTCGCGTTTCGGCCTTCCCGTACAGATGGGGGTGGGCTTCGGGAATGGCGAGTGCGTTCTCCAAACCGACGTAACGGGTAGGACCGCTATGGTCGGGGGCACCGAGTAGATTCACCATGGCGGCGGGGCGCAGGTGCACGGGATCGCCCAGCGGTAGCCCCAGAATTGCCCGCAGGTGTTGTTCGTACTGGCTGGTGGCGCAGGCCTCGATGGTGTGGTGGCCACTGTTGTGGGGGCGGGGGGCTACCTCATTGACGAGAATCTCCCCCTGCCTGGTCAGGAACAACTCCACGGCGAGCAGTCCGACGATCTCCATTTTTTGCACCACGTCGACGGCCAACTGGCTGGCGCGACCGTCGGTGTCTCCGTCCAGGGCGGCGGGGCAGACGAGGAACTCGACCAGGTTAGCCGTAGGGTGAAACTCCATCTCCACCGTAGTGAACACCCGGATCTCTCCGGTACTGGAGCGGGCTACGATGACGGCCAGTTCCTTTTCGATGTCGGCCATATCCTCGACGAGGCAGGGGCCTTCCATCAGTTCATCCTCGACATTTTCCCGGTAGCGGATCACCCTGACGCCCTGGCCGTCGTAGCCCCCGGTGCGGGTTTTCTGCACGAAGGGAGGGTGCAGCTCACCTTTTTCGACGGCAGCGATCACCGCTTCCTTGGTGTCGAAAAGGTTGAAACCGGTCGTAGCGATTCCGTGGTCGGCGTAAAACTGCTTCTGCAATCCCTTATCCTTGATCAGGTCGATCAGGGCCGGTTGGGGGTAGACCTTTACGCCCGACCGTTCCAGTTCGTGGAGGGCCCGGGTGTCGATGTGCTCGATCTCGATGGTTACTACGTCGAGTCCGCGGGCAAAGGCCATCACGTCGTCGTAGTCGCGGAAGTTGCCCCGCTGAAAGACCGTCGCGTAGGGGGCCGCCGGCATATCGTCGGAGCGATCGAGTACGTAGGTGGGCTGGTGCCAGCGGCTGGCAGCCTGGCAGAGCATCTTACCGAGCTGGCCGCCGCCGAGGATGCCTAATTTGGGTTGGGTGGACATGGGGCGGAAGATACAGTATGGCTACAAAGTGCTTACTGTTAAACGAAGCTACCGATGGATGTCTCCCACGCCAGGGTGGTCAAAAAGATCAACCGCCTGCTGCCCGAAGAGCAGTTCACTATCGGCGTCCAGGATCCCATCACACTGGTCGATGATTCTGAACCCGAGCCCGATTTGCACGTAACAAGGGGTCCTCTGGAAAACAACACCCACCAGCCTCGACCAGGCGATATTTTGCTAGTCGTGGAAGTTTCCGATACCCCCCTTTCTACCGACCGTAGCGTGAAAAAACTGAACTACGCGAGTGCCGGAATCGAGGAGTATTGGATCGTCAATATCTACGAGAAACAAGCGGAACGCTATACGGATCCGCGGCCGGAACGGGGCAACTATACCGGTAGACAATTATATAGGGTAGGAGAAACGATCGACAGTTTACACCCGGGAGCTTTCGCCGTGGGTGATTTAGTTGGGTAGGCGTTCTTTTTTGGGCTCCCGCCCACGCTTTGTTAAATCTCCATATGGAAGGACGTGTAGCCCGTCCGCCGGGCCTTGGGAGCGGAAGCGACCCTGGTGCGTCGGCCGGGCGGATGAACCCTAGTTCGCCGGCGGACGAGCAAAGGTCGCTCTGCTCCCAATCCCCGGCCGACGGCTATTCCTACAGCAGCGGCGCGATCACCAGCGCCACCACACTCATCAGTTTCAGCAGGATATTCAGCGAGGGGCCGGAGGTATCCTTGAAGGGGTCACCCACGGTATCGCCCACGACGGCCGCCTTGTGCGGATCGGACCCCTTATGGTAGATGGTGCCCTGTACCGAAGCGCCCTCCTCGAACATCTTCTTGGCGTTATCCCAGGCACCGCCGGCATTCGACTGGAAGATGGCCATCATGACGCCCGCCGAAGTCACTCCGGCCAGCAGTCCGCCGAGCATCTCGGCCCCTACGTCGGAACCGAAAAGGCGGGGAGCGAAGCCGACCAGCACCGGCGTAAGTACCGCGATCAGTCCCGGCGCGACCATCTCCCGGATGGACGCCTGGGTGGAAATCTCCACGCAGCGCTGGTAGTCTGCCTTCCCGTCGGCGGCGAAGAATACGTCCTTATCCACCTGCGTCCATACGGCCTGGTCGTCCGTATCATTACGGCGCATCACTTCCAGGGCGGCCTTCAGTTCGGGGATGTCGCGGAACTGCCGGCGTACCTCCTGTATCATGTCGTTGGCGGCCCGCCCCACGGCCTCCATCGAGAAGGCACTAAAGAGGAAGGGCAGCATGGCCCCGAGGAAGAGACCGGCCATGACGTAGGGGTTCGCAATGTCGATAGTCGTGATGCCGGCCGTCTGCATGAACGCGGCGAAGAGCGCCAGGGCGGTCAGGGCGGCCGATCCGATGGCGAAGCCCTTACCGATGGCGGCGGTGGTGTTACCTACCGCGTCGAGCTTGTCGGTTCGTTCGCGCACCTCGGGTTCCAGTCCGGCCATTTCGGCAATGCCGCCGGCGTTGTCGGAGATCGGGCCGTACGCATCGACGGCCAGTTGGATACCGGTGTTGGAGAGCATCCCCACGGCGGCAATGGCGATACCGTACAGCCCGGCGAAGTAGTAGGCCCCGATGATGGCCGTAGCCAGTACCAGAATCGGGAAGGCCGTAGACCGCATACCGACCGCGAGACCGGCGATGATGTTGGTCGCCGAGCCGGTCAGCGACTGATCCACGATCCCCTGCACCGGCTTAGTACCCGTACCCGTGTAGTATTCGGTGATGTACCCGATTCCCAGTCCGGCGACCAGACCGAGGATGATCGCGTAGAACACCCCCATGGCGCTGTACTCGAAAAAAATCGGGTTGCCCTGGGCGTCGACGAGTTGCTTACCGAGGTTGTCTACCCCCACACTCCACTCGGCGGGCAGCATGGTGGTGACCGCGAAGAAGGTCAGTACGAGCATGATAGCCGCGGCGATCAATTCCCCCGTATTCAGGGCCTTCTGGGGGTCGCCGCCCTCGCTTACCCGCACGAAGAAGGTACCGATGATGGAGGCCACGATTCCGATACCCGCTACGACCAGGGGCAGCAGCACGGCATTGAGACCGCCAATCTCGCTTCCGGCGAACTGGGGCAGGGTAATGAAGGCCGCGCCGATCACCATCGTACCGATGATGGAGCCCACGTAGGATTCGAACAGGTCGGCCCCCATACCGGCTACGTCGCCCACGTTATCGCCCACGTTGTCGGCGATCGTAGCGGGGTTCAGCGGGTGATCCTCGGGAATACCGGCCTCGACCTTACCGACCAGGTCGGCCCCCACGTCAGCGGCCTTGGTGTAGATTCCCCCACCCACCCGGGCGAAGAGGGCAATGGAAGAAGCACCGAAACTAAAGCCGGTGAGTACGGTAATGACCCGGATGATGGCCGTCTGCGCCTCCACACTGCCGTTCACGGTAGCTTCGGGCACGAACATCCCCTGAAAGATCAGGAAGAGCAGCCCCAGCCCGAGCAGCCCCAGCCCGACTACGCCCAATCCCATCACCGAACCGCCCGCGAAGGCCACACCCAGTGCCTTGCCGAGGCTCTCGCGGGCCGCATTGGTGGTGCGCACGTTAGCTTTAGTGGCTACCCGCATCCCGATAAAGCCGGCCAGGGCCGAACAGATCGCCCCCAGGATAAAACTCACCCCGATCATAAAGCTGGAAGTGACCGGGTCGGCGGTGAAGACGAGCAGCGCGGCGACGACCACGACGAAGATGGCCAGCACCTTGTATTCCGCCCGCAGGAAGGCCATGGCCCCGTCCGCGATGTTTGTTCCGATGCGGACCATCCGCTCGTTGCCGGGGTCCTGCTTACCCACCCAACTGTACCGGATGGCCATAAATATGAGCGCCAGTATACCCAGGACAGGTATGGCGTAGAGGATAGTTGAAACCATAAAGGGAGGAAAGATTTACTTGTTAAAGGAAGAAAGAGGATTCCGTCTTCGATGACAAGCGATCAAGATGGCCGCGAAGTAACCGCGCTTCAAAAGGTCGTTGACCGAATTTCGGTGCGAAAATAGATATTTTGCGCGGACGCAGGTGCCAAGTCACCCCCAAGCGGGCCGGAGAGCGCGTGTTTAACGGTGGGGTTGCCCTACGTTCATCTCTAGATTCCGATCACTTCCGAGGCTAGTGCGTAGTCGCAGATGCCATTGTTCCGTAGGCCGGCCCAGTCCGGGGCGGAGGAATACGGATAGTCCGTGGCGAGGATCACCAGCCCGTCCGTTACCGGGTTTTCGTGGATGTAGTGAAAGCACCGCAACCGGTAGTCGGCTCCTTCAACAAGCTTTGGCGTAGTCCGGGCCCGGAACAGGGTGCCGCGATTTTTATAGCGCCGGTTGAACGCCCGCGTGTAACTACTCAGCAGGATGCGGATGCCGTGCGATAGTTCTTGCTGAAACTGTTTCCCCGCTTCGGGGCGCGACTGGGGTTTGATGCTCCTACTGTCCGCCAGCCCGAAGTTAGTCGGTTGTAGCAGCCAGTGAAAATGATCAGGCATCAGGGCATAGCAAAATATATGAGCCCTGGGCAGTAGGAATTGACGCATTTTCTCGGTGAAAAAACGGTAGTTCTCCGGCTCCCGGAAGATAGGGACGTAGCTATTACTCTGGTTATAGACGTGGTAGACCTTTCCGGCTTCGTACATGATACATTTCGTTTAAGTCAGGGCGCGATATAGGGGCGGCGGCGCGCGGGTGCAAAGATTATGGACGAGTGACAGCGTTCAGTCGGCAGACGGGCCACGGGGGCGGGGCGCCGCCCCCGCAGGACCCGGCTGACGACTACCACCAGCCCGTTTGTTTCCCACCACTTAGCCGCTAGTCCTCGTCAGCCAAGCCCCCGGAGCGGAGCGTATGGTTCCTCTATCGCGTCAGCCCCGCCACTTAGCCGCTAGTCCTCGTCAGCCGAGTCCCCGGCTCAGTACGGCCGCTAGTCCTCGTC
>CAZQNE010000032.1:40962-45218 GCA_964594535.1 uncultured Lewinella sp.
TCAGCCGAGTCCCCGGCTCAGTACGGCCGCTAGTCCTCGTCAGCCGAGTCCCCGGAGCGCAGCGTAGGGCTCGTCTGACGAGTAAACCTTATCTTTACCCCAGCCAGCGAAAGCGCCGGCCCCATTTATTCAGAAGGACGGAGAGATCAGGCTCTACGAAGTCCTGGCAACCACTTTCCCCCGGCAGGGCGAAAAAAGGTGCCAAATCCTGCCGCGCGATCGCGGAAAGATAAACGTCATGCCATGTCTTCCCACTATCCCTCCCCCCATCCTGACCGCACCCGCGTCCCCGCCCCCCGCCCCTACGCGGAGCGCCTTACCGGGGGCCACCCCAACTCCCTCGGCGATACGGTAGCCGTAGAGAAAGACGTCCTGCCCCGCCCCGCCTGCTCGCTGAAAGTAACCAGATCGAGCGAGCCTCCGCCCGGTAGAATGTACCGCTTACCATCCACCCCCTACCGATCCGGAACCGGAAAGGTCACCCATCTGCTGGCCCTGCTGGACCGGAAACCGTAACGCAAGCCCGCAATAATCTACCCATTCAATAATCCACCAACTCACTCCCCCATGCATTTCGAGACCTTACAACTACACGCCGGACAGGAAGTCGACCAGACGACCCGCAGTCGCGCCCTGCCCCTCTACCAAACCACCAGCTACACCTTCAGGGACAGCGAACACGGCGCCAATCTTTTCGGCCTCCAGGAGTTCGGGAACATCTACACCCGCATCATGAACCCCACCACGGATGCCTTCGAAAAGCGCATCGCGAGCCTGGAGGGGGGAGTCGCCGCGGTAGCGACGGCCTCGGGACAGAGTGCCCAGTTCCTGGCCATCAATAACCTGGCCCAGGCCGGCGACAATATCGTCAGCAGCCCCTACCTGTACGGGGGTACCTACAACCAATTCAAGGTTGCCTTCAAGCGCATCGGTATCGAGGTACGCTTCGCGGAGAGTACCGACCCGGCCGACTTCGCCAAACTGGTTGACGAGAATACCAAGGCCCTCTATACCGAAACCCTGCCCAACCCGAGCTTCCTGGTCCCCGACTTCGAGGGGCTCAGCCAGATCGCCGGCGAGTACGACCTGCCCCTGGTGGTCGACAATACCTTCGGGGCCGGGGGCTACCTTTGCCGCCCCATCGAGCACGGGGCCCACATCGTGGTCGAGTCAGCTACCAAGTGGATCGGCGGCCACGGCACCAGCGTCGGCGGCGTTATCGTCGACAGCGGGAAGTACGACTTCGGCAACGGCAAGTACCCCCAGTTCACCGACCCCAGCCCGGGCTACCACGGACTGGTCTTCAATGACGTCTTCGGAAAGGACGGCCCCTTCGGTAACATCGCCTTCGCCATTCGCGCCCGGGTAGAGGGACTGCGGGATTTCGGACCGGCCGCGAGCCCCTTCAACGCCTGGATGTTCGTACAGGGGCTGGAGACGCTGTCCCTGCGCGTACAACGCCACTGCGAGAATGCCCTCGCCCTGGCCCAGTGGCTCGACCACCACGAGAAGGTCGAACGGGTCAGCTACGCCGGTCTGCTGCACCACCCCGGCCACGAAAATGCAAAAAAGTACCTGCGCGAAGGCTGCTTCGGCGGGGTCCTGAACTTCCAGGTGCGCGGCAGCAAGCAGGACGCTACCAAGGTAGTCGACAACCTGAAGCTCATCAGTCACCTCGCCAACGTCGGCGACGCTAAAACGCTCATCATCCAGCCCAGCGCAACCACCCACCAGCAACTGAACGAGCACGAGCAGCGGGCCGCGGGCGTGGAGCCGAACGCGCTCCGGATATCGGTGGGCATCGAGCACATCGAGGACATAAAGGCGGATTTGGAGCAGGCGTTGGCGCTAGTTGGGGAACCGGTCCCGGCGTAGCAACCTGGTCGGGGGGCACGGACGTTTCTCTATTGTGCCTCCCGGCCTAAAATGTTGAACCCATGGCTACTACCATCGATCAGACGCTTCGCTTAGCCGCCCAGCTACCGAAAGACGAACAGCTAGAGCTTCTTCGACGCCTAACGAAGTTGGTCAATCCGCCAAATAACCTAATCGTAAAGACGCCAGGAGTAGTAGGGGGACGTGCCCGTGTCGACAATACCCGACTCGCGGTATGGCTCCTGATTAATTGGATACAGATGGGGTGGACGGATGAGGACCTACTGGAGGGTTACCCCTCCCTCACACCCGAAAGTATCGCCGCGGTTAAGGCGTATTATGCTGCAAATCAGAAGGAAATCGACCGAGAAATTGCCGAAAACGACGCGGCATGACGCGCTTGTTTGCGGATGAGAATATTACACCACGTATCGTACGGGGGCTTCGAGAGCTTGGGATCAATGTACTCACCATGACGGATGCTCGACTAGACAACCGTAAGACGAGCGATCCAGAAGTGCTGGCCTACGCCACCGGGGTCGGCAGAGCCGTGATCGCCTTTGACCCGGGCGACTACAAAAAGTTACACCAGCAAAGCAGCACCCACGCCGGCATTATTCTGCTAAAGCAAAATATGCCAATTCCCATGCTCATTGACAAAGTGGCTACGCTTGCGCTGTCTCCTATTGACCTAGCGGGCGAGTTGCACCGGGTTGTCCAGCCGTAACACTTCCCCATGACCTCCACCTCCTACTTCCACCACCTCTACGACCTCCTCCACCGCAGCCACCCCTTCTACGGCAGCGGACTGGAAGAAAGCCTCGAACGCATCCCCGAAGCAGACTTGCACCGCTCCGTCGGCCACCGCAGCATCGCCCAACTCCTGGAGCACATGCTGGCCTGGCGCCGCGATTTAGGGAAGCGATTGCTGGACGAGCCCCGCGAACGGATCGAACTCAACTCCCCCCAGGACTGGCCCCCGCCCGACCCCACCAAGACCAAAGCCGACTACCTCGCCGAGCTTACCGAAACGACCGAGAAAATACGCCGTGGCCTGACCGCCTTCGACCCCGCCCGACTGAATGATAAACTCCACCCCGACCACGACTACACCTCCGTCGACCTGCTCGAAGGTGGAGCCCACCACGACATTTACCACCTCGGCCAGATCAACCTGATCGCCGCCCTCCTAAAGAACCCAACGCCCCAGCCCTAAGCCTCCGCCTCCGCCTGGGAGCGCAGCGACCCCTCCGCCTCCGCCTGGAGCGCCAGCGACCCTTAGCCTTACCATGCTCCACTACCTCCACATCACCCACCCCTTCCCCCTAGAATCCGGCAACGAGCTCCCCTCCCTCACCGCCGCCTACCACACCTACGGTACCCTCAATGCCGCCCGCGATAACGTCATCTGGATCTGCCACGCCCTGACGGCTAATTCCGACGCCCAGGACTGGTGGCCCGGACTGGTCGGCCCCGGCTGCACCATCGACCCGGAACGCTACTTCATCATCTGCGTCAATATGCTGGGTAGCTGCTACGGCAGTACCTCCCCGCTGAGCCATAACCCGGAAACCGGCCGTGCCTACGGACTCGACTTCCCCCTAATCACCACCAAAGACAACGCCCGCTTCTTTTCCCTGGTCGCCGACTACCTCGGGATCAACCGTATTCGCCTGCTGATGGGCGGTAGTATGGGCGGCCAGCACGCCCAGGAGTGGGCCTGCACCGAGCCCGATCGCTTCGACCTGCTCTGCGTACTCGCCACCAACGCCCGCCACTCCGCCTGGGGCATCGCCTTCAACGAAGCCCAGCGCATGGCCCTGCGCGCCGATACCACCCTGGGCAGCGACACGCCAGATGCCGGCAAGGCCGGTCTGGAGGCCGCCCGCGCCATCGCCATGCTGAGCTACCGCCACTACCGCACCTACGTGGGTACTCAGTCGGAGGTGGAAGAGAATAAGTCAGACGACTACCGCGCCAGCAGCTACCAACGCTACCAGGGCTATAAGCTCTGGAAACGCTTCGACCCCGTCTGCTACTACGGTCTTTCCCGGGGGATGGATAGCCACGACGTCGGCCGCGGCCGCGGCGGGGTAGCCAGCGCGCTCGGCCGAATTACCGCCCCCACCCTGGTCATTTCCATCGATACGGACATCCTGTTTCCGATTGAAGAGCAGGGTGTGATCAGCCGCTACATCCCCAACAGCCGACTGGAGGTGATGCACTCCGACTACGGCCACGATGGCTTCCTGACCGAGGCGGTGCAGATCGGCAACTTTCTAGCGGATTTTCTAAACGACCAATTGCTCGTCGACGATACCACTAAACGGGCCTTCACCGATAGCCTGACGGGGCGCAAATTCGCGGTACCGGGCTCGGAG
>CAZQNE010000033.1:0-39355 GCA_964594535.1 uncultured Lewinella sp.
TACGATGCCATCATCATCGGTTCCGGAGCCGGGGGCGGCATGTCCGCCCGGCGGCTGGCCGAGAACGGTCTCAACATTGCCATCATCGAAGCCGGCCCCTACTTCGATCCCCAGGATAAGGAGATGCGAACCCAGCACCGCTGGCCCTGGGAGAGTCCCCGCCGGGGGGCCAGTACGACCCGCCCCTTCGGTGATTACAACGCCGCCTTCGGTGGGTGGCAGCTCCCGAACGAACCCTACACGGTAGCCGAGGGAACGGAATTCGAATGGTTCCGTAGTCGCATGCTCGGGGGCCGCACCAACCACTGGGGGCGCATCAGCCTGCGCTTCGGGCCGGACGATTTCAAACGCCGGGACAAGGACGGCCTGGGGGAAAACTGGCCATTCGACTACGATGAGATCAAACCCTGGTACGATCGGGTTGATAAACTAATCGGCGTCTTCGGTACCAACGAGGGGCTGCACAACGATCCGGACGGGTTCTTTCTGCCGCCACCGAAGCCGCGGCTGCACGAAATGTACTTCGCCAAGCACGCCAAGAATGTCGGCGTTCCCGTCATTCCCAGCCGGCTCAGCGTGGTCACTAAAAAAGTCAATGACGAACGGGGCGTCTGCTATTACTGCCGGCAGTGCAGCCGCTCCTGTATGGTGAAGGCGGACTTTAGTTCCAGTAGCGCGCTGGTCATTCCGGCAATGAAAATCGGGCGGGGGCAAGTGGATCTGTTCACCAATGCGATGGCCCGCGAAATCGTGACCGACGCCAGCGGCCGGGCCACCGGCGTGAGCTACGTGAATAAGGAGGACCGGAGAGAATACACCATCAAGGGGAAGGTGATCGTAGTCGCGGCCGGGGCCTGCGAATCCTCCCGCTTACTACTCAATAGCTCGGCCCCCGGCCAGGAGAATGGCCTGGGTAACGGCAGTGGGGTAGTGGGGCGCTACCTCCACGACAGTACCGGGCTCAACGTCGGTGGCTTCGTACCGGCCCTGATGGACCGCGAACGCTACAACGAAGATGGGGTAGGGGGGCTGCACGTTTACTCCCCCTGGTGGGAAGACAACAGTAAGCTGGACTTCCCCCGTGGTTACCACATCGAAATCGGTGGCGGGTTCGGTATGCCCTCCTATGGCTTCGGGGGCGATTACCTGAGATTGCAACAGGCCGTCGGTAGCCGCATCGGAGGCTACGGGCCCAAGATGCTCGACGAGATGAACCGCTTCTACGGCTCCCACATCGGGCTTGCCATGCGGGGAGAGTCGGTAGCCATGGAAAGCAATTACTGCGAGATCGACCCCAGCGGACTAGTGGACGAGTGGGGTATCCCCGTACTGAAGTTCAACTATACTTGGTCGGACTACGAGTACAAACAAGCCCAGCACGCTCAGCAAACGCTACGCGCTATTCTGGACGATATGGGTGCGGAAATCTTCACGCCCGAACCCACGGCCGAAGAAGAATACGGACTGCTGCCCCCCGGCGCCATCATTCACGAGGTCGGTACGGCACGCATGGGCGACGATCCATCGCGTACGGCTACGAACCGGTGGGGGCGGTTGCACGAAGTGCCCAACGTATACATCGCCGACGCCGCCGTCTTTCCCAGTCAGGCGGATAAAAATCCTACCTGGACCATCCTGGCACTAGCCTGGCGCCAGGGGGAGCACATCGCCGAGGAACTCCGCAAAATGAACATCTGATGGATCGCCGTAAATCACTCAAAACGCTATTCGGCGGAGCCGTCGGTACCGCACTGGTCACTACCGTACCCGCCTGCGACCGCCCCGCCGACCCCGTTGCCGAGACGGCCACGGAAGCGGAAACGAAAGGGTACGGATTGCGCACCGCCTACGAGGCCGAGCGGGAAGAACGCATCCGCAGCAGCCGGTTCTTCTCCGATCACGAATTGGCCGTTCTCACCGTGCTCGGGAACATCATTGTTCCCGACGTCGAACAGTCCGGTTTCGCCGATTTCTGCGAATTCATGGCGAAAGACCAACCGGAGAACCACCAGGTACCCCTACGCGGCGGACTAGCCTGGCTGAACGCGGAAAGTAGCCGCCGCTACGCCGGTCGCGCCTTCGACGAATTGACGGACGCGGAACGCCTTACCATCGTCGATGACATCGCCTACCCCGATCCCGAAGCCGACGAGCAGGAACCCGGCGTGAAGTTCTTCAATCACGCCCGCTTCATGGCCGTCACCTGCTTTTACACCAGCAAGCAGGGTATTGATTACCTAGGGTATATGGGCAATCAACCCAACCTGTGGGATGGCCCCCCCCAGGAAGTACTGGATAAACACGGACTGGCCTACGACCCCCGTTGGCTCCCCCTCTACGTCGATCCTAGCCAAGCCAATGTGCAAGTAGTGTGGGATGAGCGGGGGAACGTGGTGTCTTAATTTAGAATTTAAAATTGAGCATTTAGGATTTACGGCTTTGCTCTTCGGGCTTAGCCCACGGAGTTCGCACAGAGGGCTGCACGGAGTTTCGCAGAGGGGGCCAACGTTCACACTATTGTTGCCCCCCTACCGGCCCCGGAGGGGTCGTCCCGGACGAGCGGGGGGTGAAGCCAGGGCGCTAGCCCGGCGCAGCCCTCCGCGGGCATCGGAATTACCTGGCTAGCAAATTTTTCAATTCCCAACCCCAAATTTTCAATACCAATTTATCAATTCCTATCTTTGTGGCTTGGGCGGCACACGGTCAGCTCCTTCTGAATTCCCCCAGGGCAGAAATGCAGCAAGGGTAGGAGGTTGAGCGACCGGTGTGCTTGCCCATTTTTTTGCCCTTTTCCGTCCCCCCCCTGCACCCGCGCACCGCCGCCCTCCTTATCTTACGGGATGAAGCAGCCGCTTGTGTTCGCCACCCGTAACGCCAATAAAGTCGCAGAGATCCGTACGCAACTCGGGGATCGGTACGATTTCCTCAGTCTGGACGACATCGGCTGTACCGATGAGATCCCCGAAACTACCGGCCGGATCGAAGGAAACGCCCGCCAGAAGGCCCGCTACGTGCACGACCGCTACGGGAAAAACTGCTTTAGCGAAGATACCGGCCTCGAGGTCTACGCTTTAAACAACGCCCCCGGGGTCGACACCGCCCACTACGCCGGCCCGGAACGCAGCGCGGAGGCCAATAACCGAAAATTACTCTCCGAGTTGGGTGCCCGGAAGGACCGGCTAGCCTGCTTCCGCACGGTAATTTGCCTAGTGCGGGAGGGGGAAGAGTACCTCTTCGAAGGAAGCTGTGAAGGGCGTATCGCGACCTTCCCCACCGGCAGCGAAGGCTTTGGGTACGACCCCCTGTTCATCCCGGTGGAGGGGGACGGCCGCAGTTTCGGCCAGATGACCCAGGAGGAAAAGGCCCGCTTCAGTCACCGGGCCCGGGCAACCGCTAAATTGATGAACTTTCTGAGACGAAATTAAAAAGCCGCGGGGTGGAGCTCGTCCCAGGGAGTAACCCGCTGGTAGGCGGCGGCTACGTCGACTAAATCCTGCTCGTGAAACAGCCGACCGGTAAAGGTGATGCTGGTCGGCGTCCCCTCCCGCATCCCGTTCGGCACGGTCAGCGACGGGTGGCCGGTCATATTCGTGATGAACAGACTACTTGAACTCCAACTCGGATTGACGTATACATCGATATCCCGCTCGGTAAACAACCGATCCATATCTTCCATCAGCTGACGGCGCAGGCGGTTGGCCTGAACGTAGGCCACGGCGGGAATAAAGTGGGCCGAGCGAAAGGTGTTCGGCCAGGCGTTACGGATTTGCCGGACCAGCTGATCGTCATCCCCACTGCGGGTCAGCTGCTCGAAGGCCGCGGCCGCCTCCACGCTCAGGATAAATCCGATATCCGGTGCATCCGGCAGTTCAATGGCCACCAATTCGTAACCCAGTGACTCCAGGCGCAGCAGGGCCACCGAATCATTCGCCGCGAAGGCATAGTCGCCGGAAAAGGCATCCCGCAGGTAGCCGATCCGCCGTACGGGGCCCGTCCCCGCAGGCAGTTCGTACTGAAACCCGGCGCGTATGGCGTGGGCATCCCGCTCGTCGAAGTGGGCGATGGCGGCCAGAACCAAGCCGGCGTCGGTGGCCGAGCGCGTGATGGGACCGATCTTATCCATAGTCCAGCTCAGGGCCATCGCGCCGTAGCGGGATACCCGGCCGAAGGTGGGCCGCAGTCCGGTAGTTCCACAGACCGTGCTGGGGCTTACGATACTTCCGAGCGTTTCGGTACCGATGGCAAAGGGCAGCAGACCGGCCGCCACGGCACTGGCACTTCCCGCCGAGGAACCGCTGCTTCCCTGCTTCACGTTCCAGGGGTTGCGGGTTTTCTCGCCGTACCAGACGTCGCCCCACGCCAGGGCGCCCATACTGAGTTTCGCGCAGAGCACCGCCCCCGCCGCGTCCAGTTGCTCGATGACCGCGGCGTCCTCGTCGATAACCTGTCCGATGTAGGGTTTAGCTCCCCAGGTGGTCACGTAGCCCCGGGCGGCCAGCAGATCCTTAGCCCCGTAGGGAATGCCGTGCAGGTAGCCCCGGTAGCGCCCGGCGGCCAGTTCGGCATCCATGCGATCGGCCTGCTCCAGGGCGCGCTCCTCGGTCAGCGTGATTACGCAGTGTAGGGTAGGATCGTGTTCCCGCAAGCGTTGCAGGAAAAACTCGGTCAGTTCGCGGGACGTAACCCGGCGGTGGTAAATTAGGGAGGCGAGTTGCTCTACGGTCGCCCACTCCAGGGGTATGTCCTCGTCGCTAGGCAGGGGGGGCGGGGACGCGGGTGCGGTGACGGAATCCGAATCCGGAAGCTGGTCACTCCGTAGCACGGGATTGAAAACGATAGCCGGAGACAGAGCATTGGGAATATCGCGCGTGGCGATACTGTCCAGGGCTTCGCGGTTTTCCTCTAGGTCGGGTAGCATCAGGTCGATCTCCCCGTCGTCGAGAAAATTCAGACCCAGTACCCGGGCGGCGGAACGGACGTCCTCCGGCTCCACCGAAACGACACAGACCGCCAGCAGGGTGAGGCAGGCCACGAGCGGGCCGACCAGGAACGGACGCCTCATTTCGCGAAGGCGTCGGTCACCAGCTTTTCCTGCTCCCGCACGTGAACTGATTTATAGCCGGTAGCGGGAGAGGCGGTAGCCGGGCGACCGACGTAGCGCAGCTTTTGCTCCAGCCCGAGGCGCTCGTTGTAGAGGAATTGATCGCTGATGTAGGACCAGGCCCCGGCGTTCCGGCTCTCCTCCTGCACCCAGACTAATTCGGCGTTCTCGTAACGGTCCACGATGGCCCTAATTTGATTCGTGGGTAGTGGGAATAGCTGTTCCAACCGAACGATAGCGACCCGCTCCTGCTGCTCGGCTTCCTTGTACTGGGCCAGATCGAAATACACTTTGCCGGAGCACAGGATCAGTCGCTCGGTAGCCTTCGGTTCGCTCACGGTCGGGTCGTCGATGACTTCCCGGAAGCGGGTTCCCTCTCCGAAATCCTCGACCGGGCTAACGGCCATATCGTGGCGAAGTCCCGACTTGGGAGACATTACGACCAGGGGCTTCCGGAAATTCCAGGCTAATTGCCGCCTGAGCAGGTGGAAGAAGTTGGCCGGCATCGTCACGTTCGCCACGATCATATTGAACTCGGCGCAGAGTTGAAGGAAGCGTTCCAGCCGCGCGCTGCTGTGCTCCGGCCCCTGGCCCTCGTAGCCGTGGGGTAGCAGAACGGTCAGGCCCGACATCCGCCCCCACTTACTCTCACCGCTGCTGATGAACTGATCGAAGACCGTCATGGCACCGTTGGCGAAATCCCCGAACTGCGCCTCCCAGATTACCAGATTCTTGGGAGAGGCGGTACTGTAGCCGTATTCGAAGCCGAGCACGGCGTACTCCGAGAGCAGAGAATTGTAGATGTGCATCTGGCCCTGCCCGTCCTGAAGTCCGTCCAGTCGGTTATAAATATGCTCTCCGTCGGTACTCTTCAGTACGGCGTGGCGGTGGCTGAAGGTGCCGCGGCGCACGTCCTGGCCGGACATGCGTACGTCGTGGCCGTCCATCAGCAGGGTAGCGTAGGCGCTGAGCTCGCCCAGGGCCCAGTCCAGCCGGTTGGACTCGATACTCTGGGCGTAGTTTTTGTAGAGCCGGTTTACCTTGTTCACCGGCTCGAAACCTTCGGGCAGGGTGGTGAGGTGGTCGAGAATCCGTTTGATCTTTTCGACGGATACGCCGGTTTCCGGCGATTCGGCGAAGTGATCGTAGGACCAGTGGTCGCGGTTAAGTGCTCCCCAGGCTTTCTCCGGCGGTTGGTAGCTGTAGGGCAGGTCGCTATTCTTGACTTTGGTGTGGAGGTCCTGAAGCTCGGATTTGAACTTTTTAGCCAGTTCCTTGGCCATTTTAGCCTCCACGTCTTTGCGGGCCACGAGTCGTTCGGTGTAGACCTTGCGCACGTCGGGGTGCCGTTTCACCCGCTCGTACATCCCGGGCTGGGTGTAGCCGGGGTCGTCGCCCTCGTTGTGGCCGTGCTTGCGGTAGCAGAGCATGTCGATAAAGACGTCGGAGTTGAAGCGGTTGCGGTACTCCATGGCCAGTTTTGCCACGTAGTACACCGCTTCGGGATCGTCGCCATTGACGTGGAATACCGGTGCCTCGATGACCGTGGCCACGCCACTGGCGTAGATGCTGGTGCGGGCATCCTCGTAGTCCGTCGTAAAGCCGATCTGGTTGTTGATGATCAGGTGAATCGTACCGCCGGTAGTGTAGGCGTCCAGCCCACTCATCTGGGCGGTTTCGAACACCACGCCCTGCCCGGCCACCGCCGCGTCGCCGTGGACGAGAATGGGCACGATTTTGTCGTAGTCGTTGCCGTACAACAGGTCGGCCTTGGCCCGGGAAAAACCCTCCACTACCGGGCCCACCGCTTCCAGGTGACTGGGGTTCGGGGCTAGCTTTACGTTGACCGGGCGGTGCACGCGGGTATCGATCAGGGAGCTATACCCCATGTGGTACTTCACATCCCCGTCTCCCTTCACGTCGTCCGGGGTCACGCCTTCGAATTCCTGGAAAATGCTTTCGTAGCTCTTGCCCATGATGTTGGCCAGGACATTGAGCCGCCCCCGGTGGGCCATGCCGATCACGACCTCGTCGACGCCGTCGCGGGCGGCCTCCGAGATGATGGTATCCAGGGCCACGATGGCGGCTTCCCCACCCTCGAGCCCGAAGCGTTTCTGGGCGGGGTACTTGGTTTTCAGGAAGTCCTCGAAGCCGACCGCGTCGTTGAGGGTTTCCAGGATATGGCGCTTGTCCTCCAGTTGCAGGCCGTACGCCTTTTCCGGGTGGTGCTTTTCGATGCGTTCCCGCAGCCAGCGGCGCTTTTCGCGGTGGAAAATGTGGTCGGTTTCGAAGCCGATACTCCCGAGGTAGATCCGGTTGAGGTTATCGATGATCTGCCGTAGCGAACTGTCCTCCGGCATGAACAGATGAGTGGCGGCCAGGAAGGACCGGTCCAGATCGGTCTCCGTCAGTTCGAAATCCCGCAACTGTAGCAGGGCATCGGGATCCTCGAACTCCTGGATGGGGTCGATATTGGAGGCTACGTGACCCCGGCTCCGGTAGGCCTTGATGAGGGCGAATACGTTCAGCTCCTTGCGGACGTGTTCCCAGTCCACTTCCCCCCCCTCCCGGGTGGGTAGTGCGCTTCCGCCTTTTTCACCGGCGTAGTCGAAGCCGGAGAAGAAATCCCGCCAGCTCTCGTCGACGGTTTCGGGGTCCTGGCTGTACTGCTGGTAAAGCTGTTCGATATAGCCCGGGTGGGCGTTCGCGAGGTGGGAGTAATTGCTCATGTTAACGATTTTCAACGTCCGGCCGGGGACGTTGTTCAGGCCATTATCCGTAGTATCGGTTCAGAAGGTTCTCCCACCAGCGGGCGGGCAATAAACGGTGGGCTACGAGACTCAACCGCTGCACGGGCTCCCCGATCGTATAGTGGGGAGCGGGAGAAGGGGCCGCGAGAATATCCAGCATCTCGTTAGCCACCCGGACGGCGGGCATGCCGTGCGCTACGTTCGTGGCCATGCCCTCGTCCGCTTTGCGGTAGCGGCCGCGGTACAGCTCCGGCAGTTCGTCCGGGGGCTGCCGGTACTGGGTAGCGACGGAGTTCGTGGCGATGTCCCCCGGGCTTACGCAACTGACCGCGACCTTCGACCCCTTTAACTCCAGTCGGAGGCTATCGGAGAGCGCGATCAGGGCGGCCTTACTCGCGCAATAGGCCGAACGAAAGGGGATGCCCATGTGCCCGGCAATGCTACTCACCAGCAGAATACGACCACGGGGCGCGCGGCGCAGGTGGGGTAGGGTAGCCTGACAGAGATTCCAACTGCCCCAGAAATTGGTTTCCATGATGTGGCGGGCCCGCGCGGTCGGCATGCTCTCCACCGCTCCGGCGCCCCCGATTCCGGCACAGTGAATCAGCGCGTCCAGCCGTCCGCTTTTCCGAAGCAATCGATCCACGGCCCGGCGTACGGCCTCGGCATCGCTAATGTCGCAGGGTAAGGCGTGCACGCCCACTAGGTCGATGGAGCGGCGGCTCATGCCGTACACCTTCCAGCCCCGGGCGGCGAGTAAGGGGGCCAGGGCCTGCCCCACTCCCGAAGAGGCACCGGTAACCAGGGCGACTCGATCCATATTCAACTGGGTTGATCCGGCCCAAATAACGGCATAAAGCAAGCAAATCGGGAACCCATGCGTTTAAAGGGCCGTACCTTTACGATTTAACCCCCCCGGAACCTGCGATTTTTATGTCTACCCCCGAGAAAGACCTGGAAACTACCTTCAACGAGAAAGGCGAACTGATCAGCCCCGTACTGGCGCCCGGCGTAAAGAACTTCCTGATCGACATTGACGGCACGGTCTGCGACGACATTCCCAACGAGGAGCCCGAACGCATGTCCACCTGCCTGCCCTACCCGGACGCCCTACGCATCGTGAACAAGTGGTACGAGGACGGCCACATCATTACCTTCTTCACCTCCCGCACCGAAGAGCACCGCGAGATTACTGAGGAATGGCTCAACCGCCACAACTTCAAGTACCACGGGATGCTCATGGGAAAACCCCGCGGCGGGAACTACCACTGGATCGATAATCACATCGTCAAGGCGACCCGCTTCAAGGGTAAATTCACCGACCTGATCGTGAAGAACCGGGATGTAGAGGTCTTTAACGATTAATTACCCGACCGTCATCGCTAGTTCCGGGCGCTTCGAAAATCTCTTCTGAGCATAAAAATCACAGAATAGGTGAATTTTCTTGCCATTCCGGTGGGGTGTCTCTATATTCGTCATATCGATTACACGTACTATTGAGAGACCCATTATTATAATATCCGGCGCCGGTAGCGGTGCCGGTACGCTGTAACTAGGCTTTCTGACACACCATTATCGCCCCCCCGAGCCCCGCGGCCGGGGGGCTTTTTAGTTCCCCCCCTCCATGGCGTAAAAGTCGTCTTTTTCCACGACGATGACTTGGTCGCCGGCTTCCAGTTCCCGGGACAGAGCGGTGTAGGGCCCGGCCACGACCCGTTCGCCAACGTCGAGGCCCGTTTTGATCTGGATGAAGCGATCGTTCTGCAGACCGGTAGTGACCGCACGCCGCGCCACGGTATCGGCCTGGATGACGAATACCACCTCCTCCAGGTCGTCCACTCCGGTAGCGTCCGCTTCATCCGTATCTGCTACCTCACGGGTAGTGACCGACTCGATCGGTACGCTGACGATGTCCTCGGCAAGTTGCGTCAGGATGTCTACCCCGGCCGACATGCCCGGGCGGAAGGGGTAGGTGTTTCCTTCCGAGACCAGGTCGGCGTAGCTCTCCGGGTCGATACTGATGCGCACCTCGAAGTTGGTCACCTGGTCGCTGTTCAGGACGTTGTCCGCCAGGCCGGCCGTAGTGCTGGAGTTGGCGATCTGGGTTACGGTACCGGCGAAGGTCCGGTTCAGGTAGGCGTCCACCTCGATCTCGGCCTTATCGCCCAGCTTGACGCGGGGCACGTCGTTCTCGCTGACTTCCACCCGCACTTCCATGGCGTTGAGGTTGGCGATACGCATCAGTTCGGTACCGGTCATCTGGATGGTGCCGACCACCCGTTCCCCTTCTTCTACGTTCAGCAAACTGACCACTCCGCCCATCGGCGCGTAGATCGTGGCCCGGCGTAGGCTGGTCCGGAGTTCGTTCAGGGTAGCTTCGCTCGACTCGATGCCGAAGCGGGCGGCCTGGGCGCTTTCCTCGGCGGCGTCGATGTTACTTTCGGCGGCCGAGAGGTTCGCTTCCAGTCCGCGTACGTTCGCCTGGCTGGTTTCCAGGTCCTGCTCGCTGATTACCCCGTCTTTGAAGAGTTGCTCGTTGCGGCTGAGGATGTCCCGGGCGTTTTCGAGTTGGGCGATGATCTGGTCGCGCTGGGCGCGTAGGGCACTGACCTGAGCTTTGGCGTTGGCCAACTGGGCCTTGGAGCTATTGACCCCGGCCACCCCGCGGGCTACCTGCGACTGGAAGGCATCGGCATCGATCTTGGCCAGCAGCTGGCTCGGCACTACGCTGTCTCCTTCCTCTACGTAGAGTTCCCGGACTTCACCGGAGACGTCCGAACTGATCTTGACCTCCGTCTGGGGAAACACCTTTCCGCTGGCGCTGACGACCTCCTGAATATCGCGCTCCACTACCTCCTGGGCGAAAACCCGGGTACCCTCTTCGCTTCGTCCACCGAATACGACGGCGGCGATGATGACGAGCACGATGATGCCCAGAATTAAAAATATGGCTTTGCGGGACATGGTTTTTGGTTTGCTAGCTGGGGGTAAGGATTAATTGAGCGATAGACCTTCGCCAAGGTAGAACTGAATGACCTCACGGTTGAAGAGCAGTTGGTACTTCGTGCGGCTGAACTCCACCTGGGCCTGCTCCAGGCGGTTGGTGGCCGTGATCAGGTCAAGACTGTTGGCCGCGCCGGCGGAAAAGCGCCGCTGGGTAACTTCGTAGGCATTCTGGGCCGCTTCGAGACTGACCTGGGCGGCGCGGTAGGTTTCCCGGGCGGCCCGTAGATCGCCCAGCGCGCGCTCGATGTCGGACCGCAACTGATTTTCCGCTTGGTCCATTTCGATCTCGGCGCCCAGTCGCTGCACTTCGGCGCGCTCTACGTTGAGGCGGTTGCGGTTTTGGCTGTAGATCGGTACGCCCAGATTGATGCCGAAGGACTGGCCGAAGTTCTGGTCCAGCTGTTCGAAATACCCCAGGTTGGGAAAGATCACCCCGGTTTGGCTAAAGGTGACGATCTCGACCTCATTGCCGCCGATCAGGACCGGGACCGGATCGTTTTCCACGAAGCGGGCTTCGCTCTCGTCTGGGCTGTTGAAGTCCCGGGCGATGTTCGAGAAGTTGGTGTTCACGTTGGCGAACAGGCTAATGGTCGGCCGTAGTCCGGCGCGGGCAATTTCTTTGCCCACCTCGGCCGCCGAACGGCGCAGTTCCGCGGCCCGGATCGTCGGTTGGGTCTGGCGGGCGGCCCGCAGCACTTCCTGTAGGTCGTAGTCGCGCAGCAGTTCGCTCTCTTCCAGGTCGCGGATCGGGGTGACCACTTCGAAGTCGTCGCTGGGTTCGAGCAGCAGCAGGAGTTGCAGATCGAGCTTCGCCAGCCGGACCTGATTTTCCAATTCCACCACCGTCCGGCTGTTAGCTGCCTGCTGGGCCACGATGTCGTAGCGCTGGGCTTCCGGAATACTCCCGGCCCGGATCTGAGCGTCCGTATTGGTGAGTTGCTCGGTCGTCAGGGCCAACTGGGCGCGGGCGTTGGCCAGTTGTTCCTTCGTCAGCAGGATGGTAAGGTAACTGTTGGCTACCTGCAGTGCCACGTTATTACTTTCTACCTGAGCATCCGTCTGGGCGGCTTCGAGGTCGAGCTCGGACTGCCGTAGGCTGTTGCGAATCAGTCCGCCGTTGTAGATCGTCAGCGCCCCCTGTAGCTGGTATCCCTGGCTGAGAATGTTGCGCGCCTCGAAGGTATTCGTAGTGGGGTCGATCGTACGACCCAGCTGAAGATTCAGTCCCGTTCCCGCGTTCAGTGTCGGCAGCCGGTTGTTACGCGCTTGCTGCAGATCGATGCGGGCCAGTTCGGTGTTGTTATCCAGTCGCCGCACCTGCAGGCTGTTCTCCAGCGCATAACCGACGGCCCGACTCAGCGTCCATTCGTCCTGGGACTGGGCAAATAAAACCAGGGGTGAAAGCAAGAGTATTCCGAGGGAGTAGCCAAACCGCATAGCGAGATATTTAATGGTCAGCAAAACTACGCCACCGGACCCACCGACCAAGTTTATTCTATGAACGGTCGTACTTCCTAGACCGGCTTGCACCCGCGCCCCGCCGCCCTACCGCCCGCTGTTCAGTAGCGTCCAGCCCACCAGTCGGTCGTAGCGCCCCCCGAGGGGCCGGTGGTACAGCAGCGCGATGTAGTCGTTCTCGGTCTCGTCGAAGCTGTCTTCGGTTTCGTCGTAGCCCACCCGGCCGCCCTTCTGGTCGGTCACGAAATAATAGTTGTAGAAGCCCTGCTTAAGCAGCACCCGCCCGACGTAAGCCCGGATATTGGGGTTCCAGACCATGCGGTAGTCGTGTTTCTGCTGCCATTCGGTGAGCATGCCGAACAGGTATACGTCGTCGTCGAGTGGGAGCCCGGTCCGCGTTTTCAGCACGAAGGTCACGTCGATGTACTCCCCGGTGAAGTCCAGGCCGAAGCGCCGCACGTTTTCCTGCAAAAATTCGTCGGCCAGGTTGACCGACGGCCGGTCGTCGCGAAAATTGACGAAGTCCCCGTTCAGGTCGAAGTACTGGATGTAGACCGTACTGCCCCGGGTCTCCTCCGGTGCCAGCAGCATGGCGTAGCGGTCGCCCTCGTTGGTGATGCTGCGCACGTCGGAGCGTGGCGCCTGTACGGAACGGACGTCCAGGTTGCGGAATTCATTCCCCCCCCGGAAAATAATTTTATCCTGGTAGTTGAAGGTGACCTCCTCCCGCCCCAGTAAATTAGGGCTGATACCGGTCACGGCGTTATCCCAGCGCCCGTTCTGTATGACCGAGGCACTGAGTTCCCGCAGGGGGGCCCGGGTGGCGAGTTGTTTGGTCGTGGCACGCAGCTGAATTTCCTGGTGCGTATTGAGTTTGCCGACCACCGAGGGGCGGTTGACCTGTCCGCTGATCCCCGCCGTGTTCTCGCTCACCATGAAGCGGCGAGTAATGATGGGCCGGTCGTTGTCCTGCCCGTCGAACACCACGAGTAGGTAATTTCCGCTCCGTTCCAGCCGCATGTTCTGGTTGGGGAAGTACAGATCGTAGTGCACGTAGGGCATGAGCGTGCGCAGACTGAAATCAAATTCTTCCAGGTAGTCGCTGGCAAAGCCGCTGTTGTATTCCATCTGGCCCAGACTGGAGGGCGTCCAGTCCTGGTCGCAGTGGATGAAACGGTAGGCGTAGCGGCCCACCTCGTCGCTCAGGTCGTCAAAGGAAAGCCGCAGCCGGGCCCCACCCCCCAGCTCGATGATGGGGTAGGAATTGGGGAAGCCGGCCACGTGGAGGCGCACGGTCTTAATGTCCTCGTCGTAGGTATGGTTACGGAACTGAAGGGCATCGTTCTGTCCCCACAACGGGAGGCAGCAGCAACAGAACAAAAGCAGGGCGGCGGGGCGCAGGTGCAAAGCGGAGGGGAATTGAATGAAATATTCCTACGCGGGCCAAGGTAAGAAGTTGCGCATTCCCCCGATCTTAGGAAAACCTTACCGCCCGGGGGCCGGGCGGCGGCTTACGTAGGGTGAATGCCCGAGGTAGAAGCGCCAGGGTTTGGCGGCCCATTGCTCGCCAGCGCCGTCGATACCGATGCGGGGGGTGGCCACGATAGTTCGATCGTCAACGGGTCGGGTCGCCGGGAGTAGCCGGATCGGGGCCGTATCCGCCAGTAGGTCCACACCGGTATGCGCCCGACTGATGCCCAGGGCCTGACTGACCGTCCCCGGCCCCCGGGTGATGCGGGGGGCTAGTGCAGTCAGCTTCCTGCGCCGGAGCATGGTGGGGAGCCCGGTCACTGGCTCGACGGCCCGGATCAGTACGGCGTGGGGCACTTCCTCCGGCCCGGTGATCACGTTGAAGAGTTCGTGCAGCCCGTAAATCAGGTAGACGTACGCCGTTCCCGGGCGGTGGTAGAACACTTCGGTGCGGGGCGTACGACGGTAGCCGAAGGCGTGGCTGGCCCGATCGTCGGGGGCCCAGTAGGCTTCGGTCTCGGTGATGCGGCCGGAGGTGGTTTCCCCGTCGATCGTGGTCCGCAATTCGCAGCCCAACAGCCGTTTGGCAATCGCGACCGGGTCCTCCCCGGCCAGTAGCTTCCCTAAATTCACCCTAGCCTTGGGCTTCCCGCAGTTCCCGACGCAGAATTTTGCCCACGTTGGTCTTGGGAAGGTCCTCGCGGAATTCGACCTCCTTGGGCACTTTATACCCGGTGAGCTCCTTGCGGCTGTATTCGATGACTTCCTCCGCGGTCAGGGAGGCATCTTTTTTGACGACGAAGAGTTTGACCACCTCCCCCGATTTTTCGCTGGGGATACCAACGGCGGCGCACTCCATCACTTTGGGGTGGCCGGCGACCACGTCCTCCACTTCATTGGGATACACGTTGAAGCCGGAGACCAGAATCATGTCCTTTTTCCGGTCCACGATGCTGAAGAAGCCATCCTCGGTCATCATGCCGATATCGCCGGTAGAGAGCCAGCCGTCTTTCAGCACCTTCGCCGTGTCTTCGGGGCGGTCCAGGTAGCCCTTCATCACCTGGGGGCCCTTGATTTGGATTTCGCCCCTCTCCTCGGAGGTGGCTACCCGGTTTTCCTCCTCGTTCCAGACCCGCATATCGGTGTTCGGCAGCGGTACGCCGATGGAGCCGATGCGTACCTTGTCCGAGAGGGGGTTCATGCTGGCGGCGGGGCTGGTTTCGGTGAGTCCGTAGCCTTCGCTCAGGGGAATGCCGGTTACTTTTTCCCACTTTTCGGCCACGGGGCGCTGTACGGCCATACCGCCCCCGACGGTGATTTTGAGGTGGCGGAAGTCCAGACTGGTGAAGTCGTCGTTATTCAGCAGTCCGTTGAAGAGGGTGTTGACCCCCGTCATGGCGGCGATCCGGTTATCCTTGAAGGCCTTCACGATGGTGCTCAGGTCACGCGGGTTGACGATGAGCACGTTACAGATGCCGTGGCAGAAGATGGCTACCGAGTTGACCGTGAAGGCGAAAATGTGGTAGAGGGGCAGGGGGCACAGCATCCGTTCGTCGCTACCGGCCGTCAGCTTCTGGGTCATCCAGGCTTTCGACTGTAGGGCGTTGGCCACCAGGTTGGCATTGGTGAGCATGGCCCCCTTGGAGACGCCGGTGGTGCCGCCGGTGTACTGCAGGGCGATGGTGTCGGTGGACTGGCCGGTGAAGGCGGGGAGCTTATGCTTTTTTCCCTCGTCCAGGGCGGTCTGGAAATTGACGGCACCCGGCAGGTTGTAATCGGGCACCATTTTCTTGACCTTCCGGACCACGAAGTTCGTGATGCCCCCTTTGAGCCACCCCAGCATGCCCCCGATGCTGGTGACGATGACGGTCTGGATGCTGGTCTGCCCGATGATCTGTTCCAGGTTGGCCGCGAAATTTTCGGCGATGATGATGGCCTTTGCCGAGCTGTCGGTGAACTGGTGCTTCATCTCCCGCGGCGTATAGAGCGGATTGGTGTTCACGATCACCAGTCCGGCCTTCAGCAGGGCGTGCAGGGCGATGGGATACTGCAGCATATTCGGCATCATCACGGCTACGCGGTCACCGGGTTGCAGCCCGCGGTAGTGCAGGTAGGCGCCTAGCGCATCGCTGAGCTTATCGAGCTCCCGGTAGGTGATGTCCTTCCCCATGCAGGAGAAGGCGGGGCGGCCGGCGAATTGTTTGGTGGTGTCGGCCAGGAGGTCTTGGAGGGTAGAGTAGGCTTCCACGTCGACGTTAGCCGGGATGCCGGCGGGATACTGAGCTAGCCAGGGGCGCTGGTCGGAGGTCATGCAGATCGATTTAAATCAGGTATGCGGTCAAAATACAACGCCCACGGTACAATCATGTGCACGGCGCAACCACCGGGCCCCGTGCGGTGTTTTATTCTAAGCACGGTAGGCAGCGTATGTCGTTACGGGCGCGCTCTCGCAGAATTTACGGATATTCGCTATCCTTACCGTCCCTTACTCAACCCACTTAACCGACCAATGGAAAACGGAATCCTTACCGACGCGCAACAGAAAGACGCCGACCTGATTAACAAACTTCTCGAGAAAATCGTAACCAAAAAGGGCTTCGATAATATCAAGGCCAATGCCGAAGGGTACGAGACCCCGGCCAAGATCCGGCGCAGTAAGGATACCGACGAGTACTTCATCCCCGACGTTACCGGCGAGGTCAACGGCCGTAAGAGCTATTTCGAGCTCGGGCTCAAGACCGACGACGAACGCCAACTCGTTACCAAATGGCGGCTGCTCAGTAGCCTGGCCGCTTACAAACACGGGAAGTTATACCTGGCCGTCCCCCGTGGGCACATGGCCTTCACCAACCGCATCCTGGCGGACTATCCCATCCAGGCTGAGGTAGTTAAGATTTGACCGGCCCCCGGCCATAGGTACCTACGGAAAAAGCCACTGTTTGTAATCGCAGACAGTGGCTTTTTTGTATTCACCCCCCGGCAAAGGGTAGGTTTCTGGTATGGATCTCGCTTTGGCCCCCGGAGGGGTAGGAAGCGGGGTTAACGATTATTTCCGGCCCCCCCTCGGGAGGGGGAGGGGTCTGGTAAACTGGTTTACAACACGTATGCGTTCGCTTCGATGAGCGTATCCGCCACCATCCGGCGAAGTTTCTTCACGTTCTGGGGTGGGTATTTCGTAAATCGTTTGATTCCCATCGTGAAGGTGCGCAGCAGGTCCCCTTCCACAAAACTGGCCACGGCGTCGGTCGCGTTCTTCGTCATTCGGGCGGTGGCATCGTGAAGGTAGGTACGCAGGGCGGCGTCGTAAACGGTAATGTCCTGTTTGCCGAGGCCGTGCTCCCGCAGTTTTTGTACCCGGAACAGCGTGCTTTCGGCCTGCAATAGGTCACCGAGCATATCGGCTACGTTCATCAGAATCTCCTGCTCGGACTTCAGGTTGATCTTCCCGTCCATTTGCTCCTTAGCGGCGGCACCGGCAACCATGAGGATCAGTTTTTTGAAGTCGGCGATGGCCCTGATCTCCTCACCGTACTCTCCTTCGGGGCGGTGCATACTTGGCATGCCACTCAGTTCCTTCTGTACGGCCCAGGCGGGACCGACGATGTCCAGGGCGCCCTTCATGGCCCGCCGCAGCAGCATGTCGACGCTCAGCAGCCGGTTGATCTCATTGGTGCCCTCGTAGATGCGGTTGATGCGGCTGTCGCGGTACATACGGGGGGCCAGGGTTTCTTCGCTGTAGCCCATGCCACCGTGAATCTGTACTACCTCGTCGACGGTGTAGTCCAGGGTTTCCGACCCCAGGAACTTCAGCAGGGCGCACTCGATGGCGTATTCCTCGGCACTGAGTAGCTTGGCCTCGGCGAAGGACTTACCCTCGGCCATCAGCTGCTTGTTCATATCCTGAATCTGCTGACTGACCCGGTAGAGGGCGCTTTCGCCGGCGAAGATGCGGATGGCGGATTCCCCGATCTTGTACTTGATGGCCCCAAAGTTCGCGATCGGTTGGTTGAACTGAACGCGCTCGTTTGCGTAGTGGATGCCCACCTCGAGCGATCGCTTGGATCCCCCCATGCTGAGCGCGTGTAGCTTAAACCGGCCGACGTTGAGTACATTAAAGGCAATCAGGTGGCCCTTCCCGATTTGGCCGAGGCTGTTGCCCTTCGGCACCCGCACGTTCTCGAAGAAAACCTGGCGGGTCGAGCTTCCCTTGATCCCGAGTTTATCCTCTTCGGCACCGAGGGTCAGTCCATCCAGATCTTTGGGTACGATGAAGCCGGTGAATTTATCTCCGTCTACCTGGGCGAAGACGATGAACACATCCGCGAAACCGGCATTGGAGATCCACATCTTCTGCCCGTTGAGTACGTAGGCATCGCCGTCCAGGGTGGCGGTGGTCTTGGCCCCCATGGCGTCGGAGCCACTTCCGGGTTCGGTGAGGCAGTAGGCGGCTTTTAACTCACCACTAATGAGGGGGGGCAGGTACTTTTCTTTCTGCTCCTCGCTACCAAAGTATAGGATGGGCAGCATTCCGATCCCGGTGTGGGCTGCGTAACTCACCGTGAAGGAGCCCGAGCTCCCACCCATCACGTCACAGATCAGGGTATTGGTGTTGGTGTCCATCTCCATGCCCCCGTATTTCTCGGGCATGTGACTGCCGAGCAGACCGAGTTCGGCCATCTTCTCCAGCAAGCGGGGGGCAATGTTATCCTCCTGCTTCTCGATCTTATCGAGGTTCGGCTTAATCTCCTGATCGATGAAATCCTGCACCATCTGGCGGACCATGCGTTGCTCTTCGTTGAATTCCTCCGGGGTGAAGGTGGAATTGTAATCGGCGTCGGCAATCAAAAATTCTCCCCCCTTCAGGACGGTGGATTCGGTTAGCGTAGCGGGCATGAGTCGAAGATTAAAGTGAGGTTAGCGAAAATTCGCTGCTAAGTTACGGGGTATGTAACGGGAGAGCAAGGGGGAGGGTTGGATTTTGCGAAAATTCGCTGAGAACCCTTCTCGCCCCGGCCCCGGAGGGGTCGTCCGAACGAGCGGAGGGTGGAGCCAGGGCGCTAACCCGGCGCAGCCCTCCGCGGATGGCGTTTTCGCAGAGGCTATCGCGTCCCGGCCCCGGAGGGGGCGTCCGAACGAGCGGGGGGTGGAGCCAGGGCGCTAGCCCGGCGCAGCTCTCCGCGGAAAATTTGGCATTGAGGAATCTATCGTTTGGCCCAGGCCCCCCAAAAATCTTCCCGCATGCCCTCCGCGTCGATATCCGTATAGATGCCGATTTGCCGTAGGGTATTCTCGGGAGGGGTGGGGTAACGCTGTTCGGTGGCCAGGCCGGGGCGGGCCAGGGCCTCGATGAGGGCTACGTCCCACATGATCCATTCGGTCTTTTCGGGGTCCTGTTCGGTCCACCAGCGCTCGAAGGTATCCCAGCGGTTGAGAAGGTATTCCCCCACTTTGCCACGCCGGGCGAGTTCTTGTGCTACTTGCTGGTAGGTGAAAATTAGTTCCCGGGAGGTAGTCGCCGTCATTACGTCCAGTTCCAGACCTTCGGTATTGAGCAGGACTTCCACCGCCAGGGTGTCGTTCCCACTGTTGAACTCCCGTTTGTTGTACCGATTTCGCTCCGGATCGTGCCAGAACCCAAGGTAGTGCACGCTGAGGACGGGAATTATGGCCGGCTCTGTGAGGATAGCCGAAGCCACGTTGGTGCACGGGCCGAGGATCGCCACGTGTAGTTTTTCTCCTTCCGGCATGGCCAGGGCCTGCTCGATGATGAAACGGGAGGCGGGGGATGGGGACGGTTCGGTAGGGGAGGGTAGTGGGCGATTGGCTCCGACCGGGTGCGGTAGGTCGGTGCGATCCATTAAGCGTAGCAGTTCCTCGTTGATGGACTGGCTTTCGAGAACGGAGCTGTCGCTCGCCAGCGGAGAGGTATGAAACTGGGCCGAGGTAATGCCCCGCAGATCGAACCCCGGCTCCACCAGGGCGCGCACCAGCGCGAATAGATCATCCACCTCATTGGCCGTATCGGCATCGACGATAAGGGGCAAACGATCGTCGGGCTGCCCTTCCCGGGGGGTGGAACAGGTCAGCGCCGTAAACGCGGAAAGAAGAAGTAAAGGGATGACCGCTTTCATGGCGGCGAAGGTAGTTCCTCCCATTTCATCCGGTAGGCCGGGTACGCCCGCAGGAGGTCTTCACTCCCCCGCCGCCCCAGTACACTAATCGCGGAAGCGAGGCCGTCGGCGAGTGTGGCCCGCGGACCGATCACCGTCACGGTAGCGAAGTGGGATACCCCGAGACCGGTACGGGGGTCCACGATGTGGCTGTACCGCCGTCCCCCGTGGTCGAGGTAACGGTAGCGGGCCCCGCTGACGGCTACCGATGTCTGGCTGGCGCTCAGTATTCCGGCGGGGGTACGGACGGTCCACCCCGGTTCCCCCGGCGGGGGCAGGCCCAGCAACAGATCGCCGCCCCCGTCAATCAGGAAGCGATTGATTGCCAGTTTCCGCAACACTTCCCCGGCGGCATCCAGGGCGTACCCCTTGGCAATACCTCCGAGGTCGATCCGTAGGTTTGGCCGATCGACTTTGACCGTGGTATCCAGCCCCAAATGGATCCGTCCATATTGCACCCGCGTCCGCGCCCTCCTCAGGCTACTGCTGTCGGGGAAGGTTTGTTGCCGAATGGCCCGACGCCAGAGTTTGGTAAGCGGCCCCACCGTGGGATCGAAAGCCCCCCCACTACGCTCGGCCAGTTGCCGGCTAATCGTGAGGAGTTCGTATAAATCCGCAGAAACGGAGTGGAATATCCCGGGGGGTAGGCCGACCAGCCGGTTGATCTCGCTATCCGGGCGGTAATCACTGGCTATTCGCTCGATGGTCGCCACTTGCTCCCGCACCCGGGCGATAGCGAACTCGCCGGCCAGACTATCCGTGGCGTACACCACCAGTCGCCAGGGCGTACCCATGGCCGACCAATCGTAGGTGTACGATTGAAGCTGAGCGGCTGCCGTAGCGGTGACCGCGAACCAGATCGCTACCAGGCAAGAACGGAAGCAACCGATGGCTACATCACCTTGGTCTCCCCCGGCACGGGCACGGGGTAGTAACCGTTCTCGAGGGGCAGGATGGGCGGTTGGGCGTCGAAGGCGTAGCGGGCGGGGCTCAGGTCCAGGTCGCTGTTCATGGCCTCCTCCCAGGTGACTTCCTGCCCCGAGTAGGTCGCCATGCGCCCCATGAGGGCGGTCAGGGTACTCTTGGCGGCATTCTCGGCGTCGGCGTATTTGTAGTCCCCGTTCGCGACGGCCTGGAAGAGCAGATCGTGCTCATACTGGTAGGGATTCGGGTCCTTGCGGCTGTTGTGGTCGAGCAGGACGTACCCGCCGCGGGCCATCATCTTACCGGGGGCCGGGGCGAAGCCATTCGTACCCTGAAACTGCTCGGTGACCTTGGTGCTGGCGCCGTTCCAGTGGCGGCACTGGCTGATCATGCGACTTTCGTCGGGGTAGGTGTATTCGACGTAATGGTGGTCAAAGATCTCGCCGTGTTCCTTCCCGGTGCGCGTGTGGCGGCCGCCGTAGCCCTGGGCCACTTTGGGGTAGTCCTGCTTGACCCAGTTGCCCACGTCCAGGTTATGGATGTGCTGCTCGTTGATGTGGTCGCCGCAGAGCCAGTTGAAGTAGTACCAGTTGCGCATCTGGTATTCCATCTCGGTCTGCTGGGGCTCGCGGGGCCGTACCCAGACGCCGCCGCTGTTCCAGTAGACGTAGCTGGTGGTGATGTCGCCGATGGCCCCGTTTTGCAGCATGTCGATCCAGCCGTCGGTGTACTTGGCCTGGTAGTGGCGTTGCAGACCGACCACCACGTTGAGCTTTTTCCGTTTAGCGTCCTCGGCGGCCTTCAGGACCCGGCGCACCCCGGGGGCATCCACGGCCACCGGTTTTTCCATGAAAATCTGCTTATCGGCAGCGACGGCCGCCTCGAAGTGGATGGGGCGGAAACCGGGTGGCGTAGCGATCAGGACGACGTCCACCAGGGGGATCACCTCTCTATAGGCATCGAAGCCTACGAAATTGTGATCTTCGCTTACGTCCAGCCGGCCGGGGTCGAGGTCGTTGTCGGCCAGTTGCCCCTCGATGCCGGAATAGGCCTTGTCGAGCCGGTCGCGGAAGGCATCGGCCATCGCGATGAGTTTCACGTTCTGCTCGGTGCTGAGCGCCTGAACGGCGGCCCCCGTGCCCCGCCCCCCACAGCCGATCAGGCCGATGGTGATGACGTCGGCCCCGTCGATGTGCGCCTTCGCGGCCAGATCGGGGGCGATGGCGAGTCCGGCGGCGGCCAGGGCGGAAGTTTTCTTCAGGAAGGAACGGCGTTGCATGGCAGTTTACAATTTACAATTAGAGAAAGTACAATGTACAATTTTGCCGGCAATACAGCACCGCCACGGTACAAGGCGAATTGCATTCGCGATAGGACGACGCGCTCTGTGAGCACGCGCCTAGCCGCCAGTGTGTGCCGCCCGTGTCACCGGAGCTCGCGACGACACGTCGCGGCTTCCTCTCGCGAACGTAGTTCGCGTTATACTTACTCAATCCACAATCGCCTCCGCGAAAAACGCCCGCACTTCCTCCCGGCTAGGTTGCTTCCGTGGGCTCACCAGCCGGAAGCCGACGAAGGGGCTGTCCACGTTCCACCAGATACTCTTCGGGATCTGGGGGTCGCGGGCCTGCCACTTCGGACTGGAGCGCTCGCGGGTCCGGCACCCTACCTCCCCGGTCGGGGTATCGAAGGAGCCGCCGCGTACCGTACGGGCGTGTTTGCGGGTGGGGCGTAGCCAGGGGTCGGGGTCCTCGCCGATACGGTCGGTATAGTCATCCTGGTAGTCATCGAGGGTCCATTCGCTGACGTTGCCGAGCATATCGTACAGTCCGTAGGCGTTGGGCCGCTTTTGCCCGCTGACGTGGTAGGTTTCCTCTCCGTTTTCCAGCAGCCAGGCCAGGTCGTGCAGGTCGGCGGGATCGGGTTCCTCGCCGGCCAGGCAGGCGTACTCCCACTCGGCCTCGGTCGGCAGGCGGAAGAAGCGGCCGGTCTTTTCGTAGAGCCACTGGCAGTAGCGCAGGGCGGCCTGCTGGGTCGTATTCACCTGGGGGTAGCCACCGCGGGTGCCCATGCCGTAGGTCAGGTCCAGGTAGGGCGGGCTGGGGCGGGCCCAGGCATCGGCATCGTACGCTCCGGCGTAGGCATCGGGGGTGTCGTTTTCGCGCACCTGGAAGATGCGGTAGGCATCGTGGGTTACCTCGTGGGCGGATATGGAAAAGGGAGATAGGGTGATCAATTTTTCCTCCTCCCCGAAGGCAAAACTCCCCCCCTCCAGTTGTACCATGGCAAAGCGGACGTCGGTACCCGGAATTCGGACCGTATCCGTAGGCAGGTTTTGGGCGGCGAGCGCGGGTGCGCAGCTGATTAGGAGTAAAACGAAATACTGCATGGGAACAAGTTACGGAGTCCGACCAGCACGGGTAAAAAAAATAGCGGCTACCCGCCAGGATAGCCGCTCAGTTTAAACGTACAGGCATCTATGAATTACCCGACACTGATCTGCCGCGGTGGCTTCTGCTTGGCCTCTTCCTTTTTGGGAAGAGTCAGCCGCAGGATGCCGTCCTCGTAGGTGGCGGAGATGTTAGCGTCGTCCACCACCCGATTGTTGAGATTGAAGGAGCGCTGGAAGGACTGGTAGCTGAACTCCCGGCGGGTGTACTTGCCATCCTCGTTCCGTTCGCCGTCCTCGTGGCGGACCTCACTGCGGATGGTCAGCATGTCGTTCTCGAGCTGGATGTCGAAGTCCTCCTTCTTCATGCCGGGGGCGGCCATTTCGACCACGAAGTCGTCGTTGGTCTCCCGGACATTTACCGAAGGCAGGGTAGTGGTGTTGCGACTGAAGTTGCGATTACGCCAGTCGAAAAGGTTATTCCAGTCATCGTCCATAAATCGGGCGACGCTGGGAAGCAGATTGCTGTTTCGCATGGTCTGATGATTTTGGTGATTATGAAATGCAATTGCCGATGAGCAAAGACCGTGCAAGTGCAGTACGACTGACAAATTTTCAGCAATGGCGCGTCCGGATTGCCGAAATGCCAGATCGCCGGGAGGGGCTAGGCTACCGAGGATGCGACTAGCTTTGCCCCGATGACCGAAGCCCAACGCACCGAACTCGCCCACCTCCGCCACCTCATCGACCTGGAGCGGCAGGAAGAACGCCGTCTTCACCTCGACGTCATACAGGCCATGCCGCTGGTGCAGCGGGTCGCGAAGGGCTTCAGCTGGTACCCACTACAGGTGGAGCGAAGCGATTTCGGCATTGGCGGCCGCCCCTCCGTGGTCGTCGTGCGGGAAGGGGAGGAAGCCCACCAGTTTCGGGCGGGTACTTCGATCAACCTGTTTACTACTCAGGCCGATGCGCGTTCCCCCCAGCGTAGCGGCGTCATTCAGTACGTGAAGCGCGATCGCATGAAGATCATCCTCGGGGGGGAAGACCATCCCGAGTGGCTGCAACGGGGCGGCGTGGG
The DNA here is from genome assembly GCA_964594535.1 of uncultured Lewinella sp. Classification (GTDB taxonomy): domain Bacteria; phylum Bacteroidota; class Bacteroidia; order Chitinophagales; family Saprospiraceae; genus Neolewinella. The sequence continues at coordinate 24,347 of CAZQNE010000033.1, forward strand.
TATCGATCTGATGTTCGACGAGCGCACCTACATCGAGATGGATAAGGCCATCGAACGGGTCGCTGCCGCAGAACGCAACCGTCCGGCCGAGCTGCGGGACGTCATCATGGGCGCCCGCCCCCCCGAAGATCGGCCCACCGACCCGGCCGGCGCGGCCCACCTTACCGAGCTCAACGACAGCCAGCGGGAAGCCGTAGCCGACGTTCTGGCCTCCACCCACCTGAGTCTGATCCACGGCCCTCCCGGTACCGGTAAAACCACCACCCTGGTAGCCGCGGTGGGCGAACTGACCAAGACCGAACGCAGCATCCTCTTCTGCACCCCCAGCAATAGCGCCGCCGATCTGGTCACCCTTCGATTGGCCGAGCGCGGCATTCGGGTCGTGCGTACCGGAAACATCAGCCGGGTGGAAGAGGACGTGATGCGCCACACCCTCGAAGTGCAGGTAGCCGATCACCCCGACACCAAACAGGTCAAAAAGCTCCGCCAACAGGCCACCGACCTCCGCAAGAAAGCCCGGCGGATGCGGGGTGGCCGCGATAAGGGGATGACCTTCGCCGAGGCGGGAAGACTCAGTGGCTGGGCCCGCCAGCTCGAGGACCAGTTACTGGAGCTCATCCTCGACTCCGCCCAGGTGATCGTCTGTACCCTGGTCGGCGCGGCCAGCTCGGTGCTCGGCGACCGGGCGTTCAACACCTGCATCATCGACGAGGCCGCCCAGGCCCTGGAGCCCGCCAGCTGGATCCCCATTCTGCGTGCCAACCGGGTCGTGCTGGCCGGCGATCCCTACCAACTGCCGCCCACCGTAAAGAGTCGGGAAGCCGAGCGGGCGGGATTCGCAACCACCCTGCTCGAAAAATGCCTCGAACGCCACGGCCACAGTGCCCTGCTCCGCGTGCAGTACCGGATGAACGAGCGCATCATGGGCTTCAGCAACGGTTACTTCTACGACGGAAAGCTGATGGCCGGCCCCGGCGTTGCCGACCGTACGCTGCCGGGTGTCCCCCTGTCCGAAAGCGTCACCTTCATCGATACGGCCGGGACGGGCTTCGCCGAAGCCCTCCACCCCCGGTTCAAAAGCCGCTACAACACGGGGGAGATCGACATCCTCATTGAGCATCTACTGCTGCTGAAGGGCAGCATTCCCCCGGAATACCCCCTGCCCCGGGTCGCCGTCATCACCCCCTACCGCGAACAGGCCGTACGGGCCGAAGAACGTACGGACGAGATCCCCGCCCTGGCCGATCTCCACCTCACTATCAACACCGTCGATGGCTTCCAGGGGCGGGAACGGGAGGTGGTTTATCTCAGTCTGGTGCGTTCCAACGAGCGGGGCGAGATCGGTTTTCTGAGCGACTACCGCCGCATGAACGTAGCCCTTACGCGGGCTAAGGTGCAGCTGGTAGTCGTTGGCGATAGCGCCACCATCGGCGGGGACCCATTCTTTAGGGCATTCCTGGAGTATATCGAACGGCATGGCAGCTACCAGACGGCCTGGGAGTATATGGCGACGTAGCTTTGCGGCCCCCAAAGAAACTGCCCATGCTTACCCGCTTCCCCTGGATACTTTCCTGCTGTGTACTCCTCCTGTACGGCTGCCTCGGAGGTGAGGATGACGATCTGCAGCCCGTCGTCTGTGAAGACGGATTAGTGTCAGCGGCGGAATTTGCAGCAGCCGATTCGCTCGACTATACCGAATTGGATGATACCGGACTGCTTTATTCGATAGTAGAAACAGGTTCGGACACCGTGCCAACACTCACCGACAGCCTTCGGGTAGCGTATGTGGGCGCGGTAACCAATGGCCGTATCTTCGACGGACGTACACCGGAAGATCCCGCAGGTTTTCGACTGCAGAACGTCATACCGGGTTGGCAGCTGGGGGTGCCACTGATCGGAGAAGGGGGGCAAATCAGGTTAGTCATCCCGTCTGAACTGGCGTATGGAACTCAGACTCGCCGTAATCAAATCGGACAGATCGTCATTTGCCCAAATTCGGATCTAATATTTGATATTGAGTTACTCGAAATCGTAGAAGAGTAGCTAGACTGATCCGCTTCTGGCCCTTTCCAACGCCGCTTATTTAAATACCCGCCACCGAAGGCGGCAGCATAGCCAACGGAGGTTGAGCATGAGCGGTCACCTCGTTTCCTCCCCCAGTGGGAGTCGGGGGGGGCCCAGCGGGGTGGATCCGTAATGCCAAATGTCGAGTAGTACACCAAACAATGCACCTGCGTCGTGCCGGCGGGCGGGGACGCAGGTGCAGTGTTGGCAGACCCTACGAAGCTTATTTCTTGCCTACGGAGCCGGTGGATTCGTTCATCATGATCGGTAGGTCACCGTCCGATACGATCACCTTAGCGTTGGGCGAGCGGGCCAGTTCCAGGAAGGCTTCGATGGATTTGAACCGTAGAATTTCCGGCGTCAGCCCCTCGGCAATAATGAGCTGGGCGTCACGGGTACCCTCGGCTTCGATCCGCTTTTGCTCGGCCTCCTGCTTGGTTTGGGTCAGGATGAACTCCATGCGGAAGGACTGCTGCTCGGCCTCCAGTTTTTCCTCGATCGCACGGGCCAGGTTGGTGGGCAGTTCGATGGACTTCACCAGCACGGTTTCAATGGTGATGCCGCGATCCTCTAGATTGGCTTCCATCTGCTGCTTGATCGCCTCTTCGATGACGGCCCGCTCCCCGGTATGCATATCCTTGGCGAAGTAGCGCGCCGACACGTCGGCCACCGCCGAACGAAAGACGGGGAGGATGACGCTCCGTTCGTAGTCGGGGCCGAGCTTGCGAAGCACGTCCGGTGCGTACTGACCGTCCAAATGGTAGAGGATGGATATTTCGGCGCGAATGTTCAGGCCTTCCTTAGTCGGTAGATTAAGCTCGACCTCCATGTTTTCCGTTCGCGTACTCACCTTTACGATGGCCGTGGTGAACGGATTGTAGGCGAATACGCCCTGATCGAGGGGTACCTCCCGGTACTTGCCCAGGGTTCGCTTCACGCCGACTTCGCCCTCCCGGACGACGGCGCAACTAGTAAGGAGGAAACCGAAACTCGCCACGGCGAGCAGGGAAATGATCGGAGTACGCATAATCAAGCGGTTTAGGGTGGTGAAAAGAGGAGTGTCAGTAGGTGCATAGACTGGTGTGTAGATTCAGGGCCGGAGGATGACCCATCTGGTAGCTGAGGGCCAGGTCGGCACAGCCCCGTACGTAGTCGTAGAGTAAGATGTGGGTGATCCCCCGGTTATAGTATAGTTCCGGCCAGGTGGCGCCGCTACTCTGGGCATCGTTGTAGTAGCGGCGGGCGCCTAGTAGGTCCTGACTGAGCAGCGCCAGGTTACCGAGCATGAAGTCCGCCCATTTATCGGTGCGCCGACCCAGGGCCGCGGTCACCGAAGCCCGGAGTTGATTCGGTGACTGGATAACCTTATTTCGGATCAACTGTAGCTCGGGGTCCTCCACTCCGTCCAGCGTAGCGAGCAGACTACGTTGGTCCTCAGTTGACCGTAGGCCGGGCGCTTCCCGGGTGCCGAACCGGGTATCGAGCCACTCCCGGGGATAGAGCGCAATGAAGGGCAATAGCGAATAATTCGTACCGGCGATATAAAAGTCAGCGGCCAAGGGGGATAGCCGGCGTGCCGCCGTCAGGTCACGCTCGGCTAGCTGCCGCTGCCCCAGTCGGCCATACGTAGCGGCACGGGCCACGAGGGCGGGAATCCACCCGGGGCGCTGGGCCAGGATGGCATCGTAGGCAAGCAGTGCCTCTTCAGACTGCCCCCACCTGAGCATCTGCTCGGCCCGTTGCAACTGGGGGACGGGAAGGTCCCGATCCATTACGTGTAGCCGGGGCTCACTACCGGCCGGTGTCAGGGTCTGGGCCGAAAGATTGGTTACGGCAAACAAAAGACCAGCGATGTAGCTGCCGTAGCGCATGGAATGAATTTCCAATAATATACATGGTAACAATAACAATAGTTTTACTATTGACTATGCATTTAACACTTATTTATCGATTTCGATGGTAGTCAACATAGCATGACCCGCGTAGAAAAAAAGAACCGAAGGCACCACGGCCTTCGGTTCTTTTTGATCGGTAATTTTGGGTTTCCGGGACTCCCGCCCCCAGGCACTAATAGCCCGGATTCTGCGGGCCGAGATTCGGGTTCCGGTCCAGTTCGTCCTGGGGCAGGGGCATCAGGTAGTCCCGGCTGGGATCGAAATTCGGGTGAGGCTCCAGGCTATCGTCGCTCAGGAAGGCCTCGGGCCCCAAGTCGCGGCGCTTGATGTCGTACCACCGCTTGAACTCGAAGGCCAGTTCCAGGCGACGATCGTCGAGGATGAGATCGATGAGTTCGTCGTTCGCTAAGCCGGGTTCCACATCGGCCGGAAAGTCAGAACCGAAGCGGGCCCGCGCGCGAATTTCATTCAGGTAGCCCAGTACTTCCGACTCGGAGGCACCGGCCTCCAGTCCGGCCTCGGCGGCGATGAAGAGCACCTCGGCGTACCGCATCGCGGCGTAGTTGTTGTCGGAGAAGCCGCAGTCCCCCCGGCTTTGTCCGCAGAACTCCCAAAACTTGGCGATATGGGGGCGGGGCGAACCGTGGTTGGGGGCAAAGGCCTCGTATCCCGAATACACCCCGTCCACGAAGCCGGAATCGATGAAACTGACCTCCTTACGGTAGTCGCGGTCGTCCCAGGTTTCGAAGACCCGGAAGGAGGGGACGCTCACGCTCCAACCGCCGTTGGGGGCTACCGGGGTGGACACGGAACGAATACCCGTAATGGGGCCCATCCAGTCGGTGTTCTGGTTGTCCCCTCCGTTTTGGTTGCCCAAGAAATCGACGGCAAACACGTGTTCGGCCAGTCCATCCGCGTTCTCGGCGTTCCAGAGGTCGGCAAAGTCCGGGATGAGTTCATACCCGAAAGCCTCCCGGTTATCGATGACGAATTTTGCCTCGTCGTAGGCCTCCTGGTAGTTCCCAAGCGTCAAATGGACGGATGCCAGATAGGCCGCCGCCGTTCCGCGGGTGGGGCGGGTCCGAATGTCCCCTTCCCGCCGGTCGGGCAGGCTTGCCTTAGCTGCTTCCAGGTCCGCAATGATGGCGGCGTATACCTCGGCCTCCGGAGTTTTACCGATATCGCCCACGGAAGCGGGGTCGGTGATAAAAAAGTCGATGTAGGGGATGTCTCCGAACAGCCGCACCAGGTGGTAGTACCCAAACGCCCGTAAGAAGCGGGCCTCGCCGACGTAGGAAGCGAGCTCGTCCCCGCCGTCCGCGATGTTTTCCGCACCGTCCACTACGGCATTGGCCGCTCCGATCATCTGGTAGGTGCGGGGCCAGAAGGCCGAGACCATGCCATTGTCCGGGCCCATGTCGAAATCGTTGACGTTCTGGCGGCGCCCGGGAGTATTGCGGTCACCGATGTCGCACATGTCCCCGCGAAGCTGCAGGGTAAGCACCAGTTTGCGACCGTACATCTGCTCGTTGGCGATGTGGGCGTAGATTCCCAGGGCGGCGGTCTCTACGTCCGCGGGCGTGACGAAGAAGGATTCGGGGGCCAGGAGGCCGATGGGATCTTCCTCCAGATCGGAACAAGCGGTAAAGAGAGCGCAGGCCAGGACGGCCCAGCCAAAGTGTATCCTGAATTTCATGGTATGATCGATTGGGAAGGTTAAATTAGAAGCCTACGTTCAGCCCCACGGTAAAACCGCGGACATTCGGGTAACTAGCGTAGTCCAGTCCGACGTTTTGGTTGCCCCCCGAGCTGCCGCCACCGCGGTAATTCACTTCCGGGTCGTACCCCTCGTATTCGGTGAAGGTGAGCAGGTTCTGCCCGCTTACGTAGATACGCAGACGGGATAGGTTGAACCGCTCCAGCAGATCGGTCGGCAGCGTATACCCGAGCGCCAGGTTCTTAAGTCGCACGTAGCTGCCGTCAAAGACGAAGCGGCTCGTCGACCGTCGGGCCCTGCCGTTCTGGGCGGCGGGTACGTTCGTATCGGTGTTCGTCGGCGTCCAGCGATCGAGGGCCGCCGTACTGGCGTTGTTCAGTCCGGCCAGCAGATCGAGTTCCAGGAGGGTATAGCTGTACAGGTCATTTCCCTGGCTCCCCTGGAAGAACACGCTCAGGTCGAAATTGCGGTAGATGAAATCGTTGGTGATCCCGAAAATGAAGTCCGGCTGCGGATTGCCGATCACCACCCGGTCTTCGGCATTGAGCACCCCGTTGCCGTCGGCATCCAGGTAGCGCTCGCCCCCCGGCTCGGTATCGAAGCTACCCCCGGGGATAATCTCGTCCCCCTGCTGGTACACCCCCTCGTACTGGTAGCCGAAGAAGACACCCACCGGCTCCCCTTCCCGTAGCACCTGGGTGTTGCCGACGCCAACGATGTGGCCCGGGCCGGAATTGTAGAAAATGTCGTTACCGTCGGGCAGCTCCAGTACCTCGTTCCGGTTGGTGGAGATATTGAAATTGGTATTCCACCGGAATTCCCCGACCAGGTTGCGGGTATCGAGGGAAAATTCTACCCCCCGGTTGCGGACCCGACCGATATTCGAGAGCAGGGTGCGGTACCCACTGTACTCCGGAAGCGGCAGGGCGAAGAGCAGATCGTAGGTTTCCATGGTGTAGTAGTCGGCCGTCAGGTTGACGCGGCCCTCGAGGATACCAATGTCCACCCCGACGTTCAACTGGGCCGTGGTTTCCCAGCTCAGATCGTTGTTCGCCACCGCCGTCGGGGCTACCGCGTTGACGATGGTCCCGTTCTGGATGGTGAAAACGTTACCGAAGCGGGCCAGGGTACTGTAGGGGCCGATAGCGCGATTGCCGGTCAGCCCGTAACTGGCGCGCCACTTGAACGTATTGAACAGATCGCTGCCCTCCATGAATGATTCCCGGGCCATGTTCCAGCCCACCGCGCCGGAGGGGAAGAAGGCCCACTTATTCCCGGGGCTGAACACCGAGGTCCCGTCGTAGCGCCCCGTGAAGGTGAACAGGTAGCGATCGTTCAGGGAGTAGTTCACCCGCCCGATGTAGCTCGATATTTCGGATTCGCTGCGCCCGGAAAAAGGAATACCCGGTTCGGAGCCTCCGCCGAGATTATAAAAGATTCCGGCATCCGTAATGAAGTTCTGATTGGAAGTGCCGAATTGCTCGAAGATCTCGCGCTGAAAGGAGTAGCCGGCCAGCAGCGTCAGGTCGCCGCCCCCCACCTCCCGGTCGTAGGTCAGGTAGGTTTCGGTCAGCAGATTCATATTGCGGCGGTTGACGACCTGCGAACGCCCGTTCACCCCGAAACCGGCCACCAGGGTCCGCGGCGTGTAGTTGCCCGACCGGCGGTTGACCGTGGAGGCGTTGAAGGTAGAACGCAGGCTCAGCCCCGGCAGTAGTTCGAGATCGCCGTACACCCCGCCCTGAAAGCGGTCGTTGTTGTCCTGGTCCACGATTTCCGTGGCAATCGCTACCGGGTTATCGAAGCGGTCGCTGATTCGGGAAATGGTGTAAATCCCGTTCTCGTCCCGGATGCCGACGTCCGGCTCGAAGCGAAAGGCCGTATTGATGACGCTGTTGTTCGACTCGGTCGGTACGCTGTTCTGGTTGTCGCGGCGGGCCAGCAGGTTGACGCCGATCTTGAGCCGGTCGCTGGCGGTGATGTCCAGGTTGCTGGTGATCGAGAAGCGCTCATAGTCCGAGCCCATCACGATGCCGTCCTGGTTGAAGTAGGTGCCCGATACGTAGTAGCGCGTCTGCGCCGAACCGCCCGAAATACCGACCTGGTAGTTCTGCACGTTGCCGGTCTGGAAGATCTCGTCCTGCCAGTCGGTACTGGCCCCCCGCTGTTCGAAGCCGGGGTTGATTTCTCGCTGGTAGGCCGCAAATTGGTCGGCATCCAGCAGGTCCAGGCGGTTGATCTCATTCTGGAGCGTATGGCTGGCGTTGAGCTCGATCCGGGTCCGCCCTTCCTGCCCCCGCTTGGTCGTCACCATGACGACGCCATTCGCGCCGCGGGAACCGTAAATGGCGGTCGCCGAGGCATCCTTAAGTACCTCGATCGAGGCAATATCTTCCGGGGGTGGCAGACTGGCCCCCACGAAGCCGTCCACCACGAAGATCGGATCGCTACTGGCGTTGATGGACGTGCCGCCCCGGATCCGGACCCGCGCGCCCGCCCCCGGGGCCCCGTTGTTCGTCGTGATCTGTACGCCCGCCGCACGGCCCTGTAGCGCCTGTTCGGCACCACCCACCGGGAAGGCGGTCAGTTCCTCGGCCTTGACGCTGGATACCGAGCCCGTCAGGTCGCTTTTCTTCACCGTACCGTAGCCCACTACGACTACTTCGCTCAGGGTTTCGGCATCGGCCACCATCATTACGTCGATCTCGCTACGGCCATTGACGGCAACGCTGACGGGGGCAAAGCCGGTGTAGGAGAACTGGAGGGTGTCGTTTGGCCCCGGCGTATTGATGGAGTAGGTACCGTTAAAATCGGTCACGGTGCCGGTCGCCGTGCCCTTTACCATCACGGTTACGCCGATGAGGGGTTCGTTGGCTTCGTCGGTCACCACCCCGCTGACGGCCACGAGCCCGGGGGGGTTGGCGGAAAGAGATGCTCCTAAAAGGGCAAAGAATATCAGGAATACGTAGGAGGGAAGCCCACCGGTCGGTGGCGCGTGAGTCTGGATACGCATGATCGAAGGAGTAAGTGTAAAATGCAGTTGACAAGCGGAAGCAGAACGGCTAATTCACCGTACGATCCCGCCTCAGAGATACGACAATATTTTTGTGCGTCCAAATGACGCAGTAAAATAGTTTGCTGCTCGGTTCCACTGTCTTTCTATCGACCGACCCCCGCACCCGCGCCCCGCCGCCCGGCCTTCCCGCCGCCCCGGTTTACACACTATCCCGCTCGATCCAGCGGAAGGGGTTTTTGATTCGGTCCACCCGCCGTTCCAGGATCAGCTCGGCCGCCGTGCTTCCCATCCGGTCGAAATCGGTACTTACCACGGTTATGCCCAGCAGATCTTTGAGGGGCGTATCGTTATAGGAGATAATGCCCAGGTCACGCCCCAGCCGGAGCTGTTCGTCCCGGGCCCGCTTGACCAGATTGACCAGATCGGATTCCGCGATCGTGATGTAGAGTTCTCCCGGTTCCGGCTGTACGTCTTCCTTCACCTCCCCGGTGATCTCGAACGTGAAATCGTTCTCCACGCAGAACCGCCGGAAGCCCCGCAAAATCCGGCGCGGGTAGGGGTAGACGGGGTTCTCGGGGAAGACGAGGACCAGACGGCGGTACTTCCTGATTGTATCCAGGCCGCTACTCAGCGCGTGGTAGATGTCGAGTTCGAAATCCTGATACACCTCGGCGTGGTTGCTCCCCAGTTCTAGTTTATTGTTATCCAGGATCAGCAGCCGGTTCGGCGGGATGCCCCGCAGGGCGTCCATCACCCGCGGCGTGTAGCTGACGTGGGCCTGGCGGGCGTCCTTGAAGTGGGGCATGATGAGGTAGTAGTCGTAGGCGCGGCCGTGCTTTTCGATCAGGTTCAGGAACAGCGATTCGTCGCAGTGGTAGATGTGCAGGTCGACGTGGGCCCCGCTCCCCACCCGGGCCAGGAAGCTGTTGTAGATCCTCATCTTGTAGGTACTCAGCTTATTGATCAGGAAGAGCACGTTGATCTTTCCGACCGGCGGGGTGCGGGTGATGTAAAAACCCTTCCCCTTCACCGAGGTGATGATGTTGCGCTCCTTCAGGATGTTGTAGGCCTTTTCGACCGTATCGCGGCTCAGTTGGAAGGTCTCGCTGAATGAGTTGATGGAGGGAATCTTATCGTCGATCTCCAGGTGGCCGGCGGCAACGGTGTCGATGATGGCGTCCACTACCTGGCGGTACTTCGGTACGCGGCTGTTTTCCCGAATGTGAATGTGCTGGGTGAGTTCCATGAACGAATTGCCAAAGACGAGGTGTGGGCGGCGGCGCGCGGGTGCGAATTTGGTGGGGAGGGGCGAAAAGGTAAGTACCCACCGGACCAAGGTAAACCACCGGCAACTAACGAATACACACCGTGGCCTACACCGGAAACGATCCGGGACAGTACAGGATACGCTTCCGGTCGGGCCACCCTACTTTGTCGGGACTTAGCCAAAATCAGCAACAACATGACGGATACCTCCACCCAATTCAAATACGTAGATTACCTCTGGGACGATGAAGCCGCCGCCCGACTCGGTGACGACCAGGTGGCCCTCTTCCTGTACCGCTCCAACATCCTCGGCGCCGATCTGCGCATTACCAACTACGGGGGCGGGAATACCAGCTGTAAGACCATCGAGCGCGACCCCCTCACCAACCAGGAAGTGGAAGTAATGTGGGTCAAGGGCTCGGGCGGCGACATCGGTACCCTCACCCGTTCCGGTATCGCGGGCCTCTACACCGGCCGGCTGCGCAACCTGAAGCAGGTGTACGGCGGACTGGAGGACGAGGACCGTATGGTGGGCCTGTTCAACCACGCGATCTATGACCTGGACAGCAAGGCCCCCTCCATTGATACCCCCCTCCACGGGCTGCTGCCCTTCAAGCACATCGACCACCTCCACCCCGACGCCGTCATCGCCGTGGCGGCCGCCGAGAACAGTGAGGAGATCACCCGTGAAATCTGGGGGGACACCATGGGCTGGGTGCCCTGGCAGCGGCCCGGCTTCGACCTGGGCCTCCAACTCGAACGCACCCTGGCCGAAAACCCGAACATCCGGGGCATCATTCTCGGTAGCCACGGCCTGTTTACCTGGGGGGAGACCAGCTACGAATGCTACATGAATAGCCTGGAGGTCATCGAAATGGCCTCGGAGTACATCGAAAAGAAAGTAACGGAACGGGGTAGTGTGTTCGGCGGCGAAAAGATCAAGGCCCTCGCGCCCGTAGAACGCAGGAAGAAGGCCGCCAAGCTCATGCCTCTGCTGCGCGGACTCACCAGTAGCGAAAACCGGATGATCGGCCACTTCACGGATAGCGATACCGTGCTGGGCTTCATCAACAGCTACGATCTGGAGCGACTGGCCCCGATGGGTACCTCCTGCCCCGACCACTTCCTGCGCACCAAAATTCAGCCCCTGGTACTGGATCTGCAGCCCCAGCAGGATATGAGCGATCCGGAAGCGGTACTCGATCTGCTCCGTCCCGCCTTCGCCGATTACCGGGCCGGCTACGCGGAGTACTACCAGAAGCACAAGCGGCCGGACAGCCCGGCCATGCGCGACCCCAACCCGGTCGTGATCATCTACCCCGGCGTGGGCGTGTTCACCTTCGCCAAGAACAAGCAGACCGCCCGGGTAGCCAGCGAGTTCTATACCAACGCCATCAACGTCATGCGGGGGGCTGAGGCCATCACCGCCTACACCAGTTTGCCGCGACAGGAGGCCTTCGACATCGAATACTGGCTACTGGAGGAAGCCAAGCTCCAGCGGCAACCCCGGGAAAAGCCCCTGAGCCGCAAGGTGGCCCTGGTGACCGGGGCCGGCGGCGGGATCGGTAAGGCCATCGCCGATAAACTGACCGCCGAGGGGGCCGTCGTGGTACTGACCGACATCAGCGAAGAACGGCTGAAGGAAGCCCACGCGACCTACCCCAAGGACACGGCCACCTACGCCGTAGCCGACGTCACCGATCGATCGACCATGGATGCCGCATTCGATCAGGCTTGCCTGGACTTCGGCGGCGTAGACATCGTCGTGCACAGCGCCGGGCTGGCCATCTCCAAACCCCTGGAGGAGCATACCGCGAAGGACTGGGACATCCTGCAAAACGTGCTGGTCAAGGGACAGTTCGAACTCGCCCAGGCGGCCGTCTCCGTCATGCGGGGTCAGGGGCTCGGGGGCGACATCATCCCCATCGCGAGTAAGAACGGCCTGGTTTCCGGCCCGAATAACGTAGCCTACGGTACCGCCAAGGCCGCCCAGCAGCACATGGCCCGCTTGCTGGCCGCCGAACTGGGCAAGGATAACATCCGCGTGAATACCATCAACCCCGACGGTGTCATCATCGGCTCCAAGATCTGGGAGGGTGACTGGGCTGAGGGCCGCGCTAGAGCCTACGGCATCACGGTGGAGGAACTGCCGAACCACTACGCCCAGCGCAACCTGCTCAAACAGATCATCCGCCCCGAGGATATCGCCGAGGGTGTGTTCGCCTTCGCCGCCGTCCTCCCCAAATCCACCGGGAACATCATCAACGTAGACGGCGGAATGCCCACCGCCTTCGTCCGCTAACCCACCGCCCCCCGCATACCGCGCAGCGGTTTCCCCTCATCGACTTCGGACGAAGTCCGGAGCTACCCGCATCAAATGCACCTCACCACCGACCACCTCCAGTCCGCCAACCGCCCCCACCTGGCCCGCCACGACGCCGACTACAACCACCTCGCCGAACGCCTCGCCGCCACCGGTACGGACGCAGATGCCGTAGTCCGATCGCTATCCGACTTCCAGGTAGCCATACCCAGCTGGGCCCTGGGGGCGGGCGGCACCCGCTTCGGCCGCTTCTCTTTCCACGGAGAACCGGCCAGCCTGGAGGATAAGATCGCCGACGTAGGGGTGCTGCACGCCCTGAGCCAGACGGCCGGGGCCATCTCCCTGCACATCCCCTGGGATACGCCGACCGACTATGCGGCCGTACGCGAACTGGCCGGGGTGAACGGACTGACCTTCGATGCCATGAACTCGAACACCTTCCAGGACCAGCCCGGGGCGGAGCACAGCTACCGCCACGGCTCGCTCAGTGCCACCGATGCCGGGGCCCGGAACCAGGCCATCGCGCACAATCTTGAGGTAATCGAAATCGGGGAAAAGCTGGGCTCGAAGAGCCTGACGGTGTGGCTGGCCGACGGGACGAACTTTCCCGGGCAGCGCAATTTCCAGCGGAGCCTGATTCACGCCGAGGAGAGCCTGAAAGAGATTTACGCCGGCATGCCCGCCGACTGGCGGATGTTCATCGAGTACAAGCCCTACGAACCCAACTTTTATAGTACCGTCATTCAGGACTGGGGCACCTCCTTCCTACTCGCCAACGCCTGCGGGGATCGTGCCTTCACCCTGGTCGATCTCGGCCACCACTTACCGAATAGTAATATCGAGCAGATCGTCTCCACCCTGATGCTGAAGGGCAAATTAGGAGGCTTCCACTTCAACGACAGCAAGTACGGTGATGACGACCTCACGGTGGGCAGTATCAAGCCCTACGCCCTCTTCCTGATCTTCAATGAGTTGGTGTACGGAATGCGCAATAACCCGCAAAATCCCGATCTGGCCTGGATGATCGACGCCAGCCACAACATCAAGGACCCGCTGGAAGACCTGTTGCAGTCTCTGGAAGCCATCCAGATAGCATACGCCCAGGCCCTGTTAGTCGATCAGGACGCCCTTTCCGCCGCCCAACGGGAACACGACGTGGCGCGCTGCCAGGAAATCCTGCAGGAGGCCTACCGCACCGACGTCCGACCGTTAGTAGCCCGGGCTCGCCTCAACCGGGGCGGAGCTCTGCACCCCCTGCGTACCTACCGAAAACTGGGCATACGCGACGAGTTGGTGCGCCAGCGGGGAAGACACACCGTAGCTACCGGTTTGTAGCATGGGCAGGCAGCGGGTCACGGCTATCTTCGATATCGGGCGGACGAACAAGAAGTTTTTCCTCTTCGACGAAGATTTCCGCGAGGTGCACCGGGAGTACACCACCTTTGCCGAGGTGGTGGATGAGGACGGCTATCCGACCGAAGACCTGCCCGCCATCCAGCGGTGGTTGCGGGAAGTATTCGACCGCATCCTGCAGGCCCGGGAATATGATATTCGCGCCATCAACTTTTCTACCTACGGAGCCAGCCTGGTTCACCTCGATGCGGACGGCAACATCTGCGCGCCCCTGTATAACTACACCAAACCCATCGACCGGGAGCTGGAGGATGGGTTTTACCGCAGGTACGGTCCGGAGGAGCAGTTCGCCCGGCGCACCGGCTCGCCCCGCTCGGGGATGCTCAACGCCGGAATGCAGCTCTACTGGCTGAAGTACCGGCGCCCGGAAACCTTCGCGCGAATCGCCCACTCCCTGCACCTGCCCCAATTCGTCAGCTACGTCTTCACCGGTCTGCCCATCAGCGAATACACCAGCATCGGTTGCCACACCGGGATGTGGGATTACCGGACGGGGGACTACCACGAGTGGATATACGCGGAGGGAATGCAGCGCCTGCTACCGAGCATCGTGAGCACCGAGACCAGCATCAACATGAACTACAACGGGCGGCGGGTGAAGATCGGGGTCGGAATCCACGACAGCTCCGCCGCCCTCCTGCCCTACGTCCGCAGCCAGCGCAAACCCTTCGCCCTCATCAGCACGGGCACCTGGAGCATCAGTTTGAATCCCTTCGGCCGTGGGCACCTGCGCTCCGCCGACCTTGAGCAACATTGCCTGAACTACATGCGCATCGATGGCAAGCCGGTCCGGGCCGCCCGCCTCCACCTGGGCGAGGAATACAAGGCCCAGACCGCCGCCCTGGCCCGCCACTTCGGGGTGGGGGAGGAGCACCACCGCCAGATTCGCTTCGACTTCGGGTGCTACCAAATGGTCGTCGAAAAGTACCGGCCCCGTTTTCGGTTCACGCACATTGACCGGCCCGATAACCCGCCGACTACCCTTATTCCGGAAGGGGGGTACGACTACGCTTACCACCAGCTCATGGTCGAACTGGTGCGCGTGCAGGTGGATAGCTTCCGGACGGCCGTGGGTGATACGCCCATCCGCAAAATTTTCGTAGACGGGGGCTTCAGCGCGAACGAGGTTTACCTGAAGCTACTCCACCATCACTTCCGCGACCTGAAGTTGCGCACCACCGACGCCAGCCTGGGTACCGCCCTGGGGGCGGCCATCTGCATCAGCGACAGGACCCTCGACTCCAAGTTCCTCAAGAAAAACTACGGCCTACGCAAACACCAGCCCTTTATCTTACGGACCGAGGCCGACCCGTAA
>CAZQNE010000033.1:39455-45152 GCA_964594535.1 uncultured Lewinella sp.
CGGGTTCCGGCCGCTAGGGCCGGCCCGTAATCTCGTCAGTCGGGTTCCGGCCGCTAGGGCCGGCCCGTCTGACGAGTAACTCACCCCCATGCTCCAACACATACCCGAAGAAGAAACCATACAGTCGGCCGCCGGAGGCGAATACGAGCGCACCCCGGTCCCCCCCGCCGCCCGCAGAGGCTGGGGCAGCTTCCTCGGCATGTACGCCGGCGAGCACGCCGCGGGCACCGAATTCGTGATCGGGCCGCTGTTCCTGACGACGGGGGTAAGCGCCTTCGACCTGATCGTGGGCCTGCTGGTGGGCAACTTACTGGCCGTACTGAGTTGGCGCTTTCTGACGGCCGAGATTGCGGTGCGGCACCGGCTAACGCTCTACTACCAACTCGAAAAGATCTGCGGCAAGGGGCTGGTCAAGTTCTATAATGTCGCCAATGGTGTCCTGTTTTGCTTCCTGGCGGGGTCGATGATTACGGTGTCGGCCACCGCGGTGGGGGTTCCCCTGGATATGGAGATGCCCCAGCTGGACGACACCCTGCCCAATAGCCTGACCTACGCCACGGTCGTACTGCTGATCGGAGCGGTCATTACCCTGGTGGCGGCGCGGGGGTACGCGGCCGTCAGTAAGGCGGCGAACTGGATGTCGCCGGTGATCGTCCTCGCCTTTCTGGCCTGCGGTATCGTGGCCCTCGGCCAGCTCGGGGTAGGCAGCTTCTCCGAGTTCTGGGACATCTGGGGGGAAGGTTCGCCCCCCATCGGCGACCAGGTCAAGTACACTTTCTGGCACGTCGTGATCTGGTCGTGGTTTGCCAACGCGGCTATGCACATCGGGATGTCGGACCTTAGCGTATTCCGCTTCGCCCGCAGGCCGAGCGCCGGCTGGACCACCGCCGCCGGCATGTACATCGGCCACTATATGGCCTGGATTGCCGCCGCCCTGCTCTATGCGGTTTACCTGCAGTCTCCGGAAGCACAGGCCGTACTGGCGGGGGGAAGTGCCCCGGAGGTAGCCCCCGGCCCCCTGGCCTTCAATGCGATTGGCTGGTTCGGAATTCTGGCCGTGGTGCTGGCCGGCTGGACGACCGCTAACCCCACCATTTACCGCGCCGGACTGGCCTTTCAGTCGCTGCTGTCGGGCAGGCGGGCTACGGCGGGCGTGCTGATCGCGGGTGGGCTGGCCACGGTAGCGGGTCTTTTCCCCGCCTTCGCCATGAAGTTGCTCGGTTTCGTGGCGCTCTACGGCTTTACCCTGGCCCCCTTCGGTGCCGTCATCGTCTTCGAACACTTCTTCGCCGGGCGGGCCGGTATCGTCCCGAACTACGCCGAACGTAAGGGGATGTCCTTCAATCCCGCCGTCTTCTGGGCCTGGGCCGTGAGTTTCGCGCTATTCTACTTTATCTCCGTTTACTTCGGGGTCTTCCTGAGCTTCGTCACCCTGCCGGCCTGGTTGCTCTGTGGGGTACTCTTCATCCTGCTCAGTAGAAGGTTGCAAGGGGTCACGGGGCAAAGGCGCTAAGTGGCCGTTACCTACCCCCTTTACTCCCTGACCCCTTTCCCCTTAAACTTCCGATCACCTTAAATAAAGGATATACGCCGCCGCAAACGGAATGACGAAAATGAAGGCGTCGAACCGGTCGAGCAATCCCCCGTGCCCCGGCAGCAAATTACCGCTATCCTTGACGCCGACGCTCCGCTTGAGCATGCTCTCCACCAGGTCGCCCAACCCGCCGAACACTCCGACGATGGCGGCCAGCACCAGCCATTCGATCAGCCCGATCTCATCGAACACCAGGTGCAGGAAGTAGCCAAATAAGACGCAGGTCACCGCCCCACCGATACTGCCCTCCCAGGTTTTGTTGGGGGAGATGCGCGGGAACAGCGGCGTCTTACCGAACTGGCTCCCCACCAGATAGGCCCCGGTATCGTTGACCCAGGTTAGCAGCAGCAGGCCGAATACGATCCGGTAGTAGAAGGTCTTCCCGTCGAAGGCGATGAAGTCCACCAGCGCGAAGGGGATACCGATATAGAATAGTCCCAGAACGATGTAGGCGATGTTTTCGAAGGGCTGGGTACTGTTACTGTACAGCTCGTAAATGAATACCATGAAAATAAAGGGCGCGAAGAGCAAACTCGCCACCTGAATGAAGGTCTCCGGGTTACGGACGTAGCCCAGCGATAGCAGACTGATCAGAAAGAAGGGAATCAGGCCCACGGCAACCCCCAGCGCCTTACGGACCCGGTCGCGGCGGGAGTTGCGATCCAGCACCATCGTCAGGAATTCGTACAGGCAACCGCCCGTGATGACCAGGAAGAGCAGATTGAAGGTGTGGGGCCCGGTATACATCCCCGCGATCATGATGATCACGAAGATCACGGCCGTAGTCAGTCTGCGCCAAAGTCCCTTCATTCTGTAGGTGTGCTCCGTATTCCGCCCGCGGTTCCTGGGGCCGCGCGCAAGATAGCCCCGGCGGGGGGATTGGCCGGTGCGGTGTATTTTGCCGCATACCCATTACCACTTTAGCGACAACTATGGCCCGCGAAAAATCGGATGACGACCTCAAACGCTACTACTCCATCGGGGAAGTAGCCAAGCAACTGGACGTGAACACCTCCCTGATCCGCTTCTGGGAAAACGAGTTCGCCCACATCAAGCCGAACAAGAACAGCCGCGGCGACCGCCGTTTCACCAAGGAAAACATCCGCCAGCTCCGGGAGGTCTACCACCTGGTACGCGAACGGGGCTTCACCCTGGAGGGTGCCCGCCGCGAGATCGGCAACCGCCAGCAACCCCGGGCCGGCAAGCAGGAAATCATCGACCGGCTCACGGAAGTCAAACGGCGACTCGAAAACCTGCAGGGCGAGTTCTAGCCCCCCCCGGCGTGGCGTACCTCCTCTACTACCTGGTCCTCCTGCCCCTCAGCTATCTGCCGCTACCGTGGCTCTACGCGCTCTCGGATGGGTTGTACCTGATCGGATACCGCTGGCTGGGCTACCGTCGGGCGGTGGTTTTCGCGAACCTGCGGAGTAGCTTTCCGGAATGGGACGAGGAGCGGATTCGCCACGGGGCGGAGCGGTTCTACCGCTACTTCTTCGATACCATCGTCGAGTCGGTGAAGGACTTCAGTATGGGCGAGGCCGAGGCGATTCGTCGACTGCCCGTCATCAATCCTGAACTGGTTCGCCCCCACATTCAGGCCGGCCGCAGTTGCATCCTCTACGGGGCCCACTACGGCAACTGGGAGATCGGCGGGCTCAGTTTTCCCAGTCAGTTCGCTCCCGCCGGCGTGATGGCCGTCTACTCCCCCCTCAACAACGAGGTGATGAACCGCCTGACCCGCCACAACCGCCAGCGTACCGGGGTGCACATGCAGTCCCGCCGCACGATCTACGCCTACTTCGAACGCCGCCGCGAACGGCCCACGGTGGACATTTTCGTAGCCGACCAGTCGCCCAGCAACGATCGCTGGGAAAAACTGCACTGGACGACCTTTCTCGGGCGGATCACGGCCTTCGTAGCCGGCCCCGAGCGCTTTGCCGTACGCTACGACCGGCCGGTCTACTACATCAATCTGCGTCGCAACGCCCGGGGCTACTACAGCAGCAGGCTCTACCTGGTCACCGAGCATCCGCGCCGGGAGCCCCGGGGCTACATTACCCAGTGCTTCGTCGAGCACCTGGAACGGGAAATTCGCCGCGACCCGACGCCCTACCTCTGGACGCACCGCCGCTGGAAGCGCGCACCGCCCCCGGAAGTGGTCGCCGCCCTGGCCGATCGCCCCTACTTACCGGCCGAGTACGATGCTACTCCCACGGAGCCGACTTAGTGTACCTACCATGGCCTATCTGTTATACTACACCGTACTGCTACCCCTGAGCTACCTGCCCCAGCGGGTACTGTACGGCCTGGGTAGCGCCCTGAGTTGGATCAACTGGCGGCTGATCGGCTACCGTAAGCAGGTAGTCCTGGACAATATGCGCCGTTCTTTCCCCACCTACACCGAAAGCGAGATACGGACTACGGCCCGCCGGTTCTTTTCCTTCTTCTTCGACACCATCGCCGATAGCATCAAGCAGTTTTCCCTGGGAGAGGGGGCGGCGGTGCGCCGGTGCAGCGTGGTGAACCCGGAGATCGTCGACCACCTCCGGGAATCGGGTAGGTCCTTTATCGCCGTGGGGGCCCACTACGGGAACTGGGAAATGGCGGCGCTCTCCTTCCCGAGTCAGTTTCCCGGCTTCCGGGTGATGGGTATCTACTCCCCCCTGAAGAATGAAGTACTGAACCGTCTCTTTACCCGGAACCGCTCCCGCACCGGCACCTTCCTCGTGAGTCGCCGCGCGGTGACCGAGTACTACGAGCGGGAGGGGGATACCCGGTCGGTGGACTTCTTCATCGCCGACCAATCTCCCAGCAATGCCCGCCACGAACTCCTGCACTGGACCAGCTTCCTCGGTCAGCCCACCGCCTTTCTCGCCGGCCCGGAACGCTACGCGCTGCGCTACGACCTGCCGGTATACTACATGACGCTGCGCAGGGTCGGACGCGGATGCTTCGAGGGTAAGCTTCTGCCCATTACCGATACCCCCCGGCAAACGAAACCCGGCTTCATCACCGAAGCCTTCGTGCGCCAGTTAGAGCGGGAAATCGAACGCGACCCCACGGTCTGGCTGTGGACCCACCGGCGCTGGAAACGGGAAGTACCCGCTGCTATCCGTGAAAAACTGAGGGAAGTGGATCACATTCCGCCGGCTTATTCGGTACCCTAACCCTTACCCCCAACCCCTCCTACATATCTGGGCTCCCTCCCTGCATAGAGCAAGGGAGAGGGGAGTAAATTCTCCGCGATACACTGTGAATACCTTCGTGCGCGGCCAGAGGCCGACTCCGTGGGTCATTCAATTCATCACTCAGGCCCAGCCTCCACGATAGCCGCATTGGCCTCCTTCGCGAAGGGTTGAAAGTTTTGGTGGAATAGCCCGGCCAACTTCTCCGCCGCCCTGTCGTATTCGGCCTCGTTGCGCCAGGTATCCCGCGGGTTCAGCATGGCGTTGGGCACGTCCGGGCAGCTCGTGGGCCGCGCCAGCCCGAAGATGGGGTCGGTAGCGTAGTCTACTCCGTCCAGGGCACCGGTCAGGGCGGCCTTGATCATGGCCCGGGTGAAGGCCAGTTCGATGCGCGAGCCCTCTCCGTAGCCGCCGCCGGTCCAGCCGGTGTTCACGAGCCAGACGTTGATGGGCTGTCCTTCCTCCTCGGCATCCCGCAGTTTCTGGCCGAGCATATCGGCGTACTTCGTGGGGTGAAGGGGGATGAAGGGGGCGCCGAAGCAGGCCGAGAAGGTAGCCTGGGGTTCGGTGATGCCGGCTTCGGTACCGGCGATCTTGGCCGTGTAGCCGCTGATGAAGTGGTACATCGCCTGCTCGGGGGTGAGCTTGCTGATCGGGGGCAGTACGCCGAAGGCATCGCAGGTCAGGAAGAAGATGTTGCGCGGCAGGTCACCGCGGCTGTTGTACATGATGTTATCGATGTGGTAGATCGGATAACTCACGCGGGTATTCTGGGTGATGCTATCGTCCTCGTAGTCGGGGGTGTGGCCGTCCTCCTTGAGGCCGATGTTTTCCAGCAGGGCGCCGAATTTGATGGCCCGGTAGATCTGCGGTTCCTTCGATTCGCTCAGGTCGATCACCTTGGCGTAGCAGCCGCCC
>CAZQNE010000034.1:0-30662 GCA_964594535.1 uncultured Lewinella sp.
AAGTACACAGCGTAGTATGATTGAGCGTACCCCCGGCCATGGCGTAGAGGTCACCCTGGTGGTACTCCATTTTTACTTGCCCCTGCCGCTCGACGGACAGATACTGATCGATAGGTAGTTTAATTTTAACGGCTTGCATAGCTGATTAGCGTTTTCTAGCTCAATATACGGCCTTCACCGCACCCGCGCCCCGCCGCCCAAACAATTTGTTGCTTATCTTGCCCCCACCCGCGCAACCTGCAAACCGCACCTCCATGGCCGACACCAACACCGCCCCCTCCTACCTCGACTCCCTCAACGACGTACAGCGGCAGGCCGTAACCACCACCGAAGGGCCCGTGCTGGTGGTGGCCGGCCCCGGATCGGGAAAAACGCGGGTCCTCACCTACCGCATCGCCCACCTCATCGAGCGGGGAACGGCCCCCTGGGAAGTACTGGCACTGACCTTTACGAACAAGGCCGCCCGGGAAATGAAGGCCCGGATCGAAACCGTGGTCGGTAAGCGGGCCAGTTACATCTGGGCGGGCACCTTCCACAGTCTGTTCGCGCGCATCCTGCGGGTGGAGGCCAAGCACATCGGCTATCCGGGCAACTTCACGATCTACGATACCGACGATACGAAGAGCCTGATCGGCTCCATCGTAAAGGAAATGAACCTGGATAAACAGGTTTACGGGGCAAACGCGATCAAGAACCGCATCAGCTCGGCGAAGAGTAGCCTGATCACCCCCAAACTATATGCCGCCAACGAAACCCTGCTGGCCGAGGATAAAATGGCCAATATGCCGCTGGTGCACCGCATTTACTCGGCCTACGTAGCCCGCTGCAAACAGGCCGGAGCGATGGATTTCGACGACCTGTTATTCCGGCTGTTCGAATTGCTGCAAAATCACCCCGAAGTAGCCCAGAAGTATCGCGAGAAATTCAAGTACGTACTGGTCGATGAGTTTCAGGATACCAATACCCTACAGTACGCCATCGTAAAAAAACTGGTACAGTACCCAAATAGCCCGCGCAATATCTGTGTGGTGGGGGATGATGCCCAGTCCATATACGCCTTCCGGGGAGCTACGATCCAGAACATACTCGATTTCGAGAATGATTTCGGGCAGTACGGTATCCAGACCTTCAAGTTGGAACAGAATTACCGCAGCACCGAAAATATCGTCAATACCGCCAATGCCGTCATCAGCTACAACAAACGGCAAATCCAGAAAAAGATCTGGAGCGATAAGGGGGTGGGGGATAAGATCCGCATCATCAAGGCCGTCGACGACAACGAGGAGGGCCGCCGCGTAGCCGATACGATACTCGAACAGAAGAATCGCTTTCACCTACAGAATAGCGACATTGCGATACTGTACCGGACAAACTCCCAGTCGCGCATTTTCGAAGAATACTTGCGCCGCTTCAATATTCTCTACCGGGTCTACGGTGGGCAGAGCTTTTACCAGCGCAAGGAGGTCAAAGACCTGATCGCCTACCTGCGCATGGTCGTCAACCCGAACGATGAGGAAGCCTTCCGCCGCAGCATCAACCACCCCAAGCGCGGCATCGGAGCTACCAGTGTAGCCAAAGTCGCCACCCTGGCCCGCCAGGAGAGCATGACCCTCTTCGAGGCCCTCAAACACACCGCCCTGCCCAAACGGACCCGCCACGCCGCCGACGGCTACATCCACGTCATCGAACAGGCGCGGGCTAAGGTCGATACGGCCAATGCCTACGAAGTCGCCGACCAGATCGCCAAGGGCAGCGGGCTCACCGACATGCTGCGCAACGACAAGAGTATCGAGGGCATGAACCGGCTGGAAAACCACGAGGCCCTGCTCGACGGCATTAAATCCTTCGTCGAGGAGGATACCGTCATCGATACCGATACCCTGCCCGACAAAAGTCTGGCTACCTACCTGCAAAATATCGCCCTACTGACGGATGCCGACGAGGGGGATAGCAACAGTACCGACGTGGTCACCCTCATGTCAGTCCACGCCGCCAAGGGCCTGGAGTATAAATCCGTCTTCGTCGTTGGGTTGGAAGAAAAGCTCTTCCCCAGTTGGATGAGCATGGACAGTATGGAGGGGCTGGACGAGGAACGCCGGCTCTTCTACGTAGCCATCACCCGGGCCGAGTTGTACCTGACGCTCAGCTACGCCAACACCCGCTACCGCTACGGCAAAATGGTGATGAACGAACCCAGCCGCTTCCTGGCCGAAGTGCCGGCCGACGCGGTAGAGAACACCACGGGTGGCGGCCGCCGGAGCAGCCAGTTCGAATTCGATAAGGTGGCGCGGCAACGGGAACACCGGGCGCGGGTGACGGGCATCGCCCCCCGCGCACGACGGGGAACGGCCAGATTCGCGGCGCCAAAGGTCGATCCGGCCACCTTCGAGGCCAGCCCGGTTGCCGAAGTGCAGGTCGGTCGGCAGGTACTGCACCTGAAATTCGGGGAGGGCAAGGTGGTCCACGTCGACGGCGGGGCGGATAATCGTATCGCGACCATCCACTTCAGCGAACTGCCTTCGCCCGAAAAACGCATCATGCTGAAGTTTGCTAAACTACAGGTGCTGGACTGATGGAACAGGGGCGACGTATTCTGATTACCGGGGCCAGCGGGAACGTAGGTGGGGAGGTTTGGGGAAGCTTGGTGAAGGCTAAGGCGGGGGGGCGGGCCATCGAGGTCATTCGGGCTACTCACGAACTGGCGGGCGGCCCCGGTGAGCGCCACCTCGACTTTACCCGTCGGGCCACCTACTCGCCCGCCCTGCGGGGCATCGATTACGTTTTCCTGATGCGGCCCCCGGCCCTGACCGGTGTCGACGAAATTTTCGGTCCGCTACTGGAGGCGATGGTACGCGAGGGGGTTGGGGGGGTGGTCTTCCTTTCCGTCTACGGGGCGGAAGGGAATCGCTTCGTACCCCACCACGGTATCGAGGGGGCCATCCGGGATAGCGGCCTTGACTACGCGCTGCTGCGACCCACCTATTTCATGCAAAACCTGACGACCACCCTGGCGGAACAGACCCGGTCGGGGCGGATCGAGCTCCCGGCCGGCCGGGCCACCTTCAACTGGATCGACGCGGCGGATATCGGGGCGACGGCGGCTCACTTCCTTCAGCACCTGGCACCGGACGAACGGACCGAACTGACGCTGGCGACCGACGAGGTGTATTCCTACGGGGAGGTGGCCGGCATGATCCGGGAGATTACGGGCAAGGATGTTCGCTACCGCAGCGTTTCTCCCCTCCGCTTCGTGTACCGGGCCTGGCGACGGGGCGATTCCCCGGGTGAGGCGGCAACCGTGGCGGCCATCCACTTCGCCCAGCGGTTCCAATCTTCGGTGGAGGGGGGCAGGGAATGGATGCAGCTGCTCGGTCGCCCGGCCCGCACCCTACCGGAATTCATTGACGAACATCGGGACGTCTTCGGGGGCGGCGGAGCGCGGGTGTAATGAAGTTGGACGTACACTGTACATTGGGGGAATGAGAGCCTTTCTCCTTTTACTCGTTAGCGTGCTGTTTACTTGCTGCGGTTCCCCGGGCCAGCCAGTCGGAGAAGATGCCACAGCCGAGCAAACCTTCGATACTTCTACCGTTCCGGGGCGCTGGTCGGCGGAGCGGGCAAGTAGCTACTACGCCAGTCGACCCTGGCCGGTCGGCGCCAACTACAACAACCGCGACGCCATCAACCAACTGGAAATGTGGCAGGCCGCCACCTTCGATACGGCGCAGATCTCGGAAGAACTCGGCTGGGCGGCGGATATCGGCATGAACTCCATGCGGGTGTACCTGCATAATTTACTGTGGGAGCAGGACAGTACGGGCTTCCTCGACCGGCTGGAGCAGTACCTCGCCATCGCCGACCGCCACGGAATGTCCACCACCTTTGTCATATTCGACTCCGTCTGGAACCCGGAGAGCGAACTCGGGGAGCAGCCCGACCCCCGGCCCCATACCCACAATAGCGGTTGGGTGCAGAGCCCCCCCGAGCGGCAACTCACCGGCGACCGCAGTCACTACCCTCAGTTTAAAGCCTACGTACAGGGTATCCTGCGCCACTTCGACGGCGACGAGCGGATCTTCATGTACGATCTGTACAACGAGCCCGACAATACCAGCCCCCGCCGGTTTCCGGAGGAGGCATTCGATACGAAAGGGGCCCGCGTATTCCCACTGATGCGCGCCACCTTCGAGTGGGCCCGCGAGGTCGATCCTTCCCAGCCGCTGACGGTCGGGGTGTGGCACAATAGCGTTGCCGACGTCGATTCGATGGATCACTACAACGCCTTCTCGCTGGCTAACTCCGACATCATCAGCTTTCACTCTTACGGGGATACCGCTAGTCTGCACGATAAGTGGTTGGACCACCTGCCGCGCTACGGCCGCCCGATCGTGTGTACCGAATACATGGCCCGCACCGCCGGAAGTACGTTCGCGGACTACCTGCCCATATTTCGGAGGGAGCGGATCGGGGCCTACAACTGGGGGCTGGTATCCGGTAAAAGTCAGACCATCTACCCCTGGAGTAGCTGGGATAGCGCCTTTGTCGCCGAGCCCCACCTGTGGTTCCACGATGTCTTCCGCCCGGACGGCTCGGCCTACGACGCGGAGGAAGTGGCCCTGATCGACCAAATGACCGGGGAATGAGACCGACCGTTTATTATCTCGGCCTACTTTTCGGTTGGTGCATCGCTCCCGATCCCCTTCCGGCCCAGGACGACCGGCCGAATATCGTCTGGCTCACGATGGAAGATAATTCCGTGCACTACCTGCGGCTCTACGATCCGGCCGGAGCCCCGATGCCCCGGCTGGAGGAACTGGCCCGCCGGGGGCTTACTTTCCGGAACGCCTACAGCCAGGGGCCGGTCTGCTCGGTCGCCCGCTCGACGCTGATTTCCGGCATGTACGCCCCCCGTATCGGCGCTCAGTACCACCGCAAGGAACGGCTGGTGCCGCTACCGGAGGGGGCGAAGATGTTCCCCGCCTACCTGCGGGAAGCGGGGTACTATACCGCCAACAACTCGAAAACGGATTACAACATTCGCACCACCCCCGGGACCTGGGACGATTCCAGCCCGACGGCCGACTACCGGAACCGGGCTCCCGGCCAACCGTTCTTCTACGTCCGCAACTTCGGGGAAACCCACGAGGGACAGCTACACTTTCCGGAATCCGACGTCACCACCCTTGACCCTACGGACGATCCGAACGAAGTGGCGGTACTGCCCGTCCACCCCGACGACGCCGCCTTCCGCTACACCCGTGCGCGCTACCACGACCGCCACCGGCTGGTGGACAGCCTGCTCGGGGCCGAACTGGATCGCCTGGAGGAAAACGGATTGCTGGATAGTACCATCATCTTCGTCTTCGGCGATCACGGTGGCGTACTGCCCGGCAGCAAGGGGTACCTCTACGAGACCGGCATCCACGTCCCCCTGGTCGTCTACGTGCCACCCGCTTTCCGGCACCGCGACCTCTACCGGCCGGGGGACCGGCCCCGGGAATTCGCCCAGTTCATGGATTTCGGGCCCACCGTACTGAAGTTGGCCGGGATACCGCTGCCAAAAACCATGGACGGCCGGCCCTTCCTGGGGCAGGGTGGGGGAGCCCGCTCGCCGGCGCGGGATACGGTGTATAGCTACGCCGACCGCTTCGACGCGAAGGCGGATTTCGTGCGGGCCGTGCGCATCGGGCCCTACAAGTACATCCGCAGCTACCAACCCTACCTGCCCGACGGATTGTACAATGCCTACCGCTACAAAATGTGGGCCTACCGCGATTGGTACGATGCCTTCCGGGCCGGTGAATTAGATAGCCTCCAGGCTCGCTTCTTCCGTCCCCGGCCCCCGGAGATGCTCTTTAATGTGGAGAAAGACCCCTTCGAGACCACCAATCTGGCCGCGCGGCCCGACTACGCCGATACCCTGCGGTCCCTGCGGGGGGCACTGCGGGAAAAAGCGATTGCCCTACCCGACCTGAGTTTCATCCCCGAAGCGGTCTTCCTGCGGGAAGGAGTGAATCAGCCGACTGAATACGGTCAACGGAACAAGTACCGGATTCACTCGCACCTGCGCACCGCCGCCCTGCAAATGCTCCCCTACGCCGAAGGGGAACACCGTATCCGTTCCGTGCTGACGTCAGACGACTACCTGGACCGCTACTGGGGGTGGATCGTAGCGAGTAGCTGGGGAAAGGAGGCTTCGGAACTACTTTCTCTGGCTACCGCGACATACCGTAAGGACACGTCCCTACTGGTCCGTCTCCGGGCGACTGAATTTCTGGGAATCGTCGGCGGGATCGACCCCCGGGACGCCCTTACTACCCTCCTGCGCCAAAGTCGCGACCCCTACGAAGCGACGGCGGTCCTCAACACCATGAGCTTGTTCCGCTTCCGGCACCCGGAGTGGGAGTGGGACTTGCCCGAAGATATTCTCCCCCGGAAATGGCAATCGGATGAACGGTTTAACTTGCAGAACCCGGACCGCTTACTGCCCTACGTACGGGGAGAAGGACTTATCAAGTAATCAACTGAGATGGGGAGCGGGCGGCACGAAGAAACAATCCGCGTACATCGGCGTCAGCTGCGGTCATTCAGCAAACATGGCCGGTAAAACCGCGGATTGCGCAGATGTACGCGGATGGGGAGCCGGGCGGCACGAAGAAACAATCTGCGTATATCGGCGTCAGCTGCGGTCATTCAGCAAACATGGCCGGTAAAACCGCGGATTGCGCAGATGTACGCGGATGGGGAGCCGGGCGGCACGAAGAAACAATCCGCGTACATCGGCGTCAGCTGCGGTCACTTCTATATCATGCGTAACGGGGGCACCGCCGCACTTAATATAATGTAGATGCGGTAGTAGGCAGTAGCCGATACCAATCCGCGGTAACTTTCAAAAGCGTATAGTTAGGATGCTTCAGTAAGCCGCCGATCATTGTAGCGACATCAGGTTCCAGACGTAGACCGACAGGAAAATAATGACGGCCAGCGCCAGCCCGCCAATGAACGTATTGTAGCTGATCGTCAGCAGCAGGTACTTGCGGTGGAGGACCTGCCCCAGATCGTACAGGTCGCGCGCAAGGTCGTCGTAGAGGCTGTCCTGGTTCATCTTCATCTTCGATAGGTAGCGGATGAAATCGGACTTTTCAATCTTGAGGAAGTTGCCGAAATAAAGCAGACTAGCCTCTTTGCTTTCCAGCAAGCTGGTCTTTTTGATGCGGTACTCGGTTACCTTCGGGCGGGCCGAAAAAACGGCGAAGACCACGGCGGTAAGTGAGCTGATGAGCAAAATGATAATGGGGGCGAGAAATTCCGGGCTGCTGAAAAATAACTCCTCGAAAAAGCTCACCCCGGCACCGGACACGGCAATGAGGATCGACAGGATGATCGTATTGATCGAGATCATCATATTAGCCTTATCGTCAGCGATGCGGCTTAGGTTGATGTGGTTGCGGAAGGCCGTGCGGTACATGGTATCGATGCCGCGGCCGAAGTTCTTACCGGTCTTGGCCTTGACCTCCTTCTGCTGAATCTTATAGTTGCTACTCTGTTGTTTGCTGACGTTTTTGCGGCGGCGCTTGTCGAATTCCCGTTTGCCCTCGTCAGTGAGGTAGTTGAAGCGCAGCAGGAAGTCCTGCATATCGTGGCCGAACTCGACCGGGTCGCCCTCCTTGCCATCCAGAGCATCGCGTTCCAGTTGCAGGAGATCGGAACGGCGGTCGTAGCGCTTGCGACCGAGCCAGGACCAGGCGGCATCGTGTAGCAAGCGGGTGGGAAAGTCGCTCTGGGGCGTGGCCGCAGGTGCGGAGTTGATCCAGGCGGGGGCATCCCCCACTTCCAGGCGTTCCCGGTGGGCGTAGGAGCGCAGAGCTTCGGCACTTCGTTCCGCCCACCCCTCGTGGCCCCCGGTATAGCCTAAGGGGTAGAACAGTCCGGCTAGCTGCAGACGTTGGGTGGTTTCATCGTCGAGGCCGGCGAGTTCGGCGAGTTCGGTGGCTTTATCGACGATTTCCTCCGAATAGGCATAGTTGTGGAACAGGAAGATTGGGTCCAGTTCCTCATTGAATCGCGTACGTACGTACTCCCGGGCCCGATCGAGTACGCCGGCTTCTTTTCGTTCCTCCTCCTGCTCCGCTACGGCGGCCTTTTCGTCTTTACTCATTGGGCGTGGCTTGTGGGGGTGAGCGTCGGAGGGTAGCGATAATGCCGCGCCCGCCGCGCCCCTCGCTGCTGATGTAGAGGTCGCCGTTCTCGGCAAAAGCAATACCCTCCGGCTGGGAGAAGGTACCCTTTTCCAGTAATTCCACGTGCTTAATCCGGCTGTCCCGGTCGATGACCACCAGGACGTTGCCCACCGAAGAAAGCACGAAGATGTAGCCCGTACTGGGCTCGACCGCGACGCCGCTGGGTTTGAAGGGGTAATCCCGGCCATCGCCGAACACGATCTTGCCGATCTCCAGTGCGTCGACGAAGTAAGTGGGCTGGCCGTTCAGTTCCAGGGTGCTCAGATCGTAGGTGTAGATGCCCCGCCGCTTGTCGTTGTCGTTCGGTGGGTTCAGTTCCTGCTCCTTCGGGACGATAAGGAGCGTGCTCGTGATGGAATCGTAGCAAATCCCCTCCGTATCGTTACGGTAGCTAAAATCAGTCTCGAATTTTTCCGCCTGCACTTCGGGGACGGAATCCGTATAGGTGAAGCGATGCACGTCGCCGTCGGTCTCCAGTACGAATAGTTCCCGGTCGCGGCGGGCCACCCCCTCGTAGTCGCGGTCCTTGTCGAAGCGCAGGGTGTGGACGACTTCCCCGGTGATACTGTTGACCAAAAACAGTTCGCCGGCCTCGTCCTGTACGGCAAAGACCTCCGCGGGGCGGAACCCCCGGCAGAGGCCGCTGATTTCCTCCAGCTCCGCGGGTAATTTGACGAGCCGCTCGATCCGGTCGAAGTTGTAGGGGAAGGCATAATCATCGTCTACCGTAAAGCTTTCCAGCTCGGGGCGCTGACTGAGGGTGAAGAGCACGTATGCCCCCCCGATACCCAGGATCACCACTAGGATGATGACGGAAATAAGGTTCGGCCGCTCGTAAAATTTTGGCATGGTGAGGAGGCGTTAGAAGGGGAAGCCCGCGGCGAAGTTAAACCGCCCCCGCTCATCATCCAGGAAGTAGGTAAAACTGAGGATGGTAGCCCCCAGCGGAGCGACCCAGACGCCCCCGCCGTAGCCGACGTGCCACGTTGCGCTATCCTGACCGTCCAGCCACACCCGACCGTGGTCCAGTCCGAGGATGAACCCCCCGACGGTAGGCACCTCCCCCTTCCCGAAGCCGAAGCCCATGAAGCGGAGGTCGATATTTTGGTAGAACATATTGTTACCGAGGTAGCGGTCCAGTCGGGCGGCCCGGTAGGTCGAGCGTCCGCCCAGGGATGCCAACTGGTAGAACAGGGGGTCCCCGTCGTTGAATTCCACCCCTACCCGCGTGGCGAAATTAATCGCCTTGGTCAGCATCCGGTAGAAGGTGAAGTTGCCCCCGTACTTGGTGGTCGACAGGTCGTCATTATCCAGGTTCCAGCTCTGCCGGAGGAACAGGTCGTACTTCACCCCGTTATCCGCCATGAGGGGGATAGCCACGGTATTGGAGGAAAGATTCGCCATAATGCCGGCGAAGGGCTGGCGGTCGAAAACGAGATCGGGAATAGCATCTGTGTTGTCAATCAGTGCGTAGTCCGGCGCATCGTCCAGTTTGTAGCTGTGGTAAAAGGGGCCGACGGAAAGACTGAGCCGACTACGGGTACTGCGGAAGCGTAGCATGGGGTTGAAGAAGATCTCCTCCCGGCGCGCGCGGTTGTACTCCAGTACCTGATCGTCCGCGATACCGAGTTGGGCCAGTAGTTCCTCATTATCGTCATCGGGCTGCCCCGGGCCGTCGTTGCCGAGGCCGAAAAAGTTGGCTACGTATCCGGGGCTGTAATAGTGCGTGTTGAGGACCAGGTCGCGGCGGCGCCCGAAGGCGTCGTTGAACTCCCCGTCGTAGCTGACTTTGAAGAAGGAGTTGGTACTGTAGGTTGCCATGAAGCTATGCCGCTGGGCGTAGGGGTCCGGGTTAAAACCGGTGACCGTATGGGAGAAGCCCCCGCCGATGAACAATCCGTCGTCCACGTTAAAGCCCAGGGCGGGAACCGGAATAGTGTAGTCCGGGTAGTACTCCTGGAAATCGTAGGTATTCAGTTCGGGAGCGCGGTCGGTACGGCGGTCCCGCAGGCGGTTGGTATTTCCGCTCAGCTCCATTCCGTCTTCCTCATCGTATACCTTCGCGCCCAACTCCCCTTCGGCGATCACTTCGTCGCCATCCGTGCCCCCGATAATACGGATATTGACCGAGCTTTTTCCGCCCCTCAGTACGAAGCGATCGTCCCCGTCCAGTCCGTAAGCGTGGACGTAGTCGGTCTCGTCCGGGTGAAAGGTGCGTTCGTAGAACAGTTCATCCGCCTCGCCCTCGCTGTCGGCATCGTATACCCTGACGCGCAAATCGCCGTTGTCCAGTCCCTCCAACAGAAAGTAGTCGTCGTTGTCGGTGCCCAGTACGTTGACCCGGTCGGCCAGTACGTCGTAGTACTCCCCGGCAAACCGATCGAGCTGGCGGATGCGGCTCTTGAGCTTCTCGTCGATTTGCTCCTCCTCCAGGCTGTACTCGACCACCTCGGGCGGCATCTGGCGCAGGGCGCGGTCGATGTCCTCGTCCGTGATCGACTCCTGGATGCGGCGGGCTTCGGCGATCATCTCTTCCCGGGTGATCTCGTTGAGGAAGACGCGGTCGTTCCATTTGCCGTTCAGGGCGCGCCACTTGGCGTTATCGAGGTCGCCGGTGAAGGGGCGGAGTTTGCGGGCCTCCGGAATGAAGAGCCGACCGAGCCCGATGAGCCTGCCGTCGTAATCACTGAATACCTGGTCGCGGTCCCGCCCGATGCCCACGTAGCGGGTACGGCCGTCTTCCTGCTCGAAGGCGGCCCAGCGCCACTGGTCGCGGTGGCGGTCCCAGTCGCCGATCAGAAAATCGAAAAGTCGGGCCCGCGCGTAGTTGTTCTGGTCGACGTAGTTTTTCCAGCTGTCACGCAGTTCTTCGCGCATGTTATCGTTGCCGATGATACTGCTGCTGCCGCCGAAAAAATCCGTGCCGCTCCAGTCTTCGTCCGGTCGCTGTTCGAGCCAGTACATTTCGCCCCCGAAGTTGGCATTGAAGCGACCCAGTCCTTCCTGCTTGGGAACGTAATACAGGTAGGGGTCGGCGGCGTAAAGGTCCAGCTTTTGCTGGAGGGGCGGCAGGGCCAGGGGGGCGTAGGGGTGGATGGCCGTGAATTGATCCTTGGCCAGATCGGCCGCGAAACTATTTTCCAGCAGGCTGGGCAGAAGCTGAGCGGGGTTTTTGCGGACCGACCGGAGTTGGTAGAGCCGACCGTTTTCGGCCCGGGTGTGGAGGCTCATGGTGGTCATGCCCCCTCCCCGGCGGTAGGGGTTCAGGCCACCGAAAACGGTATCGATGTTCAGGACGGGCACTTCTACCGGTAGGTAATACAGCGGGCGGTAGTGGCGGCCGAAGGTCGCATTGTAGCCCGAGCCACGTTCCTCCTGCTCATCGGCGTATACGGTGGTGGTCACCGTGCGGTCGGTCACTTTATTCGTGGGTACGGTTTCGATTTCCTGATCGTGCTGTTCAAAGCGGTCTTCGATGATGCGGCGGTAGAAGGTCCGCTCCTGCCTGCCTTCTTCGTCGACGGTATAGAAGCCGACGTACACTTCCCCGGAGTCGTAAAAGTCCAGGCGGCTGTAGCCGATAGCCCCGTACACGTAGTTAGCATCGTTGCCGCCGATCCCCGGACCGCGCACGCTTCCGCTGCCGGCTACGATCTGGACGTACTCCTCCTCGTGAGCGAGCATCATGAGGTGGTCGTGCGCGCTGACGAAAATTACGTTAACCTCATCGTCGATACCGGCTTCGACCTTGCGGATGTACTCCTGGTACCGGAGGTTATTTACGTCCTGGCTACCGCCCCCGACGCCCTGGATGAGGCGGAAAATGCTGCCGAGGATGGGTAGCGGTACGTAGGCCCCGGGCACCACGTCAGTGAGGGGGAAAAGGTGCTGCCGCAGGCTATACTGCCCGCCGCGGTTGCCATTCGACTGGAGGGGGTGGTGCATCATGACGATCTTGACCTGGTCGCGGTAGCCCTTGATCTCGTCGGCCAGCGCGAAGGTCATCGCATCGCGGTTGGTATAGTCGCACCCCTCACTGACCTCTTCGTCGAGGTCCCAGTCCGACAGGTACCAGGCCGTGTTGACGCCGATCAGTCCGACCCGTTCGTGAATCTCTTCGTCGTCCGGGCCCGAGCAGGCGTTGTTGGGCATGAAGCGGATGTCTTTTTCACTGTGGTCGTCGAAGTATTCCTCCAAGCGGTCCAACCGGCTGAACTGTCCGCGCCGGGCGATCTCGTTTTCTCCCGGGGTGTAGTAGATTTCCCCCGGTACCCGTTGCAGCCGGGAGATGAGGGCATCCAGGTGGGCGGTTTCGTCTTCGTTCTTGTTTTTGCGCAGTCCTTCCGGGCCGGTGATGTCGCCCAGCAGAAGCAGGGAACTCTCCACCCCTTCGCTCGGCATAGCCTCCACCATGGTTTCCAGGGTGGTCAGCCCCCGGTCGTAGTCATAGCCCAGATCGCCTACCAGGTAGGCGGAGTACGTGAGTTCACCCCGGGGGGGAGCCTCGCTGGTCAGCCCCTCCAGTTCGGCTTCGTAAGCTTTGTAGTTCGAACAAGCGAAAGTTACTGAGAAAAGGGTGGCAAAGGCCACGGCCCGAAAAAATAGAAGACGCATATTGACTGAAATGTTCGGTCTATAACTACCCGCGGTATGGCGAAGTTCGTCGGGCATTATCTTGCCGGCCCACAATCAATACTATGCTTCGACGCCGGTGCTTTCTGCTTCCTCTCTCCCTTGCGCTGTTGGTGCACGGCTGTAGTACTACCGGTGAAACGAAAATTGAGGGTGCCGGCCATTCGTTTTGCCTGTCTTTAGCGGAAACGGACGATCTGCAACCCCTGCTGCGCGACAGTAGCGTTTACGCCAGGGGGGCTACGGTTTCGGCGGCTACCGTAGCGGGGCGGCCGGCCCTACGCATGGCAACGACGGAGGAGTTCAGCGACCTTTTTTTCGACTGGCAGCGGCTACTGGGCCATCCGGTAGATATGGGCGAAGGCTTTCTCTCCTTCGATCTGTTCGTACCCCCGGGCAGCGACGTCATGAGCATCAAATTCAATCAGCGGGGGGAAGACGGCACCTTCGGGGGGTGCGGGGACTACTTCAATAACCTCAGCGGCAACCGGGGGCGCTGGCTTTCGGTAGTCGTGCCGCTCGCCGAACAACAAGCCCACTGCCAGAGCTGGACGGGGGAGGGGGATTTTCGCCGCTCCGTCACCGCCATCTCGCTCAACCCGTACAACGCCAACCGCGTCGATACCGGCGTGGTGTACATCAATAACTTGCGGCTGAGCCAGAAGCGGCCGGAGGGCAATTTTACCGAGCCCCGACTGGCCGAACGACCCTACGTAGCCGACAACAGCCCGTATACGATCACCTTCGAAGACACGGCCCTGTTAGCCCGCCAGCAGGCCTACCGTACCTTCGAGGCCACCACCCAATACCTCACGACCGGAGCCTACGGCAACCCCACCCGCGCGATCCGGGCCTACGGTACGGGGCGGAACCGCTACATCTGTTGGCTCCCCGACATCGAGGAAATGACCGGCCACCCGGTGAATTTCCACGAACTGGATAGCCTCCACTTCCGCTACTACCTCACCGAAGACAGCGACCGGGTGGAGGGGGCCCGCCTGTTCGTCACCACGGGCGAAAACTGGCAGGGCATCCTCATCGCCGAAGACTTCCTGCGGGAGGACGAGCTCCGGCGGGGCCGCTGGACGCGCCACGCCGTAGCCCTCGACGATCTGGACTTCACTACCGCCCGGGAGCCCCTGGACGTGCTGGCCGCCGTCTACGAAATGCGCCTCGACCTCAAATACGCCGCTACGGCCGGCCCGATCGAGTTCTGGGTGGATGACTTCGGCTGGAAGTAGCCCCTCTACTAAACTACCCGGCGGGGGATGGGTTATGCACCGAATGACCGTAGACATCCTCGCCATTGGCGCCCACCCCGACGATATTGAACTGAGCTGCGCCGGCACCCTCCTGCGCCATGCCGACCAGGGCTACACCTTCGGTATCCTCGACCTCTGCCGGGGAGAGCTCGGCTCCCGCGGATCGGCCGAGATCCGCACCCGAGAAGCCTACGCCGCCGCCCAGAAACTGGGAGCCAAATTCCGGGAGAACCTGGACCTACCGGACGGCTTCATGCGGGGGGACAAACAGACGCTCCTGAAGATCATTAGCGTGATCCGGGATTTTTGCCCGAAAATCGTGCTCTGCAACGCGCTCCAGGACCGTCACCCCGATCACGGTCGTGCCGCCGGAATCGTGGCCGAGGCTTGCTTCTACAGCGGGCTGGCCAAAATCGTGACCCATAATCTAGCCGGAGAGGAGCAGGAGGCTCACCGCCCGGATTGCGTGTACCACTACCTACAGGACCGCAACTACCGGCCGGATTTCGTGGTGGACATTACGGGCTACGAAGACCGCAAACTGGAAGCGATCCGCTGCTACTCCAGTCAGTTCAACGACCACGAAGCAGGAGACTACGCCGACCAACCCAAAACTCCCATCAGCGGCAAAGATTTCATGGACTACCTGCATTCCCGCGCCCGCAGCCTGGGGCGGGAGGCCGGTTTCGAGCTGGGGGAGGGTTTTCACGCCAGCCGCTACCCGGGCGTCACCGACCTGTTTCACCTGAAGTAGCCGCTAATTCCGCCACTAACTCGCGGTACATCTCCCACCAGCCGGCCCACCCGTGATCCGGCGAGAAACTGCTGTTGTGCCAGAGCAGGGCGAATTCCCCACCGAATGCCCTAACCCCCTCCGCCAGTCCGCGAATGCTTGCACCTGCGTCCGCGCCCGCAAGTCCCGCGTACTGCCGCAGGGTGACGTCCATGGCCGCAAAGGGGTGTACGGTCAGTTCGGTCATCCGCTCCCGTTCCAGATCGTACCAGGGGAAGGGCAGGTTAGTACCCGCCCGCCAGCCCACCCGGTCGGCATAGCCCATGCTGTGATCGTCCGTGATTCCGGCTTCCAGTAGGTGGCGGTAAGTGCCGGGCAGGCGCACGCGAAGAAAGTGCTGGCGACTGCGACGAATGTCCCGGTGAAGCAGGTTTTCGAGGCGCTGACGCTCCCTGGCGATCAGTTCCGGTCGTTCCGGGCTGTGGTAGGAAGGGTGGATGCCCATAATCGCGCCCCGTTCGGCCAACTTCCGCATCCAGGAGATCTGCCGGTGGGGAACGGGGAAAGGATTGGGGTCTCTGCGATCCTGACCGTCGGCCAGTAACCAGAAGTAGGTGGCTTCCAGCCGGTGGCGATCGTGCAGGCTGAGCAAGTCGGGGAGGGTGAAGTACGGATCCGTTTCCGGGCTACAGGTCAAGCGGTTATGCAGGGCACGGAACTCACCGCTCAGTAGCTGACGGGCGGCTGCGGCCGGTGCCCGCCACCCCCGGAAGCGGTAGGCCCAGAGGAGGTCGATGTCGTAGGTTGGCCGGAAGGCGAACGGCCGCCGCCGGGGAGGGGGCAAGTCGGGAAACCACCGGCGGAGCCGTCTGCCGATGGCGGCCGTCCATTCCCGCACCACGGGCCGGCGCAGGTAATCGTGGCGAACGGCATGACTGGCCGAAGCGGGAAAGCGGCCGTGGGCATCGGGGGTGAAGGGCTGGTACTCCTCATACCGGCTCAGGGCGAAAAAGATACAAGCCAGTAGGTCGGGGCCCCGGGGCGTACGGCAGAACACGGGCGTTCCGTCCTGGAGGGCGGTGGACGCGAGTGCGACGTCTTTACCGCTGAGCAGCGGGTGGGCGGGCAACGAACGGGGGGCGTTACCCCCGTAATCGATGACGAAGGGGGGCTCCGGCCGGGGGAAGACCGAGCGGTCGTTGAAAAAGCGAAAGCGGTAGCCCAGATCATCTCCGATCACACGCAGCACGTACCGCAGGCGCGGGTGGCGCAGGGCCGTACGGACGAAGATTTCGGGGCGGGAGGTCAAGGCAGCCGACAATATAGGTAGCCCGGGGCGGGGCGAAACAACAAAGGCCGCCCCCACTCTGTATTGATCAGTGAGGATCGCGCCGGCAATCTGCGCGGTCCCTTATCTTTAGCCTATGCAACGATCGTTCCGGGCGGTTATCCTCCTCCTCTTTTTAGCGACCGGCCTGGCGGCTCAGCAGCAGCTCCCCGGCGACCGGAATATTTACGATGCCCAGGACATCGGCATCATCTACGATCACGAACTGACCTTTAACGTAGCCATCGCCACGCCGAGAAACTTCTTCTTCGGCGTGCGGTCGGGCCGGCTGGTCAGCTACGACAAGACGCGCTACTGGACGCTCACCTTCGGCGACATCCGCCACAGTCGGGAACGGCGGGAGAACCCCGATCGGGTCAATCTGGTCAACAACCGCGTCAGCCGCGCCTACGTATTCGGTAAGCAAAATCAGCTGTACGCCCTGCGGCTTGGCTTCGGCAAGAAGCGCTTCCTCTCCGAAAAGGCCAAGGAGCGGGGGGTGGCGGTAGGCTATTCCTACGAGTTCGGCCCCACCCTGGGTCTGCTCAAACCCTATTACCTGGAGATCGAACGCAACGACGCCCCGCCGATCGACGTACGCTATACGGGTGACAACGCCGACGTATTCGTAGGAAACCAAATTAACGTCTTCGGCGCTTCGGCCTGGACGGTCGGGCTCGATGAGATCGGGCTGCGGCCCGGTATCCACGCCAAGTTCGCCACCCACTTCGGATTCGGCGCCTACGACGAGACGGCCAAGTCGCTCGAAGCCGGGGTCATGGCGGACTACTTCATCGGGAACACCGACATCATGGTGGAAAGTGACCTAACCCCGGGAGTAAGTAACAGCCCGCTCTTTTTGAGCCTGTTCATCAATTTACAGATCGGTAAGCGCTGGTAAAATCGGGCAGTTATGGCTCAGACCCTCCCGATCGGCGACAGCTACGACATCCGGATCGGTACCATCGACGCCCGCGCATTCGACGAATTGCGCCAACGGGACTATGCCGGCTGGGTCGTTCTGACCGATACGAATACCCGACGCGACTGCCTCCCCCTCATCGCGGCGCAACTCGGCGGCCGGCCGGTGGTACACCTCACGGTAGCGGCCGGGGAGGAACACAAGACCCTCGAGACCTGCCGGTACATCTGGGAAGAACTGTTCCGGGGCGGGGTAGGGCGGCGGTGGTGTTGCCTCAATCTGGGGGGTGGGGTGTTGGGCGATATGGGAGGGTTCGCTGCGGCGACCTACAAGCGGGGCATCGATTTTTTACAGATCCCGACTACGCTGCTCAGTCAGGTCGACGCGAGCGTGGGCGGAAAACTGGGCATCGACTTCTACGGAGTCAAAAACAGCATCGGGGTGTTCCGCGACCCCATCGGCGTATGGATCGACCCCCGCTTCCTGCGTACCTTGCCGGAGCGGGAACTGCGCTCGGGCTACGCCGAAATCATTAAGCACGCCCTGATTGCCGACCGCGCCCGGTGGGAACAACTGACCGACCGGGCCCACTGGAATTCCGGGGACTGGTCCCCGACCATCGCCTCCAGCGTGGCCATCAAGCGGGAGATCGTGCTGGCCGACCCCTTCGAGCGGGGGCTGCGTAAAGCGCTGAATTTCGGCCACACCATCGGCCACGCCGTGGAAAGTTACTTCCTGGGCCGCGGGGAAGGGGAACGGCTCACCCACGGGGAAGCCATCGCTATCGGCATGATCTGCGAGACGTACCTAAGTAAGGGGGCGGGGACGCTGGGTGCGGAGGAGGCGGGGAACATTACCGAATACCTCCTTCGGGTTTTCAGTCTGCCGAAGGTACCGGAGGGAGTATTCGGCGATTTGATCGATCTCATGCGGCAGGATAAGAAAAACGACACCGCGGCTATCAACTTCACCCGACTGACCGGCATCGGCAGCATGCGGGTCAACGCAACAGCGACCGACGAGGAGATCTCGCGGTCGCTGCGGTATTACAATAGGCTGCTGGACTGATCTACGATCCGACCTGGATGCGGCGTGGCGTCCGGGTTTCCTCTACGGGGCGTTTGACCGGGACGAAAATTTCCAGAATCCCGTTTTTGTAGGTCGCGTTGATGTTTTCCTCGTCGGTGCTCTCGGGTAGGGTGAAGTTGCGACTGAAGGTATGGTAGTTGTGTTCCCGGCGGGTGAAGGAATCGTGGGTCCGCTGGCGGCTTTCGTGAAGACCGCCGGCTACGGTGAGTACGTCATTGTGTACGCTGATGTCGAAGTCCTCGCGGTCGTAGCCGGGGGCGGCTAGTTCGATGAGGTAACCGCCGCGCTCATCGTTATCCATCTCGGTGATGTTCGCGCCGGGGATGCTGAGTTCGAACTCGTTGTCGATGGTCTGATCCCCGTAGAGGCGCCGGCGTTGGTCTTCGAAGAGGTGGTCGGAGTGGCGGTAGCGGGAGTTGGTCGGTGAGATGCCGCGAAAAGTAGTGAAGGTGCGCATGAGCTAGATCGGTTAAAACGTTTCGTTAAAGGGCCGGCCGGGCCGGTAATTTTCCAACGATGTGGCCCCGTGGGGTGTTCGCTTGCCGCGAGACCTACCTTTGCCCCCCGCACCAATCACCTTCCCCTTATGATCCGCACGCTTATCCTCGTTTTGCTTTGTTCCTGGGGCCTGTCGGCACAGGAGGGGCACCGTATCGCCGTAGAAGTGGAGGGGTACGACGAAGAATTTCTGACCCTGGGCTACTACCTGCTGGATAACCAGTACATCGTGGATACGGCCTACCGCCAGGAAACGGGGCAGTACGTCTTCTCCAGCGATACGGCCAGCCTGGACCCGGGCATCTACCTGGTGGTGTTGGCTCCCGACAACGACTTTTTTCAGCTTCTGATCGGCAACGAGGAAGATCAGCGCTTCACGCTCCGCACCCACGTCGGGCGACTCAACGAAGTCGAAGTGAGCGGAAGCCGGGAGAATGAACTCTTCTACGAGTACCTCACCTTTCTTAGTGACGCCCAGGCGGAAAGCGCCGGATACCGCGGCCGGACGGCAGACCCCAGCCTGACGGAAGATGAGCAGGCCGAACTCACGGCGGCCCTGGACGAACTGGACCAACGGGTACGAACCTACCAGCAGGCTCTCCAAGAGCGCTACCCGGAGTCGTTCGTCGCCCTCATCATACAGGCTAACAAAACGGCCACGCCGCCGGACTACGCCGAGATCGCCGACGAAGAGGAACGGAAGGAACGGCAGTGGCGGTGGCTACAGACGAACTACTTCGACGGGATGCCCCTCCAGGATCCCCGGCTGCTGCGTACGCCCTTTCTATTTTCCCGCATCGATTACTACGTCAATAAGTTACAGCTGCGCCATCCCGACACCCTGGCCCGGGCCATAGATTTCGTACTGGACCAGTTGGACCCGGAATCGGAAACCTACAAGTACTACACCGTCCACTTCACCAACGAGGCCGCATCCAGTAATATCGTGGGAATGGACGCCCTCTACGTCCACATGGTCGATACCTACTACCGGACCGGCAGGGCCCCCTGGACGGAGGGGGACCAGCTGGCTAAAATGATCGATAACGCCGATCGCCTCAAGCCCCTACTGATCGGTAAAAAGGCACCCGATCTGGCCATGACGACCCGGGAGGGGGAGGACATCAACCTGCACGACCTGAACGCGAAGTACACCGTCCTTTACTTCTGGCGCTACGACTGCGCCGCCTGTAAAAAATCCACTCCCATCATGAAGGAATTCTACGCGGAGTGGAAGGACCGGGGCGTGGAGATCTTCTCGGTCTGCACTAAGGGCATCGACGAACTGGGGGACTGCTGGGACTACGTCGACGAGCACGACATCGGGAACTGGGTGCAGGTCGCCGACCCCTATCAGCGGTACTACAAGGAGTATGACATCCGCTCCACCCCGACGATTTTTCTGCTGGACCGGGATAAAACCATCGTCAGCAAACGGATTGGCGCCGAGCAGCTGGACGAGGTACTGAGCGATCTGGTCAAACGGGAAGAAGCCGAAACGGCCGGTAAGTAATGGACGCGGAATTCATACCGGATAAATCAGATCTCTACGCCACCCTACTGGTGTGCGGGCTGGCCATTATTGCCCTGGTCTGGGTGGGGGTACGGGCGAGTAAGGCGGGGCACCCCGATCCCCGGCGGCGGGTGCTATTGCCGATGCTGGCCTACTTCGGTGGGCTGCTGGCGCTGATGGCTTTCCTCGGTGCTTTGTGGGCGACCTTCAAGTATCCACCGGTCACCATTACGCCCAACGCCCTGTTTATCGACGGGGAGGAACACCCGCTGCCATCCCCCTCGGCCATCCGGCTGGAGGCCGTCGGGCGGGGCGTGAATATCACCGATCAGGTGTTGTTAGTTCAGACCCGCGACCGTCGAAATTGGGCCTTTCCGGGGGATCGCTACGACGTGCGGCGGATGTACGGCCTGCTCCGGGAGCGCCGTTAAAGGCGGGGCAGTACCCGTTCGCCGAAGAACTTCAGGAAATACTCCTGGTTCAGCCCCACATTGTGAAACACGATCTTATCGAAGCCGCACGCCAGGTCCTTTTTGATCAACTCGACGTGCTCCTCCGGGTCGACGGAGATGCGGATATTCTGGGCCACCTCCTCGGGGCCGATGAATTGGCTGGCCGCCTCGAACTGCGCCGGGTTCCTCAGTTCACCGTGTACCGCGCTGGTGCCGACGTTGGTGCGCCACTGGGCGTGGGCGAGTTCCTTCGCTTCCTGCTCGGTTTCGGCGACGCAGAGATCGACCTTCAGGAGCAGGGGGCCCTTCCCACCCTTTTCCCGGTAGGCTGCTACGGTGTCCTGTAGTTTGTTGTAGGGTTTCCAGGTGGTGTACAGCCCGTCGGCCCATTCGGCGATGGTGCCGGCCGTCTCCGCCGTGATGGCGCAGCCCACCGCTTCGATGTCTTCTTCCGGCAGGGTGTAGAGTTTGACGTCTTCGGCGGTGATGAACTCCCCCCGGTAGCTGAAGGATTCGCCGGCCCAGAGTCGCTTCATCACGTGGACGGCCTCGGCGAGCTTGCGGTTGCGGGCG
Source organism: uncultured Lewinella sp. (assembly GCA_964594535.1). Classification (GTDB taxonomy): domain Bacteria; phylum Bacteroidota; class Bacteroidia; order Chitinophagales; family Saprospiraceae; genus Neolewinella. The sequence continues at coordinate 21,242 of CAZQNE010000034.1, forward strand.
GCCTTTTCCGGCCAGTGGTTGCCGGTGATGTGCTCGTTCAGAAATTCCCCACTGCCGAAGCTGGGCCAGAAGCGCCCCGGGTACATCTGGCACAGGGTAGCCACCGCCTGCGCGATAATGACCGGGTGGTAGCGTTCCATCGGGCAGTTCACGACCCCGATGGGAATGGATGTACGTTCCAGGGCGGCACCGAGCCAACTCCACGTAAAGCCGGCCTGCCCCTGGGCGTCGCTCCACGGGAAGAGGTGGTCGGAGCTGGCCAGCTCGTCAAAACCGGCCCGCTCGGCGGCTATGGCCAGGTCAAGTAGTCGGCGGGGGGTAAATTGTTCCTGGGAAATTTGGTAGCCGTAGGTGGGCATGGGGTAGAGGATTTGGGGTGTAACCGGGGTGGGGCCGCAGAGGTTCCCGCTAAGCCGCCGGCCGGACAAAGTCCGTCCGCCGGCTGAGTTAAACCTAAAACAGGTCAGCTTATACCCGAACACCTCCATTTGCTACCTACTCCCTCCTGTACCCGCCCCGGCGGACGTACCAAACTCCGCTAACGCTACGTATGGTCCGGCCGGCGGGGCTTACGGACGAAAATTGGCACCCGCGCACCGCCGCCCGAAAAATTCGTTACTCAGGCATGATCGATGAATTCTGGTACAAAAACGCCATTATCTACAGCCTCGACCTGGAGACCTTCATGGACGGAAACGGCGACGGGGTTGGCGACTTCCGCGGCCTCACCCGCCGGCTCGAATACCTCCACTCCCTCGGCGTCGACGTCATCTGGCTGGCTCCATTCATGCCCACGCCCAACCGGGATAACGGCTACGACATCATGGATTACTACGGCGTGGACCAGCGCCACGGCCACAGCGGGGACTTCGCCGAATTTCTGCGCCAGGCCGGTAACCGCGGTATCCGGGTGATCATCGACCTGGTCGTCAACCACACCAGCGACCAGCACCCCTGGTTTCAGGACGCGCGGCAGGGGGAAGAGGCCCACTACCACGACTACTACGTGTGGGCGAAGGAAAAACCGGAAGACTGGGACGAAGGCATCATCTTCCCCGGCGTACAGGAAGCCACCTGGACCTACGACCGGAAGATGCGGGCGTACTACTTCCACCGCTTTTACGACTTCCAGCCCGACCTGAATATGGGCAACCCGGCCGTGCGGGAAGAGATTCACCGCATCATGGGCTACTACCTTTCGCTGGGCGTGGCCGGGTTCCGGGTGGATGCCGTGCCCTTCGTGCTCGAAACCCAGGAGCCGGGCAGTAACGGGAACCGCGAAATTCGCTTCGAAATCCTGGAGGATATGCGGAGATTTCTGCAGTGGCGTAAGGGGGACGCCATCCTGCTGGGGGAGGCCAATATTGCTCCGGAAGACGCAAAGCAGTACTTCGGCGACAAGGGGGGCGGGCTGCACCTGATGTTCAACTTTTACGTCAACCAGTACCTGTTCTACGCCCTGGCCAGCGGCGATACGGTACCACTGCGGGAAGCTTTGGAAAAGACGGGCGACATCCTGCCCGTTTCCCAGTGGGCTCACTTCCTGCGCAACCACGACGAGCTCGATCTGGGCCGGCTGACCGAGGAGCAACGGCAACGGGTGTTCGCCAACTTTGGGCCGGACGAGAACATGCAGCTCTACGACCGGGGCATCCGCAGAAGACTGGCCCCGATGCTCTCCGACCGCGACCACATCGAGCTGGCGTACAGCCTCATGTTCGCCCTGCCCGGAACGCCGGTCATGCGCTACGGAGACGAGATCGGAATGGGCGACGACTTGTCGCTGGACGAGCGCAATGCCGTACGCACCCCCATGCAGTGGAGCGATGCCGAAAACGCCGGCTTCTCGGTGGCGGCGGCCGACGAACTAGTCCACCCCGTCATTGACGACGGGCCCTACGACTACCGGATGCTGAACGTGGAGGAGCAGCTCCGCGAACCCGATAGTCTGCTGAACTGGACCAAACGGATGATCTTGCTACGTAAGGAATGCCCCGAGATTGGCTACGGGGAGTGGGAAATCCTGGATTCGGGCCACGAGTCCGTACTCCTCATGCGCTATACCTACCGGCATACGGCGGTACTGATCGCCCACAACTTTCTGGCCGAGCCCCGGGTGCTCGAGGTAGGGGCGGATGGCGATGACCCCGTACCGCTCATCGACCTGATCGTGCCCGAGCGGATTGAGGCCGCGGAGAATGGCTCCTATGCCGTCCGCCTGGGGAGTTACGGCTACCGCTGGTTCCGCTACCGGGGCATCAAGCCGGTGATGTCGGGTAAACAATGAGGAACCCGCCGCGCTATACGTACGTACCCATTGCCATCTATGCCGACCCGACTCCAGGACCTATTCACAGACCCCCAATTTTTGGACGCCTTTACCGAAGTACTGCTACCCAGCTACCTTCTGCAGCAACGCTGGTTTACCAGTAAGGGTAAGTGTGCGGATGAAACGCGGGTGCAGGCCTTTTTCCCGGTAACGGAAGAAACGGGGATCGCCCTGGTGCGGCTGCACTTCCCGGACGGAACCGAGGAGGTCTACCAGATGCCACTGGCCCTGAATACCCGTGCGGAGGACCGCCGGCGGATCAGCACCGACCACCCGGGGTTGGTGCTGGGAGAAATTACGGCCGTCGGCCTACTCAGCGATGCCGTCCCCCGCCCTAATTTTCGCGCGGCTATCTACGAGATGATTTACCGTGGGGCGGCGGGGGGGGGCTTAAGTGCCGAGCCCGGGCGGGTGCTGCGGGGTGCACCACCGGAGGCAACTAGCGTGGTGCCATCCATCGATACGAGCAATACGGCCATCATCTACAACGACGCCTTCTTTTTCAAGCTGTTTCGCAAGCTCGACCCGGGCGTGAACCCGGACCTGGAGCTGGTGCGCTTTCTTTCCGAACGCACCGACTTCTCCCACTGCCCCTCCTACGGGGGAAGCCTGGGCGTGGGTAGCCCCGATGACGACGACTACCTCAACCTGGGGATGATGAGCGGCAAGGTGGACAACCGGGGGGATGCCTGGCAACTCTTCCAGGAACTTACCGAAGCCTACTTCAGAAAGGGTGGCCCCGTGAGCGGGGCGACGATTCAGAGGGCCGAACTCCTCGGGCAACGGACCGCCGAAATGCACCGGGCCCTGGCCTCCGCCGGGGAGGACCGCCCCGATCTGGTGCCCGAACCCCTTAGCGCCGACTACCGCCGGGAGATAACGGAGGCGGCCCTGCGGTTGCTCGGGCGGCAACTGCGCCAACTCGGGGACCGGCTGGATGATCTGAGCGGAACCACCCAGGCCCTGGCCCGGCGGGTCATAGCATCCGGCGGTGCCCTGGAGGAAAAACTCGGTCGCCTGCGGGAGCGGGAGATGACGGCCCAACTCACGCGAATCCACGGGGATTACCACCTCGGTCAGGTGCTGGCTACGGAAGATGACTTCTACATCATCGACTTCGAGGGCGAGCCCCTGCTGACGATCCCGGAGCGGAGAAGAAAACGCCCCCCTTTGAAAGACGTAGCCGGTATGGTACGCAGTTTCCACTATGCCGCCCAGGGTCAACTGCTGCTCCACGCCGACCGCTACGCGGATCAGGACCTGACCCACCGGGCCGAAAATTGGTACAGGCAGGTGAAGGAAGCGTATTTACGGTCCTACTACGCATCCTGCGGCCCCGCCCCCTTCCTGCCGGCCACCGACGACGACCGGCAGGCCCTGCTCGAGCTATTTATGTTGGAAAAGGCGGTTTATGAAGTAGCCTACGAGCTCAATAGCCGACCGAGGTGGCTGCCCATCCCCCTGCGCGGGGTGCTTTCCCTGGTCGAGTAACTCACCCCCATGCGCATTGCATTATTCGGATACGGTAAGATGGGGCGGTTGATCGACCGGCTGGCCACCGAAGCGGGGGATACCGTCACCCACCGGGTAGATACGGCCTCCCGGAAAAAGCTAACTGCCGCCGACCTGGACGGTACGGAGGTCGTCATCGACTTCAGTCACCCCACGGCGGCGGTGGCGAATATCCGCTTTGCGGTAGCAGCGAATATCCCGATTGTGGTGGGTACTACCGGCTGGTTGGATCGGTTAGAGGAAGTAAGCACGGAAGTAATGCAGAACGGGGGAAGCCTATTCTGGGCGGCGAATTTCAGCGTGGGCGTCCACCTGTTTTTCGCCTCGGCCCGGGAGCTGGCGGCGCGTTTTGCTGACCATGACGAGTATGCCTGCACCATCGAGGAGACCCACCACGTAACTAAGGTGGATGCCCCTTCGGGGACGGCCCTGCGACTTCAGCAAGTGGTGGCTGAGGTTTGGGGGAGCGAACCACCCATCACCGCGTACCGGGAGCCGGACGTGCCGGGTACTCACTTACTGCGGTTTTCGAGCCGGATCGATTCCGTTACCCTGACGCACGAAGCCCGTTCGCGGGAGGGCTTTGCCCGGGGGGCCATCCGGGCGGCCCGCTGGCTAGTCGGACGGAAAGGGGTCTACACAATGAACGATTTGCTCTGAGCCCGTTCCCTATCTTTGAGCCCGCCGAGAACCGCTACCCATGCTTCGTACCCTGCTTCTGATGTTCCTCCCGCTCTGTGCCGGTTCCCCCCTGCTGGCACAGCCTCCGGCGACCCGGCTCTACGTGTTCGACCTACAGGTACGGGATACTACGGTGCTACTCTCCGAGCCCCGTTACCTATCCGCCTTTAATCCCGACGGCTACAACAACCAACCGTACTGGACGGACCGGAATACCCTTTATGCTTCCGTGGCCCTGCCGAGTATGGCCCAGCCCGACATCTACCACTTCGACCTGGCCGCCCGGACACGGCGCCGCCTCACGGCCACCGAATCCGGGGAGTACAGCCCGAAACGAACCCCGGAGGGTTCCCGCTTCACCGCCATCCGCCAGGAATACCTGGACCGGGATACGGTACTGCGGCTCTGGGAGTTTCCGACCGGGCTGCAGAACAACGGACGGCCGGTATTCACCGACCGGGCCGGTATGGGCTACTATGAATGGCTCAACAACAGTCAACTCGCCCTCTACATGGTGGACGATCAGGCCCTGGTGATGGCTTCCGTAAACGGCTCCGAGCCGCGGCCTATCGCCACCCAGACCGGGCGGACCTTTACCCGGCTGAGCAACGGAAATCTGGTCTACGTAGATAAATCCAGGCAACCCTGGCGGCTGATGGAAAAAAACCTGTACGAACTTAACAGCGAACCCACCGAAATAGCCCCCATGCTGGAGGGCACCGAAGACTTTACCGTGCTAACCGATGGCAGTTACCTCGCCGGGAGCGGCGACAAATTGTACCGGCTACAACCACAACAAGACAAGCGCTGGCACCCCGTGGTCGAGCTCAGTACCTACGATCTCGGCCGCATCAGCCGACTGACCTACAACGGTCAGGACAAGATCGCCATCGTCGCCGAACGCTAGGCCGCCGTTTACGGCTTGCTCAATTTTATCCTAACCCCCTATCAAGTCCTATTTCCTATGATCATCGGTTGCCCCAAAGAAATCAAACCCAACGAAAACCGTGTTGCCCTCACCCCCGGCGGGGCATTGGAATTGGCCCGCCGCGGCCACACGGTGTACGTTCAATCCACCGCTGGTGTTAACAGTGGGTTTTCCGATGCCGATTACGTAGAGGCGGGCGCGAAAATCCTGGATACCATCGAGGAGGTATACGCCAGCTCCGAGACCATCGTCAAGGTCAAGGAACCCATCAAAGAAGAGTACGCACTGGTGCGGGAGGGGCAGCTACTGTTCACCTACTTCCACTTTGCCAGTTCCCGCCCGCTCACCGAGGCGATGGTGAGGAGCAAGTGTATCTGCCTGGCCTACGAGACCGTCACGGCCCCTAACGGTAGCCTGCCGCTACTGGTACCGATGAGTGAGGTGGCGGGCCGCATGTCCGTGCAGGAGGGGGCTAAGTACCTGGAGAAGCACGCCGGGGGCCGGGGCATCCTGCTCGGTGGCGTGCCGGGGGTGCCGCCCGCCCGGGTCCTCATCCTGGGGGCGGGCGTAGTGGGCACCGAGGCCGCTAAAATGGCCGCCGGGCTCCACGCCAACGTCATCCTGATGGACATCAACCTGGACCGGCTGCGCTACCTGGCCAATGTGCTGCCCGCCAACGTGACCCTGCTCTTCAGCAGCGAGTACAACATCCGCCGCCAGCTCAGCCGGGTGGATATGATCATCGGTGCGGTGCTCATTCCCGGGGCCAAGGCCCCCCACCTCATCACCCGGCAGATGCTCAGCGAAATGCGGGACGGTACGGTGGTCATCGACGTTGCCGTGGACCAGGGTGGATGTATCGAAACCTGCCACCCCACTACCCACGAGGACCCGACCTACACCATCGATGGGGTCATCCATTACTGCGTGGCGAATATGCCGGGAGCGGTGCCATTTACCAGCACCCTGGCCCTGACCAATGCGACCTTCCCCTACCTGTTGCAAATCGCGGAAAAGGGATGGGAACGCGCCACGATGGACAACCCCCACCTTAAGGCCGGCCTCAATATCGTACGCGGCGAGATCGTTTACGAAGAGGTGGCCGAAGCCTTCACCGAACAACCCGTCGCTTAACCCCTCATTCCGATCCCGTAGCTATGCGCCTTTTCTCTTTTCTCCTTTTCCTGCCCCTGTTCCTGACGGGGCAGACCGAGATCGATCGGGACCTTCCGGAATTCGACTTCAATAAACTGGACCTGGCCGGAGACATGCACTTTCTGGCCTCCGACTACCTCCGGGGCCGGCGCACCGGTTCGCTGGGTAACGAAATCGCCGCCGAGTACATCGCCGCTAAACTGCGGGCCTACGGCTACGCACCGATCAACCCCGCCGATAGCAGCTATTTTCAGCAGGTGCCCCTGCGGCGGGTGAATGCCCCCGAGGAAGCCTCGGTCCGGGTCGGAGATCAGTCCTATGCCCTGGGTGATAACCTACTGGTTCTGCGCGGTCCGCAAGCGAAGGGAAGCGGGGAAGTCGTGTTCGCGAATTATGGTTGGGTAGACGAGGAGAACGGCCACGATGACTACGCTGACCTGGACGTGGACGGAAAGATCGTCATCACCCGCGCCGGTATTCCCGGTGACCCTGGGATGCAGGGCGTGTTCAGGGGTATGAGCGAGAAGGCGGATATGGCGGCCGCGGCGGGGGCCATCGCCCTTTACGAAATCTACAGTCTGCCCTTCCCCTGGGGGGGCTTCCGCAACTACGTCGGCGGCGAGCGCATCGGGGTGGACGACGGAAGCCCTGCCGCAACCATCCCCTACGGCTTTCTGAAGGCGAGCGACGAACTGGTGGCCCAACTAACCGCCGGCGAGATGTCCGGCTCGATGACGAGCACCGGTATGCGCGCCGAAGACATCGCCAGCCGGAACGTCGGGGGCATCATCCGGGGCAGCGACCCCGGGGTGGCGGATGAATACCTGCTCATCACCGCTCACTTCGACCACGTCGGTGTAGGTGCGGAGGGCGGCGGAGCTTACACCGAGGCCGATAGCATCTTCAACGGGGCGCGGGACAATGCCTTCGGAACCATCAGTATGCTGGCGGCCGCCCGGGCCTTCGCGGAAACGCCGCCCCGCCGGTCCGTGATCATCCTGGCCGTAACGGGGGAGGAAGTGGGCCTGCTAGGCAGCCAGTACTTCGCGGAAAATCCCCTGATCCCCCTCGACCGGATCGTCTTCAACTTCAATACCGACGGGGCGGGCTACGACGCTACCGATGCCGTCTCCCTCATCGGCGCCAACCGGACGGGCATCGACCCTCAGGTACGGGCGGCGGCCGAGGCCTTCGGCAAACGGGTCATCAACGACCCGGCACCGGAACAGGGTCTTTTCGACCGTTCCGACAACGTGAGCTTTGCCGCCCGGGGTATCCCGGCCCTCACCTTCAGCGGGGGAACGACCGGCTTCAGTGACGAGATTATGAAGTACTACCACCAGGTGACCGACAATCCCGAAACCATCGATATGCAGTACCTGAAGGAATACTGTCAGATATTTACCCTTGCCGCCCGCCTGATCGCTAACCGGGATGAGCTGCCCTTCTGGATGGAGGGGGACAAGTACGAGGCGGCCGGTAAGGAATTGTACGGCATTGGCAACTAGACACGCATGAGTAAACCCCTATACACCTACGAAGATATCCTGAACCTGGACTTCCCCCCGGTCATCGTCTACGCGGTTCCGGCCATGGTTTTCTTTACGGTACTGGAATGGATCCTGCGGCGGCGGGAGTACATCCACGAGCTGGAGGAAGCATCGGCTACCCTCGGATTTGACCTGAACCAGCGGCCCACCCTCGCCAACCGGGGGTATAAGCCGATCGCCTTCCTGCGCGACCGCCACCACTACGCCGAAGCGATGAAGGCCTACATCGCCGAACACGCCGGGGAGATGCACTCCGAGAAGCACACCTACGACGTGAAGGACGGACTGGCCGCCGCCGGGGTAGGGGTCGGTAACCTCATCAGCACGGCGCTAGTAAAGGCGGCCACCTTCGGGGTCATTCTGTTCTTCTACAACCTCACGCCCCTCTACATTCCGACCACTTGGTGGAGCTTCATCCTCTGCTTCGTGGTGGTGGATTTCTGCCGCTACTGGGCCCACCGCATCGCCCACGAGCAGCGCTTCTGGTGGGCGACCCACGTGACCCACCACAGCAGCGAACAGTACAACTTCACGGTGTCCTTCCGGCTCAGTTGGACGCAACACATCAAAGTGATCTTCTTCGTGCCGGCGGCCCTGTTGGGCTTCGATCCCTTCGTATTCTTCATCTGCATGCAGATCGGCGTCCTGTACCAGTTCTGGATCCATACCGAGCTGATCGACCGCATGTGGGCCCCCATTGAGTTCCTGTTCGTGACGCCGAGTCACCACCGGGTCCACCATGCTACGGAAGAGAAGTACCTGGACAAGAACTACGGCTCCACCTTCATCATCTGGGACCGCATCTTCGGTACCTTCTGCCCCGAACAGGAAACCCCCAACTACGGCATCCTGAAGCCCGTAAACAGCTATAACCCCGTCAAGCTCGTATTCCACGAACACGTCGACATGATCCGCGACATGATGACCTACCGCCACCCCAAGGCCTGGTGGCGCATCATGTTCCACGGCCCCGGCCTGACGCTGGATAAGGAAAAACACTACGGCTTCTATAAGTACGCAGACGGGCAGGTACCCTCCGCCACCGAGGCACAGGCCGAAAAGCAAGTAGGGCAGGAAACGCCGGGAAACGTAGTAGTTTGATATTTAGAATCTAAGGTTGCACATTCAAGGATTGAGAATTTGCGGCTCTGCTCGTCGCTCCGCTTCCCATCGGCGGGGGGGGGCCGCAGAGTTGAGCAGAGGGTGCGCGAAGTTCAGCGGAGCGAGGGTGCCCGGGCACCCTCCCGGCCCCGGAGGGGTCGTCCG
>CAZQNE010000034.1:30762-41989 GCA_964594535.1 uncultured Lewinella sp.
GTCCGAACGAGCGGAGGGTGGAGCCGTGGCGCTAGCCCGGCGCAGCCCTCCGCGGACGAGAAATCGAGAATTGAAAATTTAGAATTAGGCTGGGCAGCTCTTCGGGCTCTGCCCTTATCGGCGGGCGGGAGGGGCCCGCAGAGTTGAGCAGAGGGTGCGCGGAGTTCAGCGGAGCGAGGGTGCCCGGGCACCCTCCCGGCCCCGGAGGGGTCGTCCGAACGAGCGGAGGGTGGAGCCGTGGCGCTAGCCCGGCGCAGCCCTCCGCGGGGGAGGGATTATTTTCCGTATTTTTCGGGTCACTGTTAGTTTCAAGTCTCAATTCCGTTGCCCATGCCTTTATTCAACGATCTTAAAAAAATGTTCTTCGGCGCCAAATCCGTAGCCAAGCATCAGGCGGGGAAGGCGGCGGATCGGGCCGATGAGGCCGGCGAAGAGCTGGCCCGGCAGGGCGATGAATTGCTGGACCTGACCAAGCAGGCCGCTCGCGAACTGGCGAACCGGGCCCCGGGATACATCGAGAAGGGAAAGGACGCCCTGGAGGATTTAGGCGATGCCGTCTTCCGCGAGGACCCTCCGGCCAAAGAGCGAAAACAAACGGAAAAAGCCGAGGATGTCATCGATGACGAACTGAACTTCGGTAAACTCGATCTGAGCGCCCAACGGGAGGCCCCCAAATCAGGAAGTATCGATTTCGAGGAGGACCTCCGGGAGTCGGCCCCCCCTACGCCCCGCGAGCCCTCCGCCTTCCAGCAGGTGGCCGACTCAACCCTCGACGGGGCCGCCCGCGCCGGACTAAAGGCCAAAGAAGCCGCCGGGAAGGCGGGGGAGGAACTTCTGAATCGTGCCGCCACGGTGGGCGCCGGGCTCAAGGGGAAAGCCGACGCATTTATCGACCACGCCAACCGGGAAGCGGAGAAGATGCGCCTGGAGGATAGCATCGAAGAGGCCCGACGCGCCGCCGAGCAGGCCGAAGCCCGGGCCCGCGCCTTCGATAATGGGGAGGGGCAACGCGATACGAGCGAGTCCGTACTCGACGGCACCGATTCCTTCTTCGAGCGGGCCGACCGCTTCGCGAAGGGCGACTACCACAACGAAGGGGGAAAGCAGGTGCGCATCCAGGACGATCCCGACTACCGAAAGGAGAAAAAGAGTGATCTGATCGCCGGCTTCCTCGACAGTGACGGCGACGGCGACAGCCTCATCGACGACGCCGTCATCGAGGAGGAATGAGCTCCCGTACCGCAGCCGCCCGCTCCGCCGCCCCCGGGTGATCGCCGTGCAGGCACAGGGTGTCAACCCGTAACGGATGGAGTTGTCCGTCGCTGGCACGCACCTGCCCGGCCAGTAGCAGACGAGCCTGGTTCCGGACTTCCTCCCTTGTATCCAGGCGGGCGGTTTTTTTATTGCGCGGACGCAGGTGCAGGGTCGGTTCGTACACCCGATCGGCAAACCCTTCGCGGAGGTAAGCGATAAAGCGATCCCGCGCCAGTTGTTCCAACAGTCCGTCGGGAGGGCCTACAAGATAAGGTATGCCCAGCCGGGTGACCACCGTGCAGATTACCCCGGCCGTAGCTTCCGAGCGTTCGGCGGCGTGGTAGAGTGCCCCGTGTGCTTTGAGGTGATGGAGGGTACCCCCGGCGTCACGAACGATCTCCCGCAGCCCACCGACCTGGTAGACGATCAAGGCATAGAGCCGGTCCGCGTCGAGGTCCATGTGCCGACGGCCGAAGTTGCGGCGATCGGGGAAGCTGGGGTGGGCCCCGATGGCTACTCCGTGCTGTAGGGCCAGCCGGGCGGTCCGCTGCAGGGTCAGGGCGTCCCCCCCGTGGAAGCCGCAGGCGATGTTACAGTGGTCGAGGTAGGGCATAAGCGCCCCGTCGTTCCCTACCCGACGGTCGTACCAGGATTCTCCGAGGTCGGCATTCAGCAGCATGGTCGGTGAATATACACGTTGCACCCGCGCTCCGCCGCAAAAATTCCTACCTTATCCTACCAAAAGATCGACTCATGCAACGCAGAAATTTCCTGAAAGCCGGTTCCCTCTTTACCGCCGCCCTCGCCGCCGGTCAGGCCAGTGCCTATGCCCTCTGGAAGAATACGGAGCAGAAACGCGTGGCCCTCGTCGGTACCGGCATCCGGGGCAGCACGCTCTGGGGGCGCAACCTGGTGGAGAATTACGGGGATGAGGTGGATTTCGTCGGCCTTTGCGACATCAATCCCGGCCGCCTGGCTTACGTGGCCGGCTATATGAAAGCGGGCTGCCCCACCTTCACCGACTTTGACGAGATGATGCGGGATACGCGCCCCGACTGGGTGATCGTGACCACCATGGACAGTACCCACGACATCTATATCGTGAAAGCGATGGAAGCCGGTGCCCACGTGATCACCGAAAAGCCGATGACGACCACGGCCGAAAAATGCCAGCGCATCCTGGATACCCAGAAGCGGACCGGTAGGGAGGTCATGGTGACCTTCAACTACCGCCACTCCCCCCACAATACGGCCGTCAAGCAATTGCTGCACGATAAGCGGGTGGGAGATATCACTAGCGTGGATTTCCACTGGTACCTGAACGTCTACCACGGGGCCAGTTACTTCCGGCGCTGGCACGGCTATGTGCAGTACGGCGGTTCCCTCTGGGTACATAAGGCTACCCACCACTTCGACCTGCTGAACTGGTGGATAGACGCCACGCCGGTGGAAGTGACGGCCTACGGGGCCCTGGAACACTACGGCAAAAACGGCCCCTACCGTGGTGAGAGCTGCCGCAGCTGCGCGCACAAAACGGAATGCCCCTACTACTGGGACATCACGAAAGACGAGACGGCCATGAACCTCTACGTGGCCAACGAGGAGTACGACGGCTACATCCGCGACTCCTGCGTATTCCGGGAGGACATCGACATCTGGGATAAAATGAGCGCTCAGATCAAGTACGATAACGGAGTGGTCGTGAACTACTCCCTGACCACCTACTCCCCCTACGAGGGCTACCGCATCGGCTTCAACGGCCACCTCGGGCGCATCGACACCTGGGAAGACATCCCCTACCAAAAGGGGAAGTACACCAGCGAGGAACAGGAGGAACTGCACGACGCCGAAATGAGTTTTCGGCAGGAAGAGGTGCCCACCGAATTCCACGAGATCATCGTACACGAAAACTTCGAGCGGGAGTACGAAAGCATCAAGGTGCCGAAGTACCGCTACGGCCACGGGGGCGGGGACCGGCGGATGCTTAACTACCTGTTCGTCAATCCCGACGCTGACGACCCCCTGAGCCACATGGCCGGTACCCGCGACGGGGCGCTGTCCATTCTCATCGGTATCGCCGCCCGCAAGAGTATCGCGGAGGGCAACCGCCCGGTCCGCCTCGATAGCCTGGTGGAAGTGTAAGCGAACCGGCCGCGAGTTGGCGGGTTAAAGCGACGAACCCCAAACCCCCGCTACCGCATGGCCGCAGCAAACGTACAGATCGAGGAATCCTGGAAGCAGGCCCTGGAGCCCGAATTCAGTAAACCCTACTTCGCCACCCTCATCGACTTCATCAAACAGGAAAAGGCGGAGGGCAAAACGATTTACCCCGCCGGCTCCCTGATCTTTAACGCCTACAATACCACGCCCCTGGATGAGGTGAAGGTGGTCATTCTGGGTCAGGACCCCTACCACAATCCGGGCCAGGCCATGGGGCTGAGTTTCAGCGTTCCGCGGGGGGTCACGCCACCGCCCAGCCTGCGCAACATCTACAAGGAGATCGACCAGAGCCTCGACATTCCCAAGCCCGACCACGGCGACCTGACCAAGTGGGCCGAGCAGGGGGTCTTTTTGCTGAACTCCATGCTGACCGTGGAGCGCAATAAACCGGGCAGCCACAAGCGATCGGGCTGGCAGTACTTCACCGACGCCAGTATCCAGGCGGTAAGCGGGCGGACCGAGCACAGTGTGTTCATGCTCTGGGGAGCGTTCGCGCGGAAGAAGGCCGCGTTAGTGGACCAGGACCGCCACCTGGTACTGGAAAGCCCCCACCCGTCTCCCTTCTCGGCGGACAAGGGGTTCTTCGGGAACGACCACTTCAAAACGGCCAACGAATACCTGGAGGAACACGGAAAAACGCCGATCGACTGGTCGCTATCCTGACTTCGGTCGCCTACCTTCGCGAAAAATACCGCTTGCGCTACCTGCATTCGCTACCGTTGCTTTTTGTGCTGTGTTGCGCCCCGGCGGAACCCACGCCGGCCACCGAAGTCGTAACGGTGAGTGGCCACGTACGCTACGAGCAACATACCCGGCAATTGCGGGGCGAATTGCTGCTGCCGGACAGTACGGCTGCCCCGCCGGAATTCATGGGCAGCGCGATGGAACCCCTGGGCAATACGCCAACCCGAAGGTTCCGGCTGACCCTGCCCTCGGACTACCCCGCCGAAGTCCGGTTTGGCGTACGGGCGGAAGGAGAAATGCTGGGCTTCGACATTCCCGTGAGTGGGGTGTACATCGACTCCCTGCCAACCGAGATCGGGCGGGACTCGACCGTTCGTTTCCCCGTCGCCCAGGCGGGGTTGGGAGAGAATGAAAGCCTGGTCATCTTCTTCGAGCCGGTCGACCGCGGGGCACCCAAGCGAATCCTGGTGACCGGCCCGACCCGACGTGGGGTCGTCACCCTGCCACCCTCCGCCCTGGCCGATACCCCACCGGGCGACTACCGCGTTTACCTGGTCAAGCAACAGGTGAACCGGGACCAGCGACAACACGTCAAATTCAGCATACAGACCGAATACTTTACCCGCGACCGCGCGGTTACGATCAACGAATAAGCCTATGAACGTACTACTACTCGGGGGCGGCGGCCGCGAACACGCCCTGGCCTGGCGACTGGCCGAGAGCCCCCTCTGCGGTAGCCTCTTCATCGCCCCCGGCAACGGGGGGACGGAAGAGTTCGGGACCAACCTGGACGTAGACCCCAATGATTTTGCCGCCGTGCGCAGCGCGGTACTGGCGCATAACGTACGACTGGTCGTCTGCGGACCGGAAGAACCCCTGGTGCGGGGGCTGCAGGACTACTTCAGCACCGACGAGGAGCTCAGGGCGGTCTACTTCATCGGACCCAGCAAGGAGGCCGCCCGCCTGGAAGGAAGCAAGGCCTACGCCAAGGCGTTTATGCAGGAGTACGGCATCCCGACGGCCGCCTACCGCCGCTTCACCGCCGATACCCGCCAGGATGCCCACGCCTACCTGAGCGATCGCAAGCCCCCCTACGTGCTGAAGGCTGACGGACTGGCGGCCGGTAAGGGGGTAGTCATCCTGAACGACCTCACCGCCGCGAAGCGGGAGATCGACGCCATGCTGGACGGGAAGTTCGGGGATGCGGGTAGCGCCGTCGTCATCGAAGACTTTCTGGACGGTACCGAGTTTTCGGTCTTCGTGCTCACCGACGGGACGAGCTACCGCATTCTGCCCGTAGCCAAGGACTACAAGCGGATCGGGGTCGGTGACACCGGTCCCAACACCGGTGGTATGGGCAGCCTGAGCCACCCCCCCTTCGTTGACCCCGACCTGATGCGCCGGGTTGAGCAGGACATCATTCAGCCTACCCTCAGAGGGATCCGGGCCCGGCAGCTTGAGTACCGGGGGTTCATCTTCCTGGGCCTCATCGTGGTCGACGGACAGCCCCGGGTGATCGAATACAACTGCCGGATGGGCGACCCCGAGACGCAGTCCGTAATGGCCCGTCTGGATTCCGACCTCATGCAGCTCTTGCTCGCTACCGCCGAGGGGGAACTCTCTACCACCGTGGTGCGGATGGACGATCGCCAGGCCGCGACCGTCGTGTTGGTAAGCGGGGGATACCCCGGTACGTACGGGAAAGGAAAGGAAATTACGGGAACGGACCGGGAATTTCCCGATACCCGCATCTTCCACGCCGGTACCCGCCGGACTGAGGACGGCCGCCTCGTGACCAGTGGCGGACGGGTACTGGCCCTGACCAGCTACGGCGATACCGTCCGGGAGGCACTATCCCGGGCCTACGCGGCCGCCGAAACCATCACCTATGAAGGGGTGACGTACCGCTCCGATATCGGATTCGACCTATGAGAATTGCTTTTTCCGACTCTCCCGTACGCGAACTTCTGCTGCCCCTGACCTTCGCCCGCCCGGCTTCCGGACTGCGTTGCGGCATCCTGACCCTGGCCGAGAAGTGGCCGCACTATCTGAAAGCAGCGGAGGGGCACCTCCTGATCGCGGGTAACGTGCTGCCCGATCGACAGCTGGCCGCGGCTATCCAGGATCTGGAAGTCGGGCACGGGCTGTACGTGGGAGAGGAACTTATCGCCGCCCGAACCGACACTCCGGCAAACGGCGGGGTACCGGGCGGGCTGGTCCGCCACCAAGCGGAGGGCACGGTCCGCCGCCTGATGCGCCCCGCCGACCTCTTTCTGGCCAACGACCGGGAGCTGCGGGCGGACTTCGGGCTACTGACCGCCGACCGCGCATCCGCCCCCCTTTCGCCGACCAACACCCTGATCGGACCGGCCGATCAACTCTTTCTGGAAGCGGGAGTAAGCGTTGAGGGATGTACGATCAACACCACGACGGGCCCGGTGTATTTTGGAAAGGAAAGTCAGGCGCTGGAAGGGTGCCTGCTACGGGGACCCCTGGCGGTGCACGCGGGTGCGGTGTTAAAAATGGGGGCGAAAGTGTACGGGGCTACCACGATCGGACCGAGGTGCAAGGTGGGCGGGGAGATCAGCAACGTCATCTTCCAGGCCAACAGCAATAAGGGGCACGACGGCTACCTGGGCAATGCCGTGATCGGCGAGTGGTGCAATCTGGGGGCCGATACCAACGCCTCCAACCTCAAAAACGACTACGGGGACGTCAAGGTCTGGTCCTACGCCGCGGGGGGGCGCCGGGCTACGGGCCTCCAGTTTCACGGCCTGATCATGGGAGACCACAGCAAGTGCGGCATCAATACCATGTTCAATACCGGCACCGTGGTCGGCTTTTCGGCCAATATCTTCGGACCGGGCTTTCCGCCTCCCTTCCTGCCTTCCTTCACCTGGGGTGGGGCGGAGGGACTGATCACCTACCGGCTCGACAAAGCCCTGGCCACCGCCGAACGGGTCATGGCCCGCCGGGGCCGCGAGCTGACGGAAGCGGACCGCCGGCAATTCGCCGAGATTTTCGCGGTTACCGAAGGCTACCGTCAGCGGTAAGCATACGGTAGCGGGCCTCGTAGCGCCGGACCAGGTAGACTAGCGCCGTCCCACTCAGTACACCCAGGGGCAGAAGTACGGCCAAATCGGTGGAGACTTCGGTATCGGGCGTAAACTCCCCGGCCCCGTAGGTGATCACCACCTGAACCCCGTTGTACAGGGCGTGGAGCAGGATGGGCACCCAGAGCGAACCGGTCCACCGCAGCGCATACCCTAAGAGGGCCCCGAGGAGTAGGCGCGGTAAAAATCCCGCGAATTCCAGATGCACCGCCGAGAATAAAAAGGCCGCGATCCAGATGGCGGCAACCGGGCCGACCAGGGGCCGGAGGAGCCCCCGCTGCAGTAAGCCCCGGAACATCAGCTCCTCACTCAATCCGGCCGTTACCGCGATGGCAAGTAGTGCCAGGGGCAGTTCCAGCGGTCCCTCGAAGGTGAGTACCCCCTCCAGGAGGGCGTTGCTACTGGCTTCCGACCGTTCCATCCAGTCGGGCAGGTCCACCAGTAGGTTGAGGTAGACCAGTAAGCCGATCAGGGGCAGGCCCACCAAAAAGGTCAGGGCCGCCGGGCGGCGAAGTTCGGGTCGGGTCGGCCCCGCTAAGCCCACCACCCGCCAGGAGGAGGATCGGTCGGTGAGCAGCAGCGCCAGCAGCGCCGGGAGGCCGAAGGTGAACAGGTTGTTGAGCAACAGGATCAGGCGCAACTGCTGGCGTTCGGCGACGGTACCGTAGCTGCCCCCCAGGTCCAGTCCGAAGGTCACGACCAGTACCTGCACCACCCCCGCCCCGAGGAGCCAGAACGCGATGCAGGACAGTACCGTAAAGAGCAGAAGACGCGGACCGTTCACCCCCCAAAGCTACGCACCCGGGCTTACCTTCACGCCGTGCAGCTTTCCATCGTCATCGTCAGCTACAACGTGCGCTACTTCCTGGAACAGTGCCTGCTGAGCGTCGAACGGGCTACCGAGGGAATGGAAACGGAAACCTGGGTGGTGGACAACAACTCCGCCGACGGCACGGTGGACCTGGTGCGGGAGCGCTTCCCCCGGGTGCGCCTTATTGCGAACCCACGCAATCCGGGCTTCGCCGTAGCCAATAATCAGGCCATCCGGCAAGCCCGCGGTCGCTACGTCCTGCTGCTCAACCCCGATACCGTCGTCCAGGAAGACACCTTCCGTAAGTGTTACGATTTTGCGGAGGAGCGGCCCCGACTGGGCGGACTGGGAGTAGCGATGATGGACGGCAGCGGCCGCTACCTGCCCGAAAGCAAGCGGGGGTTGCCGACGCCCTGGGTGGCCTTCACCAAAGCCTTCGGACTGGCGCGCCTCTTTCCCCGCAGCCGCCGCTTCGGGCAGTACCACCTCGGCTACCTGGACCGGGACCGGGTACACGAAATCGACGTACTCTCCGGGGCCTTCATGTGGATGCGGCGTTCGGCCCTGGACGAGGTCGGGCTACTGGACGAAGCCTTTTTCATGTACGGGGAGGACATCGACCTCAGCTACCGACTCACGCAGGGGGGCTACGCCAACTACTACTACCCGGAGACCCAAATCATCCACTACAAGGGGGAGAGCACCAAACGGGGGAGCCTGAACTACGTCCGCGTCTTCTACCAGGCCATGATCATCTTCGCCCGCAAGCACTTTACGGGCTCCCGCGGGCGGCTGCTGGTAATGATGATGCGGGCCGCGGTCTACCTGCGGGCCGCTCTCACGGTGGTGCAACAGGCCGCAAGGCGGATCGGCTACCCAGTGGCGGATACGGTCGGGATCTATCTGGGGCTGGTGGTGCTGAAGCGGCTCTGGTCGGCCTACCACTTCGGTGACGTCGGCTACTTTCCGGACTACATTCATTACCTCCACTTTCCGGCCTATACCCTGCTGTGGACGGGCGGTATCTTCCTCGGTGGCGGGTACGACCGGCCCTACGACTACGGCCGGTTGCTGCGCATCCTCGGGGGGGCGACCGTACTACTGTTGGCCATTTACGGCCTCCTCCCCGAGACCCTACGGCCCAGCCGGGCGCTGTTAGTACTGGGTGCGGCCTGGGCCATGGGCTGGACCCTGTCGCTTCGGGTGGGGACGCACCTGCTTCGCTACGGTTCTCTCTCCGAGTCCGATGAACGTCGCCTGCTCATCGTGGGCACGGCCCAGGAAACCGAACGGGCACTATCGCTGCTCCAACAGGCCGGGGCACGGAGGAATTATTTGGGCCGGGTCCATCCCCGCACCTGCGCGCCGCCGCCCACCGGTGCTGCCGACCACATTGGGTCCAGCGAACGCCTGACCGAGCTCGTGCCGCTCTACCGCGCCGAAGAACTGCTGTTTTGCTCCGCCGATCTGGACAATAGCCGGATACAGGCCTGGATGCGCGAACTCGGCCCCCGCCTGGAGTACCGCATCCTGCCCGAGGCCAGCCGCAGCATCATCGGGAGCCACCGCCCGGACCGCCGCGCCACGCTCTATACCCTGGACGTGAACCTGCGCATCAGCGACCCCACCCAGCAAAGGGGGAAGTGGCTGCTGGACCGGCTGACCGCCCTGCTGCTGCTGCTGAGCTACCCGCTGACCGTATGGCCGGTCGGGGAAAAACTCGGCTTTCTGAAGAACATCCTCGCGGTACTACTGGCCCGTAAAAGCTGGGTCGGCTACCACCCCGGCGACCCGGAAAGCGGGCTGCTACCCCCGATCCGCGACGGCGTTCTGTACCCGGGGATGGGGCAGCGCGTCCCCGGCGAGACGGCCCACCACCTGAACGTGCTCTACGCCCGCGACTACCGGCCGGCTGACGACCTGCGCCTTATGGCCGATCACTTTTCACGCCTCGGCTCAGGTTCCGCTCGATGAGCTTGGAGCGGGTGCGGACGCTGGCGCCGGAGCTGAGTCCGTCGGGTGGCGTGTTGCGGGCGTAGTCGAGTAGTTGGGCGACGGTGGTGGTGGCCACGTGCATCCGGGTATCGGAGCTGGCGTAGTAGATGAAGACCTCGTCCCGCTGGTTGCGGATCCAGCCATTGGTGAAGGTGACGTTGCTCACGTCACCGACCCGCTCTTCGCCGTGGGGCGCGATGAGGTGGCCGGCGGGGGCGTACTTGATCTCCCAGGGCCGGTCGGGGTGGGTGACGAAGAGGTAGAGCACGTAGCGGAGGCCGGCGGCGGTATTGCGCACCCCGTGGGCCAGGTGGATCCAGCCCTCTTCGGTCTTGAGGGGGGGCGGGCCCTGTCCGTTCTTGATCTCCTTGATGGTGTGATAGGCTTTGGAGTCGACGATGCGCTCCTCCCTGATTTCGGCGGCTTCCATCGAGTCGGTGAGTCCCCAGCCGATGCCCCCGCCGCTGCCGACGGAGATGAAGCCGTCCTGGGGGCGGGTGTAGAGGGCGTACTTGCCGTCGACGTATTCGGGGTGGAGGACGACGTTGCGTTGCTGGCCGCTGTGGGTGATGAGGTCGGGGAGGCGTTCCCAGGTTTCGAGGTCCTGGGTGCGGGCGATACCGCACTGGGCTTCGGCGGCGCTGAGGTTGTCGGGGTGGTCGGGGTCCTTGCGCTCGGCGCAGAAGAGGCCGTAGACGTAGCCGTCTTCGTGGTGGGTCAGGCGCATATCGTAAACGTTGGTGGTTTCGCGGCTTACCTCCGGGATGGTTACGGGGTAGTCGCGGAAGCGCCAGCCGTCGATGCCGTTATCGCTTTCGGCCAGGGCGAAGAAGCTCTTGCGGTCGTTGCCCTCTACGCGGACGGCCAGTACATGCTTCCCGTTCCACAGAATCGCGCCGGCATTGAAGGCGGCGTTAATCCCCTGTCGTTCCATTAGAAAGGGGTTGGCGTCGGGGTCAAAATCGTAGCGCCAGAACAGCGGCGTGTGGTCGGCCGTGAGGATGGGGTAGCGGTAGCGGGTGTAGATGCCGTTGCCGGGCAGCACGGGCTCGTTGGGGCGTTCGAGCAGGGCGCGGTGGGCGGCCTCGAGGGCGGATTTGCGTTGGGAGTAGGTCATGGGGGCGAAGGTCGGGAAGGTGGGGGAAATGGG
>CAZQNE010000035.1:0-41667 GCA_964594535.1 uncultured Lewinella sp.
AAAGTCTACTTAACATAATATAAATTATAAGCAATATTTTCCCCTTCGGTAGCCTATCAATCCACCTGCCGCCATCTGCGCCTACAGTCCCTAACTAAACGTGGGTAAGCTTCCATCCAGGTCGTAGGTCAGGCCACGGACCGTTCCGCTACTGCGAAGTGATTGACTGCTTCCCTGAACGGAGTCACCATCACGGCGATCAATTCAGCCTGTAGCCCGGAAATTATCTTCAGTTTCCAATCGAACTCGCGGAACCATTCCTGACATTCCCGACAATCTCCTGAAGGTGTACCGAAATTCTCACTCCATGACCCAACGTTCCAGTACTGTTCTCCGGGACCATTGGTACCCCCGGGTGGACCAAGCCCACGGGTAGCCAGTCCGGATAATCACGTACCGGGTAGCGAAATTTCCCCGAAGGAGCCCTACGGTTCAGGACGACTTCGAGGTATATTTTGTGTAAGATCAGGAACGAAATGAAACCCACACAGATTGCACCCGCGTCCGCGCCCTAAACACTCATACAAAGCGGCAGCTACGGGGTACAGATGCCCGCTGGCTTTTACCTCCGTACGTAATTGATTAGTTTCGTGGGGCAGCTAATCTATATTTCACCCGCGGACCCACGTGCACTACATTTCCGTCAGACTGTACCAAAAAATGACCCGCTACGCACGGGCCGAGGGACTGCCCGAGCGGCAACTGTACCAGTTTGCCCGTACGGATAACGACCTGCGGAAAACGGAAGCCGTACCGGCCGACGAGTTTTTTACCCTGCACGAACAGTTGGATGAACTCCTGGGACCGGGTTTCGCGGTGCGTATCGGGCAACAGATGAAGATCGAGGATTACGGCGTGCTGGGGCTTTCCTGGCGAACGTGTTCCAGGGCCGGGGAGATTTACGAGCGCAGCGAGCGCTACTTCAGACTACTCTCCAACACCTACGTTTTCGAGGTGGTACCGGCGGCGGAGGAAACCCAAATTTTGCTACACCGTGCTCCCTACCGTCGGGGAGTAGCCCTGTCCAACGAAGCCACTTTCTCCGCTTCGGTGGTGGTATTACGCGCCATGACGGAGACGAACATATCCCCCCTCCGGGTAGCGTTCCAGCACGGTGGACCTACGGACCGGAGTGATTTTCTCACCGCCTTCCGCTGCCCGATCCACTTTAGCCAGTCACAAAATGTACTTACCTACCGGACCGAAGACCTCCAGAGGCCTACCGCTAAGGCCGATTTCGGCATCAACCGGTTCTTGGTGCAACAGGTGGCCGCGGCTACCGCAAACCTAAAGGTGGGGGAAAGTGGTCTGCTCGCGGAAGTAGATACCCTCATTCGGGGGGCACTGCCGGGAGGTATCCCGGCACTGGCCAGCATCGGCCAACAAGTCGGAATGAGTAATCGAACGCTGACGCGCCGCCTCAAGGAAGAGGGGCTCACCTTCCGCTCACTGGTTCAACGTAGCCAGGAAGACCTGGCGCGTCAGCTCCTGCGCGAAACCTCCCAGTCCGTGGCCGAAATCGCTTACCAAACCGGCTTTTCCGAACAAAGCGCCTTCAGCCGAGCCTTTAAACGGTGGACGGGAAAAGCCCCCCTGGAATACCGCGCCTCCGAATAATCCGACTTTGGCGCGATGGGTCAAGAACTTGGCCGCAACGGTCAAGCGCCGGGTGGGTATTGCCCGGAATTTTACCTCCGTAAACCATCCTACGGACGTAAAATATACCCATGCTATTCACCCTTAAATCACTCACGCTCTATTTAGCCGTGCTCCTTACGGGCCTGTCGGCGGGCTTGTTCTTCGCCTGGGCCGTATCCGTTATCCCCGGTACCCAACGGATCTCGGATGCGGGCTACCTCGAAAGCATGCAGTCCATCAATCGGGCCATTCTCAACCCGGCGTTTTACCTAATATTCCTGGGTCCAATTGTTACGCTGGGGCTGAGCACGTTTCAGCATCGGTCCGGGAGTCCGTCTTTCTGGCTACTCCTCGTAGCCACCGCCCTGTATCTGGTCGGGACGTTCGGTATCACCGTATTCGGCAACGTGCCCCTCAACGATCAGCTCGAACTGGTGGACCTAAGCCGGTTAACGACCGAGGAAAGCAACAGCTTCCGGCTGTCCTACGAGCAGGACTGGAACCGCCTGCACCGATTACGGACCCTGGCGGCCGTAACCGCCTTCGGGGCGGTCTTGCTAGCCGCCTTCGCGAAGTAGGCTAACGGGTATTTCTCCCTCATTTTGATCAGTTCCAAAACTCCCTTTATCATGACTAAGCAAATTCTCGTCACCAGCGGCACCGGTAAGACCGGCCGTCGCGTAGCCGAACAGCTTACCCAACTGGGCCACCGGGTACGCATCGGTAGCCGCAGCCAACCGCCGGGCTTCGACTGGACCGACCCGACCACCTTCGCCCCCGCCCTACGGGGAACGGAGCTTGCCTACGTAGTGTACTATCCCGACCTGGCGGTACCCGGTGCCAGGACCGCCATCCACGCCTTCACAGAGGCCGCCCGTGCGGAAGGGGTACAAAAACTGGTCCTACTCTCCGGCAAGGGGGAACGGGAAGCGGAAGCCTGCGAACGAATCGTAGCGGGTTCCGGCCTGCGCTATACCCTGGTTCGCGCCTCCTGGTTTAACCAGAATTTCAGCGAGGGCTTTTTGCTGGACCCCGTGCTGAAGGGCGTAGTGGCCCTGCCCGTACCCGATGCGGCCATTCCCTTCGTCGACGTCAATGACATTGCCGAAGTGACGGTACAGGCCCTGCTGTACGAGGAGTACGACGGCGCAACCCTGGAAGTAACCGGCCCCCAACAACTGACCTTCGCCGAAGCCGTGGCGGACATCAACCGGGCCACCGGGCGGTCGGTAGTTTATCATCCCATTTCCCAGGAAGCGTTCCGTCAGGAATTACAAGCCGCGGGAGTGCCGGCGGATTACGTCTGGCTGCTGAGCTACCTGTTTACGGAAGTGCTCGGTAAGGTGGAGAACCAAACCGTTTCCCGGGACGTAGAGACAGTGCTCGGACGGCCGGCTACTGACTTTAGGACGTACGCCGAACGCGTGGCCGCTACCGGGCTGTGGCGGGAAGATATGGCCCAACGGGGAGGTAGGGCGCGGACGCAGGTGCAATGAAGGCCACAAACTACGGGGTCTTACCTGCCAAACGCAATTTTTGGTGTATGCGGATGTACCGCCGACCACTACTGATTTTCATCCGAAACAGGCTCGACCTTGCTCCGGGCTATCTCGCCATACAGTTCGCTCAACAATCGCGCCAACCGCCAGTCTACCCGATCCACTACGGAAACCAGCCCGACCGGCTGGTTTTCCCCACCGTCCCCCCGGCCGCTGACCTCCTGGTCGGCAAACTGGTACCAGTGACTACCCACGGCATAGGGATACGACACCCACTCCCGTAGGTAGTCCCTTACCATAGCGTCCCGCTCCCGGGAATGGAAGGCCGGGTACCGCGGTAGTAGGTGACTCGGATCCACGGGGGGTACGTGGTGCTCACCGATCAGCATCGGGCGACCGACCAACCCGTACCACGCATCGGTTTCCGCCCGGGTAAAGGGAGAATACATATTGATGGACAACACGTCCACGGATTTGCCGGCAACCGCTACGATGGGTTCGATGCCTGCGAGCCGGCGGGTAAATCGACAGCCCAGGTAGAGGTGATTCGGATCGTATTTTTTGAGCGTTCTCACGATGGTCCCGAAGTACCGGTTGGCGTAAGCCCGGAGGCGTTGATCCGCATCCGACAGCTCGGCGAATCGGGCATAGGTGTAGGTCGTGCTGTCCATATCCAGGACCTCACCCCAGTGCATTTCATTGTCTACGAAGTACCCCAGGAGGTAAGGGTCATTGCGGACCTTCTCGATCCGGCTAAACGTGGAGTCTACGTAACGCTCCCAGGCGGGATCGAAGACGTCCGGCAGCGGATGGGGGGTACCCAACCGCCCCCCACCCCGGGTATCCAGGGTGTAGGTGTAGGCCAGCGTCCGGCCGTAGAGCAGGCTATCGCTCCAGTTGCCAATCGTATTGAAGCCCACGCGGGCGAGTCGCGATAGTACCGCCCGCCGCCAGTTGTCCGTGCTTCCGTACTTATCGATTGCATTTTTGCAGTACCAGGATAGATAGGCCCCACCCTCCCTGTAGCATTCGGCGTAGGTGGCGGTATCCGGCAGTTCCGTAAATAACTTTTCGCGTCCGGCGACCCGGGTCAGGGCGGCATTATTTAGGGTGGATACCAGCCGTACGCCGTTCAGTCCGAAGCTGTAGAAGGGGTTACCCGCCGGACTGACCAGGTACCAGCGCGCCCCCGCCCGGGCGGTGCGGAAGTATCCGGTCGCGGCAAAGGTCAGCCCCGTTCCGGTTAGCCCCCCGTAGGCATCGGTCGCGGGGGGCGGGGGTAACTCATTCAATCGTACGGCTTCCCGGTTCCTATCCGTGCGATACTCGGAGGTATCCGTGAGTTTATCGGGATAGTTCACCAGGGCGCGCTGACCGAAGCGATCGATCAGGGCCGTCGGCGCGGATGCCGTATCCACCCGCAAATCAATTACCGCAATGGTTCCCGTGTCCGGAGACAAGAAGGCCAGGGCAACAACCCGCGCATCGAGCCCACCGAGTAGAGCGGCTTCCCGGATGTTCATCGCGTGGACTAGCGGATCCCGCCCTAGCTCCACGGTATCCTGCAGACGGCCGCGGGTACCTACCAGTCCGACGATCAGCTTCCCCTCCCCCTCCACCGTTCGGGCCGTAACCGTCAATTGTCCGGTATGACCCCAGTGCGTAGGAAGCCCTACTACTTCCGGCGCCAGTCGTACCCACCCCCCCGGCTGGGTGATGTGAATGCGAAGGTGACGATCCACGACGGTCACTGCCGCGCCCCATTCCCGGACGGCCGGTAGCTTCCGGCGGTCCGAGCCCCCCCACACCCCGAGGTCCTGTTGAATGGAATCCTGAATCTCCGTTATTCGACTGAAATCGGCCCGAATCGCCGACGGTGGACCTGGCGTTTGCCGGCAGGCGGCGGCTAGGACTCCCAGCAGGATAGCGCTCAGCAATAGGTAAAGTGGCTGCGGCATGCGTAAACGATCCGGTTCAGTCGGCCCCCAAAAGACCCGCCAAAAGTCGGGGTGGTAAGCACGTCGTCGGATTTACCATGGATTACCCGTGCTCATCCTTAACGCTTCCCGGCGTTCGCCCGAATTCTTCCCGGTACACCCGCACGAAGTACGCGCTGCTGCTGAACCCCGTGCGGCGGGCCACCTCCGCTACCGTGACGCCTTGTTCCCGTCGCAGTAGCTCATCGGCACGGCGCAGCCGGTGCAACTGAATGACCTGGTTCGAGCTTCGATCGAGCAGGGCGCGCAGCTTACGGTTCAGACTGGTGGGGCTCATATGCAGCGCGCGGGCAAAATCGCCCACCCGGAAGGTTTCCTCGTTCAGATGATCGTCCAGCACCCCCTGCATCCGGTCCAAAAACTCCCGGTCGACGCGCGATCCCGCCACTTCTACGGATGGCGGTAATTCGACATTGCCGTAGTAGGCACGCAGTCGGCGACGACTGGAGATGAGGTTATGTACGCGCGTCAGCAGTTCACGCTGTCCGAACGGCTTGGCCAGAAAGACGTCGGCTCCGTCTTCCAGGCTACTGAGTTTGTCGGCTTCCGTCACCCGGGCCGTCAGCATGATGACCGGTATGTGGCTCGTGTCCAGCTCGTTCTTTAGCAGCCGGATCAATTCCCGGCCGTTCACTTCGGGCATCATCAAATCGGTGATGATTAGCTCGGGCTGCAGCTCGCGCGCTTTGGCCAGCCCTACCTTACCGTTTTCCGCTTCCTCGATGCGGTACTTCCGGTTCAAACCATACCGTAGTAACGTCCGGAGTTCCGCGTTGTCCTCTACGATCAGAACAAGGGGCCGTTCGCTTTCGTCCGCCGCGATCCGGGAGGAAGCCGTGACCTCCTCAATCCCTGGCTCGGCCGCCGCGGCTTCCCCGCCGGTTACCGTTCCAGGAGATGTAATCTCGGGTATATCCTCCGCGATGGGTAGGTGCACGCTGACGGTGGTCCCCTCCCCTACCCTGCTTTTCGCGCTTACGGTACCGCCGTGTAGTTGAACCAATTCCCTTACCAGCGCCAGCCCGATGCCACTGCCCTCCGCCTCCGTTTTCGGGTCGCGACCGGACGAAACGTAACGATTGAAAATATGGGTCAATCGGTCCGGTTCGATGCCACGCCCGGTATCCCGAACCTCCACCCGGGCCATACCGCGCTTCCGGTGTACGGTCACCGTGATCCGCCCGCCCGCGGAAGTGAATTTAAAGGCATTGGATAGCAGATTCAGCAGTATTTGTTCCAGTTTCTCCCGGTCCGCCCGCAACCTGAGGTGGTCGACCGCGGTACGGGCCCCGAGGGCAATGCCCTTGTCTACCGCCAAACTGGAAAAACTCCGGACCAGATGACGCACCATTTCGACCAAATCGACCGGTTCCGGCCTGAGTCGCCCATTGCCACTTTCGAGTTGGGCTAGCTGCAAGATCCGATTGACTAATTTGAGCTGACGGTCGGTATTCTCCCGGGCGATTGTCAGTAACCGGTACGGCTCGCTCCCCTCTTCGTGGTAGTGCAACAGTTGGTCTATCGGAGATTTGATGAGGGTCAGGGGCGTCCGAAATTCGTGGCTGATGTTAGCGAAGAACCGCGATCTGAGCTCAGCCTGTTCGCGCAGCCGACGGGAGGAGTGGCGCAGATTCTGCATGTCGTTGTACAGCCCCAGAAACAGGATGGCGGTGAAGCCCAGCGTGCCCAATTGAATACTGACCATGATGTTTTCCACGAACTCTTCGCTGATCAATAGGTGAATGATGTACACGATGCCGGGAGCCGCTAACGGTACCGTGGCCAGCGAAAGCCGGCGGGCCGCCCGATCGTTGCGCGTGAATAGCACGCTGACCGGGACCAGGCTCGCCAGCGTCCA
Organism: uncultured Lewinella sp.; assembly: GCA_964594535.1. Lineage (GTDB taxonomy): Bacteria > Bacteroidota > Bacteroidia > Chitinophagales > Saprospiraceae > Neolewinella. Next base: position 6,993 of record CAZQNE010000035.1, read on the forward strand.
GACCAGGAGCATTACATTAGAGGCTATCAACACGGTATTCGTATGAAAACCTAGCAGGTAGGGCACGAACTGAACCAACACCGTCAGCCCCGCCACCCCGTAGTAGGCATACACGTAGCGCGGGAACCGATCGGCCAGCCGGACGTACGATAGCAGGAAAAGGGAAATACTCAGTACGATACCCGCAATGGAAAACTGTAGCGTACCCAGTCCGGCGGTCCGGGGATGGGGAAATCCGATCACGTCGGTCAGCGTGCCGGCGGCGATAAAGTAAAGGGCAAAACTCAGGGTAAGGAAGGCGAAGTACAGAAAGGACCGCTGCCGAAACAACTGAAACACGAAAAGCCCCGTCAGGGCCGCTGCCAGCATGAGTCCGAGGTAGGTGAAGTTCCAGGCGATGACCCGGTACCGGCGGTTCACCGCCGGCGTACGGGCGTACAGGCCAACCTGGCCCAGTACCTCCTCCGGCCAGGCTTCGTCCAGGGCCAGCCGCAGCAGTACCGTGCGCCCCTGCCCCGCCCCCACCGTCAGTGGGATCGTGCCCGGGAAAACGCTTCCCGTATCGTTGCGGATCGTGGCCCAGGTTGACCGCCGCGGGCCAAGAAGTTGCCCGTCTGTCCACTCGTACAGCCACACCGTATCGGCCACTCGGGGAGGCTCGACCAAAAACTGCCGGCTGCGTTCCCGGGGATTATTCACCGCAAAGCGCAACCAAACGTATGCGCCCTCCGCATCGATCCGCCGCCCCCGCACGGGAGGCCGGAATAACTCATTGCCATCGCGCACCATATCGGCGGGTGTGTGTAGACCGGCCGGATCGACGAATAGTTCGGGCACCGTGCTCACCGTACCGGTAAGCCCATCGAGAACTACGGTGGGCGATCCGGCCTGACCGCTGGCATTTGCTATCGTCACCCACGTGCATAAGTATATGAACCAGCTGCGCGGTAGACCAGTGGTGAAAATAGCCCGTATGCTGTGCGGTGGCGGAGGATGAACGTGTAAAAGCAAGCTCAAAATCTTCGCCAAGATAAGGTTTCCGCCACCGCCCCCGCACCCGCGCCCCGCCGCCCAATGCTTCGATTGATCAAGAGTCAGCTATATTACGAGCCACCAGCCCCGTTCGCCGATGCCCCCACCAACCGCTATGGCTTTTCTCATCGTTTGCATCCTATCGTCCTGCGCAACGGGTCGCAACGCCGGTTCAACGGCATCCTTTATTCCTCTCTTCAACGGTCGGAATTTGGACGGATGGACCCCGAAGTTCGCCGGCTATGCCATGGGGGAAAATCCCCGCAATACCTTCCGGGTGGAGGACGGCTTGCTGCGGGTGAGCTACGACGAGTATGAGAACTTCGACGACCTGTACGGCCACCTCTACTATGCCCTCCCCTTTAGCCACTACCGGCTCCGCTTCGACTACCGCTTTACCGGCGAGCAGGTGCCCGGCGGCGCCACCTGGAACGTGCGCAACAGTGGGGTGATGTTGCACTCCCAGGCCGCGGCAACCAACGAAATCGGGCAGCACTTCCCGGTCAGTATCGAGCTGCAACTTCTCGGTGGTCTGGAAGACGGCAGGCCCCGACCCACCGGTAACGTCTGTACCCCGGGCACGGCCGTGGTCCTGGGCGACACGGTCGACTACCGTCACTGCATTTCGTCGTCCTCCCCCACCTACGATGGCGACGGCTGGGTAAGCGCGGAGGCGGTGGTTCGCGGCGGCGCGTCCATGCACTTCCTCATCGAGGGGGATACCGTGCTGAGTTTTACCAAACCCCAGATCGGTGGTGGATTCATCTACCACTCGGAGGAGGGGGACGACTGGACGCAGGCCCAGATCCTGGAGGACCGCCAGGACTGGATCGACCGGGAGGGGGAGGTACTCACCGAAGGCTACATCGCCCTGCAGGCCGAGAGCCACGCGATCGATTTTCGCAATATCCGTATTCAGGAACTTGAGGACGATGAACGGTAGTAGCGGGCGCGGCGCGCGGGTGCGGGGTAGGTGGGGGGCCACGGTATGGATCGCTTTGTTCGGGGCCTGGTCCTGCGGTACGGCGCAACCTCCCACGGACTCTTACCCCTTCCCCGAGGAAGCGGTAACCCGACTGCTGGAGGACTATCGGGAACCCAGCCTGACCACCCGCCGGTTCAAACCGGAGGACCTGGCCCCTCTCATCGGCAATTTAAGTGGAGCCTTCCGGGTAGACACCGCCGGGTATAGCGTAGAGGGCCGTCCCCTCTGGCGGATCCGGTGGGGTACGGGACCGGAACGGGTGCTCCTCTGGTCGCAGATGCACGGAGACGAGCCGACCGCTACGGCCGCCCTGTTCGACATCTTCCACCTACTCGAAGGCGCAAATGACGGGCTGGACCGCCTCAGGAATCTCCTGAGCGATAGCCTTACCCTGACCTTCCTACCGATGCTGAATCCCGACGGAGCGGCCCGCTACCAGCGGCGCAACGCCCTCGGCATCGATCTGAACCGGGACGCCCTGACGCTGATCAGTCCGGAAGCCCGGGTGCTGAAGTCAGAGCGGGACCGCCTCGACGCCGACTGGGGCTTCAATCTGCACGACCAGAGTACCTACTACTCGGCCGGCTACCCCGCCGAGTACGGTTCCGTGATCAGCATTCTGGCCCCCGCCTACGACTGGGAAAAAAGCATGAACGAAAGCAGGGCCGACGCCGCCCGCCTGATCGCCCGGATGAATGCCCTGTGGCAGCGGGAAATCCCGAACCAGGTCGGGCGGTACAACGACGACTTCGAACCCCGGGCGTTCGGCGACAACCTACAGCGGTGGGGAACGCGAACCATCCTGATCGAATCGGGCGGGCGGGCCGGCGATCCCGAAAAGCAGACCATCCGTCACCTGAACGCCCTGGGTATACTTGCGGGGCTGTACGCCATTGCCACCGGCGAGTACCGGCGGTATAGCCTGGACGACTACCACGCCATCCCCCGCAACCGGGGCGGCGGAATGCATCACTTAATCATAGAGGACCTGGCCGTCCCGGTGGGCGACACCCTGTACCGAATGGACGTGGGCTTCCGCATGAACGAGCGGACCGTAGGCGCGGAGCGCCGGGATTACCGCAGCCGGGCCTTCATCAGCGACCTGGGCGATCTGCACCCCTTCGGCGCATTCCGTCGGTTGCCGGCGGGTGAACTCAGGGCCGTGGCAGGTAAGACCTATCCGCGGCGACTCAGTCTGGACGAAATACGGGCGCTGGATGCCAGCAAGCTGTACCGCGATGGATACACTTCCGTAGAAACGGACGATTCCCCCCCGCCTACCGGAATCGTCAACGGATTAACGGTACACGCCGGCGGACGGTCGGATACCTCCATCGGCTACGGCCATACGGTGGACCTGCTGCTGTACGGTGAGGCGGGCGAACTACGCTATGCCGTAGTCAACGGACGGGTCGTTGAGGTACCGGATCGGTAAATCGTTAGCCTCCCGGGTCGCGGAGCCAAATAGTTCGTGTAAATCCTCCCATAACCCGATAAAAAGTTGGGATTTAAAATCCTTTCCTATATTGGTCGGAACTTTAGCAATCCGGCCAGTTGCGGCCGCTGCCACCCCTACCCCGAGAGACTGAGTGAACAACAGAATTTCCGTGCTGCAAAGCGTGGTCCGTAACTGCTTTACCTCACTAACTACAGTCGATGATGCACCTTCAACTTTTTCCCCGGGCCGTCCTGACCCTGTTCGGTCTGCTCCTGGCGCTCGGATTGAGCGCGCAAAGCCGGACGGTCACCGGCACCCTGACCGAAGAAGCCACGGGCGACCCCCTCATCGGTGCCAGCGTCCTCGTGAAGGGCACCACCCGCGGTACCGTTACCGACCTGGACGGAACGTATACGGTACAGGCGGAGCCGACGGACGTGCTGGTGATTTCCTATACGGGCTACGGCACCAAAGAGGTCCAGGTCGGCGATCGGGAGAATATCTCCATCAGCCTGTCCAGCGGCGAGATTCTGGACGAGGTCGTCGTCGTGGCCTACGGCAAGCAGAAGAAAGCTACCGTCACCGGGGCCGTGGTGGGGGTCGAGGGCGGCGAGCTCGTCCAGTCGCCCAGCGTGAACCTGGGAGCCTCCCTGGCGGGTCGCCTGCCGGGCGTAGTCGTCATCCAGCCCAGCGGGGAGCCGGGTAACGACAATGCGCTCATTAACATCCGCGGGGTCAATACGCTGGGGAACAGCAGCCCGCTAGTGGTCATCGACGGGGTCCCCGACCGGGCCGGTGGTCTGGCTCGCTTGAGCCCGCAGGACATCGAGTCGATCAGCATCCTGAAAGATGCCTCCGCGGCCATCTACGGGGCGCGGGCGGCCAACGGCGCGATCCTGGTTACCACCAAACGGGGGACCACCGGCAAGCCGACCGTCTCCTACGACTTTAACCAGGGCTGGGCCCAACCGACCGTGCTCCCGGAAATGTCCAGCGCCGTCGAATACGCCACGATCATGAACGAATTGCCGATCTACCAGAACGTTCCGGTGGACGAATGGGAAGATGCCTGGCGCAGTATTCAGGAGACGGGTACCTACGACAGCCCCACCGATGGCGTTGGAACGATAAACGCCAACTACAGCCCCGAGACCATCGCCCGCCACGCCGCCGGCGACGACCCCTGGGGGTACCCCGATACCGACTGGTTCGACGACGCCTTCCGCAACTGGGCCCCCCAGACCCGGCATAACGTACAGATCAGCGGGGGCACGGAGCGGGTCCGGTATCTGACCTCCGTCGGTTTCCTGAACCAGGAGGCCTTCTACCGGAACACGGCCACCAAATACAAGCAGTACAACTTCCGCGTCAACCTGGACGCCGACGTTAGCGATTACATCACCACCTCCCTGGGGATCGTGGCCCGCCGGGAGGACCGCCGCTATCCCACCGAAGATGCTACGGCAATCTTCCGGATGCTGATGCGCGGGCGACCCACCGAGCCGGCCGTCTGGCCTAACGGTCTGCCGGGGCCGGCCATCGAGAACGGGCAGAACCCCTACGTAATTACCACCAACGCTACCGGATACCTGGATGAGCCCAGCGACTACGTCCAGACGAATGCTTCCATCACCTTTACCAATCCCTGGATCGCGGGCCTGGGCGTCACCTTTTCCGGAGCCGTCGACCACCTGAACCGACGGCAGAAGGAATGGTCCACCCCCTGGCAACTGTATAACTGGGACCGGGTCAGCTACGAGCCCGATGGGGAAACTCCCTTACTGAGCGGATCGGTAGCCTCCAATTTCACCGACCCCCGGCTGCGGCAGAGCACCTTCGAGGAACTGAATACCAACCTGTCGGCCCGCATCAACTACGATGTCGAGTTGCCGGGTGGCCACAGCGTCAACCTGATGGCCGGCGTGACCCGGGAAACCTTCGAGGGGGAGGGCTATTTCGCCTTCCGGCGCAATTACATTTCCACGGCGGTCGATCAGCTCTTCGCCGGGGGGTCGCTACAGCAGGAGACGGGGGGCTCGGGCTACGAGCGGGCGCGGCTGGGCTACTACGGGCGGGCGCAGTACGACTACCTGGATAAGTACCTGGTGGAGTTCATCTTCCGCTACGACGGCAGCTACATCTTCCCGCGGGACGACCGCTTCGGCTTTTTCCCCGGTATCCTGGTGGGCTGGAACCTGACCAACGAGGACTTCTTCAACGTGCCCGGCATCGATTTCCTGAAACTGCGGGCCAGCTACGGGCAGATGGGGAACGATCAGGTGTTCTTCCGGGGGCAGCTTCAAGAGTATGCGTTCCTGTCCACCTATGGATTCGGGGAATATCCCATCAACAGCGTAGTCCAGACTACCCTGCGGGAGCAATTACTCGCCAACCCCAGTTTCACCTGGGAGCGGGCCAACAACTTTAACTTCGGCATCGACGCCGTGCTGTTCAATAATCGGGTGGATCTGACCCTGGAGTATTTCAACAACCAGCGGAATAACATCCTGATTCAGGAAACAGGTTCTACACCGGCTACTTCCGGAATCAACAGTTTGCTGCCCCCGGTCAATGCTGGCGAGGTGGAGAATAAGGGGTTTGAGTTTAACCTGGGCTACAACGGGAACGCCGCCAGCGCCTTCCAGTGGCGGGTCGGCGTCAACGGCGGCTACGCCCAGAACAAGGTTCTCTTTATGGACGAAATCCCCGGTGCGCCGGACTACCAACTCATGGAAGGCAAGCCCATCGGGGCCTTCCTGGTCTACGAAACCACCGGCGTGTTCCGCGACCAGGCGGAAATTGACGCCAACGAAATTGACTACAGCGCCGTCACGGGCCGGCTGCTGCCCGGCGATATGAAGTTCCGCGACGTGGACGGTAACGGCCTCATCGACGGCGACGACCGGGTACGCATCAACGATAACGGTACGCCCACCTTCAATTTCGGGGCAACGCTAAACGCCTCCTACGGGGGGTTCGATCTCTCGATGCTCTTCCAGGGAGCTACCGGAGCTTCCCTACGGGTACAGACCGAGTCGGGCGACATCGGCAACTACCTAAAGTACAGCTACGACAACCGCTGGCGCATCGATGCTCCGAGCAGCGAGCACCCCCGCCTGGCCAGTCGCGGTGATACCTACTACACCGGCGGTAACTTCGGGAACAACACCTACTGGCTATTCAGCAAGGACTTCTTCCGCCTTAAAAATGCTGAACTCGGCTATACGCTACCGGCCTCCCTCGTGCAGCGCTTTAAGTTACAAGGGGTACGGGCCTACGTGAACGGCCTCAATTTGCTGACCGTTACCGGGCTGGACTTCTTCGACCCCGAGTCGACCGTCGGTAGCGGGGTGTACTATCCACAAACCCGGATCATCAATCTGGGCTTCAACCTGACCTTCTAATGCAAACCCACGCCACCATGCACTATCTGTACGAGCGCGGTAAGCTGGCCCTGCTGGGCGGCAGCCTGATCGCCCTGCTGGCCCTGGCCGGTTGTAATACGGACTTCCTCGACACCGAGCCGCTGGACAGCATTTCCAGCGATGCGACCTGGTCGGACGGGCCGCTGTCCGAGGCCTTTATCTTCAATGTCTACTCCTTCCTGGGGTACGGCGGCTTCGAGGAGCAAATGCTGGCCTCTATTACCGATGAGGCTATGTTCACCCACGCGGGTCGGAACATTAACACCTTCACCGAGGGGGCCGAGGACCCGACGAACATCGGTTGGATCAGTGATACCTACAACTGGAATACGATGTACCTGGCCATCCGTCAGGCCAATATCGCCATTCAGGAACTGCCGAACTCCACCTTTCCGGACACCGAGCTCCGCGATCGCTTACTCGGGGAAGCTCACTTTCTCCGCGCCTACTATTACCACCAGATCGCCCGCTTCTACGGGGGGGCTCCGCTCGTGGACCGGCCCTACGGACTGGATGAAGACTATTCCATCCCCCGGGCTACGTGGGCCGAGACGGTCGATTTCATCGTCGCCGACCTGGACCAGGCCGCCGGTCTCCTGGACGGTAAACCGGAAACCCCCGGGCGCGCCAGTCGCCTGAGTGCCCTCGCCCTGAAGTCGCGCATCCTGCTCTACGCCGCCAGCGACTTGCACCACGGCCCGACGGCTTCGGCTAATTCGTCAATGCTTGCCGGTTACTCCGATCTCGACATCCTGGCTTACCCCGGTGGGGACCGCGACGCGCGCTGGCGGGCCGCCCAATCCGCCGCCCGGGCCACCCTCGACGAAGGCACGGGGTACAAAATGGGACTGACCGAACCGGTCTCCGCCGAGCAGGGTTTGCAGAACTACATCTCCCTATCCATGGGGGGCGGCAGCGCCGTCGGGGACGCCGCGGCCGCGGTAGAACTCATTCTCCAGCGCACCGCCACCCCGCTCTATACCCAGGAGAGCAACTGGCCACTGGGCCCGATCCACTTCGGTATCAACAACGGACCGAACGGCTACTTCAACTGGGCCGGTAATACGCCCATCCAACAACTGGTTGATGATTACGAAATGATGGACGGCAGTTCGTTCGACTGGAGCGAGGAGGAGCACGCCGAACGGCCCTACGAAAATCGCGATCCCCGCTTCTACGCTACCGTGATGTACGACGGTGCCGGCTGGAAGCCCCGGCCCCCGGCCGTTGCGGCGGTTGAGCCCTACGACGAGATCCAGACCGGATACTACGATGACGGCAACGGCGGGACGATCCCCGGGGTCGACACTCGCGAAAGCCCCTTCGAGAACTGGAATGGTAGCCGCACCCACTACTACGTCCGTAAGTTCATCGATCCCGATCCGGCCCTGCGCGACAATCAGTCCAACGCCCAGGTGATTCCCTGGCCCTTTATCCGCTATACCGAGGCGGTGCTGAACTACGTCGAGGCCAGTATCGAACTGGGCGAAGAAGACGAAGCCCGCAACTGGCTCAATCAAATCCGCTACCGCGTCGGGATGCCCGCCATCACCGAATCCGGCGATGCCCTTCGGGACCGGTACCGCAACGAGCGCCGGATTGAACTGGCGTACGAGGAGCATCGGTACCACGACGTGCGTCGCTGGATGATCGCCGAGGAAACGCAGGGGCAACTCATTCAGGCCATCGACATTCGGGCTACCCTGAAGCCCGGGCAGCAACCCCGGGTTCCCTACCGCTACGACCCCTCGGTCTACGACTACGAATACACCGTGACCGACAATACGGAAAACGAAAGCCGGACCTGGGTGGACGCCATGTTCTACCGGGCCATTAGCCGCGATGAGATCAACCGGAACGAATTGCTGGTCCAGAATCCAGGATTTTAACCAAAGCAGGGGCGGCTGATGCACGGTAGATCCTACGCTTGTTTAGCCACCCTGCTATTTCTGTGCGCGAGTTGCAGTAAGCCCCCGCCCCCCCGGGTCGATGGTCCCCCACCCCGCTTTACGCTAGTCGCCGCTGACCGCAGCGGGGTAGCGTTCCAAAACCAGCTGACCGAAGGACCGAACACCAATATCCTGGTCTACGAATACTTCTACAACGGCGGCGGGGTCGCCACGGCCGACTTCAACGGCGATGGGCTTTCCGATCTGTACTTCACCGCCAATATGCACGCCAACCGGCTGTACCTGAATGACGGTGATTTCCGCTTCAGCGACGTGACGGAAGTCAGTGGAACCGCCGGCCAATCCGGGCCGTGGAATACGGGGGTTTCGGTGGTCGACATCAACGCGGACGGCAAGCCGGATATCTACCTATCCTACTCCGGTATGCTCCCACCGGATAAGCGCCGCAACCAGTTGTTCGTCAATCAGGGCAACACCTCCGGCGGCATCCCCACCTTCGTGGAGGCGGCGGCGGACTACGGCCTGGACAGCCCCGCCTTCACTACCCAAACCTACTTCGCCGACTACGATGCCGACGGGGACCTGGATGCTTTTCTCCTGAACCACAACCCAGAATCGCTCCCCATCCTGAATGAGGAACGGACGCGGCTACTACAGGAAAAACCGGACTCGCTACGGGGGCTCCGGCTACTGCGCAACGACCAGGGGCGGTACGTCGACGTGACCGAGGCGGCGGGACTGGACGGCTCCGCCCTTAGCTACGGACTCGGACTGGCGCTGAGCGATCTGAACGGGGACGGGCGTACGGACCTGTACGTCTCGAACGATTACGAGGTACCCGACTACCTGTACCTGAATAACGGGGACGGCACCTTTACCGATCGCCTCGCCGAGCAACTCGATCACACGAGTCACTTTTCCATGGGTAGCGACGTAGCGGACGTAAATAACGACCTGCTGCCGGATATTTTTACCCTGGATATGCTGCCCGCGGACGGAAGACGGCGGAAGCTTCTGATGCCCGACAACAACCGCCCCCGCCACGAACTGACCGTCGCCAAAGGCTGGCATCACCAGACCATGCGCAATATGCTACACCTCAACCAGGGCAACGACCGGTACGTCGAAACCGCTCTGGGCGCGGGCGTGGACGCCACGGACTGGAGCTGGTCGGCCCTGCTTGCCGACCTGGACAACGACGGCTGGAAGGACCTCCACGTCACCAACGGTTACCTGCGGGATTACACCAACCTCGATTTCATCAAATACATGAACGACTACGTCGGGCGCAAGGGGCGGCTACAGCGCAATGACGTACTGGAGTTGCTCCGGGAGATGCCGGCCTCCGGGGTGTCCAACTTCGTATTTCGGAACGAGGGGGCGGCACGCTTTCGCGATCGAACGGAGGAGTGGGGGCTGAGCCGTCCGTCGAACTCCACGGGGGCGGTGGCCGTCGATCTGGACGGCGATGGCGATTTGGACCTGGCCGTCAACAACGTCAACGATACCGCTTTTCTCTACCGCAATGAGACGAGCGGGTCCAACTTTCTTGCGGTACGATTGCGGGGGGAAGCAAGCAATCCGGCGGGCATCGGGGCGAGAGTGACCGTCGTGACCGCGGATGGATCCCAAATGATCGAGCACTACCCGTACCGGGGCTACCAGTCGTCCGGGCCGTTCGCGCTGCATTTTGGATTGGGGGCGCGGGCGCAGGTGCAAAGTGTGCGGGTGGAATGGCCGTCCGGGAAACTACAGCTGGTGGAGGGCGTCCCGTCGAATCAGGTCATTGAACTGGAGGAGGGCCTGGCTGATGAAGCCGTTCGACCGGTTTTCCCCCAGTTCAATGAACGGTATCGCTCGGTCGCGCTCGATTGGGACTTCATTCACCGCCCTACCCGGGTGTCTACCTTCGATATACAACCGCTGGTCCTACGCGACCAAAACGATACGGGGCCCCCGATGATCGTGACCGACCTAAACGCTGACGGGCGCGACGATCTGGTTGTGGGAGGCGGCGTCGGCCAGCCCAGCCAGTACGCGCTGATGAGTAACCGCGCCTATTCCGACCGCTTACGGACACTAGGGCCCCCGCCCCGGGCCGGGGGGGTCGTAACCGGGCTGGCCGTGGTGGATTGGAACGGTGACGGGCATCCGGATATCTACGAGGCGAGGGGCGGAAACGTAACCCCAGGCACCAATTTGCAGGATCGCGTGTTTCTGCACACCGGTAGAGGGGGCGCGTTCGCTGGGGTGGTGCCAGTCTTAGGATCGGACTTTAATACGAGTTGCGTGGCTGCGACGGGGGTCGGGAGCGAGACGGTTCTATTCCTCGGTGGGGGGGCAATAGGTGGTCGGTACCCGGAAACCGCGGCCAGCCGCCTCCTGTGGGCGTCAAACGGAAAGACCGAAGAACTGGACCTTACCGGCGTGGTTTCCGCGGCGACCTGGTCGGACCTGGACGGCGACGGTAGCGATGAACTGATCGTGGTCGGGGAATGGATGCCGATCCGCGTATTCGGTTGGTCGGGCGGAGGGTTAGAAGACCGCAGCGACGAGTTCTTTCCACGCCCCATGCCGGGCTGGTGGAAGTCGCTCGCGGTGGGCGACGTAAATGGCGACGGCCGGCCGGACCTGGTGGTCGGAAACCAGGGCACCAACTACCGATTCCGTCCTACTAGTGATGAGCCGGTTCGATTACTGGCCGAGGACATCAATTCCGACGGCTCGGTCGATCCGGTACTGTTTGCCTTCGAGGGCGGACGATCCGTTCCCGTGGCCGACCGGGACGAACTGCTCGCCCAACTGCCCGAGCTCAGGCGATCGTATACCGACTACGCCACCTATGCCGGCGCTACGCAGCAGGAAATACTATCCCTACTGGGTGGATCCGACCGACTTCTGGAAGTCAACGAAGCACGAAGTATGCTTTTTCTGCTGCAGGATAATGGCACCTTTGCGCCCCGACCCCTACCCCGTCCGGCCCAGTACGCCCCGGTGCACGCTGTTCATCTTACGGAGCGGGACGAAAACGGACCGACCACCCTTCTACTGGGGGGTAACGAATCCGGTGGTCACCTAACGGTCGGCCGATCGGGAGCAAATTTAGGCCAGCTCTACGAATGGAAGTCGGACAGCTTCCATTACGTTGCGCAGACCCGCTCCGGCTTGTCCCTACGGGGAGAGGTTCGTAGCATTGTAGGAATCGACGATCGGTTGTATGTTGGAATTAACGGAGGAAAGGTAGCGGCATATGCCCCGGTACGTGAGGCACAATAACACATTACGGATCGGCCGGCACCTGCGCCCCGCCGCCCCCTTCCTGCTGATTCTGTGGTGCCTGGGGTGCCAGTCCCGGGTCGAGTACGGGGATGCGGACGTTGCGCTCGCCTGGGCCGATCTCAGCCTGGCCGTCACGAAGGCGACGCCGGGTAATTCACCAACCTACGCCAGTCGCTGCTTCGGGTACCTGGGCGTGACGATGTACGAAAGCGTCGTACACGGCGACGACGATCACCACAGTCTGGTCGGTCAACTGAGCCGGTTGGATCGACTGAGCCTGCCGGACCAAGGTGTCGAATATCACTGGCCGATTGCGCTGAACGCCGCTCAGGCCGAGATGCTGCGTTCGCTGTACGGTCACGCGACGGAGCAGTGGCACGGGCGAATCGACAGTCTGGAAAGCGAGGTCTACGCTTACTACGCCGACCGTACCGAAGCCGCCATCGCCCGAAGATCGGCCGCCTACGGTGTACAGATTGCCCGCGAACTATACGACTGGTCGAAAACCGACGGGGGCCACCGCGCCTACCTACGCAACTTCAACAAAGAGCTACGGATACCGGACCGCCCCGGAGGCTGGAAACCGCCGCTGTACGCTCAGTCTTTCAGTCACCACCCCTTGCATCCGGACTGGGGAAACAATCGCCCGTTCCTGCCGGCTAATTACCAACTGCCGCCGCCGGAGTTTATCCCGTATGACACGACGCCGGGCTCCCCCTACTACGAGCAGTTCCGTGCCGTGTACGAAAAGGACCTTGGTCTGACCCAATCCGAAAAGGAGGCGGCCATCTGGTGGGGCGACGACCCCGACGAGACCTTTACCCCGCCGGGGCACAGCTACTACATTGCCGGTCTGCTGCTGCGGGAGGAAAACCCCAGCCTGATCGATTGTGCCGAAACCTTCGCGCGAACCGGAATGGCCGTGGCCGATGCCTTTATCAATTGCTGGCGGTGGAAGTACGAGTTTTTCAGCGAACGCCCGAACACCTTCATCCCCGCCCACATCGATGAGGAGTGGGAATCTTTCTGGCCCGACCCCCCCTTTCCGGCGTTTCCGTCCGGCCACGCGATACAGGCGGGGGCGGCCGCGACGGTACTGAGGGATCTGCACGGCGACGAGCACGCCATTGTCGACCGGGCCCACGAGGGGCGGGAGCGCGATGTGGTGAGGGAGGTGGACTTTCCCGTCCGTCACTTCGCCCGCATCACCGACATCGCCCGGGAGACCGCCGACTCTCGATTTTACGGGGGCATCCATACGCCGCAGGACAACGAGCGGGGGCTGGAACAGGGCGAGGTGATCGGTCGGAACGTCAACATGCTGCGGTGGTCCGACTGATGCGCGTTGGTCTTCTCCTGTGCTTACTGACTGGCGCGGCGGGAGTGGGGGCCCAGGCCGACTTCGTGGACGTCACGGAAGAAGCGGGTCTGGACCACGTCTTTCGGGTTCACGAAGGGCTGTTCGGTGGCGGGGCCTGCGTGGTGGATATCGACGGGGATGGCTACCAGGACGTCTACCTCACCGGAGGAATGGCGGACGACCAGTTGCTCCGCAACAATGGTGACGGGACGCTGACCGACGTACTATCGGGGTCTGGCCTGGAGCTGACGCGTGCCTTCGTCACCCAGGGGGCCGTAACGGCGGACGTGAACGGAGACGGCTACGATGACTTCTTTATTACCACCATTACCCGCCAGGATAGTCTTCAGCGGATTCCCCGGGCGCGGAACCTGCTGTTCCTCGGCAACGGCGATTTTACCTTCCGGGATGCTACCGAGGAGTACGGCCTGAGCCCGCTTTATTCCTTTTCTACCGGAGCTAGCTTTTCGGACTTCAATAACGACGGGTGGCCGGATCTGTACGTCGGTAATTACTTCGTGGGGTACGAGGGAAAGCTGGACCACATCAGCGATGCTACTATCGTCGGGGCCAACCAGACCGCCCGCGGCTATCTGCTGATGAACGAGGGCGGGCAGCGGTTCGTGAACGTGTACGAAGAGTACGGACTGACCCACCGGGGCTTCGGGTTCGGGGGGGTGTGGACCGACTTCGATAACGATGGCGACCAGGATTTGCTCGTTAATCACGACTTCGGGTACAAGGCGACCCCGGACATCTTACTCGAAAATCAGTATCCCTGGAAAGGCTTCGAGGATGTCAGCGAGAAATACGCCCTCGACCTGCGCATCAATGCGATGTCCGCCGCCGTCGGGGATCACAACGCCGACGGTTGGCTCGACTACTACGTGACCAACATTAAATTCAATCGCTTCATGGTGTCTGACGGGCCGGGCCAGCCCTTCGCGGATCGGGCGAAGGAACATAACATGAACATCCTGTCCATCAGTTGGGGGGCCAGTTTCGCCGATTTCGATCACGACGGGGATCAGGATCTCTTCGTCAGTAACGGGGACCTCAACCCCAACTGCGAGCCGATGGCCAATTTTTACTTCGAGAACGACGGCACGACTTTCCGGGAAGTTGCCCGGGCTAAGGGACTGGCGGATTACGGCATCGGGCGGGGATCGGTCGCTTTCGATCTGGAGAACGACGGTGACCTGGATATTTTGGCGGTCTGCCAGGGTCCCGTACTGGACAATTACCCCGTGGCTTCCGTCACCCGGCTGTTTCGCAATGATGGTGCGCAGGGAAATTGGTTGAAGGTCAGATTGGTAGGCACCGGGTCGGAGCGTAGTGGTCTGGGCAGTCGGGTTACGATTTACAGCAGGGGACAAATTATGATCCGGGAGGTGGACGGGGGAAGTTCCAGCCATCTGAGTCAGCATAGTCGACTGCTACACTTCGGCCTCGGCGACCGACAGCGGGTGGACTCCGTACTGATCACCTGGAACGGGGGGGACGAGCAGTTGCTACGCGATCAGGAAGTGAATCAGGTGCTGACCGTTATTCAACCCTTACCCTCCCGCACCGGCTTTGCCCTCTTTTATGCCACGGCGGCGGTAGCACTCGGTTTGGTCTTTTTGCTGATGCGGTACCAAAGTCGCAGGCCGGGAAGGTGACTACCTTTGTGGGTCGAATGTACGATCTTACCCTGCTACACCCGCTTCCCGGAGGAAGCGCCCGCCTGCCCGCACCCGCCTGCCTCCCCTACCCCATGCACTACCGCCCCGGTACGCTGGCCCGAGCGGCTGCGGAAGATTTGATGGAGCATCTGAGCGGGCAACCCAAATGGAGCGACCACTTCGGGGTAGATGGACGGTGGCGGGCGGGGAACGGTAAAATGTTCGGCGTTCTCGTGGTGGATTCACCCGAAGGCCGTCGGTACCTGGCCGCCTTTTCGGGAAAACTGGTGGGTTCTACGCAGCATGCGGGATTCGTGCCGCCGGTCTACGATTTGCTGGATGCAGCCAATTTTTACCGGGGCGAAGAAGCGTACACCAATGCGCTGACCGCGGAAATCGATGCACTGGAAGCCAGTGAAGAATTGCGGCGCGCGCGGGATGGGGTGACGGCCGCGGTTGCGGAAGGGGAAGAAAAGCTAGCGGCCCTGCGCCGGGCACACCGTGCCGCAAAGGCCGATCGGCACCGGCGCAGGGAACAGTACGTTGGAATAGTTCCAGAGAATGTCGAGCAACAATTACGGGCGCAGAGTATTGAGCAGAGCTACGCAATGAAACGTCTACGTGATGACGTCAAAGAACATACAAAACAAAAAAAGAAAATTCTGGATGAGTATTTAGCATTGCTTACCAATCTGAAGGAACGGCGCACGCTCCAGTCTAATTCACTACAGGATCGGATATTCAGCCACTACCGCTTCCTGGACGCTCACGGAAAGCAGCGGGATGCACTATCCATATTCGCGGATACGGCCCTGCAGCGACCACCGGCCGGCGCGGGAGATTGCGCGGCACCTAAACTGCTTCAGTATGCTTTCCGACACGGTCTGCAACCGCTGACCTTTGCGGAATTTTGGTGGGGGGCGGCTCCCGCAGGGAGTTTGCGACGGCACCGCAGCTACTATCCCGCTTGCCGGGGGAAGTGTGAACCCATTCTGACCCATATGCTGCGGCATAGCGACGTGGCTACCAATCCCCTGCTTGCCAATCCGGCGGTGCAAACGGACTACTCCGTCCGTTACGAAGACGATGATCTTCTCGTCGTCAGTAAGCCCGCGAATATGCTCTCCGTTCCCGGACGTCACATACGGGATTCCGTGCAGGAGAGGCTGCGACAGCGGTATGCGGAGGCTACGGGCCCACTTCTGGTTCACCGTTTGGATATGTCCACGAGCGGACTCCTACTCGTTGCCAAAAGCAAGCACGTCCACCGACTGCTGCAGCGGCAGTTTGGCCGGCGCACCGTGAATAAACGGTACGTAGCTATGGTGGGTGGATCGGTAAAGCCCGAAGAGGGGGAGATCAACCTACCGCTACGGGGCAATTATGCAGACCGCCCCCGACAAATGGTATGTCGGACCGAAGGAAAATCAGCTCGTACCCGCTACCGGGTTGTGGGATACCGAAACGGGCAATCTTTCGTCCACTTTTGGCCGATCACCGGACGGACCCACCAACTGAGGGTGCACGCCGCCCACCCGGAGGGGCTCGATGCGCCGATTGTGGGCGACGACCTGTACGGCGATCCGGGGGATCGGCTGTACCTGCACGCCGAAGAGATCACCTTCCGCCACCCCGTCCGCCTGGAATGGATGACCGTGTCCGACCCGGCTCCGTTCGGGCTATAGTCCCAGTCCCGGCTTGTCGGTCGGATAAAGGACGCCATTTTCGAGCCGAAAGATTCCCGAAAATGGATCGCGTTCAAACTCCAGGTGGCCGTCCAGATCGGCGAAGCGAATGTTGGGCCGACTGAGCGCGAAGTGAAGTCCGGCCGCTATGCCCAGTGAACACTCATCCAAGCATCCGATCATTACTTCGTTCTTGCCGGCCCGGGCGACGCTATTGATGGAGAGTGCCTCGTATATACCACCGACCTTCTGCAACTTGATGTTGATCATATTGCTGCGGTTGTGACGGGTCAGCCGGAACGCATCGGCGAGTGTTTTCAGGCTTTCGTCCGCCATCACCGGTAAGCCGTTGGCCGTTGCCAGGGCGGCCAGCTCGCGCTCGGCGGCGACCGGCAGGGGCTGCTCAAAGATCTCGATGTCAAGATGCTCCACTTGCCGGACGAACTCGATGGCGCGCGGCAGATCGTAGCCCTGATTCCCGTCGAATCGAAGTACAACCTGGGGGTAGCGCTCGCGCACCTTCCGCAGGCGCTCCACGTCTTCGGATAGTTCAAGACCACCCTTAATTTTTAGCATAGTAAAGCCACGCCCCACCCAGTCGGCGGCCAGCGACAGGGTTTCCGTAAGATCGACGATTCCAATGGTGACGCTGGTAGGAATACCCTTCCGGTACCCTCCGAGTAGTTTGTACAGCGGCACTTCCGCCCGTTTGGCCAGCAAATCGTAGAGGGCCGAATCCAGCATCGCCAGCGCCGAGGGTCCGATCTTCGTCCGGAACCGTTCCAGCAGGCGGGCGTAGGTAAACACATCCTCCCCCCGCAGGCCGGGTATGAGCACGTTGCGAATGGCGGACTCTACGTCGTCAGCCACCTCACCGGTGACGACCTTGTCGGGGGCGGCGCACCCAAATCCCTCCAATCCGCGATTCGTTTGTAACCGAAGCACGAAGTTAGTCGCGGCGGAGATGGTTTGGTAAGCAATCGTGTAGGGCTGAGTAAGCGTCAGCTCGTACCGCTGGTAGTCGATCTCGGTGATTCGCATGAAGTCGGTTCGCTAGTTGGGGTGATGGGATCGGCCTAACTGCTCAATGATGAGGCCGACCAGCTCGTCACTCCCGTCAGCGAGAACATCGAAGCAGGGCAGCCCCGTCGTCTCGGTGATCCGGTAGCGGGCTTCGGGGATTTCGGCGGCCGTCAGGCCTTCGTGGTTCAGGGTAACGGCGAGTACTTCCCGCCCGGATACTACGCGAATGGCGTTGATTTGCTCCGACAGGGGGTGGAGGGGGTAGCCCGGGAAGCCGTCGTATTCCTTCCGCATCGGTGCGTGCTGCAGGATGACGTAATCCGGACGGCCGGCGGCCAGAAGTTCGAATCCTCCCGAATAGGCGGGGTTCATCAACGACCCCTGCCCCTCCAGGACGATCACGTCGGGATCTTCGTTACGGTAGGCGCTCACTACGGCGTGCTCGATTTCTCCGGATACGAAGTCGTTGATGCAGCTATCCAGCACGAAGCCGTACTTCGCGCCCTGCATCCACCCCGTCTGGCCGGTTCCGATCATTTGCGCCCGGTAGCCGGCCCGTTCCAGGCCGTGCACGATGAGCCAGGCCGTAGTGCGTTTCCCGACGGCGGAATCGGTACCCAGTACGGCCAGCTTCAGGCAGTCTACCTCCTCGATCTGGCCGGTAAAAAAGTGTAGTTCGCTCCGGTCCGGTGTCTTGCGAATGTCCCGGATGCGTATTCCCGACTGCCGTGCGGCTTCCGCTAAGCGGGCATCGTTACTAATGAAATCGTGAAGTCCGCTGTCGATATTCAGGCCCGCCCGGATTGCCCGCGCCACGACCTTCCGCCCCGCATCCGGCAGTCGTCCGCCGTCAGGGGCCAGACCGATTACAAAGTGGGTGGGTCGCTCCCCGGCCGCGGCCAGGGCGGCTTCCAGATCGGCGTAGACCGGGATGCCGTTCGGTTTACCGTCGAGTACGTCCCCACTATCCCGGCCCGCATACGTTCGATCGATTACTCCGGCTACCCGGTACCGCCGGGTAAATCGCACCAGTCCGTGGGCGGTCTTTCCGTTCGGGGTATTGAATGCCCCGTCGGCGTAGACGATTGCGGTGCCATCGAGGGGGGTAGTGGTATTCATTGCTTATCGTTTCGCGGTTAAAATGGCTACCGTGGGCCCCGGTAGCGGGCAGGTTTCTACAATCGCGACCAGCCCGGCCGTCGCCGCCGGAAGGACCTGCAGGGCCTCCTTCTGGCGTAGGTAAGCGCTCATTTTGGTCAGTTGGCGGTCGTTCACGTTGCGGGCGGACCCCTTACTCGCATATATGGCGTCGAGGGCTTCCTGGCCGTCGAAGCTGTGCCAGTTCACGAGCGGTTCGTTCACGATCGTCTCGCGGATGCGGGTCGGATCGAGGTCCAGGCACCGCTTGCTGCCAACGAGAAAACTGCTGACGATTGGATTCTTCCTTACCGAAGATACGGCCAGCATCCGGGGGAGTGCGTCGATGATCCCCTTGCCCCGCAACCGCTCAAAACCCAGGTGGATTCCCGCCAATAGGGTTCCGTTACTTACGGGCACGGCAACGGTAGCCGGGGCACAGCCGAACTGTTCGACCAGTTCGCCGGCTATTTCGGCATAGGCCCTTAACTGAAGGTCGGCGTTTCTTCCCCCGGGGTTCGCGTCGTACCACGCCGTACCGGCGGCATCCTGACTGCTGGCACGTACCGCATCTTCGTACGTTCCGCTCGGTCGGTGCAGGGTAGCGCCGAGTCGCTTCATTTCGTCAATTCGCTTGCTATGGTAGGCGGCCGGAACGTAGACCTCGCAGCGTAGACCGGCTAGTCGTGCCGCCAGGCTCACCGCCACTCCGTAGTTGCCACAGGTAGCCAGGCAAATCGTTTCCCGTCCTTCTGCAAGTGCTTCCTCAACCTGTGCGAAAGCGATGCGGTCCTTTTGGGTACCCGTAGGGTTGGCCCCCTCGAACTTGAGATAGATATCCGTAAGGTCGAAATCCCGCTCCACTCCCCTACCCCGCCGTAGCCAGGTTTGTCCGATCTCACGGGTAATTAAGGAGCTGAAGGCAGCGAGTCGCTCCTGCAGGGGAAGAGAGGGGTTAGCACTAATGAGGGCCAACTCCCGCCCTGGGGCGGACACGGAGTTGGCGGCGGTGGTTACCGCATCACGGAGGGTCATAGGGATGTGCCAACTTCGATCAAGACTGGTATAACCGCCCGGCCTCCGGTACGTTCGCTGGCACCCGCGCCCCGCCGCCCGAATTTTCCGGTCCGTGTTATCCGATAATCTGTTTGTCAAACGGGTTCAGGCCAACCCCCCTGACCTGGGCCTCCGCTTCTACCCGGTACTCCGAATTTACGTTGCGCAACCGGCGCGCGGCCCAGGCAATGCCCCCGAAAAATACATTGCGGCGCCCGAATTTGTCCACGTCAGAGAGAATGGGCTCGAAGGAAAGACGGAAGTTGACCTCAACGGGTATGGCCTCTCCGGGTACGTCGATCAGCTCGGTGATGACCTGGCGACCCAGTTCGTACTCATCCACCAGCGCCCGGTCATCCCTTCCGCGGGCGTACTTTTCCACCAGTACGAGCTTAATGGCCGACACCGTCTGCGGATGCTGGCTTCGCAGGCGTACCGTACCGGCGATGCTACCCTGCCGGGGGCTGAAGTCCGGGGGTAGAATCAATTCCAGCTTGACCCCCTCGATGCCCAACCACTGTTTTACTTTACCTAACATGCCACGAAGTTAGCACCGGCGGGCCTTACCTTAGGCCGGTATTCGACGAACGCCGCCCCGCCCATGGATTTACTGACCGACGACCAGATTCGCAACCTCGGCAACCTCGACTTGCTGGCCCGGCAGGTAGTAGAAGGCTTCATCATCGGCCTGCATAAGTCGCCCTTTCACGGCTTCAGCGTAGAATTTGCCGAACACCGAATTTATAACACGGGCGAGCCTACCCGCAACATCGACTGGAAGGTATTCGCTCGCACCGACAAAATGTACAGCAAACGTTACGAGGAAGAAACGAACCTACGTTGCCAGATTATCCTGGACACGAGTTCCAGTATGTACTTCCCCGAGGTCGGCCCCGCCCCGCGCGACCCGGTGAATAAAATCCGGTTCAGCGCCCTGGCCGCCGCCAGTCTGATGAACCTGTTGCTGCGGCAACGGGATGCATTCGGCCTGACGACCTTCCACGAGTCCGTAGACCTGCATACCCGCCCCCGCTCCAGTACGACCCACTACCGGCTCATGCTGACGCATCTGCAGCGGCTGATCGATCACCCTACCCACGAGGTGCAAACCGCGGCGGCCTCCGCCCTCCACCAGATAGCGGATAGTATCCACCGACGGTCGCTGGTGGTGATTTTTAGCGATATGTTCGACCCCTCCGAACGGGAGGAGGAGCTGTTCGCCGCGCTGCAGCACCTGAAGCACGCCAAGCACGAAGTGATTTTGTTTCATACCGTGGACCAGAGTCGGGAGATCGACTTTGACTTCGCAAACCGCCCCTACGAGTTTATCGACATGGAGAGCGGCCAGCGCGTGAAGCTACAGCCCCAACAGGTAAAGGAGGCCTACGTAAAGCAAGTTGCCGCCTACCAACAACGGTTGCGGATGAAGTGCCTGCAGTACAAGATCGACTACGTGGCGGCGGACATCCGGACGGGATTCCGACCCATCCTGCAGCAATATTTGGTTAAGCGTACCCGCATGCGGTAGCCGGCATCCTACCGCTGCGCGTTGGGGGAGAAGGCGGTTTCCATGCGCCTGAGGAAGGTACTGGCGGTTCCCGTCGTGACCTCCAGGATTTCGTACGTCCGTCCGTCGTCCATTTCCAGCACCATATCGCGGGGGTTGGTATCGCGGAATTCCTCCATGAAGGCGGCGTTGTTGCTGATTACGTTGAGGATGCCGTCTTTGAAGCCGAAAAAGTAGAAGGTTCCGCTGGGGGATTTAACGTAGAGGTACAGTCGGTCTTCCCCCGCCGTCGTCATTTTTACCTCCAGGTAGCTCTCCACCCGCTTACTGAAGGGCCGTCCGGCGATGGTAGCCAGCCCGTTCATCGCTTCGGTACTGACGAAGGACTGGTACTCCTGATTCCACTGCATTTTAATGTCCGAAAACAGAAAGGTGTGCGGGTTAACCGTCGGCGGCAGATCGACGTTTCCGGTGGGCAGTCCCGCGATGGCCGCCTCCCGAGCGGGCCCGGGGGGGAAGAGCGTTTCCAGCCCGGTCGTAGTGAAATCTACCGTTGCGTTGACTCCCAGGCCCGGGGCACCGTAGGCGCTCGAGATCAGGTCGGTGGCCATCATGTCCACCAGTGGCGCCGGAAGGATCAGATCGATGGCGGCCATGATGTTTACCGTGGCGGGAGGGTAGTTGCTGACGACGGGGCCGGCGGCGTCGGACACCCCCTCTTCCTGGGTAGTGGGCAGGGGGGGCTGTGTTTCTTCCTCCAGCAGAAACATATTGTCCGTCAGGGTTTGGGGTTTGGCCGCGGCGGAGTCGGCCGGTGATTCGACCGAGGTATCTTCAATCGTAACGGAGCTTCCGGCCGGGGTTTCCTCGACGTTGACGGAAGCGAACTGCGGGGGTAGCCCGACTTCAATAGTGCCGTAACTCCGCATCCCAATATACTTCAGGCGACCTCCGATACCCAGTTCACCGTCCCCACTGTAGGTGCCCGCCCCGTGATCAAAGCGCATCAGATTGCCGACCAATCGTTCGTCCGGCCGCATAATCCGGGCGGAGTCGCCGAAGTAAAATACGTCCCGGTCTTCGTCGTACACGAAGGCTCCGGTAGCGTCCAGGATCGGATGATCCACGCGGCGGTGGGGGGCCTGCATCATGCGCGGGTATACGATACGTTCGGGTTTGGAGAGATAAATACCCGTATAGAGCGGCTTATTGTCAATCCCCTTGATGTTTTCCGTAGTGAGGACTAAGTTATTCTTATCCCCTTCACTGGCTACCGAAAACCAGTCCGCGTTCGGTACCCGGGGGGATTCGATTTTGGCGTAGCCCTCGAAGTCCAGTACCTCGCTGCCGGCATCGAGGCTGATGGTACCGTAGAAACGCGTACGATCGTCGATAAAAAAGGGAACGTTTTCCGGAATCTCCCCCTCGGCGCGGGTGGCGGTGGCTTTTTCCGAGCGTTTGCCCTCCCCGACCCGGGTGCCGACGATGTTCTGTAACTCGAACTCCTGCTCGTGGGGGCCGACGTTATATTCGTAAAACCCGCTGGCGGTGTATTCCTTCCGGCCCGCGATATCCACCGTAGCCCGGCGGATGACGTGGTACTCGCTGGCCGTATCCGCTACGATGGTGGCGTTCGTCAGCTGACTGATGACGGCACCCGGGTTGATGATGAGCGTGCTATCGGCCGGTAGTATTTTGGCGTCCGCGCTCACGATGAAGGGAACCCCCCCTACGGTCAGTTCCCCGGTGCCGCTATCGTAGACGGCACTCCTGGCGGCAAAGGAGAGCGAATCCTGATCGGGCTGCAGACTGGTGAACCGGTCCTTACCGGGTTCGGTGGCGAAGACGACCCTGCCATCGGCCATATCCCAGTCCAGCCGGTCGCTATTCGTGACGTATTCCAGGTAGGGAAGCTCGGTTTCGGTCGTCGTATCCAGTCGGGTGAAGGTCGCGGACCGGGCGGCAAAGTCTACCGTGCCGGTCATCCCGTTGGCGCGTACGGCCTGTTCCTGTGGGTTCTCCCGGTCCTTTATGGCGACGGTAGCCGATAGGGCGTCTACACCGTCGGCGGAAAAGGTTAGGGAATCCCCAGTGAGGGTACCGGCGGGCCAGTCCAGCGATCCGTTACCCCGTAGGTCGGTAGGCGTTAGTACGAGCCGACCGTCGAGCCGGCGGTCCTCGCTGCCGAACATGGCAAAATCCGTCTCCTCCTCCGGCACCACCACCAGGCTGTCTCCGTAGGGCTGAAAGGTCACCTGCACCCGCTGCCCGACTACCGCCGGAACGGACCGCTCGTCGGTGACCGATCGTTCCAGAATGAACCGCTCGGCGACGGTGGTCGTACTATCGACGCCGAATCGGATGTCTTCCCCTTCGATCTCCGCCTCCAGGTACTGCAATTTGCCCCTTCCGGTCAGCCCACTGTTGTTCAGCGTGATTTCCCCGCTGTAGTTTCCGCGATCGCCGTAGGTACTGGCTCCCAGGCTGTCGGTCTGGCCTACGAAGCCCAGGCTTCCGTCTTCCTGAACGCTGAGTTTCTGCTCCATGCGGGGGAAGATCCCGCCGCTGACCAATTCTCCCTCCAGTCCCAGGTCGCCCTCCGTCAGACTGTCGAGGTTGTTGAGCGCAAAGGGGGCCAGCTCGAAGTAAAAGCTGTCGCGGCTGTAGAGGGAGTTGGTATCGGCGCGATCGTAGTAGATGTAGCTCGGGCCCCGGGTCTGCAGGGAGGGAAAGTAGGCGATATTCTCCGATCCGCTCTTGTTCTTAGGCGCGTCGATGAGTACGTATCCGCTGACGTTCTCCAGCCGGCTGGCCGTGGATAGCCGGCGCACCCCGTCCTCGATGATGCCGCCCTCGGGCAGAAAAAGATCGATGTAGTCTACCGAATCGAACTGGATGTAGTAGGGCTCGTATTTTAGGTGGAAGTCCTTACCGGTAAGAATGGCCGCCCCGGCGTAGACCGTACCGCCGAAGTCCAGATTGCGATCGCCGACAATGGAAACCTGGTCCGCATAGGGCCGGATGGCAATCTGCTTTTCGGAGTTAAGCGATAGGGGTTTAACCGCATCGACCCGAATCGTCCCCCCCTTTAGATCAATGAAGGCATTCTCCACCGGGGTGCTACTGACCAGTCTGATCTTATCGTAATCCTTCGCCTCCCGGTGGCTGAGGACGAAATGCTCCAGCTTATCCTTCAGGAGAATGGTTCCGGTATCCGGGTCGTACTGCAGAAAGCCCCGGTCCTGCAGATCGAAAATAACCCCCTGAATGTCGGCCCCCGTAAGGTCGGGACCGAAGCGGTAGGCCAGGCCTTCGATATTGAAGGAGTCGGTTTCGGTGGCCAGGCTATTGCGGTAGTTATAAATGACCTGCAGGGGGTTGAAGCCGGCCAGCGCCTGGATGCGGTTAAAGTCCCGCTCGCTGTAGTATTCCTTACTCTCCAGTACCACGTCCCCCTTCTCCTGAAAGCTGACGGTTTTACGCCCGACCACCGCGCTATCCCGGGCGAGAAATACGGTGATGTTATCGGCGTTAATGTTAAAATTGTTGCCACTGTGGAAGAAGGGCGCTCCGGATGCGCTACTGGCGGTCCGGTTCAGGGCTACCTCCCGCTGGGGCACGTCTACGTCGATACTCACGTTCGGGTGGTAGAGGCTGTCCTCCCCGAAATAGATCGATAGGTCCACGTTCTGCCCGGTAATTCGCTCCTGGTGGGCGACGACGAACTGGTTGGACCGCCCCCGTAGCTTCCGTTCATCCTGTCCGTCGGCAATATCGAGTTGCACGAGGGCACGACGAGCCTTATTCCCGATCACATAGACGCGCGAGGCCCGCAGTTCGAATTGCCCGCTCAGCATCATGCCTTCGCCGACGTTTTCGATTTCCACGTAACCTTCCGTGCTGACGAATTCCGGAACGTCGCCGGCCACCCGCGGCCCCCCGCTCTGTAGCCGATCCTTGAACGTACCGTACAGAATACGGTCGCCGAAGTAGGTCGGGTACTGGAAGTGAGCGCTATCGGAGGTAATGAGCTGGCGGGCGACGTCAAACTCGTAGTCTACCAGCCGTACGTAAATATCGGAGGGCAGACCGACCCGCTGCCAGTCCGTTTTGCCCCCCTTGCCCCGGGCTTTTCCCCGCCCCAGGTTCACGATCAATTTAGTTTCGTTGATCAGGATGCTATCCCCCTTGGTGCTGCCCTTTAGTCGCTCCACCTGATCCACTACGAGCTGCGGCTCTCCCCCTTCGTAGCGAAATGCCGCTTCGCCCCCCGCAACCTGCCAACCGTACGGCCCGTCCTTGGTATCCAGTCTACCCCGTTTGAGGTAGTTCAACGCGTGCTCCATCACCGAGGTAGCGCGGGTTTTACTGAATTCAGCTTCCCCGACTAAGCTATCGACCATACCGTGAAAGTCGTAAAACAACTCCCGCCGCCCCTCCTCGCTACCCTGCAGGTATTCGTGCAGTAGCAAAAAGGGGGCCATGGTCCGGTCCGCCCCCACTTTCCGGGCGGCCAACTGGCTACTGGATCGGGCGATGCGTTGCTGTTGCTCGGCGGTAAAGCCTCCGCCGTAGAGGATCCCCGTGAAGTCCGCGTACGCATCGCGGGCCACGTCGTTTTTCGTCTCGGTCATGAACTCTTCCAGGGCGGCCTCAAAATCCGCTACAGTCGCTTCCGCGGACAGCGTGTCCAACTGTGCCGACATCAGACCGGGCAGCAAGCAGGAAAAAACCAGCAACAAGGGGTATCGCATTATCAACAGTTCAGTCACGGTAGAATTGGAAGGCCCGCCAGTCTTCCCGGGATCGGGTCTGTCGGTGACGAAACCCCAGCCCACGCAGATGGGCAACGAGCGGTTGCGCATCGGGTTCGAGAATACCACTTGCCAGCAGGCTTCCCCCCGGGCGTAACCGCCCGTACAACGCCCGCCCGGACTGCAGTAGTACGTTCCGGTTGATGTTTGCCAGTATGAGGTCGTAGGGCTGACGGGCGGGTACATCGTCCAGCGTTCCGTGAACCACCGAGTCCAGGTTGACTTGATTCAAAGCCGCATTTTCCCAGGTGCTCTCGGCGGCGGCCCGCTCGATGTCCACCGCATCGACCACGGTGGCTCCACACCGTTTAGCCAGGATAGCCAACACGCCCGTTCCACTACCATAATCCAGTATCCGGTCCGGTGATTCGGTCACCGAAAACAATTCCAGCATCAGTTCGCACATCAGGTAGGTTGTGGCGTGGTGGCCGGTACCGAAGGCCATCTTCGGGTCGATCACCAGATCGTGGGTAACCCCGGGAATCGCGGCGTGAAAACTGGCCCGAATGGCGACGGCATTGCCGATCCGAATGGGAGTAAAGCTACTTTCCCATACTTCATTCCAGTTTTTGTCCGGCAGGACTTCCTCCCTGAAGGTCAACTCACTATCCTTTCTGATTTCGTCCAATACGTTCCGGTGCCGGGCACCGTCCTCCACGGTTCCGTACGCATCCAGCCCGTAGGCCGTCTCTTCGAAGGCTTCCAGGCCCGCTTCGGCGAGTAGGGCAATCAGAATGTCGCGGGTGCCGGGATCACATTCAATGCGGTAAACCTGGTAGGGCATGGGAAGGCTTTGTCGGACGAACAAGGGGGCGGGGACGCAGGTGCGAAGGGGATGGGGTAGCTTTGTGGCGTGAAGGTGCATGTCTACGTCCAGGGGAAAACGAAGGAGTCCTACCTCCGCCGTGGGGAAGACATCTACCGGAAGCGGTTGCGCCATTATCTCCCGATCGCCTTTACGGTACTACCGGACATTAAGAAGGGCAGCAGGATGCCCCCCCGGCAACTCAGGGAGGCGGAGGGACGGCAACTTCTAGCCAGCTGTACGGCCCGCGACCGGCTGATCCTACTTGACGAGGCCGGCCGTGATTTCACCAGTACCGGCTTCGCGGACTATCTCGGTCAGCAGTTGCAGCGCCCGGAACGCAGCTTGATCTTCGCCGTCGGCGGAGCCTTTGAGTTCAGCGAGGAGGTGTACGATCGGTCGGACGACAAAATTCGGCTAAGTAGTATGACGTTCAGCCACCAAATGGTTCGCGTCTTTTTCCTCGAACAGCTCTACCGAGCCATGACGATTCTGAAGAACGAAAAGTACCACAATCCGTGAGCCAATTCCTCGGTTTGGAAGATCGGGTGCGGAACTTCATTCGTGAACACGGTTTATTGCAACCCGAGGCCCGTCCGCTACTCGCCGTCAGCGGGGGGTTGGACAGTACGGCGCTGGTCCATTTTATCGCCGGTCAGGGGCATGAGTTCGGGATCGCCCACTGCAATTACCGCATGCGGGGGGCGGACTCCGACGCGGACGAAGCCTTTGTCAGAAAACTCGGACGGACGTACGGAGTACCGGTGTTTGTATTCCACTACCCCAGCCCGGTACAACGGGTGAAACAGGAGGGAAACTTCCAGGAAAGAGCGCGTCAATATCGGTATACACATCTCAAGAAAATTCTGGATGAGTATAACTTTACCGTCCTTCTCACTGCCCACCACTTGGACGATTCTCTGGAAACCTTACTCATCAACTTCGGGAGGGGCTGCGGCTATGCCGGCTTGTCCGGTATTCCCCTTCGTTCGGATTTTCCGTTGGCCCGGCCCTTCCTCGCGGTGAGCCGTCGGGAAATACTGGACTACGCCCATTCCGAATCATTATCCTGGCGGGAGGATGCATCTAACCAATCGAACGATTATCTCCGCAATCGCTTGCGGCACCGGGTCATCCCCAAACTCAGGAACACGTTGGGCCTGGACGCGGATCGACTTAGAACGACCATGGACCAGCTACGCTCCGGTCGCCATTTTTACAACTTCGGCCTGTCACGAACGCACTATCCGGAACTGCAAAGGCAGGGGAACGACTGGTCCTACCAACCGGACGACGACACGCTCTCCCGTAGCGAACAGCTCACGCTGCTACGACACCACCTGCTGCCGGAATATCCAATTCACCCCGAGGAACTACGCTACGTTCTCACCTTAGCGGATGGCATGCAGTGGATTCGGGACGATCTGGTGGTCCGCCGTTACCGGGGGAAAATCCACTTCACCTTCCGAAGGGAAGAAGTAGCGCCGGCGACGCAGATTACCGAGTTTCCCATGGTGGTTTCTTCCGGCCGGTCCACGGTCCGCTTTTCGGTAATGGATCGCCCCGAAAACCTGGCCACTCCGGGACGGTGGTACCTCAGACTTCCCCGGCTCCCCCTGCACCTGCGTCCGCGCAAAAACGGCGATCGCATGCGTCCGTTCGGGCTCGGCGGTAGCAAAAAAATCAAAGATATCCTGATCGACGCGAAGGTTCCGGCGTGGGAACGGGATGCTCCGTTGGTACTCACGGATGCGGAAGGAAGCATCCTGGCGCTGGTCGGGCACTGCATCGACGAAGCGGTAGCGGTGGGCCCGGGGGACGCACGGGTGCTGGCCATATCGGTAAACGAAAGCCCCGCTTCCGGTTGAGGAAAGCGGGGCTCGGTACGCATCGTTTCGGACGGCTTATTCCGGGATTTGATCCGGGTCCAGCAGGTCGTAGAACTGATTGAGGCGGGGCAGCAAAATGATGCGGGTACGCCGGTTGATGGACCGATTCTCGGGAGTATCGTTGCCGACCAGCTGGTTATACTCCCCACGCCCGGCCGCGATCAGGCGATTGGGGTCGATCTCATACTGCTGTTCCAGAGCTTTGACTACCGAGGTGGCGCGAAGCACCGACAGGTCCCAGTTATCCTTGACGCAGGCGGTGTTGATGGGCACGTTATCGGTGTAGCCTTCTACCATCAGGTCCAGGTTCGGGCGGCTCTTGGCGATCTGGGCGATCTTCTCGAGTACTTCCCCGGCGCGCTCCGTGATTTTGTAGCTGCCGCTCTGGTAGAGCATTTTGTCGGACAGGTTGATGTACACCACCGTCTTGTCAACTTTGATATCGACGTCTTCGTCCTCGATGCCTTCGCGGAGCACGCTCTTCAGGTTAACGGCAAGGGCGAGGTTGATGGAATCGGCCTTTGACTTAGCGGCCTGCAGGAGCCGGATGTAGCGGTCCTTGCCCTCCAGTTGCTCCAGCGTCTTACCGATGTTCTGGTTGGCCCCCTGGCTCAGTACGGTCAGGTCACCGACCTGCTCGAGTTGCTTATCCCGTTGCTCCCGGAGGTCCTGAATCTGCTCCTCGCGGATACGGACCTGGGTCTGGACGTTGTTGATCTGGCTCTCTAGCTGATCTTCCCGACGTTCGCATTCGGCGAGCTGCTGGGCGTAGCGGTTGAGTTCCTGGTCCCGCTCGGCCAGGAGCTCGTCGCGGGAGGCCAGGTCACCCTGTAGGCTTTCGTACTTTTTTTTGCTGACACAGGACGAAAGCCCGACGAGCAGCAGGAGGAAGAATATTGAATTACGCATTTCGGTATAAGGTTAATGAAGGCCACCATTCTATAGTCGGTGACGCGATAAAACAGCGTGCCACGGGCCATGTTCGTGGCCGGTTGGTACCGTGACAAGATTAGGGAATTATTAACGAAGCTACCGGAATGCCTCAGTACACGATGACTTTAGTCCGGTAGGTTCGCGATCCGTCGGTTAACTCGGCGACGTACATACCGGCGGGCAATCCGCTCACCCCTACCGTCACGGCAGCGGGGAAGGCATCTACCGAGCGAATGGGTAGGTTACCTGCCAACCTCCCGGCCGGTGTATAAACCACGACCCGGGGCACACCCGTGAACTGATCCAGCCCGCTCCGCAGGGTGATTTGCTCCCCGGCCGGGTTGGGAAAGGCCAGCAGTCGATCCTCACCGACGGCGCCCCGGCAACTTTCCAGCAACGTCTCAGCGGCGGAGGCGACATCGATGACCCCCCCGGTGGCCGTGATGTCGGACAGTCCCGAACCGGAGCGGGTCGTGCTAAGAAGGGTTTGCCGTATCCTTTTCGCGGCCTCCGGCGGCTCGTTGCGGGCCAGGGTCATCAATTCCGGACAGTTGAGAGAATATAACAGATTGATCGCCCCCGTAACGTAGGGCGCCGCCGCGCTGGTGCTGCCGAAATTCCCGTAGCGGTCGTTCGGGTAGGTCGTGAAACTTCCCTCTCCGGGCGCCCCCAAGTCTACGCTTAGCCGGCCGAAGCCGGCGGAGGAGAACCTGCGGTCGCCCGCGTCCACGTTCGTCACGCCGATAAGAAATTCGCTGGGGCAATCCACCGGCATATCACCGAACGTCTCAACGTCGCGATCCACGTTGACGACACTGGCGGCGGTCAGGATACCCTCGGCGCCCAGTCGGTCGTACATCGCGCCCCAGACGGGGAAGTCCGCGCAGGTGGCCCCCTCAACGCCGAAGCTCGCATTGGTGGACACCACGAAGGCTCCCGCTTCCCCCGAGCTCTGCCGCCACCGCCGCCGTTGGTCGATTACGTAATCGTAGGCGGCAATGACGTCGGCCACCGTCCCGATGACCAGTAGCATCAGGTGGCTATCCCAGTTCGTACCGGAAACGCCGATGCCGTTGTCCCCACTGGCCCCGAGCAGACCGGCTACCTGGGTCCCGTGGCGGTCGGTGCGGTAGCTACCCGATTGACTGACGAAATCCCAGCCGTGTCGGTCGTCTACATACCCGTTGCCATCGTTATCGATGCCGTCGCCGGGGATCTCGTCCGGGTTGCGCCACAGGCTAGGCCGTAGATCTTCGTGGCCGACGTCGAATCCCGCGTCCAGAATGGCGGTTACGATCGGTACACCACCGGGGGTGCTGCCACCGGTACTGACGGTCCAGGCGTTTTCGTAGCCGGCGCGTGCGAAGTTTTCGGATTGCCGGGGGTACTGGGGATCGTCGGGCGTAGCGCGAAAGGACACCCGGTAATTGTACTGTACGGCGGCCACGGCAGGTCGTCGGGCCAGGACCGCCCGGGCCGCGGCGGCTTCCGCAGCAGTGGTAAACTGGACCAGGTATACGTCAGTCGCTAGTTCAGTCCACACTCCCCCGTAGTGGGAATACCGGTCGGTTTGCAGTCGGTCGGAGCCCACACGCTGGACAAGTAGCTCCCGGTCAATCCGCTGGCCCCTCAGAGCGACGCTTTGGCACAGCAACAGCACCCACAGTATGACCGGACACAGCTTCACGCGACGTTGGCGAATTGATCGTCCCGGCGGTCCAGACGTTCGGAAATCAACTTAGCGCGGTAGGCCAGGCCGGCCATCCAGCCGCCAATTAACGTCCAGCCGATGATGGTGGGATAGAACACCATGCGCATGGTATTGTCCAGGTCCTCCCCCCCCAGGGCGGGGTTGCCTTCCGCTCCGGGGTGCAGACTGGTGGCGGATAGCCGGGGCAGGATGTAGATCAGGGGAATGAGACAGGCGAAGGCGAAAATATTGTAGACCGCCCCCAGCCGGGCGCGTTGTTCGCCTTCCGCAAATGCTGCCCGCAGCACGAAGTAGCCCGCGTAGATTAACAGCGCGATGAGGGTGGTGAACTGTTTAATGTCCCAATTCCAGAAACTTCCCCAGGTATACTTCGCCCAGACCGCCCCGGTCAGCAGCCCCAGGGTCCCGAATATCATGCCCACTCCGGTGAAGGCGACCGAGAAGTGGTCGAGCCGTTCCAGTTTGGTGATTGCCGCGAGGTCCAGGGGTCTATCGAGGGCGGTGGATTCCCCCTTGCGTTTGCGCACCAGGTAGCGAATGGCGTATACGAAGCCCGTGATAAAGAGGAACAGCATCGCAAACCACAAACTGACGTGGAAGTAGGTGTTGCGGATCGTCTCCCCGAGTAGTTTGCGAAACGGAAAGGTCACCGCCTCGTTAGCCACCAGGTCACCGGCCCGGAGGGCCCCTTCCGTCCAGCCCGCGGACGATACCGCAGCCTCGCCCCGACGGATGACGACCGCTTCCGGATCCACGAAAGTTCCGGTGGCGGGGCCGCTCACGATTAGACTCAGGCGCTCGCCCGTCGATTCCCCCTCCGGCAGTGTGGCGGGGACCCGAAAGGTGAGGGTAGCGCGACGGGGAGTGAGCGCCCGTAGTTCCGTAGCGGGCAGAGCGTGGTCTTCATCCAGGAATAACCAGGCCCGGAGGTGCTCGCCATCCTCGTCGAACCGCGTATTGTACCCCAGCACCTCGAGTTGGGTCCGTTGGCCCGGCACGGCGGCGGCGGGCGTCACGCTGAGCAAATTGGGCTTCAGGGGAACCAGCAAACCCGCCACCAAAGCGTAAACCAGAATTAGGATGGCCGCCGCCTTCCACCACCACATACGCATGAGTCGTTCCATAGCCCAAAGGTACTATCGGAGGCCACCGGGGCCGCACGCCCGAATGACGAATGCGTATTTTCGACATAATCGTGAAACAAACCCAAACTGGCCGCGGTGGTTATATGTACCCAACAGCCCCGATCCCATGGCCGCCGCCCTAGCAAACGGAACCATCCTGCTCGCCGAGCCCTTCATGCTCGACGAAAATTTTAAGCGGGCTACCGTCCTGCTCGTAGAGCACGGGGAGGAAGGTAGCCTCGGCTTTATCCTCAACCGACGGGTCGATATGCGAATCGACGAAATGGTGGAAGACTTTCCCGAATTCGATGCCGCCCTGTACTACGGTGGGCCGGTAGGTACCGACACCATTCACTACCTGCACCGGTTGGGTCATCTACTTGAGGGGAGCGACGAGATTGCCGACGGTATCTTTTGGGGAGGCAACTACGAGCAACTCAAGGTGATGATCACCCAACAATTGGTCACGCCGCGGGATATTCGATTCTTCGTGGGGTACAGCGGATGGTCGGACCGGCAGCTGGACGAGGAACTAGCCAACGGAAGTTGGATCACGGCGACCATGTTCCCGAACTATTTGTTCAAAAGCCGCCCCGAGCGCCTCTGGTCGCAGGTGATGCGCAACAAGGGGAATGCCTTCGCCGTAATCGGCGATATGCGCGAGGAGGCCCGCTATAATTAGCGTTTTATCTTTGGCGGATGGACCAAACCGCCGTCACCACCCTTCGATCCATCATGATGGAAGAGGGGCGCGTGTGCCTGCCCGGACTGGGAACCTTCGTGGTGGACGAGCAGCCGGCCACGGTCAGTTTGCTCGAAGCGGCCGCCCACCCCCCCACCGCCCGCATCACCTTCAACACGAATCTGATCACTGACGACGGTCGCCTGCGCCAACGGCTACCCCACCCGGCCGACGCCGCCGCCTTTCTGCGCCACATCCGCGAGCAACTCGACCGGGGCCAGCCCGTGCAACTTGACGGAATTGGGAAGCTCTACCGCCACCCGACCGGTCAGGTCCGCTTCCAACCGGCGGGGGACAACTTCAGTGTAGACAACTTCGGTCTGCCGGCCCTACCCGTCACGCCGCTCGTCCGTAAGGAACCGGCCGATCCCCCCCCCCGATCAGTCGTGCCCCGAAGGAAGCGACGGCCCTCGGCGCATCGGCAACGGGGATCGGAGGTCCGACAATGGCTGTGGTACGCCGGTGGGCTCGTGGGCACGGTACTGTTGATCTTCCTCTTGTTCCGGGTCGGCGGGGCTATCGCTAGCACCTTCGCGAACGACCACCGACCGGATGACGCCGAAGTACGTACGCCCGAAGTCGACCGCCCCGAGACGCCCGCCCCGGAGCCCGTTACCGCCGGCAGTCTACAACCCGACGCCCCCCCGCTTTTCCCGGAGGAAAGTGTGGCGAACCCACAGGCGCCCGACCGCCACACCGCCATCATTGCCATCGGGCTTTACGGTCGGCAGCGCAACGTCAACAAACAGCTTCGTCGCCTGCGCGAGGCCGGCTTCACGCCACACACCGCCCCCGAGGGCCGCAACACCCGGGTCGGGGTCGCAGTCAGCTATCTCAGCGAGGATGCCTTGCTGGATACGTTGCAGGACTTGCGCGCCCGCTACACCGAAGATGCCTTCATCCTGCTCGTCGACGGGGAGGAGCAACAGTACGACCAATAAAAAGCCCCGACCCGGTGAAGGATCGAGGCGGATCGAACTTAGGAAGTTCGTGCCGGAGGGGGGAGTCGAACCCCCACGCTCGCAAAAGCACACGCCTCTGAAACGTGCGTGTCTACCAGTTTCACCACTCCGGCGGAAGGGTATAACGGGCCGCAAAGATACATGGCTCCGGAAAAAAACAAAGCCGCGCCCAAAAAAAATTGCGCGAAAGTACC
>CAZQNE010000036.1:0-38238 GCA_964594535.1 uncultured Lewinella sp.
GCCCCCATCGTACCGAAACCGTGGGCATCGTCAACGAGCAGGCGGAAGCCGTACTTATTCTTGTGGGCTACGATCTCCTTCAGGATGCCCTGCTCGCCCCGCATACCGAAGACGCCCTCGGTGACGACCAGGATGCCGGAGTCGCGCTTCTCGGCCTCCCGCTTGGCCTGTTCCATGCGGACCAGGAAGTGGTCGATGTCGTTGTGCTTGAAGGCATACTTGGGCCCCTGGTGCATCCGGATGCCGTCCATGATACAGGCGTGGTCGTCGCGGTCGTACACCACTACGTCGTGGCGGGTCAGGCAGGCATCGACGATCGACATGATCCCCTGGTAACCGAAGTTGAGCAGCAGGGCGGCTTCCTTCTGGGTGAACTCGGCCAGTTCTTGTTCCAACCGGATGTGGGCGTCAGTTTCCCCGCTCATAATGCGGGCCCCCATGGGGTAGGCCATGCCGTAATCGGCGGCCGAGCGGGCGTCGGCTTCCCGCACTTCGGGGTGGTTGTTCAGGCCCAGGTAGGAGTTGATGCTCCAGATGATGCATTCCTTACCGCGGAAGGTCATACGGGGGCCCAGATCGCCCTCCAGTTTTGGAAAGGAGAAGTAGCCGTGTGCTACCTCCTGGTACTGCCCCAGGGGGCCCCTGGATTCGCGGAACTTGTCGAATAAATCTTTCATGCGGTAGAAATTTCGGGGGCAAAGGTAGGGAATTCGCGGTAGCTATTTTAGGGCGGCGGGGCGCGGGTGCGGAGGGGATTCGGTAGCCCGCTCCCCGGAGCCATCCCTGGCAAAGCGAAGGCTGCTCCGAGGAGTCTGGTGGAACGTCCCGCAACAGACAATTATGAAACGAAATGTACTAAAAGCCCCCGCCCCCCGTTACCTACTTACGCCACGGATATACATGGAAGCTAGGTTTTTACCCGTCTTCATTGGTGTGGCTACGTCCCGTCTCTCTTTTTTTGAAGTCCCATCTATAGATGAAGTGTTACGCATTCCCCCTGTTCCTACTCGTGTCTTTTGCAGTTTACGGCCAGCAGATCCCCTACCAAACTAATTTCCTCGACGTCAACCCCGATACCCTCGGGCGAAAGATACTCGAACTCGCCCCCATCGGCACCCAAATTTACTGGGCTACGGATGACGACATCAACTACCTGTCGAACGGATCGGTCGAAACCACCTTTTCCTTCGGGGGCGGCCTCGGACTGCGGGACGGGATCGAACCCCTGGGTGACATCGGTGACGTATACTACTACCACTACCAATCGGGGGGTTCGCGGCACAACTTCTTCGTCGATGCCCGGCTGCCCATCCCCACCGAACTGGACCTCCCCGTACTGGACGAACCGAAGTGGACCTACACCCCACCCGTGATGGCCGGCGGTAACCTCTACACCCTGCGGCACCGGTACGGTGACTACCAGGACGGCTGGCTCACCGTCCACCTCATCGAAACCGACCTGACTACGCGAACGAGCCGGACCGTAGCCGGTGATACGGTGCAACAGGCTGATTTCCCCACTACCGAACATCTGGCTACCGACGGCGAAAGCGTCGTCTACTTCACCCGCCCCCAGGATGGCGGCGTGGGTCCGGCCGTATTTAGGGTCGACGATCGGGAGGTCACCGATCTCGGTAAGCTGCCCGATGCCGACCTGATCGACTTCGAGCGGGTGGGCGACCGGACCCTGTTACGCTACCGTGAAACGCGAGTACCCATGCACACCTACACGGCCTTCCTGACTCCCGACGCGATGTCCCCCACCTTCGGGGGAGGTTCCCTGCTCCGGCAGTCGGTGGCGCTAGACGATGCCTTCGTGACCGTTGATACGAATGGAACGCTGATCGCCGTCGATTACACTAATTATGCCCAGGACCGTCTGGTGGACTTAGGGGCGGAGACCTACGATCGGGCCCGGGTATTCGCGCTGTCGGGGAATGACCTACTGTACTACCGTAAGACCCCCGCGGGCAACTGGACGATCGGCCGCAGCGACGGAACCACCGCCGGCACCCGGGAGGTAGCCACCATCGAAAAGGTAGCGACGAACGGTCCGGTTCAGACCGTGCGCCTCGGCCACTATATCGCCTTCACCTCCAACCGGCAGCCCATCTACCTCTACGACCCCCGTAATAACGACCTGCAGGAGGTGGCCGGACATTTCGACAGTACCGACCCGACCCCCCCACTGGCAGCCGTCGGGGACCGGATCTACTACGCCGCGGGTACCGCAGCGCGGGGTGAACAGCTCCACTACCTGACCATCGACGATCAACGCACCCTGAGGGGTACCGCCTTCGTGGATGATAACGAAAACGGGGTGCAGGATACCGGTGAGGCCGGTCTATCCGATCTACTACTGTCCGTAGCGGGAGAAGGAAAAAAAGAATACTACTACACCGACGAAAACGGGAACTATGCCCTGGCCGTGCGCGACGGGGCGACCTATACCGTCACGCCCTACCGGCCCGACTGCTACCGGCCCACCACGGCCGCCGAAAGCTACACGGTAGCGGTGCCGACCGATTCCTACGATGACCTGAACTTCGGGTATGCCCTATCCGACGGGGCTGCCGAGCTGACCCTCCACCTCACCGCCGGCCGGGTACGCTGCAATACGGAGGCCCCCTTCTGGATCACCGTGGAAAACGATGGTTGCCTGCCCCTGGCCGGTACCGCCGAACTACGCCTGCCGGACAATGTGTCTTTCGCGACCGTCTACCGGGATTCGGTTACGGTGACGGATACGTCCCTCATCTTCACCTTCGATACCATACAACCGGGAGCAACCTACCAGAACGCCATCAAATTACAGATGCCCAGTGAGGATTTCTTCGGCCAACCGATCGTCCTGACCGGCACTACGGCGGCCAGCTACCGGGGCGGAGAACTGCAGACCGACACCACGCGCTTCGAGACGCCGCTGCGGTGCGCCATCGACCCGAATGACAAACAGGTATTCCCCCTGCGGCCCGATACTACGAATAGCAACTACACCCAAATCGACGAGACGATCCGTTACCTGGTCCGCTTCGAGAATATGGGGAACGACACGGCCTTTGCCGTCCGCATCGAGGACCAGCTTTCCGGTCACCTGGACTACGGCACCCTGGTGCCCGTCCGGGCCAGCCACCCCTATGAGTTTACGCTGGCCGACGATGGCCTACTCACCGTTAGCTTTCCGGGTATCGAACTAGTGGATAGCTCGGTAGACAAAGCGGCCAGCCAGGGCTTCGTGGCCTTCGAGATCAAGGCAAAGGAAGAGTTGCCCGATTTTACCCGTATCGAGAACACGGCCGCCATCTTCTTCGACTTCAACCGACCCATCATCACCAATACGGTGGTTTCGACCATCGTCGGCGACCTCGACGGGGACGATGACGGGGCGTACTTCTGGAAAGATTGTGACGATACCAACCCCAAGGTTTACCCCGGTGCCCGCGAGATCGTGGACAATGGGATCGACGACAACTGCGACGGCATTGCCGAAAAGACGACCTCCACTACCAATCCCCTCGCCGGAGAACTACAGGTGTTCCCCAACCCGGTCTACGGACAACTCCACCTGCGCTATTCGGTGGCCACTCCCCTGCGGGCACGCTTATTCGACCTCACGGGGCGGCAACTGCAGCAGACGCGCTTCCGGGGCAAGCACCAGCTCGAGCTAAGTAGCTATGCGGCGGGCGTCTACCTCCTGCGGGTGGAAGACGAGCGCAACGGAACGAGCCAGCAGCAGCGGATCGTGGTGCGGGGGCGGTAAGTGGGCGGCGGCGCGCAGGTGCGAAGAATTGCGCTACCTTAACGGAGCATGAAAAAAATCGCACTCGTTCTCTCCGGAGGCGGATTTAAGGGAGCCTTCCAGGTCGGCGCCCTGCAGTACCTACGCGACAACTGGCAACGCATCGCGCCCGACCGGCCCCCCCTGAGCTTCGACATCGTAGCCGGCGTGTCGGTGGGTTCCCTGAACGGTTTGCTCGTGGCCCAGGATCGGTTTACTGAGCTGGAACGCCTGTGGCAGGACGTAGCACGGAATGGCGTGGAGGAAATCTACACCTCCGACTTCATCGATACGACCGCCGGCCCGGACACGCCGAATCCTAAACTGAAGCTGAACCTGAGCTGGCAGGGCTTGCGGGAGCGCTTCCCGGAAACGACCCGGAACCTGTTGCTGCGTGCACTTTTCAACCGGCGAAAGATCATCGAATCCTTCGAACGGGAGTTCCAGGACTTCGACAGCTTCGCGGATAATACGCCCCTCCAGCGAAAACTGCAGCGCCTGGCGAAGCGGGAGGAAGTGGGTGACACGATCTACAAATGCGGCTTCGTTTCCCTGGCGGACGGGAGGTACTATTCGGTCCGCCAGGACGAATTCACCAGCGACCGGGACTTCGCGAACGGCGTGCTCGCCTCCACGGCCATGCCGATCGTCTGGAGCCCTGTGGAAGAGATCGCCACCAACTTAGGCACCCCGACGAGCCTGGTGGACGGCGGCATCCGCAATGTCTCCCCCCTCGGCGACGTAATCAGGGAGATCGTGAAAGACGAAGACCCGGGCGACTACACCATTATCATCATCAACTGTAGCTCCGGCAAGGTGACCGAGAAAGATTTCTCGGACAAAAACATCGTCCAGATCGCCTTGCGCGCCCTGGTCGACATCGCCATCACCGAGATATTCAACAACGACATCCGGGAATTCCTGGACAAGAACTACATCCTCTCCCAAGTCCGGGACAAGCTCCCCGACGAGACGATTTACGACTACGACGCGGCCACGGGGGGCAGGGGAAATCCGCTACGCTTTTTCAACGCCCTGGTCATTCAGCCCACCGCCAACGTACTCGGCGATACGCTGACGGCCAGCCCCTCCCAGATCGACTACCGCCTCCGCCACGGCCGGGCGCGGGCCGAGATCGCGCTGACGCGCCACCTGAACGATACGGGGCGGGATAAGGTAACGGTGGTGTAGGGGGGTTCTCCCCTCTCCCCCGGAGAGGGGCCGGGGGTGAGGGCCAACCAATCCAACCATGACCAAAAATCACGGACCCAGTACCAAAAATTACGATTAGTGCGGCTCTAGCGTGTGCAATTCACCTATCTTATGCATCCAGTATACATAGCAGGTAAGTAACCACCGCAGATGTACGCCGATTACGCAGATGTTCGGGGGGCTAACAGATAGTTGGCGTCCCGTTTTGATGGGGTATATGTTATTCTGCGTACATCTCCGTCATCTGCGGGTCCCTCCCGATATGTACTGCGGTGAATAAATGCGTGACATCAGCTACTAATCTCTCCAATCCAACGAAATCAATTCTCTTCGTACTCCTTTCCTTCTGTTTTTCCAGCGTATGCCTGTCGTGTAGCTGCGATTTTGGTCTGCTATTAGATAGGCTGGTCCGGTCCGATTTTGTTGCAAAGATAAGCATACGCGAGGTCTCCGAAATCGATAGCCTGGAGGACTATCACCTAATTAAATTCGAATTAAACCAGCTATTCAAGGGAGACTCCCTATCCTCTATATCTATATTAGTACATAGTTGGCTAAACCCATCGTGTGCCTTTTTGCCGCAGGAGGGTTAGCGCTGGCTCATCTTCGCCAGTCAATTCGATAATAAGTTATCGTTTGGGTACTGTTCGGGCAGTGAGAAAACAACGGTGGACATCTGGCCGGGAAACGAGCCAGCTAACACGGCGTACGCAGATAGTGTATCCCGAAGGTTGGGAGTGCTCCAATTTATTACCGATAGGGGTATCGTGCCAACCACGCCTAGCTCGGGTATTGCGGGTTCATTAAACATCCATTGGATCAATTTAAGAGGGTACGATAACCCCGAGAAGGACTTCGCGATCTACCGAATAACTGTATCCAGGGGCAGAGTCAATGCTAAGGTGACCGAAATGAAACGCTTTAAGAACAGGGAATTGAGTCGAATCATCCGGAAGGGCATAAAGCGTTCGAAAAAATTAGATCAATGGGCACGAGGAGTAGCAGGTAAGCCAGTTGTCTATTTCGGCCTGTATTATTATGCGGCGGAGGGGAACAACAGGAGCTTCGTTAGCATGTATGATTTGTGATGCCATCCTACCATATTTAACGCCATGAGCAACTTCCCCCACACCCTGGCCCGCATCGCCGTCTGGAACCTGGCCGGCTACCAACACACCCGTTCGCTGCGGGGGATCGGCCCGGACTACGAGCGCATCCGGAAACAGGCCGAGGGGCTGGCCCTGCTGGACGCGGAGTTGGTGACCCTGGTGGAGGTCAGTCCGCTGGAGCACATCGACTGGCTCATTGAAATTCTGGAGGAAGCGTACGGGGTGACGTACCGGCGAGCTATTCTGCCGCAGGTGAACGGTAGCATCCACATCGGTTTCATCTTCAAGGAGGGGGTGGAGATCGGCAACCTTCACTTCATCCCCGGTTCGGAGGGGGCGTATACGCGGGGGCGGCAGGCCCTGCAGGCCGGGGTACGGATCGGGAAGTTCCGGGCGATCCTGATCGGGGTGCACCTGAAGTCCGGTCGCGACCGCCGCGAGCAGGAGCTGCGCGATACTCAGTGCCGGGTGATCGGGGCCCACATCGCCGAACTGCGACAGACCAGCCCGTTTACCCGCCGGACCCTCCTGCTAATGGGGGATTTCAACATGATCCCCGGCCAGGACGTGAGCAACTTCCACCATCTCGGGGGGGCGGACGTGATGGACTTCGTCTCCTGCTGGGATTTGCAGGACCGCTTCTCCCACATCCTGGAGAAGGGGCGGGCCAACCTGCTGGATGGCTTCGCGGTGTCGCGTACCTACGCCACCGACTACGTCCGCGGCAGCCTCCGCCTCTTCCCCATGCACTGGACGATGCAGATGGGGAGGGAGGCGTTCCGGGAGCGGGTGTCGGATCACCTGCCCTTCGTGGCGAGCTTCCGGATTTACTGAGGATTAAACCATTGAGGCAGGTATCCACGTTACCCGGGGGAAGTAATCCTACGCGCAATGGCCAAAAATCACGGACCCAGCATCAAAGACGACGAGCAGTACGAAGCACTGCGCGACGAGGGCATGAGCAAGCAGAAAGCCGCCCGCATCGCCAACACCCCCGACGCCGGGGAGAAGGGCGGCCACGCCGAACGCTACGAAGAACGAACAAAAAAAGAACTCTACGAGCAGGCCAAGAAAGTCGGCATCGAGGGGCGGTCGAAGATGAGTAAGGGGGAGCTGATCGAGGCGCTGCGTAACAACTGAGGGGAACTTCGATTTAATGGTGAATTAACGGACGGGGGCAATGAGGGGAATAGCTTTGCCGAAACTTCCCCCTACATTGAACTACCGGGTCAGCTTTCTATTGCTGCTTTTTGCCGGCACCTGCGCCCGCGCCCAGTCCATCCGACCCTACCTGCAAACGGCCACGCCCAGCTCCATCATTGTCAACTGGAAAACGGATAACGGAAATACACCCACGGTAGCCTACGGCACCGCCCCCAACCGGCTGAACTACCACGCTAACGGGCACACCGAAAACCTGGAACCCAAGGACAGCGACTACCACGACCCCTACCACTACCACGAGGTCAGGC
Organism: uncultured Lewinella sp.; assembly: GCA_964594535.1. Classification (GTDB taxonomy): domain Bacteria; phylum Bacteroidota; class Bacteroidia; order Chitinophagales; family Saprospiraceae; genus Neolewinella. Next base: position 7,572 of record CAZQNE010000036.1, read on the forward strand.
TGAGCGGCCTGAGCCCCGAAACGGGCTACTACTACCGGGCCAGCAGCGGTACCTCCGATAGCTCGCGCATCCACTACTTCCGCACACCCCCCGCCCGCGGGCGACACGAAGGAGTACTGCGCTTCATCGCCCTGGGCGACCACCAGGTACTGGAGTACGAAGGTCAGCCCTACCGGAAGTACGACGAGCTCGTGGCGGCAGCTAAAGCCAAGGCCGAAGCCCTCTACGGCACCCCCCTGGCGGATCGCTTCCACCTGATCCTGAATGACGGCGACCAAGTGGACCTGGGGAAACTGGACCACTACGAACGGATCCACTTTCGGAAATCCTCGCCGCTGACCCACGAACTGCCCCTCATCACTGCTGTAGGCAACCACGAGCACTACGGCGACAGCTACGCCGGCGGACCGCTGGAAGCCTACTACGACCACTTCGTACTGGACGAGGGGCTTACCTACCGGGGCATCGCATCGGGCAACGAACGCTACTACGCCTACCAACTGGCGAACGTGCTCTTCGTGGTGCTGGACACCGAGGATGAGGGACCGGAGCAACTAGACTGGTTGGAGCGGATCGTCGCGGCAACGGAGGCGGACGAAGCACTGGGCTGGGTGATCAGCATCGGCCACCGCCCCTACCAGGCCGAACAGTACGCCGACGACTATTCCGCTTGGTACGCGGAACGGGCCCTGCCCCTGCTGACGAAGAGCGACAAATTCGTATTGCACATGGCGGGCCACCACCACCTCTACGCCCGGGGGCAGTTCACCGACCACGCCGGCTACCACATCATCAGCGGGGGGACGGCCTGGCCGCAGTACTGGGGCGACAGTGAACTGGAAACCGACCGGCCGGAAACCCAGGGCAGCTGGTCCAACTTCGCCTACCAACTGGTAGAGATCGACAACGAAAGCCAGGAACTGTGGGTGCGCAGCTACACCATCGGTAGTCTGGATAGCAGCAAGGACAATACCCTGCTCGATGAGTTCCGCTACCGTCGGAATATGCCCGTACCGGACCGACCTACGCTCCGGCTGGCGGACGGGACCCTCTACGGCAGCCCCTACCGCCACCCGGCGGCCCTGCCCCTGAACACGAGCCAGTTTCAGTTGGCTGGGGAGGCGGACTTCACCAACCCGCTAACCGACACCCTACGGCACCGGGAAAACTGGTTCGGCCCCGCGGGGCGGCGGGACGAAACGAAGGACATCGGTGAGGGCTACGGCATACTCCGGCTGGAGCTACCGCCGGCCGGCGCTCCGCTCTACGCCCGCGTGCGCTACCGGGACAATAACCTGGGGTGGAGCGAGTGGTCGCCGGTCGTAAAGATAGTTGGGGGCGAAATCCGGAAAACGGAGGAGCAACGGTGATTTAAAGGTAATACAAATTTAACCCCGTAGATGGGGCGGGGTGGTACCGCCCGGGGGACCTTTGCGGGCGAGCGCCATCACACCCCTACGCTATGCGAACACGCTACCCCCTTACGCTACTAGTCACGCTGATTTGCTATCTGCCCGGCCTCCTGGCCCAGGCACCCCTGACCGTTTCGGGGACCGTCACCGACGCCGACGACGGCAGCACCCTGCCCGGCGTAACCGTACGGGTAGCGGGAACGACGGATGGCACCGTAACCGACTACGACGGCTACTACGAACTTACCGTGCCCGGCCCCGCCGCCGAACTACTCGTCTCCTTCATCGGTATGGCGGAGCAGACGGTAGCCGTAGCGGGGCGGCAGACGGTAGACGTGGCCCTCTCCGCCTCGAACAACCTGCTCGAAGAAGTAGTGGTGGTCGGCTACGGCTCCCAGAAGCGGGTTAATTTATCCGGGGCGGTGGATAACATCCAGACCGAAGCCCTCGAGAGCCGGCCGATCGCGAACCTGAGCCAGGGCCTGCAGGGGCTGGTGCCGAACTTCAATGTCGACTACGCCGGGGGGGAGCCCGGGGCGGCGGCCCAGTTCAACATCCGGGGGATCACTTCGATCAACGGGGGTAGCCCGCTCTTCGTCGTGGACGGCATCCCCTTCGCCGCCGAGGACCTGAACTTCCTCAATCCCAACGACATCGCCTCCATCTCCATTCTGAAGGACGCGGCCTCGGCGGCCATTTACGGGGCCCGTGCCGCCTTCGGGGTGGTGCTCATCACGACCAAGTCGGGAAAGGAGGGCCGTATCACCTACAGCAACTTCGTGGCCACCGCCCGCCCGACGGTGCTGCCCGACCCCATCACCGACCCCTACGTATATATGCGGCTGAGCGACATCGCCACGGCCAATACCCCCTGGAACTACATCACCTACTCCGACGACCAGTACCGCTGGGCGCGGGAACGCTCCGACGACCCGTCCGTAGCATCCGTACGCCCCGACCCGGCCGATCCGAACCGCTACGTCTACCTGGGCGATAACGACTGGAACGATTACTTCTTCGAGGACCGGGCACTGAGCCAGTCGCACAACTTGGCCTTCAGCGGCGGGCAGGGGCAGGCCGTAGACTACTTCGTCAGCGGCAACTTCACCGAGGAGGCGGGGCTCAACCGGCTGGCGGAGGATAAATTCAGCCGCTACGCCCTGCGCACCAAGGTCGGCTTTCAGCCCAAACCCTGGCTGCGCTTCGAGAACAACTCCAACGTCTACCAGGCCGACCGGGTACGACCGACTTACGACCTGACCCAAACCTTCAACCTGGTGCCGATCGACGTGGCCGAGAACCCCGACGGCAGTTGGGCCAACACCGATGCGGGGCGGGCCGCGGCCCAAATCGTTGATGGCGGCCGCTATGCCGGCACCGACCTGGGCTTTCAGACCATCAACCGGGCCACGGCGACCTTATTCGACGGGCTACTCACCGTAACCGCCGATGCCACCTTCCGCCGCAACTTCAATACCATCCACACCGACGGGCGAGCTTACCGCATCGGCTACGGACCGGAGGACCTGCGCACCGAGGGGGGGCAGACCTTCGCCCGGGAGCTGCGCATTAACGACCGCTACAACGCCTACAACCTCTTCGCCACCCTGACCGAAACCTTCGGGACGCGCCACCAACTTACGGTGCTGGCCGGCTACAACCAGGAGAGCTTCGTACGGGACGAGGCCAGCGCCCGCCGCAACGGGCTGATCGTAAGCGGCCTGCCCTACCTCGGCGTAGCCAGCGGCGAACAGGAGGTGGGGGCCGACTTTACGGACTGGGCCGTGCGGGGGCTCTTCGGCCGCGTCAACTATATCTTCAACGACCGCTACATCCTGGAATTCAACGGGCGTTACGACGGAACCTCCCGCTTTCCGGCCGAAGACCGCTACGGCTTCTTCCCCTCCGTCTCGGCCGCCTGGCTGCTGAGTGAAGAGGGCTTCATGCAGGGGCTTACCGCTGTGCTGTCCACCCTGAAACTGCGGGCTTCCTACGGGTCACTCGGTAACCAGGCTACGGCGAATTACGGCTATATCCTCAACCTGCCGAGCTTCACCACCCCCTACCTTATCGACGGCAACTACCAGCGCGCCATCGGGGCTCCCGGCCTGGACGTCGACCCCGGCAACTATACTTGGGAGACCGTCACCACGGCCAACTTCGGACTGGAAGCGGGGCTGTGGGACAATTGGCTCTTCCTCAGCGCCGACTACTACGTGCGCAACACTACGGGTATGCTGGCCCCCGGCCAGGAGCTGCCCGGCGTGCTGGGTACCGACGAGCCCCAGGGGAACGTCGCCGACCTGGAGACCGAAGGGTGGGAACTGAGCCTGGAGTGGCGCAATCGCTTCCAAGTCGGCGGGGCGCCCCTACGCCTCAACCTGGGCTTCAACATCGGCGACAGCCGCTCCTTCATCACCCGCTACCCCAACGAGGGGGCGCTCTTCAGTGGGGCCTACTACCAGGGGCAGGAAATCGGCGAGATTTGGGGGCTGGAAAGCGACGGCTTCTTCGAAGACGAGGAGGCCATCGCCGCCCTGGACCAAACGGGCATCATCCCCTGGGGGGCCATCTCTATCGTACCCGGCTGGCCCCGCTTCGTGGACCAGGACGGGAACGGCGTCATCGAAAAGGGGATCGCCGCCACCGACACCCGCGACTACGTCAAGCTCGGCAACACCCAGCCCCGCTTCCGCTACGGCATCAACCTGGACGCCAGCTGGAAGGGCTTCGACACCCGGTTATTCTTCCAGGGGGTCGGGCAGCGCGACTACTACCCCGAGCACTACCTCTTCTGGGGGCTCTACCAGCAACCCTACGCCAATACCTACCCCCAACAACTCGACTTTTACCGCGCCACCGGAGACAGCGAGGCGGCCCGCGCCAACCACTCCCGCTCCTACATCGAGATGGGGCTGGCCGATGCCAATACCGAGAACGTCGCCTACCCCTCCCTCCAGGCCTGGCTGGCCGACTACCGCGTGAGCAACGGACTGGCCATCCCCCAGAGCCGCTACCTACTGGACGGCAGCTACCTGAGGCTGAAAAACGTGACGGTGGGCTACACCCTGCCCTCCCAGCTCACCGAGCGGGTGGGGCTGGGCCGCTTCCGCATCTTCCTGAGTGGGGAGAATGTGTGGGAAAGCTCGGCGGTGAGTGACTTCGTCGACCCCGAAGCGATCGGGGCCAACCCCCTCGATGCCGGTCGCTTCGGCGGCTACGCTTACCCCTTCCAGCGCCGCTACTCGGCCGGCGTGAACGTTGAATTTTAGCCCTGGCCCTCCAATACCCCCACCATGCGCTACCTCTTCTTCTTACCAGTCCTTTTCCTCGCCTGCTCCGACGAGCTACTGGACCGGACGCCCCGCAATTCCGTGTCGCCGGAAACCTTCTTCCGCACCGAATCCGACCTGGAGTTGTATACGAACGGCCTGCTCGACATTCCGAGTGGCTACGACATCTACCTCTCCGACCAGTCTTCCGACAATGCCGCCACTACCGGGGCCGTCGAGATCAAAACCATCATGACCGGGAACGCGAACTCCCAGAACCTCACCGGCGGCTGGGACTGGGAGCGGCTGCGCGAGATCAACTACTTTCTCGCCAACTACGGGCGGGCCACCGTACCGGACGAGGTCGCCAACCACTACGCCGGACTGGCGCGACTCTACCGGGCGCAGTTTTACTACGACAAGGTCCGGCGCTACTCCGACGTGCCCTACTACGACGAGGTACTCAACGTGACCGACCAGGAACTGCTCTACAAATCCCAGGACCCGCGCAGCGAGGTGGTCGACCGCATTCTGGAAGACCTCGCCTTTGCCACGGAACACGTTCGGGAAGAAGTCCCGCAGGGTACCCCGGACCGCCACGTCGCCCTGATGTGGCAGGCCCGGATCGCCCTCCACGAGGGTACCTACCGCAAGTACCACCCCGAACTCAGTCTGGAGGATACGGCCGACGAGTTCCTACAACTGGCCGCCGAGGCTGCTGAAGCGGTCATGGAAAGCGGCCGCTTCGCACTCTATACAACGGGCAACCCCGAGCGGGACTACCTCGAGCTATTCGTGAGCCAGAGCCTGGCCGGCAACCCCGAGATCATCCAGTACGACTGGAACGACTTCGGACTGGGCGAGGAGGCCGGTTTCCGCTTTCAGTTGCAGGATTACGAACTGAGCCCCTCCCGCGATCTGGTACAGGCCTACCTGACCGAGTCGGGCGAGCCCTTCACCGCTACGGAAGGCTACCAAACGGCCGGCTTCGTGGCGGAATTCACCGACCGCGACCCCCGGCTGTCCCAGACCCTGGCCTACCCCGGCTGGATCAACCGGGCCGAGGGGCAGACCACCCCCTACGTACAGGAGCTCAACAAAAACTTCACCGGCTACCACCTCATCAAGGGCTTCGTGAACAGCACCGACGAGGCGACCATTCAGAGCGTCGACGTACCGACCATCCGCTACGCCGAAGCCCTACTGATCTTCGCCGAGGCGCGGGCCGAACTGGGCGAACTCACTCAGGAAGACCTGGACCGAAGCGTGAACTTACTGCGGGCCCGGGTCGGTATGCCCCCCGTGGTGCTGGCGGAGGTACAAAACGACATCGACCCCGTGCAGCAGGCCAGGTATCCGGAAGTAACGGGCGCGGACGCAGGTGCAATTTTAGCCGTGCGGCGCGAACGCCGGATCGAACTCGCCTTCGAAGGGCACCGCTTCGACGACCTAATGCGCTGGCACGCCGGTGATCTGCTGGAGGATATTCCGGAGGGCATCTACTTTCCCGGGCTGGGCCGCTACGACCTGACCGGCGACGGGGTCGACGACATTCAGCTGATCGCCCTGAGCGAGACCGTACCGGAGGGGGACGCCCGGGAGACCAACTCCCTCGGCGTACCGCTGATCTACTACCGGACCGGACCCTTCGGCAGCGAGGCTACCGTTTATCTGGAGAATGGAGAGGGCGGCGGGGCCACCGTCACCGACGATAGTGACCGCGAGTTTACCGAACCCCTCCACTACTACCGCCCCGTTCCCTTCAACGAAGTCATTCTGAACCCCAACCTGACCCAACCCTTCGGTTGGCAGTAGGGAGTCCTTCCAGGACATAACAGGATGCCCCTCATCTGGCCCGGGCCTACCTTGCGGGAATGGTCGAACGCCTTCTCTTCCCCATTGTACTAGCGTATGGTCTGCTGCTGTTCGGTTGCCCGGGCGAAGATGACAGCATCGCACCTGCGGCCGCGCCCAACGTCATTCTAATCGTAGCCGATGACCTGGGCTGGTTCGACCTGGGGGCCTACGGCAACGACTTCATCGAGACCCCCAACCTGGACCGGCTGGCGGCGCAGGGCATCCGCTTCACCAACGGCTACGCCTCGGCCGCCATCTGTAGCCCCTCCCGCTCGACGCTACTGACCGGCCTCCACCCCATCGAAACCAATATCACCGAACACATCCACGGCAACGGACCGCCCCGGCCCGGCGAAGCCTTGCGTACCCCACCCGTGAGCCAGCAACTCGACCTGAGTTACCGGACGACGGGGGAATACTTCAAAAGCCGGGACTACGCCACGGCCTACATCGGAAAGTGGCACCTGGGAGGGCGGCAGTACCACCCCGAGAACCGCGGTTTCGACCTGACGTACGGTGCCGGAGCGAACGGGCTGCCCCAGAGTTTCTTTTACCCCTTCTTCCCCCCCGGCCAGTTCAACCGCCTCAAGGAACAAACCGGGGAGGGCGACTACCTCACCGATATCCTCACCGATAAGGCCCTGGAGTTCATCGAAGATCACCGGGATAGCGCCTTTTTTCTGAACCTGAATTTCTACGCCCCCCACGTCCCCATCATGGGCAAGGAAGAACTGGTGGAAAAGTACCGCCGGAAGCGGGCCGCTAACCCCGGCGATACCCTACCCGACGTGGTGTACGCCGCCATGGTGGAGGCCATCGACCAGAACGTGGGCCGCGTGTTGGACCGGCTCGACGAACTCGGCCTGGCCGACAATACCCTGCTGATCTTCACCTCCGACAACGGCGGCTTACACGTAGAGGAAGTGCCCGCCTTCGCCGCCCACACGCCGCCGACCGACAACGGTATCCTGCGTGCCGGTAAGGGCTACCTCTACGAGGGCGGCACCCGGGTACCCTTCATCGTGCGCTGGCCGGAGCGGGTAAGTGGTGGCCGGAGCCTCGACACTCCCGTCATCGGTCAGGATATCGTCGATGCCTTTCGGGATCTGGAGGGGATGTCGCCCCTCTTCGGCGACGCCCGGCCGGAGCGGCTCCTGCTCTGGCACGCCCCCCACTATACGCCCCAGGGGGGCAAGCCCGCCAGCTCCCTGCGGCAGGGGGAGTACAAACTGGTCTACGATTATGAGACGGAAACATCCGCCCTCTTCAACCTAACCAGTGACCCCGGTGAGACGAACGATCTGGCGGCCAGCGAGCCGGAGCGGACCGCCGAGCTGACCCGGCTGCTACAGTCGCGGCTGGCGGACATGGGGGCGCAGTTGCCCGGTCCGTTATAGGGCACGGGCCGCGTCCTTTAGCACTGGGGCGTTAGGACTACACGATGTGGCACCGTACTTCTTTGTTGGCATTTTTCTTTCTACCATTGTGGCTGGCCGGGCAGCCCGAGCCGAACCAGCAATTCGCCGTAGCCGGCTACCTGGGGCTGAACCTGAGCCAGATTGACGGGGACTACTACTTCGGCTACAATCAGCCGGGGGTGCGCTTCGGGGTAGAAACTCAGTACCTGGCCCGTCCGAAATATTTCTTTAGCCTCGGGCTCGGCTTTGTCCAGTCGGGCTCCCGACCCAGTGGCAGGGAGCGCGACGAGCGGGCGTACAATTCGGTCAGTCTGCGGCTGAATAGCATCGAGATCCCGCTACTCTTCAACTACCGGCTGGGGGATAAGTCGGCCACGGGCCGCGGGCAAAATTACCAGTTGTTCCGCAGCGGTACCCTACAGTTGGGGGTAGCCCTGAACCGACTGACGGGGTTTACCGTGGGCTCCACCGGCCAGATCGATCGACTGGACCGCAACGAAAACTTTACGGCCGTCGAAGCGGAATTCGAGGAACTGGATTTCCGGGCTATCGTCGGGGCTACGGTGCGCATTGGTTTACGCGCTGCCCTATTCGTGCAGCACGACAAGTCCATCCTGGGGCTCTACCGACCGGGCAACGTGGGCCAGGGAGAGGTACTTCCTCTCTACCCCTACTCCCTCACCCTCGGCGTGAAGTACGTGGTGTACTAGTCCAACTCGATCCGGCCCGTCCATTCCAGCGGCATGATGCGGCCCGATTCGGTGAACCGCAGCGGCGCGCTCCAGTAGGGGTAGTCGTGCCCCTTCACGTTGTCGGAGGCCGAGCCCCACATATCGCCCATCCAGAGGTATTCGGTACCGTTTTCCGTTTCCAGGGCCATCACGTAATTCTGCTGGGCGGGGACAATCGGAGATTGGGGGATGCCGGCTCCGGCCAGGTAGGCGCGGGAGTTTTGCATGACGTTGTCGTCACCCCCGTAGCTAGCGACCAGTTCGTTGGCGTACATTTCGGTGAAGGGGTAGCCGCCCTTCGGTCGGATACGCAGGCGGTCGCTCTCTACGGGTTCGAAATCGAGATGGACTACCTGCGATAGTGCCCGATTGTTCCGTACCGGAGCTTCCGTTTCGATCGCTTCCCAGTGGTCGTAGTCCCAGTACTCGAGGGTGAAGTCCGGCTCGCCAATCGGGGGGTGGACGCGGGGGTTGCTGACGTTGCCGCAGTTTTCCGGGCGGTTGCCGGTGAACAGGTGTACGCTCAGGCGGTCCATTTGGCGCGGACGCGGGTGCTGTAGGATAAGGGAATTGGACAGACTGTCGGTACTATTGATGACCTCGTAGGAGGTACCCCGGCCCACGCCATCCGTCAGCAGGGGAGCGTGGCGGCCGGGGTAGCGGTTGATGTTGCCGGTGAGGACGTAACCCGAAAGCGGATCGTCGGAAATGTAGACGCGGGCGCCGGAACCGTAATTGCAGAAGCAGCAGGTGTAGTCGGTCAGCAGATAGTACTTGCCGTTCCGCTTGAACTGGCTGCCGGCCTCCATGTGTTCGCCGATGATGCCGCCGTTCTCCCGGGTCGAGGAGAGGTAGTCATCGCTGAGCTTCTCGATGGACACCTGGTGGTTCTGGATGGTGTTGTAGCTGATGTAGGCCGTGCCGTCGTCGTCCACGAAGAGCCCGAAATCCCCCAGCCCCACGTCGCTACGGAACATCTCCACGTTGTCGTTCTGAATCGTGAAGGGGCCGGCGGGGCTATCGCTGGTGGCTACCCCGAACTGCCCGTCCCAGAGCTGGGGGTACCAGTTGTACCACAGCACGTACTTGCCCGTGCGCTCGTTGAAGATCACGTGGGGGCGGTAGTACACTCCTTCCGGCTGGTCGGGGAGTAGCCGCCCTTCTTTGGTCCAGCTTCGCATATCCGGCGAGCGGTACACGACGTAGTGGTTGGCGGTGGTGAAGCCATTGGTGGTCCCGTAGGCCGTGCCGTACCAGTAGTAGGTATCCCCGAACTGTATGATACGGCCGTCGTGGGCGTCCACGGTATCGCCGGCCACGGTCGTGCGGGGAAGGTCGTTATCGAATACGATACGCTGGGCGGGCAGGGCGGGGCCGATCAGCAAACCGCTAAGGAGGAAAAGGAAGATCAGACGGTACATGGCGGAAAGATAGCGGGGCGGCGGCGGGCGGTCATCCGGTAGTGTCCCGCTCCATTGCCCTATCTTTTGGGGTATGTCCGTTACGCGATACGCCCCGTCGGTTCTTTTGCTCTGCGTCCTTTTTCTCCCGGAGGTCGATGCCCAGGCGGACTGGGAGCGCCACGGGCCGCTCCGGGTTTCCGCAAATGGCCACTACCTGGAACACGGCGACGGTACGGGATTTTTCTGGCTGGGCGGTACGGCCTGGCGATTGCCCTCCCTAGCGGCCGCGGACGTCGACCGCTACCTGGCCAACCGCGCTGCGCTAGGCTTTACGGTGGTCCAGTTCGTCGCCAACAATATGGGGCAGCCCAATTTTGCCGGGGAGTACCCCTTTGCCGGTACCGGGCCGCCCTGGGATGCCGTGGAGCTGAACGAGGCATACTGGAAGCACGTCGATTACATCGTCGAGCGGGCGGCCCACCATGGTCTGCACGTCGCCTGTTTCCTCTGGTGGGGCCCCTCGGCCGGAGACCCGGGGGTGGCCGGGAAGCGGAAGTCTCGCCAGGCCTTTACGGATCCCAAGCAGCATAACTACGAATTCGGACGGCAACTGGGCCACCGGTACGCGGAAGCGGCGAACCTGATCTGGGTCGTCGCCGGGGAATACCACAAGTCGGTAAGCGTGATGTTCCCCAACCACCAGCGGCCGCTACCTACCGAGCACCGCCGCCGACTGGAGCGGACCGCCCGGGGAATACTTGACGGGGACGAAGGGCACCACCTGATGACGATCCACCCGATCTCCTTTCTTAGCTCGGCGGAAGAATTTCATGACGCCGACTGGCTGGACTTCAACATGATCCAGACCCACGCCGTACCGTCCTTCATCGTGCCCCTGACCCGCGACGACTGGTGGCGGAAGCCCCCGAAGCCTACCTTCAACGCCGAGGGCTGGTACGAAGGGGAGGAGGAACTCTACGCCCGCTGGACCGGGATGCAGCGGGCGGACGGCAAGCTGCCCGATCCGGCCTGGGTGCAGCGCTTCCAGGCCTACTGGTCGGTGTTCGCCGGGGGTATCGGCTTCACCTACGGCCACCGCAACCTCTGGCGCATGGAAAGTGCCACGGGGGAGCGCGGCGTACTGGAGCAGCGCTTCCTCGATGCACCCGGAGCGGCCGATCTATGCTACTTGCGTGAGCTGATCGAGTCCCGACCGATCGCCACCCGCATCCCGGCACCGGACCTGATCAGTGCCGGTACCCGCGGCCGGGATAGTGGCCTCTCCCCCGACCTTCGCATCGCTACCCGTGCCGCGGCCGGCAACTGGGCCCTGGTGTACCTGACGCGGGGCTCCCTCGTCCGTATCCGGCTCTACCAACTGGCCCCGGGAACGGCCCGTGCCGGCTGGTACAACCCCCGCACGGGGAAGTGGTGGACCCCGGAGGGGGAAGCCGACCGGCAGGCCGCTTTTCAATCCGATATTCCTACCGGTCCGGGGGCCGAGGATGGCTACTTCGATCCACCGGGTAAGGCACGGGATGGTAACGACTGGGTGTTGGTACTCGAGGTCGCTGGGGGGAGTTAAGTTCTTCCGTTGGGCCCGCACCTGCGCCCGCGCCCCCTTGTTTAAACTGCATGAACTGGACCCACGAAAACAATAAACTCCACCGGGAATTTACGTTCGCCGACTTCCGGCAGGCCTTCGCCTTCATGACCGAGATCGCCTTTGCCGCCGAGGCCGCCAACCACCACCCCGAGTGGAGCAATGTGTACAACCGGGTGGAGATCGGCCTGACCACCCACGACGCGGGTAATACCGTCACCGAAAAAGATCGCCAACTAGCTGCCGCCATCGACCGTATCTTTGCGCGCTATGCGTGAGATTTTGCTCCTGTCGGGACTACTTATTGCGGGGACGCAGGTGCGGGCAAACCCGGAAACGGAAGCGACGGCCGAGTATGCCTACACCTTCCACGCCGAAGCCCGGGCCATTTACCAGGACGTATTTCGCTTGGAACTGGATCTGGCCCAGGCCGGTATCGAACGGATGCAGCGGGCCGAGCCCCGCAACCTGGCCAGCTACCACCTGGAGAGCTACCTCGATTTCTTCCGGCTCTACCTGAGCGGGGACGAGGGGCTGGACGGCCAACTGGAGGAACGCTTCGACCGCCGGATAGACCTGCTGGAGCGGGGCGACCCGGGCTCCCCCTACTACCACTACGCCCTGGCCGAAGCCCGACTGCACCGTAGCCTCATCGACATCCGCTTCGAGCGCCACCTGGCCGCCTTCCGCCAACTGAACCGGGCCCACCGCCACCTGCGGGACAATGCGGAGCAATTCCCCGATTTCCTGCTGACCTACAAGGACCTCGGGCTACTGCACGCCGCCGTCGGGGCGATCCCCCCCCAGTATAAGTGGGGCGTCGAATTGCTCACTTCCCTGAGCGGCACCATCGCCGAGGGGCGGGCCGAACTGAAGCGGGCGCTGCGGGATGCGGACAGCCCCTTCCACCTGGAAACCCAGGTACTGTATGCCTTCATGGAACTACACCTGGCCGATCGGCCCGAACTCGCCTACCGGGCGGTACGGCAGCTGGACCTCCGGCCCGTGAGCAATAATCTCCACTGCTTCGTACTGGCTACCCTGGCCATGCGCACCGACCGCAACGCCGAAGCGATCCGGCTACTGGAGGGGCAAACGCGGGGCGGTACGACGGCGGACTTTCCCTACCTCGATTTCCTGCTGGGGCAGGCGAAACTCCGGAGCCTGAACACCCGGGCCCGCGTCCACTTTCAGTCCTTCCTGCTGCGCTACGCCGGCCGCCACTTCCGGGAGGAGGCGCTCCAGAAGATCGCCTGGTCGTACCTGCTGGAGGGGGAGGAGGCCGAATACCACCGTACCATGGCCCGAATTGGGGGCGGCAGCCGGGCCGGGGGCGACGAGAATGCCGAACGGGAGGCCGCCCTGGCCCGCACCCCCCACCTGGGACTATTGCGCGCGCGGCTACTCTTCGACGGGGGGTACTTTACCCGGGCCCGCGCCGAACTGGATGCCATAGACGTAGGTGCGTTGACTACGGACGAGCAGCTGGAACACCGCTACCGGACGGGGCGGGTGCTGGGGGGGCTGAAAGACTACGCGGGGGCACTTTCCTTCTACGAGCGAACCATTGCGATGGGGCGGCACAATCCGGCCTTCTTCGCCTGCAACGCCGCCCTACAGGCCGGGCTGATCGAGGAGGAGCGGGGCAATCGGGCCAGTGCCCGCCGCTACTTCGAAACCTGCCTGGAACTGGAACCCGCCGAGTACCGCACGGGGTTGCACATCATGGCCAAAGCCGGGCTGGATCGGCTGAACAACTGATGTTTTATAGGGCATCTTGTGGCGCGAACAATTCATCGACCGCGGATTACGCGAATGTACGCGGATTGGCACGTCGACCGGCCGGCGTGGATAAATCGTAGGACCATCGGCCGCGCTCATCCGCGTACATCTCCGCAATCCGCGGTTCACCCATACTGCGCAGCGTGAAGTTTGCGCTAAGTCAATAAATAGTTAGGCCGTCCGGAGCCGGACCCCGTCGCCGGTCACCGGTTTGCTGAGCAGCTCGGTGGTGAGGCTGGTGAAGGTGTAACCTCGCTCGGCGTAGTAGCTCAGCAGGCGGGGCAGAATGGCCCGGAGGTTTTCTTCCGCCTTGAGGCTATCGTGCAGGACGACGATACTACCGTCGCGGGCATGATCGACCACGTTCTCGTAGCAATCTTCGGGGGTGAGCTCGGGGTCGAAGTCTCCACTCAGCACGTCCCACATCACGACCTCGTAGTGGCGCTGCAGGAACTGGGCCTGGCTGGGCTTCAGGCGGCCGTAGGGCGGACGGAAAAGCGGCGTCTTGAGCTGCCGGGCGCAGTGACGCACGTCGTGGAAGTAGGGCACGTTGTCGGTTTTCCATCCATCCAGGTGGTGGGTGGTGTGATTACCAACGACGTGGCCGGCGGCCAGTACTTGGTCGAGCACCTCGGGGTAGCGCCTTACGTTATTGCCGACGCAGAAGAAGGTAGCCTTCGCGTCGAATGCGGCCAGCTGGTCGAGTACCCAGGGCGTGACCTGGGGGACGGGGCCGTCATCGAAGGTCAGATAAATCGTGGGTTGGTTGGGGCGGGCCGGCATCCGCCAGTGAAAATTGGGGAAGAGTTTCTGAATGACCCGCGGCGTCTTGACGAGGTACATGTGCTGTTGGTTTTGTAGGGTCTGATTGGGAAAACTGGGGACGCAAAACACGGGCGGCCGCGGTGGCGAAGCTACCTTTGCCGAGAAACGCCCCGGGGGGCGGGGGAAGTTGCCCTTCAAAAACGTTTATTCGTAGAAATTGCTGCCCGCCAATTTATATTTTACCCCGCTGCTGTCCGCTTAATTACAATCTATGGCACCCGTTCGCGTCCGCTTCGCTCCTTCTCCCACCGGCTCCCTCCACATCGGGGGGCTCCGTACGGCGCTGTACAACTACCTCTTTGCCCGCCGGAAGGGGGGAACCTTCGTGCTGCGTATCGAGGATACCGACCAAAAGCGCTACGTAGCCGGGGCCGAGGACTACATCCGCGACAGCCTGTCCTGGGCCGGTATCGAACCCGACGAAGGCCCGAAGGTGGGTGGCGAATACGGCCCCTACCGGCAGAGTCAGCGCCGGGAGATTTATCAGAAATACGTCCGCGAACTCCTCGAAAGCGGGCAGGCATACTACGCCTTCGATACGGAGGACCAACTGAACGAGCGGCGGGAATCGGAGAAGGCCCGCGGTAACCATAATTTTCGCTACGACGCCACCACCCGGGGGGATATGCACAACAGTCTGAACCTGACCCAGGACGAGACCGAACGACTGCTGGATGAGGGTACGCCTTACGTGGTCCGCCTGCGGGTAGAGCCGGGCCAGACGGTGCACGTGACCGACATCGTACGGGGCGACGTCAGTTTTCGGAGCGAGGAGGTCGACGATAAAGTGCTGATGAAAGCAGACGGCCTGCCAACCTACCACCTGGCCAATGTGGTGGACGATCACCTCATGCGCATCAGCCACGTCATCCGCGGGGAAGAATGGCTGCCGAGTACCGCCCTCCACGTGCTGCTCTACCGGGCCTTTGGCTGGGAGGACAGTATGCCCCGATTCGCCCACCTGCCCCTGCTGCTCAAGCCTAGCGGTAAGGGGAAGTTGAGCAAGCGGGACGGGGAAAAGCTCGGCATCCCGGTATTTTCTCTCGACTTCCGGAATACGGGCTTTCTACCCGAGGCGACGATCAATTTTCTGGCCTTCCTGGGCTGGAACCCGGGCACCGAGCAGGAAATATTCTCCCTGGACGAGCTGACCGAAGCCTTCAGCCTGGACCGTATCGTCAAGAGCGGGGCCCGCTACGACTACGACAAGGCGAAGTGGTTCAACCAGCAGTACCTGATCGCCACCGACGACGCGACACTAGCCCGCGAACACGTCACCCCCGTGTTCGCCGCCCACGGTCATGAGCTGCAACCCGGGACCGCCCGTGCCATCGCCGGCCTGCTGAAGGAACGCATCCACACGACCGATGAATTCTGGGAGCAGGGGCGCTACTTCGTCGAGCGCGTCGGTATCCGGGACGAAAAGATGGCCCGCAAGAAGTGGAAGCCGGAGCGGCGTGCCGCCTTCGACCGCCTTAAAGACGAACTCGCTTCCGTTCAGGACTGGCGGGCAGCCACCGTCAAACAGGCCGTCGTCGCTTTTATGGAGCGGGAAGGACTGGGCTTCGGGGCGGTGCTGCCGATCCTACGCCTGGCGATTTCGGGAACGACCCAGGGGCCGGATGCCTTCGCGATTTTGGCAGTCGTGGGCAAAGAGGAGAGCCTGGCTAGATTAGCCGAAGGGTACGATCGGATGGATGCGGTCCACTAACTCACCTCCTTCGGGTAGCACAGAAAGTACTTCGTAAACACCCGGGGCGTGATCCCGAAGTCACTGATTTCCGACATCGGAACGACCTTATCATTTTTGGTACAGACCATAATTTCGTCCTTCGTAGTGGTGTAGGCGCTGTTCGTTTCTTTTCCCCGGATGATGAGGTTTTGGGCGGCGGAGCGCGGGAGCAGGGGATGCGTGGCAATGGAAGCGCGAATCCGGTCGACGTAGGCGGGATCAAAGGGCTCGTTACTGAATTCGAGGCGGAAGAGCCGGCGGTTGACCAGTCCGTAGCTGAGGTAGCTCAGTAGGGGATCGGGGTGTTGCTGCCAGGCTTTGACGGCCGAACTCACGTCGGTGTCGTCGAGGGCCGCAAAACGGGAAAGGAGTTCGTCGCGTCGATCGTGGAAGTCCTGCCGGGTGAAGCGGCGGTTGAGAAAAAAGGCCAGGGCGGGTGGGGCCCAGGGGGGCTGTCCGCGTTCGGCGAGTCGGCGGGCGCGGCGTAGGGCCAGCCGCAGCATCTGTTCGGCGGCCACCACCGTCTTATGCAGATAGACCTGCCAGTACATAATACGGCGGCTCGTAAGGAAGCGCTCGACGCTGTAGATGCCCTTTTGCTCGACCACCAGGCGATCGTCGACTACGTTGAGCATTTTGATGATGCGGTCGTAGCCAATTACGCCTTCGGCTACGCCGGTGAAGTAGCTGTCGCGGTTGAGGTAGTCGAGGCGGTCCATGTCGAGTTGCCCGCTTACGAGTTGGTGGAGGAAGTGCTTCCTGTAGGTACCCCGGAATACCTTGATGGCCCTTTTGAGCCGGCCCCCGAAGGCCTCGTTCAGTCGCTCCATGAAGAGTAGACTCAGCTCCTCGTGGTGAACGTCGATCAGGGTATTTTCCAGAGTGTGGCTGAAGGGGCCGTGGCCGATATCGTGGAGTAGGATGGCGATCATCACCGCCTCGGCCTCGCCCTTGTTGATCTTGATGCCCTTACCCTTCAGGCTGCTCACGGCTTGCTGCATGAGGTGAAGGGCCCCCAGGGCGTGGTGAAAGCGGGTATGCAGGGCCCCGGGGTAGACGTAGTGCGTCAGGCTGACCTGCTTGATGTTGCGTAGCCGCTGGAAGTAGGGGTGCTCCACCAGCTCGAAGAGGATCCCGTAGGGGATGGCCACGAAGCCGTAGACCGGATCGTTGAGGATCTTCTGATTTTTCTCCATGGTGGTGGAGGTGGGAACGGGGCGGGGGGGAGGATGTTTTACTAAGGGCCGGGCCGGTGTACAACGCGAATTGCATTCGCGAAAGGACGCCGCAACTTGTAGTTGCGAGCGCCTGCCGTGCGGGGGGAAGGAGTTGCCAGCATTTCCGCCCGGCCCACCGGAGCTCGCGACCGGAGCTCGCGGCTTCCTAGCGCGAATACAATTCGCGTTGTACTACCTGGAACGCAACCAACTCATTCAGTCAGATCACGTTAGGCGGGTATGTGGAGGATACTAGCGATAGCGGGAATACTAAGTAGCGGCGTACTACCGGCCCAGACCGAAGTACGGGGCACGCTGGTACAGGACGACACCGGAGAGCCCCTCGGTTTCGCCACCGCCGTGCTCTATACCGAAGCCGATAGCGGTATGGTGGCCAATACCACCACGGACGTGGACGGTAGCTTCTCCCTCAGCGTCCCCCCGGGAAGCTATTACCTGGACGTGCGATTCCTGGGGTACGACAACTTCCGGCGGGGAGGGGTCAGAACCAGTGCCGACGGTCCGGCGGTCGAGCTGGGCACCCTCCGTATGGCGCAGGCCGGCGTGGCGCTGGAAGCCGTAGAGGTGGTCACCGAGCGGAGTCAGATGGTCATGAAACTCGACAAACGGGTCTTCAACGTTGGCAAAGACCTGACCGGAGCCGGCAACACCGCTGCCGACATCCTCAATAACGTACCCTCGGTAAACGTGGACCCGGAGGGCAACATCAGCCTGCGCGGCAGCAACGGCGTGCGCATTCTCGTAGACGGAAAGCCCTCCGCCATGCTCAGTTCCGGCGACGTGGACGCCCTGCGCCGAATGCAGGGCGACATCATCGCGTCGGTCGAGGTCATCACCAACCCCTCGGCCCGCTACGAAGCGGAAGGAGAGGCCGGCATCATCAACATCATCCTCAAGAAGAATAAGCAGAAGGGGGTCAACGGCTCCTTCGGAGCTACCCTGGGCGCCCCCCAGAACTACGGGGCCAGCTACAGCCTCAACTACCGCCGCAACCAGTTCAATTTGTTCTCCAACTTCGGCATCAACTACCGGCGATCCCCCGGCGGCGGCAGCAGCGACCAGCGCTTTCTCAACGAAGACGGGAGCCTGCGCACCCGCTTCACTAGCGAAACGGACCAGAACCGCGGCGGGCTGGGCGGTAACCTCCAACTGGGCACCGACTGGTTCATCAACGACCGCAACCAACTTACCGGCTCCCTCCTCTACCGCCGCTCGTCAGACGACAACCGGACCACGGTCATCTACCGCGACTTCGACGATGACGGCCAGCTGCTGGAAACCACCCGCCGTTTCACCCTCGAAGACAGCGACAACCAGAACCTGGAGTCCTCCCTGAACTACAAGCGGACCTACCCCGACCACGAAGACCACGAGTGGACGGCCGTCGTGCAGTACATCCTGGATGACGACCTGGAACTCTCCGACATCACCCAGACCGAAGACGGGGGCGGGGACGACGCGCTGCTCCAACGGGCCAGCAATACCGAGTACGAGACCAACCTGCTCCTGCAAACTGACTACGTGCGCCCCTTCGGTGACAGCCTGAAGGTGGAAGGAGGGCTACGGGCCACCCTACGCACCATCCGCAATGCCTTCCTGGTGGAGGAGGCGGACCCGGGGGGCCTATACAGCGTGGTGGCCCCCTTCGACGACGAGCTGCTGTACACCGAAAATATCGGGGCGGCCTACGTCATTGGCGCGGGTGAGTTTGGCGACTTCGGGGTGCAGGCCGGGCTCCGGGCGGAACTCAGCGACGTGACCGCCGCCCTGGAGAAGTCAGGAGATACCAACGAACAGGACTACCTCAATTTCTTTCCCAGCGCCTCGGTCTCCTACCGGGCGAGCGAAGAAACGCAGTGGCAGGTGAGCTACAGCCGCCGCCTGAGCCGGCCCTTTTTCCGGCTCCTGCTTCCGTTCAGCAACTACAACGATCCCCGCAACAACGGAATCGGCAATCCCACGCTGTTCCCCGAGTATACCGACTCTTACGAAGTGAGCTGGCTCCGCTACCTCACCTCCGGATCGGTCCTGGCCAGCGTGTACTACCGCTACACCACCGGGGTCATCCAGCGGCTGATCCTGCCGGCGGACGACGGGACGACCATTCGGTTCCCGGTCAACCTGGGCGATCGCGGCGCCTACGGTATCGAGCTTAACTTCAACTACGAACCATCGGACTGGTGGAAGGTCACCACCGACTTCAATCTCTACCGGGCCCGGGTGGAGGGCAGCTACCGCGAGCAGAGCTACGGGGCGGACATCAGCGCCTGGTCGGGCCGGATCGCCAACACCCTCGACCTGAGCCAGCGGCTGCAGGGGCAGATCAGTTTCGACTACAATGCCCCCCAGGATACCCCCCAGGGCCGGGACCTGGCCACCTACGCCCTCGATATCGGGGCATCGCTGACGGTGTTAAAGGGGCAGGGTACCCTCACCCTGAGCGGCCGCGATCTGTTCAATACCCGCCTGCAGCGAACCATTATCAACGAGGCGACCTATACCGCTGAATCGGAGTTTCAGTGGCGCCGGGCCCAGCAAGTCGTGCTCAGTTTTCTCTACCGCCTCCGGGAATAAGCCCGCACCTGCGCCCCCGCCCCTACCTTTGTGCCGCCTCAGATCAGTTTGCGTATGAACATTGTAATCGCGGGTGCCGGAGACGTAGGGTTTCACCTGGCCGAACTGCTGGTCACCGAAAACCAGAACATCACGCTGATCGATAACGACCAAGACGTACTGGACTACGCGGGCTCCCACCTGGACGTGCTGACCGTAAAGGGAGACGCCACCAGCCTGAACACCCTGGAACAGGCCCGGATCGGCAACGCCGACCTGCTGCTGGCCGTGACCACCAGCGAACAGACCAATATGATGTCGGCCATCCTGGCCAAGAAACTCGGGGCCGGCCGGGTCATCGCCCGCGTCGACAAAGAGGAATACCTGGAGTGCGACGGCGAACGGACGATCTGTAGCCTGGGCATCGACCAGCTGATCAGTCCCCGCCAGCTGGCCGCCAGCGAGATCACCCGCCTCATCAAAAAGTGCTCCTTCACCGACGTCTACGAATTCGAGGACGGCAAGCTCTCCCTGGTCGGCATCACCCTGGACGGTGACTCCCCCCACGTGGGCTACCGGCTGAGCGAAATCGAGGGGCTCAAGGACCGCCGGGAACTGCAACCGATCGCCATCCTGCGGGGGCCGCTGACGCTCATTCCCCGGGGCAATACCGAACTGAGGCGCAACGACCACGTCTACTTCATCACCCGCCCCGAGGACACCGACCGGGTGGAGAAATTTGTAGGCAAGCAACCCAGGACCGTCAGTCGGGTCATGATCATGGGGGGCACCGACCTGGCCATCTCCACCGCCCGCCAGCTGCAGTACGACTACAGCGTGACCATCGTGGAAAACGATAAACCACGCTGTAAATACATCAACGAACAACTGGATAACGTGCTGACGGTGAAGGGGGATTACACCAACTTCGACCTACTGGAGGAAGAAGGGCTGTCGCACATGGACGCCTTCGTGGCCCTGACCGAAAACAGCGAAACCAACATCATCGCCTGCCTGACGGCCCACAACCATGGGGTGTACAAGACCATCGCCCAGGTGGAAAACAAGGAGTACATCCACATCAGTCAGAACATCGGCGTGGATACCCTGATCAACAAAAAACTGCTGGCCGCCAACAATATCTTCCGCTACGTACGCAAGGGAAAGGTAGAGGCCATCACCAGTCTGCACGGGGTGGACGCCGAGGTGATCGAGTACGTGGTGACGAAAAGCAACCAACTGACGAAGCACCCCCTCAAGGACCTGCACTTCCCGGATACCGCCCTCATTGGCGGGGTGATCCGCGGCGACGAAACCATCATCCCCAACGGCTCGACCCAGCTGGAGCTGCGCGACCGAGTCATCGTTTTCGCCAAGCCGCAGGCCATCCGGCGGCTGGAACAGCTCTTCCGGTAGGGTGCGGTCGAATCTGATCAACTTCCGGCCCATCGCCCGGGTCATCAGCGTGCTGCTCTTCATCATCGGGGGGTTGATGTGGACGGGCATCCCCTTCAGCCTGTACTACGGGGAGGACTACCTGCCCCTGCTGCTGGCCGGCGGGACCACCCTGGTGGCGGCGGGGCTGCTCTTCCTCATCCCCAA
The DNA here is from genome assembly GCA_964594535.1 of uncultured Lewinella sp. Taxonomy (GTDB): domain Bacteria; phylum Bacteroidota; class Bacteroidia; order Chitinophagales; family Saprospiraceae; genus Neolewinella. The sequence goes on from CAZQNE010000036.1 coordinate 29,000, forward strand.
GGAGCCGAGGGGAAGTCTGCCCACCCCCGGCGACATCACCATCCGGAAGCGGGAGGGGTACCTGATCGTAGCCCTGAGCTGGACGGCCATGATCACCTTCGGTATGCTGCCGTACCTGTACGGCGGAATGTTACCCGGCGTAGCCGACGCCATCTTCGAAACGGCCTCGGGGATGACCACCACGGGAGCCTCTACCCTGACCGACATCGAGATCCAGCCGCGGGGCCTGCTGTACTGGCGTAGCCTGACGCAGTGGATCGGGGGGATGGGCATCATCGTACTCACGGTGGCCCTGCTGCCGCTGCTGGGCATCGGGGGCATCGAACTCTTTGCCGCCGAAGCGCCCGGCCCGACCAGTGATAAGCTGCACCCCCGCATCAGCGAAACGGCCAAGCGGTTGTGGTCCATCTACGTAGTACTGACGCTGGTCGTAGGCATCCTGTACTGGCTCTGCGGCATGTCGGGCTACGAGGCGATCAACCACGCCCTGACGACCATGGCCACGGGGGGCTTCAGCACCCAGAACGAGAGCGCGATGGCCTTTTCACCGCTCATCCAGTACGTCATGATCCTGTTCATGTTCCTGGCCGGGGTGAACTATACCCTGCTGTACCTGAGCCTGAAGATGCGCTGGCGGGAGGTGTGGCGGAGTGACGAGCTGCGGGCCTACGTCGGGCTGGTGGTCGGCTTTACCCTTTTCTTCACGCTGCGCGTCTGGTACATCACCGACCGGGGGGTGGAGGAAAGTTTTCGGGACAGTCTGTTCCAGATCGTGAGCCTGATCACGACCACCGGCTTCGTGTCGGCGGACTACACCAGCTGGACGGGGAGCCTGACCTTCATCTGCTTCTGCCTGATCTTCCTGGGGGCCTGCGCGGGCTCCACTTCGGGGGGCATCAAGGTGATCCGCCACCTGGTGTTCTTCAAGAACAGTTACCTGGAATTCAAGCGCATCATTCATCCCCAGGCCATCATCCCGCTGCGGCTGAACGGGCAGATCGTGCCGGGGCGCATCATCACCCACATTTTCAACTTCCTGCTGCTCTACCTGATCATCTTCCTCATCGGGTCGGTGATCCTGAGCGTGCTCGGGCTGGACTTTCTCACCGCCATCGGGGCCATGGCGACCAGCCTGAGCAACGTCGGGCCGGGTATCGGCGGGGTGGGGCCGGTGGATAACTTCGCCTGGCTGAGCGCGCCGGTGAAGCTATTCCTGAGCTTCGTGATGGTGGTGGGGCGGCTGGAGATCTTTACGGTGCTGGTGTTGTTCACGCCGTATTTTTGGCGGCTGAACTAAGACCTTGACGTTCAAAGAGTACATACCATCGCGACCGGTGCATGCGGAGCCGCCACGGAACCCCCTGCGAGAAATCCGGCTACTGCCCTTCCTCCGGGGGGATGCCTACGTGAACCCGTTGCACGATCTGCTATCGGCGTTTTCTCGGTCTGCGGGCCGGAAAGACATTCCAGTCCGGTCACCGGGGGGCCGGGTCGTCTTCGGGAGGAAGAAGCTAACCGTAGCGGGCGGCGGCGCACAGGTGGATGGTTCGTACGAATACGCCGACCTGGAGGATCTCAAACTGAACTTTGCGTTCGACTTTACGCAACCCGGTCGCGACTACCTGGCGGGGCCGACCTATCTACGGCTGTTAGTGCTCACCTTTACCGCGGGGGATCGCCAGCGCATGTTCCGACTCCAGTGCAGCGAAACCAAGTTCCGGAAACTGATCGCTCGACTGTATAATCACCGGGTGCGCTTCCGGGAATTTCACCAGGGGGTGCGTTCCTTCAAGCTGGCCACCAATATTCCCTACCGCCGCGTACAGCAGCTAAAGAAGGAATACGGCATCGAGTGGTAGGTCAGCGCGCCACCAGCCACGCCCGCCGCAGCATCCGGCAGGCCCGTTCGCTCTGCACGTCGTCCACCGCCGTTTGCATCCGCGCGATGGCGACCGTCATGCTTTCCCGCGCCCCGGGGCCACCGCCGCATTTACAGTAGGTTTCCCGGTCGGTACGGGATCGGTAGGTCTTCAGCTCATAACAGCCGGTGGCCGGCCGGACCGAGCGGCACTGCTCCCCCGCCCGTAGGAGGCCGCGCAGCTCAAAGGTGCGGGCCGGATAGTCGAGGTGGTGGAGCGGATGCTGGCGGTGGGTGAGGGTACCGCTGCCGTCGCCGTGGATGCGCAGCCGCCAGCCGTCGTCGCTCGTGAGGATTACGTAGTCCAGTGCCGAAAGCGGTTTGGGAGCATGGGTGCCGACGGAATCGACGCAGCCGAACAGCGGGTAGAGGAGGAACAAGAATCCGGGCAGCGTACGGATAGGGGGCATGGCAACTATAGGGATGCGGCGGGGTTACCTTTTGGCGTATGATCGATTTTGAAAGTTACCGCTTGGCCAACGGACTTACCGTACTGCTGCACCACGACCCCCGCCGCACCGTCGCCACCGTGAACGTGCTCTACCGCGTCGGCAGCCGCAACGACCCGCCCCACCGCACCGGATTCGCCCACCTGTTCGAGCACCTGATGTTCGCCGGCTCGGAAAGCGCCCCCAACTTCGATGACGCCCTGCAACTGGCCGGGGGGGAGAACAATGCCTTCACCAGCAGCGACTATACGCTATACTACGATACCCTACCCGCGGGGAACATCGACACCGCCCTCTGGCTGGAAAGCGACCGGATGCGGCAACTCCGGTTCAGCCAGCGCAGCCTGGAAAACGAGAAGCGGGTGGTGACCGAAGAATTCCGCGAGACCTGCCTCGAACAGCCCTACGGCGACCTCTACCACCACCTCAATGGCCTCATCTACCGCGAACACCCCTACCGCTGGCCCGTGATCGGGCAGCGCATCGAGCACATCCAGGGGGCCACGCTGGGCGAGGTACAGGACTTCTACTCCCGCTACTACCGCCCCGACAACGCCATCCTCTGCCTGGCCGGCAACCTGGACCCGACCACCATCCGCGAGCGGGTGGAGCGGTACTTCGGCGACATCCCCCCCTCCCGCCCGGAAGACCGCCGCCCCGCGATCGCCCCCGAACCCGAACAGGTCGAATACCGCCACCTGTGCATCAACGGCGAGGTGCCCAGCCCGGTCATCTACCTCCACTGCCGTACCGTGGACCGGTTGCACCCCGACTTCCCCGCTACCGACGTGCTCAGCTTCCTGCTGGGGGGCGGCCGCTCTTCCCTGCTGTACCGCCGGCTGGTGCGGGACAGCGACCTCTTCACCGAGGTGGGGGCCGGGCTCAACGACAATCTCGACGCCGGTGGTATCCTCATGGAGGCCCGGCCGAGTGAGGAAGTGGACTACGACCGGGCCCGCCGGGCCCTGCTGGCGACCGTGGACGAGATGATGGAGCGCGGTATCACCCAAACGGAACTGGATAAGGTCATTCACCGCCTCGAACTGCGCAACCACTACCGCGACGTGAACATCGCCAACCGCGCCACCGAACTCGCCTTCTACGCCCTGCTCGGCGATCCCGACCTGATCAATACCGAACTGGACCGCTACCTCAATCTGACCGTCGACGACATCAACCGGGTCGCGCGCACCTACCTGGCCCCCTCCCGCCGCAGCGAACTCGAATACCTCAGCGCGGTAACAGCATGACCGTACCCTGCCGCTCGCTCAGGCGCCCGTCGGTGAGTCGTACCCCGGCCGCCCATACGTAGATGCCGGAGGGCGCGGCCCGGCCCCGGTAGCGACCATCCCAGGCCGAGTCATCCGCGGCTTCCCAAACCAGCCCGCCCCAGCGGTCGAATACGCGGAGGTAGTCTACGGATGCTACCTGCCCCTCCCCGCCGAAGACGCGAAACTCGTCGTTCACCCCGTCCCCGTCGGGCGAAAAGGCGGTCGGTACGTAATAGGGCGGCGGGCCGGTCACCACGATCTCGGCGGTTACCTGCTGGCTGCAGCCCAATACATCGGTGACCGTCAGTCCGATGGAGCGGGAGCGCCCGGTAGTCAGCTCGGGTTCGGCACAGTCCGTACAGCTCAGTCCTTCGGCGGGTTGCCAGCGGTACGTGGCGATCTGAGCCGGCGGTACCCGGAGTTCCGGTTGCAGCCGCACGGTTTCGCCCCGCTCGACCTGTATCGGATTGGGCAGTCGTACCGGGAAGCGGTCGGCGGCGGGGAAGAAAAAATCGTCCTGCACGATTTCGCAACCGATGCCGTCGCGGATCCGCAGCCGGTAGGTTCTTCCCGGTGGCAGACTATCCCAGATCTCTTCGCTCCGGAACGGCCCCCCGTCGATGCTGTAAGTGTAGGGTGGCCGGCCCCCCCGGGCTTGCGGGCGGAGGGGGGTACGTCGGAGCCGGGCGCAGTCGAATTCAATGGGGGCGAGCGGGGGCGTCAGGTTGATTTGCACCGTAGTATCCAGTTCGCGCGCGCAGATTGCGTCGGTGAGGAGCTGGAGTTGGTAATCACCCTCCCGCGTGAGGGGCCAGGTGTGGCGACCGGCGGTCGGGAAGTCTACCGAAGACGCTACTCCGTCGCCGTAGCGGTACCGGAGGGTGAAGGGAGCGGTGCCCGTCAAATCGAACTGCAGACCAACGGTATCGGCACCGCAGGAATCGGCGGGCAGGGGCAGGAGTGTGATGCCGGGCGCGGGCGCGGGTGCGAGCGAAGCCCGGAAACGGACCGTCTGATCGCAAGCATCGGTGACCACCAGGCTAACCGAATCGGGTGAGGGATCGGGTACCGGCGGATAGGCCAGCGTACTGCCGAAACTCCAGTCGTAGCGGTAGGGAGGTACGCCACCCCGCAGCCGGGCGGATAACACCCCATCCGGGCCACCACAGCGGTCGATGGTGCCGGGGCGTACCAACTCCGGGACGCTCGGCTCGTCGATCACCAGTTCGATGGAGTCGGCGAAGCAACCGCAGGGGGAATCAAGCACCAGCCAGGCGGATTCCGGCCCCTCCGGGAGGGAGTCGCCCGGGGCGATCAGGGGCAGGTCCACGAAAGCCTCCCCGGGGGGAATGACCACCGTACCGCTGCCCGCCAGGAAGTCCAGGCTATCGGAAGCTACCGAGCGACTGCTTATCCGGTAGTTCACGGTTTGTTCCCGGTTCGGGTCGGCACCCTGCGCTCGCCGCACCCGTACGTCCTGGGGTCCGCAGCCCTCGAACAGCCGGATCGGTGCCCGATCATTCGTCAGGGCGTTTTCCAGGGTAGCGCCCCCGCCCGTATCGAAACTGCCGGCTTCCAGAAAGACGGCGGAATCCAGGTCGGCATCCCCTACGTCGGCGATAACCAGGCGGATGTGGTAGGTGGCGCAGGCCTGCACCCGCAGGGTAACGGTGAGCACGACCGTCTGCCCGTCGTACTCGACCTGCTGGAAGCGGGGCCCCGGAACGGCTCCCCCCCCGCAGCCGGCCGACTGCCGGATATTCGGAAGTTCGTTGTCGAGGTAGAGGGCCTGATTCCGCCGGTGGTTGATGGTGGAGATCGAGACCGGGCGGCGGCTACCCGGCACGGTAGCTACGTTCTCCGCCCCCCCCTCGTAGGGCCCGTCGAAACCCGGCCCGCTGACGAAAAAACCGAAAATATCATTGTACACGTTGTCGACGTACTCACAATATTCCTCACTGGCGAAAACGTAACGGAAGGTGACGGTCGGTTCCAGGGGCACGAAGTCGAACTCAATGCCACTGCGGTCGTACAAGTCCCGGGAGGTGATGAGGCCCAGGTCGGCATCGCCGGTCGGCAGGTCACCGAAGGCGGTAGCGGTATTCGTCAGTGTATTGGGGCCGACGGCATCCGCCACCCTGCCGGTGGAAAGCAGCACCCCTTCCCGGAATCCGGTCGCCGATTCGGGGTCGCGGAAGTATCCCATTGCCGCCGGATGATCCCCGATGGCGCGCACGTTGGTGATGGTCGCGCAGCGGTTGGCCACGAACACCTCCCCGATGAGCCGTTGGGGGGTATAGTCCGGATCGACCGTCAGTACGTCGGTGGTCTGGGCTCCGGTAGGGGTAGCGTACAGTAGCCAAAAGCCGATGAGGAGGCGCCACACCATGGAATTACCGCAACCGACCGGGGGCAACCCGCGTTTTCCCGTCCATGTTCGTCATCCTGATTTCCATCATCATCGCGCTTTTCCTGGGGATGCTCTTCGTCAACCTCTACTTCCGCGCAAAGGTATTGCGGGCCTACCGGGTACTCGTGCGGTCGGAGGTGGACTTCACCGCCTCCCAGATCCTGAACCGCCGGCGCATGGAGGAAGAAGTGGTGCCCGCCTATCCGGAGCAGGCCGCGGCGATCCGCGACTTCGGCAACTACCTCCGCCGCAGTATCCGCATGGCTACCGTACTGTTGGCGTTGATAACGCTGTTCGGCGGCGTTTTAATGTGGTACCGGTAGTTTTCGCTTCCCCTAGCTCCCAACGGTCAGGGAAAAGCCTACCCCGTGAATGTTTTCGATCCGGATCCGTGGGTCGGCCCGTAAGTACTTCCGCAGGCGGCTCACGAAGACGTCGAGGCTACGGCCCAGGAAGTAGTCGTCCCGCCCCCAGATTTGTTTGAGGATCAGGCCGCGCTCCAGCACCCGCTCGCGGTTGTCACTCAGTAGTTGCAGCAGTTCCCCTTCCCGCTGGGTGAGGCGGCGGCTTTCCTCCGTCGGCAGGTGAATCAGGCGGAGCTGGTCGGCATCGAAGCGGTAGTCGCCAATACGGCCGGCGGGCGGTCGGACGCGGCGGCGGCGTAGAAAGACCTCGATCTTCAGTACCAGTTCCTCCATACTGAAGGGCTTGGTGATGTAGTCGTCGGCGCCCAACCGCAGTCCGTGCAGCCGATCGTCCTTCAGGCTCTTGGCCGTGAGGAAAAGGATGGGCACCTCGCGGTCTTTTTCCCGGATGCGGCGGGCGAGTTCGAAGCCGTCCACTTCGGGCAGCATCACGTCGAGCAGGCAGAGGTCGAAATCCAGGCCGGCGGCGATCCGCTCGCTGACGGCCCGCCCCCCGGCCAGGTGGGTGACCGCGAAGCCCTCCGACTCCAGCTGGTCGCGGGTGACGAAGCCGAGGTCTTCGTCGTCTTCTACGTAGAGGAGGTGCGCCTTAGTCATGCGGTGACGGTTTCCCTGCGGGTTGCGAGCGGTATCCGAAGTCGCACCGTGGTGCCCCGCCCGGGCTGGCTCTCGATGCGGATGTCCCACCTATGCGCCCGACACACCTGGCGGACGTAGTACAGCCCCAGCCCGAACCCCTTCACGTCGTGTACGTCGCCGGTGGGCACCCGGTAAAACTTCTCGAACACCCGCTCGCAGTGCTCGGGAGCGATGCCCGGGCCGGAATCGCTGATGGCCAGCAGAAAGTGGGTGCCGGTGATCTTTGCGTTCACCTGGATTCGGGGCGGGTCGCCGCCGTACTTGATGGCATTGTCCAGCAGGTTGTGCAGGATATTAGTTAGGTGTAGGGGGTCGGCGGAAAGGGGAATGGCCCGCCCGGGCAGGTGCCAACTCAGCTGGCCGTCGCAATCTTCGGTACGGGCCCGGGCGCTGCCGAGCAGGGGGGGCAGTAAGTCCTGGAGGTCCACCGCTTCGGGGCGTACCTCGAAGGCCCCCGTGTCGGTGCCGGCGATCTGGAGCACTTTCTCGACCTGCCCGTTCAGTCGCTCGTACTGCTCGTGGATGAGGCGGGCGTAGCGGGAGAGGCGACCGTCGGCGGCTACGTGGGGATCGCGGGACAGCACGGCGGCGGCAATCCGAATCGTGGACAGCGGCGTTTTGAACTCGTGGGTCATATTGTCGATGAACTCCTTCTGCATCGTAGCCAGCCGCCGCTGCCGCAGGATGACGAGTAAGGAATACGCGAAGAAAGCCACCGTCAGGATCAGAATGATCGACAGGAAGACCACCAACTGCATTTTCTCCCAGATGTAGCCGGTGCGGGTCGGGAACTTCACCCCGAAGTAGTACAGTAATCCCTCGTCCGGCGGCAGGGTAGCGTCTCCGCTCGACCGATCCGTGGGGATGGGTTTGCTATCGGCCGGGCAGTAGCCGCCGTAGGCCATGCGGTTGCTGGCGCAGTCGAAGATGGCGTACTCGAAGTCGACGTCCAGCTGCAGCCGCTGCAGTTCCCGCTGCATGAGGTACTCCAGCCGCTGTGCGTCGATCTCACTTTCCGTGTTGACGATGAAGTAGTTGCTGCTCCGCTGGCGGACGATGTCGCGGGTCGGCAGGTCGGCGTTATTGTCGGCGGCCAGTTGGCGAGCCACCCCGTAAAGGGCCAACTGCACTTTTTGGCGGAACTCCGTGTCGTTCAGGTCCCAGGTGGTGACCACCCAGTAGGTCTGCATCCCGATGATTCCCAGGATGGCCACGACGCCCAGGAGGACGACCCGCCGAATGATGCCGTTGTGCATGAGGTGCTAAAGATGGACAGCCGGTAGGGAAAACGCCTCAGGGGGGCGGGGGGTTAACAGGGCGTTTGCATACTAGGGGTACGGTATGCTTGGTGTTAGATGGCGGCACCCCAGCAAACACCACAAATCTATACCGCTGCTCATACCGCCCCCCCGGCGGAATGAAAAACCCCTCCTCCACCACCGGCGTCACCGAAAAGTAGGGCATCTCGGGGTGGACCCGCACGAACTGGGGGGCACGGAAATTAGCCGGGTCGGGCGTGATGCGGAGGCCGGCCGTATCGCCGTCGATGGGGCCGTACATTACTAGCCAGTCGGGGCGGGTGTGGTTCGCGGAATCCCGGGCGAGCCCCGCGCTGGTCAGAAAGCGGGCCGCCCCGACGTAGTGCGCGCTATCCGCCCCGTTCCACTGCCGGCTGCCCCGTACGCCCAGTCCGCCGTACAGATGGCGCTCCAGGAAGAGGGTATCGTCGGTCACGTTGGTTTGTACGCTGCGCAGATCGAAGTGGTAGGCCTCCCGGTCCGCGAATACGCGTACGTGCCATTCGTCTTCGAGTACGACCCCGTCCTCTAGGCTAAGGTGCTCCAAGCGCACGCGGAAGCCGACCAGGCTATCGGTGGTGTAGGTTTCGAGCAGTTCGGCGTGGCGGACGGTAGCGAGCCCCTTCTGCTGGTTCCAGAAGTCGAGGGGCCTGCCCCGGAAGCGGGTCTTGGTCCAGGCCGTGAAGATACCGTGCTGGTGAGCGTGGCCCGCCGGAAAATCATCGGTCACTACCCGCCCGCCGGGGCTATACACCGGGTGGATGAAGCCGCTACGGGCGTAGTGGGGGGGCTTACCCGCGGGCAGCCGCTCGGTGAGGTGGTAGGTCAG
>CAZQNE010000037.1:0-37558 GCA_964594535.1 uncultured Lewinella sp.
AGGGGTGAAGGGGTGAAGGGGTGAAGGGGTGAAGGGGTGAAGGGGTGAAGGGGTGAAGGGGTGTGCTCGTGCGGTAGCTATTCGTTTATTGTTTAACTGACCTTTCGCACAGTAATTAAAGGGAATAGAGGAAGCTTGATTATACTATAAACATAGTAACTTATTATATACATATTACATTGCAGGACCGAAAATTGAACTGTTTGAGCCGTAGGCAAGTTTACCTGCGGTGATCGTCGCTAGGGCTCCTCAGAGTTGCAATTTTCTTGATTTTTGCTACTTCACCCAGGGGGCCCCTTCCCCTGGCTTCGTCTTTCATCAAGGAAAAGTGGAAAGTCACGCCAGCTGCGTGAGGTCAGTGTTTAATTTAATTTTTTGCCACTTGATTTATTTCGTTTGCCTGATTGCGATCTTCGGCCTGACGGCCTGCGGTACGGATGAGCCCGCCGCCCCGGCCGAGCCAATTCCGGTCTCCGGCGACCCCGGCGTACAGCGGCTGACGGCCGAAATTACCGCCGACCCCAACAACGCACAACTATACGCCGACCGGGCCGACCTACTATACGGCCAGAGCGACTACGACGCCGCCATCGCCGACCTGGCTACGGCCCTGACGCTCGACAGCACCAACATCGGGTACCACTATACGCTGGCCGACGTTTACCTGGACTATTACCGCAGCCGCCTGGCCCTACGCACCCTGGAGCGGGCCGCCGAACTGGACCCCGACCGGTTGGAAACCCAGCTTCGTCTGGCCGAGACCCAACTCATCCTGCGACAGTACGACGGAGCCATCTCCTCCCTGAATCAGGCCACCCGTCTGGACCCGCGTAATCCCGAAGCTTACTACCTCCTGAGCCAGGTGTTCGTGGAAACCGGCGACACGGTACGGGCCCTCAACGCCGCCGAGGAGGCCACCCAGATCGACCCCGACATGACGGATGCCTTCCTGCTGCTGGGGCGACTCTACGCGGAGCAAGGCGACGATCGGGCCGAACGGTACTTCGATACCGCCGTGGATATCGACCCGGAAGACGTGATCGCCATCCACGCCCGGGCCGATTACTACCGCGACCGGGACCGGCTGGAACGCGCCATCGCCGAATACCGCCGCGCCAGTACGATCGACCGCCAGTACGTGGCCGGAAACTTCAACGCCGGGCTGTTGCTGATGGAACTCGACAGCATCAGGCGGGGCCGCGACCAGTTCAACATCGCCATCAAGAACGACCCCCTCCACATCCGCGCCTATTTCTACCGGGGCTACGCCGACGAATTACTGGGGGATACGGCCGCCGCCCGCCGCGACTACGAGACGGCCCTGCGGCTGGCCCCCGACTTCACCCTGCCGCGGGAAGCACTGGCGCGCCTGAACGGATAAACCGGCGCACCAGGGGGGCGAGGGGGTCCGTATCGTCGTAGGTCCACCGCCCCGCGTCCAAATGACCGCCCCCGGGGATAGCTTCCAGGTGCAGTTGTCCGCCCCGGCTTCTGATTGCCCGGGCAAATGTGGTAGCGTGGGTATAGTTCACCATGCCGTCGTGGGTACCGTGTAACAGAAAGAAGGCGGGTGAAGGGTAGGAGAGAGGTAGCTCAGTGGGGTTGATCGACCGGTAGCGCTGAAAAATTTTCCGGGGAGAAAGTAGCCGCAGATCGAGGGGGGCGGCACAGAGCAGCGCCCGGTCCGGCGAAGCGGGCCAGCCGGTCCGCGTCCAGTAGTCTGGCTGTAGGGCCAGGAGTCCCGCCAGGTGACCGCCCGCGCTGATGCCGGCCAACTGGGGCGCGGAAAGCGGGCGACTGGTTCGGCGGGCAAAATCCGCCAGTTCGGCTACGGCCGCGTGGCAGTCTCCGACGATTTCCGGCAACCTCACCCCGGGTGGGCGGCGGTAGCTGGGCAGGGCTACCCGGAAGCCGTCCTCCAACCAGGGCCGGGCGGCGGCGCTGAAGGCTTCGGGGGTGCCGAAGGTCCAGGCCCCGCCGTGGAAGTAGATGGCCCAGGGGAGTTCGTCCGTCGGCAACGCGGCCCGCGGCTCCAGCAGGAGGATATACTGCCGGGCGTGGGGGCCGTAGGGGATGCGTCGGCGACTCACTTGCATACGGCGACGACTGCGGGCGCTGCGATACCAGTAGTGGGGCAAACTAGAAAGGTCGTGGATGGTTTGCAGGAGAGACATGCTGACGAAGGTAAGTACCGCCCACCGGGTAGGTGGCTTACGTATCTTTGACCCGATCAACTCCCTACTGCGTGCGCGGATTGCTGCTATTCCTCCTATTGTCCCTGGCAACCCTGACTTGTTCCGGGCAGTCGTACGACCGGCCGAGCTCGGGGGAGCTCCACGCCAAAATCCAACAGCTCGGCGTGCTCGGTAGCGCTCTCTACGTAGCCGCCCACCCCGACGACGAGAACACGCGACTGATCGCCTACCTCGCCAACGTGCAGCAAGTGGAAACCGCCTACCTCAGCCTGACCCGCGGGGACGGCGGGCAGAACCTCATCGCCCCCGACATCAGTGAACTGCTCGGTCTTACCCGTACGCAGGAACTGCTGGCCGCCCGCCGCATTGACGGAGGGCAACAATTCTTCACCCGCGCCAATGACTTCGGCTACTCCAAGCACCCCGACGAGACGTTCAATATCTGGGACCGCGACTCCGTGCTCGCCGACGCCGTCTGGGTGATGCGGAAGTGGCGCCCCGACGTAGTTATCCTGCGGTTCGACCCCCGGGCACCCGGCACTACCCACGGTCACCATACCGCTTCGGCGCTGATCGGCCAGGAGGCCTTCGAGCTGGCGGGCGATCCGGAGGCCTTCCCCGAGCAACTGCGCTACGTCGCGCCCTGGCAACCCCGCCGCCTGTACTGGAATGCCTACAGCTGGGGTGATAGCAAGCTGCCCGATTACGTCGATACTACGGACATCATCAGGGTGGACATCGGTACCTACCTGCCCAAGCGCGGCGAAAGCATAGCCGAGATCGCCGCCCGCAGTCGTAGCCAGCACAAATCCCAGGGCTTCGGTAGTGGCGGCAGCCGACAGCGGTACGAAGAAAAGCTGGAGTGGCTAGCCGGCACGGACCGGGGGGAGGACGGTGACCCCTTCGCCGGTATCGAAACCACTTGGGATCGACTACCGGGCGGCGGGGACATCGACGACGCCATCGATCGCATCGCCCAGGAGTTCAATTTCGACCGGCCCTACGCCTCCGTACCCGACCTGTTGAACCTCCGCCGCGGGATCCGCGAATTACCCGAATCCTACTGGACGGACAAAAAACTGGACGAACTCGATGCAATCATCGTGGGGGCGCTGGGGCTTTACCTCTCCGCCACCACCGAAGATCCGTTTGCCAGCGCGGGCGATACGGTTGCCATTAGCGTGGAAGCCACTAACCGCAGCCCCGTCCGGGTACGGCTCGCCGACCTGAATCTAATGGGCCGATCGGAAGATACCACCGCTCTGCTTACGGACGGAAATCCCTTCGAGCGCGAACTGAGCTACCTCGTTCCCGGGGGAACCAACAGCAGCCCCTACTGGCTGGAAGACGACTGGGAACTCGGCATGTACACCGTACGCGATCAGCAACTGCGCGGGCGGGCGGAATCGGCCGACCCCGTTTCGGTAGCCTTCGTACTCGAAATAGGAGACGAAACGCTGACGATCGAGCGCCCGGTGCGCCACCGCTACGTCGATCCGGTTGATGGGGAGATGTTTCAACCCTTCGACCTCCTCCCTCCCGTATTCGTGGAGTTGGGGGAGTCGAGTCTGCTCTTCACCTCCGAAGCAGCCAGGGCGGTACGGGTCAGGGTAACGGCGGGGACGCAGGTGCGGGGTGGGCGACTGAGTTTGAGCGTACCGGAGGGATGGAGCGTAAGTCCGGCCACCCAGCAGGTCAGCGCGCTCACGGAGGGGCAGGAGCGCTTCTATACCTTTTACCTCAGCCCGCCGGCAACTCAATCCCGGGGCTACATCACCCCCGTTTTCCATTCCGAGGATGCCCCCCGAGAATCCTACGATCGCCGGTTAGTCACCATCGACCACCCCCACATCCCGACCCAGCGCGCGGCCCTGCCGGCCCGGGCGGCGGTAGCGCGGGTAGAACTGCGCACCGCCGGCCGCCGGATCGGCTACCTGCCCGGAGCGGGGGATGCCATTCCCGAAGCGCTCGGCAGTATCGGGATGGAAGTCACCCAACTCGATGACGCGGATCTGTCCACCGGGGACCTAAGCCAATTCGATGCCATCGTCGTGGGCGTGCGGGCCTACAATACCCTGGAGCGGATACCGGTCTACCAGCCCCGTCTGCTGGATTACGTGGAGGGTGGCGGAACCCTGGTCGTACAGTACAATACCAACCGCCGCCTCCGGATCGGGGAGGATGAGTTGGGTCCCTATCCGATGGAACTGAGCCGGGACCGGGTAACCGTGGAGGAAGCTCCCGTCCGCATACTCGCACCCGACCACCCGGCCCTGAACTACCCGAATAAGATCACCGCGGCCGACTTCGAGGGGTGGGTGCAGGAGCGCGGCCTCTACTTCCCGAATAAGTGGGACGAGCGTTACACCCCCCTGCTGAGCAGCCACGACCCCGGCGAGCCCGATCGCGATGGCGGATTGCTGGTCGCCGAATACGGCAGCGGCCACTTCGTCTACACGGGCTACAGCTTCTTTCGGGAGTTACCCGCCGGCGTTCCGGGTGCCTACCGTCTCTTTGCCAACCTGATTGCCCTGGGGCAAACCAAGTAAGTCAGGCACTGAATTCCAGAATTTGTGAATGAGTGAATGGCTCCCCCCGCCCCGAGCGCAGCGAGCATCCATTCCCGGTACCCCTTCACCCCCTTACCCCTTCCCCCCTTCCCCCCTCCCCCCCCTCACCCCATCCCCCCATGGCGCGCCGCAGAAAGAACCGCTTCCCCCCCCGCATCGACGGGGTTCGTATCACCGGACTGGCCGATAAGGGCTTCTGTGTCGGCAAAACCCCCGACGGGATGACGGTTTTCGTAGAGAACGTAGCCCCCGGGGACGTCGTCGATGTACGGCCGTTCCGGAAGCGCAAAGGCGTATTATTTGCCGCGCCGGAAGAATTCCATGCTTACTCCGGGGAGCGGACTGAACCCTTTTGTCCCCACTTCGGGGTATGCGGTGGCTGTAAGTGGCAGCATTTTTCGTACGCCGGTCAACTGCGGGAAAAAGAGCGGATGGTGCACGCCGCCTTTCGGCGAATCGGGAAGGTGGAAGTGGGGCAGTGGGAGCCGATCCTCGGAAGCGAGCGTACTGAATACTACCGCAATAAGCTAGAGTTCGGTTGCGCCAACCGGCGCTGGCTGACGGCCGAGGAGGTCGGTACCGACATCAGTAACGAAGAGGCCGTCATCGGTTTCCACAAGGCGGGAGCCTACGACAAACTCATCCAGATTCAGGACTGCCACCTGCAGCACGGGCCGAGTAACGAACTGCGCAACGGGCTACGCGCCCTCGCCGTAGAACAGGGGGTGCCCTTCTTCGATATGCGGGAGCGGGAGGGGCTCCTCCGGCAACTGATGGTGCGTACCACTACGACGGGTGAGTGTATGCTGGTGGTGGCCTTCTACCACGACGATCGGAAAGTCATCCGCGCTTTCCTGGATGCCGCTCTCGAACGCTTCGGTGACCGGATCACCTCCCTCTTTTACTGTATCAACCCGAAGGTGAACGAGTACCTGATGGACCTGGACATGGTCTCCTATTCCGGCCCGGGCTACGTCACGGAACGCCTCGGGCACGTAGCGTTCCGGATCGGGCCGAAGTCCTTCTTTCAGACTAATACCGAGCAGGCGGAGCGACTCTACGAACGAGTCCGCGATTTTGCCGCCCTCACCGGGAAGGAAAACGTTTATGACCTATATAGCGGCATCGGGTCGATCGGGCTTTACCTGGCGCGCTACTGTCGGCAGGTTGTAGGGGTGGAGGAAATTGCCGCGGCCGTCGATGACGCCCGCACGAACGCCAGGCTAAACGGAATCGACAATGCTGTATTTTATTCCGGTCAGGTGCGCGACATTCTGTCGGATAGCTTTGCGGAAAAGCACGGGCGCCCCGACCTACTAATCACCGATCCACCCCGGGCCGGAATGCATCCGAGGGTGATCGACCTACTCCTGACCCTGGCCGCCCCTAACATTGTGTACGTAAGCTGTAATCCCGCTACTCAGGCGCGCGATCTGGCTCTCCTGGATCGTCGTTACCGCATCACCCGCGCGCAGCCAGTCGACATGTTTCCGCATACTAGCCACGTGGAAAATGTAGTTCAGTTGACATTACGTAGTTGATACCCCAGGCCGTTAGCGATAATTTCGGGGTCGAAGTGTTTCAAGTAAATGAGCCCAGACTCCGGTACCGATACACAGGTCGAAATGTTGCGGGGCGTCCTGGACCGAATGGTGCGGGCCGGTGCCGATTCGGAAGTCGTGCGCGGCTACGCCGATTCGCTGCGGAGCCGGACCTACGACGCCAAGCAGACCCTATTCGTACAGAACGATCACTATTGCCCCCTCGCGTTTATCGTAGCGGGTTACGTGAAAGTGGTGCACACTGACGAGAACGGGGAAGAAACGGTGCGCTACCTGAGCGGCCCCGGAAACTTTGCGGCCTGTACGCAATCCTTTCTGTTCGGAGCCCGTAGTCACTACACCGCTACGACCATCACGGAGTGTACCGTGCTACTCGTCGATCATCATTTTCAACAAAAACTGCTGGCTAAGCCGGAAATGCGCATGGCCGTTCAGGACATTGTCATCCGCCGGATGGACCACCTGATGGAAGAGAAAGCCAGAATGTTACCCCTGCGGGCTACGGAGCGGTACCTCTTTTTTCGGGAGCGGTATCCCGATGTCGTGAAGCGGGTACCCGCCGCGGTGATCGCGAATTATATCGGGGTACGGCCCCAATCCCTCAGTAGAATCAAACAAAGTTTAAAATAAAGACATAAAATTGGACTAAATCGACCCAGAATTAACCATTGTGAACTAAAGTAAGCTGCCCAACTCCGATATTCACATTTGAATTAGGCTACATTTAGACACTTTGGACAAATCCCGTTTTCAGATGCACCCGCTTACTTTAAGCGGGTGCATCTTGCTTTTTGGTCAGTCGAAGTTGACGTAGCCCGTCTCCCCCCGCACCGTCCGTATTCGGTGGAAGCGTGACGTCGTAGACAAATCGAAAATTCGCTCACCACCTTCTAGCTGCCGGATCACGTTTTCCCCCCCTTCCGCGGAATCACGCAGGTAATGCCGTCCGGTTTCGGGCACGCTAGCTACCCTTCCCGGCTGCTCCCGGGGGCCGGTCGGCGATCCATCCGCTGGCAATAAGTAGGGGAGCGGATCGCGGGCCCCGCCTGAATAAATGCCGAAATGCAGGTGAGGCGGCGTCGTACGGGCGTTACCGGTATTTCCTACCAGGCCGATCGTATCGCCCCGCGCTACGCGCTGCCCGCTGCTGGCCAATTGTTCACTCAGGTGAGCGTAGTAGTAGCTCAACCCCCTGGACTCATCCCGCAACCATATGGTCTTGCCGCCCAGCCCTCCCTCCCGGACCCGACCGACCCGTCCGTCAGCTACGGCCAGCACGGGCGTCCCCCGCTCCGCGAAGATGTCGTTCCCCTCGTGCCGACGCCGGCCTCCCTCTCTGGGGTCCCCCCAGAAACTGCGGATGGCCCGGCGGTCCTTTCCCGCCACCGGAAACAGCAGGGAGGGGAAGGAGCGCAGCGTAAGGTCGAAGGTAGCGGTACCGTAATCTCTCGGTACGGACTGGACGACCAGCAACAAACTGTCGCCATCCCGTCGCGTGGCTTCGTAGCCTATTCGGGGCTCCAGGGTATCCCAGCTTTCAATCAAGTCAGTCGTGCCGTTTTTGGTGCGGTACAGTTCACCGAATAGGGTCGGAATACCGTCGGCCTGAATTTCAATACGGCGACCGGCGGGAAGAACGAACCGTAGACCGTGGGCCGAATGCATGACGGTGGTGTCAGCCAGGAATCGCTCCCGGTGGGGAAGGGCTACCGAGAGCGATTCCGTCAGTGCTTGTTGGTAGGAACGTTGCCACTCGGCTAATTTTTGCTCCGGAAGGGCATTGCTCCAAATGAATTGCTGGCGTGGCGTCGCTTCACCGAAGGCCCGGTCCACCCACTGTCCCAGTCCCTCGCGTAAGTTTCGGCACCCCCCTCCGAGGTAGAGGATAACGGCCAGGAGCGGCAGGAGAAAACGCCAGTAGCTGCGTGGTTGATGACGACGGGCCATACGGGATAAACGCCGTGGTCGCCCTCCCGGATGCAAAAGAGCCCCTCCACCGTAAGTAGAGAGGCTCTTTGACCTTAGGAAGGAAAGCGACTCGGAATTTAGTTCACCGAGAGCTTCTGCGTGACGCTTCCCAGTTTGGGGTTGCTTACGCGAACGGTGTAGGCTCCGTTGGGTAGGGCCCGCTCCAGCGGAAAGTTCACCGCGGCACCCGGCTGTACGACGAAGGTGCCACTGCTGATGCGACGGCCGACCTGGTCGATGAGGTCTACCTCAACTTCAGCGCCCTCGTCCAGGCCGTTGACCCGAAAGTTCAGATTGGTACCGTTGCTGGGGTTCGGGAACACGCCTACGGATACATTCGCGGCTACATCCACGCGAACCTGCTTGATCGGACTGTAAGTGAAGCTCAGGTCCAAATCGATCATTTTGAGGCGGTATAGGATCGATCCGGCGGGAGCGGTCGGATCACGGAATTCATAATTCAGTTGGGCGTCGGGGGCGGACGTACCCGCGGCGGCTACCCGTCCGATGTTCTCGAAGGTAGCGCCCGCTATGCTACGCTCGATCTCGAAGTGGCTGGTAGCGACTTCGTTCTGGGTGGTCCAGTTCAGTACAACCACGTCCTCCTCGGCTTCGGCGGTAAAGGAGATCAAATCGAGAGGCAGGGGAAGCATCACGGCATCCTCCTCGGAGTTGGTACTGAAGCCATCACCAAATCCACCTTCGTACTGGGCGGCGACCGGTGCGAAATAAAGAAGAAAGAAAGCCGATACGGCCAGACCGCGAACTACGGTGTTGGTAAAATTCAGGTATAGAGTATAAGTCATGATAAGTTAGGTTTAGTAAGGGGACAATTAGTGGTCGAATCGAGGTGAGACCTAAAGTCCCCTGACACCCCGGAATTGCAGGTTTCTCCGACGGCTGGTGTGGCCACGGGAAGTCGAGAAGGTTACTCCCAGGGAACGGTCCGACGTATGTAAGAGTATATCTTCCGAATCGAATGCCCCTCCACGTACGCTAAGCCCGTCAGTGCTGTTCGGCCAGGTAGGAACGTTAGCGTTCCCGTTTGCGTCGAGTTCACCGTCTCCGTTGATGTTCCGGAAGGCTAAACCTTGGGCGCGACCAACGTTGACTACGCCTTCCAGCAGGTTGCCCGCTAATTCCATATTGCCGTAGTAACCGGCACCGGTATTGATGCGGTCATTCGGGTTGGGATTTTGTGGAGAACCGGCGAAGATACCAGCCCGGAACGGGCCCCGTTCACCGGCACTGCTACTCTCCGCCTCCGTGTAGTTGGCCATGCCGATACGGGGGCCGGGAGTAGTTATGTCCGGGTAGGCGTTCACGCCGACGGCTTCTTCGGCTGACCTCTTTACGTCGTTGAGTAGGTTGTTCTCTTCCGTGGTTACCCGGGGGGTTCCCCAGACGTATTCGTTCCGCTCCGAATTAAGGGTGCCGCGGGCGGCTTTTTCAAATTCAAGCTCCGTCATTGGGCGCAGGGCCGCCCAGTCCAGGTAGGCTAGCATGTCCTGCTGGGAAACGTAGTTTAAACCAATCGCGACGTACTCCCGGTCTTTGTTCGTTTCGGTCCCGCTTCCACCAATGATGGATGCATCACCCGCACCGTCCCACTCAATGGCATTCCGATCGACTATGAGATCACTATCCTTGCCGGGGTCACCGGTGATGTCGCGGTTCGCCTTCTGCTGGACCGTAAGGGTGTTGAAAAAACTCACCCACTGCTGCTGGGTAGTCTCATACTTTTGTAAGTAGAAGGCCGCGTGTCCCTTGGGAAAACCGGCCGGGATGTCGAGGCGGTCGCCGCCGCGGTTGTTGGTATTCTGGTAGTACAGCTGACCGGTGTTCTGGCCGACCAGTATTTCGCCTTCGTTGAGAACGGAGAACGGCGTACGCGCATCCGTATCCCCGGCATCGTACCGGTAAAACTCGTTCAGTTCTGCGTTCTCCGGGTTCGAGGGGTTGAGGGGATCGCTAAAGTCGGTAGGAGCTTCTGCTCCCGATCCGAGGAAGAAGTTTCCCGTCGGAATGTAGACCATCTCGATGGCAAACACCTGTACCTCGATATCCTCGTTAGTGGTGCTTCCCGGATTGCCGTCGGCGGCATAGTTCCAGTTAATCTGGATGTTGTCGTAGTCCAGGTTCCCGGTTCCGTTGTCGCTACGGTAGATCATAGCCCCCTTATTGTCCATGATCTCGATAACGGGATCGTCGGGGCCATTGCCGCGGCTGTTGGCCAGGTCGCGAAGGGTCGCGTGGCGCCAGATACCGCTGTCGTCCCTGAACTTAAAGAATACCCATACCGCATCCCGATTGAAGGGAGCCTGAGTGGGATTCATGGGGTCCACGTCGAAGCGCCAGCTATTA
The DNA here is from genome assembly GCA_964594535.1 of uncultured Lewinella sp. Classification (GTDB taxonomy): domain Bacteria; phylum Bacteroidota; class Bacteroidia; order Chitinophagales; family Saprospiraceae; genus Neolewinella. Next base: position 10,660 of record CAZQNE010000037.1, read on the forward strand.
TCCCACCTTACGTCAAAGGCCAGGTAGACACTGTCTTGCGGGCGGGCCCCGGGCGCGGAGGCATCGCGCACGACAATATCGGGAGTGGAGACGACAACGTTATTTGCGGATAAGGGGCAAATGGATGCGAACAGTAAAAGCAGTGTAAGGATTCGTATCATGGTCTATAGGTTAAAATATATGCTTGCCGGGAAGGCCACCCTCGTTCAAAATCGCCCGGAAGGGGCGGAAAATAAGGGCGGTTTGGGTCGGTAGGTTGTAGGCCACGTTAATTCGGGTCAACAAAAAATAAAGGTGTTTAACCGACCGTTATAGAGACGGTTCAACATCTTTAGCTGTTGAGAGCAATTCAGAAAGGGGCCCGAATTGCCAATATTACGGAAACGGATAACTCCCCGTCTGGGAGCTTTCTGTCCGTTCGGTTCGGCAAATATAACCGTTTCGTTCTGAGGATGTGCGTTAAAATCTACAGGTTTTGCAATTAGGATGCGCTTTTCGGTAATCCTTACGTCCTTCCCCCATGTTCGTGGGGTCAATCGTCCGTCCGGTGCAAAAAGCGCATTGTCCGGGCCCGTGGGTCGGCCTGGCCCAAGCTTTCGAGCAGCCGTTCGTAGGTCCGGGCGGCCCGTTCCGCTTCGGCGTGGGTGGTGTATCGGCCCCGGGTAGCAATGACCCGTCGGTTTGCCGTAGCACTCCGATCAAAGCAGCCGAGGGCGAAGACTTCCATCCCGCCGAGACCGATCGCCAGTAGTTCGGTCAGCCTATCTTCTACCGCCCCGCGGGGGAGAATCGTGTCCACCACTACGAACGCTTCCTGAAGTATTCCCCCATCACACGACGAGGATGGGGCAGCCGACCAAGGCCCAAAGTCCGGTTCGTTACCCCTGATGGTTGCATCGGGCCTCGACCCCACGGTGCCACCCGGGGGATCGGGCACCGCGTGGCCGCGTTCGCGTTCATACCCGAAAAGCAGCAATAGGCCCATAAACAGGGATAGCAGGGCGATTCGACCGAAGCGATCGCGGTTCCGCCGCCGCTCGGCCGGGGTCGAACCGTACGCCGGCCGCCGACGGATCGCGTCCATAATCTCCTCTCGCTTTCCGTAGCGGCTCAGGTAGTCGTTAAACGAATGCCGCGGTTCGGGGATCAGGTCCAGCCGCAACCGACCACGCCCGTCCACGATGATGAGCCCGATGCCGCCCTTGCGACACTGCCGCCGGAGCGAATTGAGATCGGACGCCCGTGCGAAGGTGTCCTCCCCCACCGCGATCCATTTTTCATTGGCCGGGTAGCGGGCCAGTTGCCGAATCGCCGCGATCTGCTTGGTCCACCTCAGGTCCAGCCGCCGTACCAGCCAGGTCGCTCCCGCCGAGGCCGTCAAAAACAGCGCCCCCGCGAGAAACGTGCTCACCGCGCTGAGGTACCACTGGTATCCCACCACGGTCAGAATACTACCTACCAGTACCAGACTCGCGTACCGGCCCAACCGCCGGGCCCGCCGCGCATCCGACCGCAGTTTCAGCTGGTGGATGGTCGTGCGACTCTTCGCTTCCACGACCACCACGTAGGGGCGGCCGCGCGTACGCATGAACGCCAGGAAGACATCCGCCCGCCGGAGTTTCGTATAGGCTTCGGTCGCCACGTAGGCCGAGCGCCGCCGGTAGTGCTGCCGGTTCAGCCCCTCGGCTACCGCATCCTGAATGAAGCGTTCGGACAGCGCTCTCCCCATGCGCCAAAGGTAAGGCAGCATATAACAAAAGATAGGGGCGCGGGCGCAGGTGCAACATTTAATTGGAAAATTACAAAACCTTCCGTACCATTGTAGTGGAAAAGACGTGCTACAAACCGTAGCCGTATATGTTAGTCAAGACTTTTGCCAGCGCCGTACTGGGCGTAAGCGCACGCTCGATCACCGTCGAGGTCAATGCCGGAGGCCCCCTGCCCGAGGGAAAACCCTGGTACAACGTCATCGGGCTTCCCGATAATGCCATCCGCGAGGGAAGCTACCGGGTGGAAACCGCCGTACGGAATTCCGGGTTCCGTAACGTTCGGGTCCGTACCATCATCAATCTGGCCCCCGCCGATGTCCGCAAGGAGGGCTCGGCCTACGATCTGCCCATCGCCCTGGCTTTTCTACAGGCCACCGAGCAGATCGCCGTTCCGAACCTGAGCGACTACCTGATCATGGGGGAGCTCTCGCTCGGTGGGGACATTCGTCCCATCCGCGGGGCCCTGCCCATGGCCATCCGCGCCCGCCAACTCGGGTACACCTCCATTCTCCTTCCCCGGGAAAACGCCCGGGAGGCGGCCATCGTGGACGGGGTGACGGTCTACGGCGTCTCCACCCTGCGGGAGGCCGTCGACCATCTCGTAGGTACGGCGGCCATACCCGCGACTACCGTAGATACCCGCGCCGAATTTTCCCGGGGCGCCACGCCCACTGACGTGGATTTTTCGGACGTCCGGGGGCAGGAAACCCTCAAACGGGCGCTTACCATTGCCGCCGCCGGGGGGCACAACCTGATTCTGATCGGGCCTCCGGGGGCCGGAAAGACCATGCTGGCCCGCCGCCTGCCCACTATTCTTCCACCGCTGAGCCTGCGGGAAGCCCTGGAAACCACCCAGATCCACTCCGTCGCCGGCGTCCTGCCCGAGCAGTCCGCTCTCCTGACCCGCCGCCCCTTCCGGGCCCCCCACCATACGATTAGTGACGTGGCCCTGGTGGGAGGGGGCAGCTTTCCCACCCCCGGCGAAATCAGCCTGGCCCACAATGGTGTCCTGTTTCTCGATGAGCTGCCCGAGTTCAAACGATCCGCTCTCGAAGTAATGCGCCAACCCATGGAGGAACGACGGATCGTGATCAGCCGGGCACGGGTCACGGTCGACTTCCCCTCCAGTTTTATGCTGGTCGCCAGTATGAACCCCTGCCCCTGCGGCTACTTCAACCATCCGACTAAGGCCTGCCACTGCCCACCCGCCGCGGTACGGCGCTACCTCAACCGAATCAGTGGCCCCCTGCTGGACCGCATCGACCTGCACGTAGAGGTAACCCCCGTCCCCCTCCAGGAACTCACCGCCGCCGATCCACCCCCGGTGGAGAACAGTGCGACTATTGCCGAACGGGTCAGTGCCGCCCGCAACGTACAGGAAGCGCGACTGGCCGACTATTCGGGTATCCACTGCAACGCCCAGATGCCCGGTCGCCTGGTCCGATCCTTCTGTCCGATCGATCCGGCGTCCGGCAAACTATTGGAGACGGCCATGAGTAAGCTACAGCTAAGTGCCCGCGCCTACGATCGCATCCTGAAGGTAGCGCGTACCATTGCCGATCTGGAGCAGTCACCGGGTATCCGCGCCGCCCACCTGGCCGAAGCCATTAACTTTCGGACGCTCGATCGTGGCAACTGGGGGGAGCAGTGACGGTCAGAGGAGCTACCGACTGGGCCGGATCCGCAAAATCTTCACCTCTACCCGCTGATTAAGCTGATCGCAGGATTCGGTATTCTCCGTACACAGGGGGCGCGACCGGCCGTACCCCCGCGCCAGCAGTTGCCCCCGGCCCACATTTTGTTCCTCCAGATAGTCGACTACCGCCACCGCGCGTTCCTCGCTGATGCGGTTGGCGTACATCGTACCGGCCCGGTAGCTGGCGTGGCCGCCGATTTCGATAACTACGTCGCGGTTGCGCTGGAGAAAAGCGACAATCTCGGAAAGGGCGCTCTCGCTATCCCGTTCGAGTTCGGCGCTGTTGGCCCGAAAGGTGATGTCCTGTACCTCGAAAACCTGGCCGATCCTGAGTTCCCCGCGGGTTTTGCCCAATTCAATGACCGGAGCGGCCGGCTCGTCGGAGTGAGGCTGAGACCCCGACCCACCGGGATTCCTAGGCCGGCGTACCGGGCGGGTCGCGGGGCGCGGTTCCGGGTCGCTACCGGCAAGTACCGCCGGTTCCGCCTCGGTGGGGCGGGCTTGAGTTTCCGGGTCCGCGTCGCAGGCGACCGGCCGGAGGGGGCGGGCGTTGTCGACTAAAATATTGCCGTTATAGGGCAGAAGGATAGGTTGTTTATAGTAGGCTTCCAGTACGATGTAAGTAAAGTCCTGCTCCGGCTCCAGTTTGATGCGGAAATCCTGCCAGTTGAAATTTTCGATCAGCGGGCTTTCCCCCAGCAACTGCCGTTGGTCGCAGCGACTGTACCCCCCCCAAACCCGCAGACGGACGGGGGTGACGTAGTTCGCCGGTACGTTGGACCGCTGGCTCAGCGACATGTAGGTGTCGGAGCGCGCCAGGAAAATGTCCAGTTCGTAGCACTGATCGGCCACCATCGGGCTGCTCATCCGCTGGCCGACCCGTTCGTAGGTTTCGTTGTCGCGGACTACCATGCCCAAATAGGTCTTCCCGTGGTAGGCGGGCTTAACCACCTCGAACTCGCGCTGGGGATCGGGCTGGATGTCGACGGGGGATTCACCGATGAAGCCACAGTTCGTCCAGCCGACCGGGGCGGCCCCTACCCGTGGCATGTCCTCGAAGGACGGGTTGGTCAGGGTGATGGGAACGGCTTCCTGAGCGCCGAGGGAAAGGGAAACAAGGAGCGAAAAACAGGTCGGTAGAAAACGCATGTGTCGGTAGCTTGTCATAGGGTCTCGAACGGGGCACCGCCATACCGGGCGGGGATTGCCCCCGTGGATACCTAACGCGGCGGCAAACAAATTGGTGCAAAATATTATGTTAGGAGTCATGCGGAAATTCGATTATTCCCGGGACTACAAGCAGCTTAATTTACGGGAACATCCCGAACTATACGCCATCGGAAGGGGAGAACAGGGGGTGCTACTCGTCGAGCCCTATAAATCGGAAATCCTGCCCCACTGGCGGTTCCGCAACCCGGAGGTGGCGGCGGCATCCGGCGAAAAAATCTACGGCATGTTCCTCGATTACCTGGCGGCGGAGGACTTCGTAGGTGCCGATATGGCCCGTAAATTTCTGCAGATGGGCTACACCCGCTCCCGCCGCTACGCCAACTACCGGGGCGGCAAAAAGTACGACGGCCCCGTCCCGGACGATAAGAAAGGACAGAGCGGCAGCCACGGTCGCGCACAACTCCCCCGCCAGCCCGAAGACCCGGTGAAGGCCGCCGCGGCCCGCATTTTCAAGCAGTACTGGGATACGGCCAAGACGAACCCGGACTACCTGCGCCAAAAGAACGCCTTCATCGAACGCTACGGCTGAGGCGGTCGGCCAGCCGTTCCAGCATCATTACGCACTCGTCCAGTTGCTCCACGGCTACGAACTCATTGGCGCGGTGGGCCTGGGCGATGTCACCCGGCCCGCAAATCACGCTGGGAAACCCCGCCCGGGCGAACTGGCCGGCCTCGGCGGCGTAGGCTACCGCACCGGTCCGCTCGTATCCGCTGATTTGGCGAATCAGGTCTACTACTGCCGCGTCATCGGGCGTATCCAGCGGGGGCACGGCCGGATGAAAGGGATGGTGCTCGATGCGAAAGTCCGGATAGACGGTGCGCCGGGCTTCCTCCCGCTGCCGGCAGAATCGTTGAAAGTCGGCGAATAGCTCGTCCGCATCGTCGCGGGGAATAGTGCGGTAGTCCCAGTCGAAGCGGCACTCGTTCGCGATGATATTGAACGCCGACCCACCCCGAATCTTCCCGACGTGGATGGTAGTATGATTCGGGGTGAACCGGTCGTCGGTACGGCCGGCAGCAACGAGGCTTTCCATCTTCTCTTCCAGCCATACAATGAGCCGGGCCGCTTCGTGAACGGCATCGACCTCCTCCCGCACCCGGCTGCTGTGCCCCTGACTGCCGTGCACGACGGTGGAGTAGACCATGATCCCCTTCTGACCGACCATGGGTCGTAGCAGGGTGGGTTCCCCGATGATGGCCCCGGCCGGTCGTTCGGCGTAGTAGTCGCGGATCGCCCCGGCCATCTTATCGCCGGCCAGGCAGCCAATCTCCTCGTCGTAACTGAAGGCCAGGTAGATCGGTCGTTGTAGCCCGGCGCGCTGAAAGTGGGGTACGGCGGCCAGGCAGCAGGCCAGAAACCCCTTCATGTCGCAGCTGCCCCGGGCGTAGAGCTTCCCGTCGCGCTCGGTCAATTGAAAGGGGTCGGTATCCCAGGGCTGCCCCGCTACCGGTACCACATCCGTATGGCCGCTCAGGATGATGCCGCCGTCGGCAGGCGGTCCGATGCGGGCGTGTAGGCATACTTTACCGCCATCCGCATCGGGTACCCGCACGACCTTCACCCCCAGCCCGTTCAGGTAGCGCTCGATCCATTCGGCAATGGAAAGGTTACTTTCCCCCCCGAGGACGGGATACGAGACAAGGTCGGTGAGGATTTCCCGGGCGTTCTGCATGGCGACAAAATACGACTGCATGGCACCCGCACCCGCGCCCCGCCGCCCCCTCTTGCCGCGTTCCTTACCTTAGGGTCCGTAAATTTTTCGATCATGCGCGATCAGCTATTCGCCCTCACCTTTCTGCTTCTGCTCATCCTGGCGGCCGCTACACTTACCGGTCAGGTCACCGACCAGAACCAGTTGATGAGCCGGGGCAACCACGATGCCCTGGTGCTGGAACTGCCGAGTGCCGACGCCCGCCTGGTGGAAAACCTCTGGAAAGACTGGCTGAAGGACAATTTCAGGGTAAAAACCTCAAAGACCCGTAGGGTCAAACACGATGAGCTCACGAGCCCGAACTTCCGCCTGCCGGGAGTGAGCGCCGGCAGTAAGGTCGATCTGTACAGCCTGGTGGAGGAGGTAGGAAAGGGCAGCCAACTGACGGTCTGGATCGCCACCCCCCGCGGCTACGTAAGCCCCGATCTCGACCCCGGCCAGTACGTGGAAGCCGAAAAAATGCTGATGCGCTTCGCCCTGGCCGTCAGCCGAGAGCAGATCGCCGGCGACGTGGAAGCCGAAGAAAATACCCTGAAGAATCTGGAGAAAGACCTCGACCGCCTGCAGCGGGACAAACAACGGGCCGAAGAAAGTATCGCCGAAGCCCGCCGCCGCATCGAACGACTGGAGGAAGACATCGCCCGCAACCTGGTGGAACAGGACCTGATGCAGCAGGAGATCGCCGCCCAGCTACAGGTGGTGGAGGATACCAAACGGAAGTTGCGGGAGTATGAATAGGAGTAGTGGCACGAGCCCGACCTTCGCGGTCCTCCTGCTACTGATACTCCCCGGCTGGCTATCCGCCCAGCCCGAAGGCACCGGAGTGGACCGGCAGCGGCTGGCGCGGGTGGATAGCTTCCTGCAGGATGCGGTGGACCGGGGCATCGTACCCAACGCTCAGGCCTACGTGTACCGCCGCGGGGAGGTCATTCTGCGGGCGACCTACGGCCTGGCCGACCTGGAAAGCGGGCGCCCCGCCCGGCCTGACGATATCTACCGGATCGCCAGCCAGACCAAGGCACTGGTATCGGTAGGCCTGATGAAACTGTACGAACGAGGCAAATTTCTACTGGAAGACCCCATCGCTAAATACATTCCCGCTTTTGCGCGGACGCAGGTGCTGGGGGAATACGATACCCTGACGGGCCGATACCCTACGGTGCCCCCGGACCGCCCGATCACCATCCGCCACCTTCTGAGCCATACGTCCGGAATCCCCTACGGTATGCCGGCGGATTGGGAGGGAACGGATGGTATCCCCATTCACGCGACCTTCGGGGCCATCTCCACCGAAGAGGTAGCTAACCGGATTGCGGCCCGCCCCCTGGTGAGCCAACCCGGGGAGGCCTTCGTGTACGGACTGAGCACCGATGTGATCGGCCGCCTGGTGGAGGTGCTTTCCGGCATGCCCCTGGATGAGTATATGCAGCGGGAAGTGTTCGGGCCGCTGGGAATGACCGACAGCTACTTCTACCTTCCGGAAGAAAAGCACGATCGGCTGGTGACCCTGTACAGCAAACCCGGTCCGGATGCCCCCCTGGAGGTGCACGAAAACGAGGTGTACCGCGACTGGCCGCTACGGGGCGCCCGGACCTTTCATTCCGCCGGCGCCGGATCCGTAGGCACCATCGACGACTACGCCCGGTTCTGTCGGATGCTGCTGAACGGCGGTGAGCTCGAAGGCGTCCGCCTCCTGAACCCGCGGACCGTGGCGATGATGACCCGAAATCAGATCGGCGCGGCCACCGTCTGGGACCGCAACGATAAGTTCGGGCTGGGATTTCAGCTGATCGGACCGGACAGCCGCTACGGAGACCTGGCCAGCGAAGGTGCGTTCACCTGGGGAGGGCTGTTTTGTTCGGAATACACCATCGACCCGGCGGAAGAACTGGTGATGCTGGTGTATTACAACGTGCATCCCGTGCCGCAGTACGGGGATTTGGTGCGGAAGTTTCGGATTCTGGTGTACCAGGCGTTGGAGTGAGGGTTGTGGGACATCGGTCATGGGTCGCGCGACCCATGACCGATGGCTCACGACCAGTAAAATACCGCAACACCTTCACCTTCTGACCGGTTAGGGTGGTATAAGCCCGCACCCATGCCCCGCCCCCTGACCGAAGCCCCCCACATTAGTGCCCGCCTGCCCGAAGACCACGCACCGCAACCGATTTCCCAGGCGGAAGCTCCGGAGGTACAGGCCTTTTCGCCGGAGGCGGGGGCGGTGGGCCGACCGGCCCGACGCTGGAAGCCCAAGCACGTCTACTTCACCGCCGCCGCCTGGCGGGAGGAGCACGGCCGCCGAATTGCCGAGCGTCTGGACGGGCTGGGAGTGAATTACGAGGTGCAGAAGGCGAACCGGCTTCCCCGGCTGGGTGGTAACTCAACCCGCGAAACCTACAAAAAGGCGAAGAACACCCTGGCGATCGTAAACGCGCCGCCGAGTCAGTTCAGGCTCACCCCGATACCCCCTTCGGCCGACTGGCAGTTTCACCTGGCGAAGGGCTGCCCCGCCCACTGCCAGTACTGCTACCTGGCGGGAAGTCTGCCGGGGGCCCCGGTGACCCGCGCCTACGCAAACCTGGAGGCTATCCTGGAAAATAATGCTAACTATATCGACCCGGAGCAACCGCTCACGACCTTCGAGGCCAGCTGCTACACCGACCCGCTCGGCATCGAGCACCTGACCGGATCGCTGAGCCGAACAATTGAATGGTTCGGCGGCCAACCCGGGGCGCGGCTACGCTGGGTGACAAAGTACGACGCCGTAGACCCCCTGCTGGACCTGGATCACCGGGGGCAGACCCGCAGCCGTATCAGCCTGAACGCCGACTGGGTCACCCGCCGGCTGGAGGGGGGCACGGCCGACCTGACCGCCCGCCTGCACGGAATGCGCCGACTGGGGGAAGCCGGCTACCGAATCGGAGCCGTGCTGGCCCCCCTGATGCCCTTCCCGAACTGGCGTGAAGACTACCGCGATCTGCTGGACCGACTGGCCGATGCGGTGCGGCCCGACTGGGACCTGACCTTCGAGCTCATCACCCACCGCTTCACCCCCGGATCGAAGGAAGTGCTGCTGGACTGGTATCCGAATACCTCCCTCGACCTGGACGAAGCCAACCGCCGTAAGAAGACTAACAAGTTCGGGGGGCACAAATTCGTCTACCGCAAGGAGCGGATGGATGAGTTGAAGAGCTGGTTCAGTGGGGCCATCGGGGAGCGCTTTCCCGGGGCGGAGGTACTCTATTTTACCTAGCGCGGGTAACCGACCGGGCGGGGCAGGTGGGGGGCAGGCCCGATCAGATCAGCATATCCGCATTCTCGCTCACCTCCAGCCCCGCCCAGCTTGCCGTACCCCGGTACGCGACGCGGTCGCCGCGTCTGAGTTCCACCCTCAGGCTAGCCCGTAGGCTTTCGTTGATCTTGCCGGTCATGGCACCGGAGACGGGACTGGCCAGGGTTCCCCCCGGGGCCGGCTGACCCGTGATGGTGAGTTGGTGGGTGGGATTAGTGAAATGTAACCGGACTTCCTGCCTGTCCTCCGGGAGCATAGCCCGCACCCGCGCCCGCGCCCAGGTCGTAAAGAGGTGCAGTTCCCCTTCCAGCAAAAAGGTACAGAGGAAGCCCGTGAAACTGCTCCCCAGCCAGGGAATGCTCGCTACGCTCGCCATCAGGCTGGCCGGTCGGTCGGTGCCGCTGAGGTGGTTGCTCTGTAGCCAGATCCAGGCCCGGGGAAAGCCGCTGCCCCAGTCCTTTTCGGTATAACCAACCCCACCTTCTGCACCGTAGGTACTGCCATTCACGGCAATAGTGCCGGTGAGCCGGTGGTGGAAGCTGACCAGGCCGTGGTAGCACTGCATGCGCGGGACGAAGCCGTACCACCCCATCACCCCGGGGGCCAGGGGCCGGGCCGGCCAGGGGTGGATATCGGTGAGGTGTAGGTCCAATTTAAGTTCCGGCAGATCGATCAGCAGCCGATCGGTGGCGAAGCGGTGGGGCCCGAGTTCCAGGTAAAAACGATCGCGAGCCGGACGGAACTCCTCGACCGTATAGCGGAGATACTGGGAGGTGGCGGCCACCCCGTCCAGGACCTGCAAGAAAGCGTGGCCCACGCCCGCAGGGTCGTAGCTTATGCCGGGGATGAAGGCGTAGGCCAGCCCGTGTTCCGCGACCACTACTTTGAAGTACCACCCCTCGAAGTAGCGCCGGTGGCGACCCCGGCCCTGGAAGCGGGGCGGGTCGAAGAGAGCGTCCGACGGTTTAAACCGTCGGACGGTTGTACGCAAAAAATTGGAGAATTGCAAATCATGCTGCTAACCCTCCAGAGCGATCCCCGGTTGACGCGCAGACCGAGGGGGTGCAAAGAAACTTTAGTAATTTCTTAAGACCCACGCCCGTGCATTCCGCCGCGCCCCCGCATCCACTCAACCGTAAGACCATAACTTGCCCGAATGCGCTATTTGCTCCTGACCTCCATCCTGCTGTACCTCACCGCCCCCGCCATGGCCCAATCCTACGAACAACAACTCGCCACGGTAGCGCGACAGGCGGAGGAGGGGAAGTACCGTAGCGCACTGGAAGCCGCCAACCGGCTGTACGAACTGGCGGACAACCCCGCCGAACTCGTCAGGGCCCTCGACTACCGCCTCAAATTCACCCGCCAGCTGAGCGAAGACGGGGCGGAAGCCGCCTACCGGCTACTACGGGAGGAACTGGAGCAACGCAGGAGCGAACCGGTAACCGCCGCCCTCCTCCATACCCTGCTCGGCGAGTACCTCATCGATTATGCGGAGCAAAACAGTTACCGCCTGAGCGAGCAGACCGAGATCGCGGGAGCCACCGTCAGCGATAGTACACGCCTGGTCGACTTCTCGCTCCAACAACTGCTCACCACCGGCCGCTACCACCTGAGTCGCGGACTGGACCTGGCCCGCGCCAACCGGACGGAGCTCGGCGAATTGGGTACGCTGGTCGCCGGCGATTCGGCCCGCCGCAACGAATTACCCACCCTCTACGACCTCCTGATGCACCGTTCGCTCCGGGCCCTGGGAAGCAACCTGGGGTCGGTAGCCGACGAGCGCCCCGCCGCCCCGGAAGCGCTGCTGGTGGACGCCCCCGCATTCTGTGAGATCGACCTGGCCGAGCGGTACGACACCACCCGGGGTACCGCCCGCAAGCTGCTCCTGTACCAGGATTGGGTCTGCCATCAACTCGGCACCCGCGACCCCGCCCTCGTTTTTGCCGATCTGGAACGCTTACGCTTCGTTCACCAAGTCGGGGCGGCGGATACCGCGTACTATTCCGCCCTGGAAGCAGCTTACACCCGCTACGCCGGTTTACCCATCCGCGACCGCTTCCTGGTGGAAATGGCGCAAGTGCTGGATCGCGACGACGAGCAGTTCGGAGCTACCCCCCGCGTCCGGGCACTGGCCCTGCTGGGGCGGGTCGGGGAGGAAGATACCGTAGCCCGAACCCTGGCCGACCGTCTCCGCGCCGGTATCACTAGCCCGAGCCTCCAGCTGACCACCGAAGACTATTACCCCCGCCAACAGCACCATCTGGTCAGCGTAAGCTACCGTAACGTTGATCGGATCTTCTACCGGGTGTATCCCTACGATGCAACCGCGGTACGCACCCGGCGCGGGGACGAACTGACGGAATTGCTGAAGCGCGAACCCACCACTACCGGCAGTCAGCGATTACCCGCTAACGATGATTACTCCCAGCACCGTACCGAACTCGATCTCGACCCCCTCCCCCCGGGAGGCTACGTGCTGCTAATCAGCGACGATGCCCGGTTCCGGAAGGGTGAGATGACGGCCAGCTTCCTGCCCTTTCAGGTGACCGACCTGGCGGTACTCCTGGTGGAGGGCGGGGAAGGAAACTACGTGCAGGTCATCAATCGCAGCAGCGGCACCCCCCTGGCCCGGGTGGACGTAACCGTGCGCCAGCGTACCCGCAACGGCGGCTACCGGCAGATCGCTACTCGCCGGACCGATACCGAGGGGACGTTCCAACTCCCCGACACGGAGCGTTACTACGGCCTCCAACTCGACCTGCGTGACCCCCGCACGGGCGACCGTATGGTCACGGACGCCTACGCGAGCCGGCCCTACACCGAAGATCGGCGCACCCAACGCTACACCACGCTGCTGACCGACCGTTCGCTGTACCGCCCCGGTCAGACCGTGCACGTCTATGGCCTGCGGTACGAACTCAACGAGGACCGAATGCCCGGCATCGTCACCGACGATAAGGTAACGGTGAGGCTACGGGACGCCAATAACCAGGAAGTCGCCAGCCAGGAGGCCACCACCGACGCCTACGGCCGCTTCAGTTTGCGCTTCGAACTCCCCGGGGGCGGGCTAACGGGCAATTTCGGCCTGGAAACGGACAACGGCAACCTGTACTTTCGGGTGGAGGAGTACAAGCGTCCCCGTTTCCGGGTGAGCCTCAGCGCCCCGCCCGCCGCCCGCCGCGGACAGCCGGTCACCATCGAGGGGGCGGCTACCACCTTCGCCGGCCCGCCGGTAACCGCAGCGAGGGTGCATTACCGCGTTTACCTCCAGGAGCAGCTCTGGCGCTACTACTTCCGCGGCGGTGGGGGAGGGGAGCGGGAACTGGTCGCCAGCGGCAGTACCGAAACGGGGGAGGGCGGCAGCTTCACCTTCGCCTTCACCCCCCGGGCTACCCTGAACACCGGGGGGTACCGCAGCTTCCGGTACGTAGTGGAAACCGACGTGGCCGACGCCACCGGTGAAACCCACGAGGCCACTACCTCGCTGGGATTGATCGGGGATCGCCCCGCCATCGTGATCGGTCCCGAGCGCGAACTGATCAATCGTGGCGACAGTCTTACCCTGCGTATCGCCATGCCCACCACCGATACGAACGTGGAGATCGGCCTACGTATCGTCCCCGTCACGAAGCCCAACGCCGCCCTGCTGGAACGACGGTGGCCCGCCCCCGACCGGCCGGTGATCGACTCCCGCGTCTTCGCCCGCTATTTTCCGAACCTGGCCTATGCCGACGTCCCCGTACTGACGGACTGGCCCGCGCTCGGCGATGCCGTGATCCGGCGTAACGTCACCGTGGACCAGCCCCTGGACCGGCTGAGCGTGCCGGCGGATTTGCCCGCGGGGCACTACCGCATCGAGTGGGACTACCCCGACGGTACCCCCGGGGAACCCACCACCTTCGCCGTCTACGATACGGAATCGGGGACGCTGCCCGCCGGTGTACGCTACGTGCTGGACGGCAGCGACCGGGAGGTAACGATCGGCCAGCCCATTACCCTCCGCCTGCTTTCCGCGGTAGACCTTCCCCTGGTCCTGACGCAGTGGCAGAGCCGGAGGGGCGTGGAGGTCGGCCGGGAGAACAGCAGCGGAACCCTGGTGCTCACCTACACCCCCACCGAAGCCGACCGGGGCGGGATGCAGTTCACCTTTGCGGCCGTAGCCCTCAACCGCTACCTGAACGGGGATGCCCGCCTGGAGCTTCCCTGGGACAATAAGCGACTGGAGGTCACCTACGCCACCTTCCGGGATAAGTTGCGGCCGGGGGAGCCGGAGCAGTGGACGCTCACCCTGCGCGACCCCGACGGAGAACCCACCACCGCCGCCGCCGCCCTGGCTACCATGTACGACGCCAGTCTGGACCAACTCTTCGCGGGCCGCGACTGGGCCTTCTCCCCTTACCCCGATTTTTACGGCCGCAGGACCCTGGCTACCTCGCCTACATTCGGTTCGTCCAGCGGGCGCACCCTGAGCCCCCGCCGGGAAGTACCCTCCCGTATCCCCTACCTGCCCTTCCTGCTGATCGGGAACCGGGCGGACCGCGGTTACGGAATGGAGAAGCGCATCATGGTGCGGGGGCAGGCAAGGTTGGATGCAGCTATGTACTCCGCACCCGAAGCCGTGGAAGAAGCAGCAGCGGTAGCCCTCAGCGATACCGATGCGGGCAATTCAGTTCCTCCCCCACCCGCCCCACCCGGGGCCAAAGAAGCGGACAATCAGCGACCGGCGCAAATCCGCACCAACCTCCGCGAAACCGCCTTCTGGCTCCCCGATCTGACCGCCGGGCCGGACGGAAGCCTGCGGGTGAGCTTTACCAGTCCGGAAGCACTGACGGCCTGGAAGTTCCGACTCTTCGCCCACGATAAAAACTTGCGCTACGTCGTGTCCGAACGCGAAGTGCTGACCCAGAAGGAACTCATGGTCCTGCCCAACGTACCCCGTCTTTTCCGGGAGGGCGATGACATCGAACTGACGGCCCGGGTCTCGAATATGACGGGGGAGGAAATGCTCGTCGACGTCAGTCTGGAACTCTACGATCCTACGACCGGTGATGGGCTGTCCGATAAATTCGGGCGGCGGAGCGCGGGTGCGGGTTCCATGGAACACATCCAGCGGATCCCTTCCGAAGAATCGGCCACCGTCAAATTTCCAATCACCATCCCGGAGGGGGCCAGTCTGAACGGACCGGTCGGCTACCGCATCGTCGCCCGCGGCGACCGCTTCAGCGACGGGGAGGCCAGCGTCATTCCGGTGCTCTCCGACCGGACGCTCATCACCGTAAGCCGCCCCTTCTATCTGCGGCGGAAGGACCGCAAAAAGATCACCATCGACGGACTAGCGAACCCGGACCCGCTCGTCCGGTCGGTGAGCTACACCCTGCAGGCCACCACCAACCCGACGTGGCTGGCCCTGAAGGCGCTGCCGTACCTCATGGAGTACCCCTACGACTGCACCGAGCAACTCGCCAACCGTTACTTCGCCAACCAACTGGCCCACGCCACGGTATCGGACAAACCCGTACTGGAAAAGGTCTTCCGTCGGTGGCAGTCCGACAGTACCGCCCTACTGAGTGAGCTGGAACGGAACGAAGGTCTGAAAAACGCCCTCCTCACCGAAACCCCCTGGGTGCGCGAAGCCCAGTCGGAAACCAAGCAGCGGGCCCGCATCGCCGAACTCTTCGACCTGAAGCGACTGGCCGAAGAACAGCAGTCGGCCCTCGCCAAACTCGCCGCCCGCCAGGAGAGCGACGGGGCCTACGGCTGGTTCCCCGGCGGCCCCTCCAACCGCTACATGACGCAGTACGTGGTAGAAACCTTCGCCCGGATGCGGCAACTGGGGGTGCTCACCGGCGCGGCCACCACCACGGCGGACCAAATCTCCGCGGCCGCCATCCGCTACCTGGACCGGCAACTGGCCGAAGATTACCGGGATGTGCAACGGCGGGCCGAGGACAAACCCGAATTACTGCAACGCTACCGGCCCAGTAGCCTGCAGGTCCACTACCTCTACGCCCGTGCCCTGAGCGGTACCGCCGGGCCGGACGAACCGGAGGCCCTCGATTACTTCCGCCAGCGCGCCTATGCCGAGTGGCTCGATTACGGCCTCTACGAGCAGGCCCTCATTGCCCTGGCCGGCCACGCCGACGGAAACGCCATCGCCGGAACCATTCTCACCAGTCTGCGGGAACGCGCCCTTACCGCCGATGAATTCGGCATGTACTGGAAATACGACGCGGGCTACCGCTGGAGCAATCTGCCCATCGAGACCCACACCCGTATCCTGGAAGCCTTCCGCAGGATCGACCCCCGGCAGGAGGAATTAGACGAAATGCGCCTCTGGCTGCTCACGAATAAGCGCACCAATCGCTGGCCCACCACCAAGGCGACCGCCGCGGCCGTCTACGCCCTTCTGCACACCGGCGAAGATCAGTTTATCCTGGATACCGACCCCCAACCCCTCGAAGTGAAGTGGTCGGGGTCCTCCGGGGACCAACTCCGCACCCGCGCACGCGCCCGGCAATCATCCGCGGAAGCCGCTACGGGAAGTTTTACCGTTATCGCCCGGGGCCAGGAGGTAACCCGCGACCTGGCCACGCTCCGCCTGAAAAATTCCGGGAACGATCTGGTATGGGGAGGGGTCTTCTGGCAGTACACCGCCCCCGCCTACCGGGTCGCGGGTAGTGCTGACGGCCCCCTGAGCATGACCCGCGAACTCTACCGGAAGGAAGGAGACCGACTGCTGGCCTTCGGAGAAAACGAGCCCCTGCGCCCCGGCGACCGGGTCACCGTACGCCTGACGCTCACCAGCGACCGGGAGGTGGACTACGTCCACGTAAAGGACCGCCGCGCCGCCACCTTCGAGCCCGTAGAAGCCCTGAGCCGTTACCAGTATTCCAACGGGCTGGGCTACTACCGGGCCCCCGGCGACCTGGCGACCGACTTTTTCATCGACCGGCTACCGAAAGGGACGTACGTGATCGAATACGACGTTTTCGCCACGTACGCGGGGAATTTCAGCAACGGACTGGGGCGGGTGCAGTGCATGTACGCCCCGGAATTCGGAGGAAATACCGCCGGAAGTCGCATCGTAGTCGAATAAGTCGGAGGGGCACCTTATTTTTACGACGTCTAAATAAGCGAGCTTTTTTAATACCCACGGAGTCGCTCCGCGCACGCGCACGGAGGAGGACACGGAGTTTTCGTCTACTCCTCTGTGCATACCTCGGTGCGCTGCCGCCTCCGTGGGCAAAACCTTCCCCCCATGTCCGCAAGAATCTGGCACCGCTACCTCGGTTTTTTCCTCGCCGGCATCATGGCCGTGTACGCCATTAGTGGCGTCGTGCTGATCTTCCGGAATACCGATTTCCTGAAGCGGGAGGTCGTTAAAGAGCGGCGGATTGCGGCCGGCCTCGCCCACGAGGAGGTCGGAAAAGTGCTGCGCATCAAAAACATCACCGTGGAGCGGACGGAGGGGGAGACGATCTACTTCTCCGGCGGTTCCTACGACGCGGTAAGCGGGCGGGCCGTACACACCGTGAAGGAGCTTCCCTACGTGCTCGGGCAGATGACGAGTCTGCACAAATCGAACACCAAGGACCCCCTGTACTATTTTAATATTGCCTTCGGGCTGTCGCTATTGTTCTTCGTGGTGTCGGCCTTCTGGATGTTCGTGCCGGGCAGCCACATTCTGAAAAAGGGTTTGCTGTTCAGTCTGGCGGGGCTGGTACTGACGCTGATCCTGCTGTTCGTGTAGGGTCTTTACCTTCGTAAGTATGGGCGAGCTGGCGGATTTCTTCTTCAACCTGGACGACAGTCTCCGGGAGGCGGCCCTTACCTACCCGGTGGCAACCTACGGATTGCTGGCCGCCGTGCTGTATACTGAAACCGCCTTTTTCCCGCTGGCCCCCTTCTTTCCGGGTGATGGGTTACTCTTCGCCGTGGGCGTGCTATCGGCCGGTGGCCTGCTGCACCCGATCGGTGTATCGGCGTTACTGATTATGGCGGCTACCCTGGGGGCCTGGACGGGGTACCGACTGGGTTGGTGGACGGGCCCCGCCCTCTTCGACCGCTTCAGTTGGCTGGACCGGCGGGGATACGTACGGGCCCACGCCTTCTACCGGAAGTACGGGGCCACCGCCCTCATCATCTCCCGCTTTCTGCCGATCGTCAAAGCCCTGGTGCCCTTCGTGGCGGGGGTGGCGAAAATGGACCCGCCACGCTTCGGGCGCTACAACGTGCTGAGCGCCTTCATCTGGGTGGTCTCCCTGGTAAGCCTGGGCTACTTTCTGGGAAACGTACCCCTGATCCGGGACCACACCAGTCTGCTCGTGCTGGGGCTGGCCGCGGTATTCGTCGGAAGCTTGCTCGTGGCGGGGGCGGTAAAGCTGGGCCGGCGGTGGTGGGGGGCGGCGGAGCGCTAGGTGCATGCAAAGCCCATAATACCAGGGGCAAACGGGTTCAACCGGTGAACTTTTCAACCCCTTTCGCGTACTTACGACGATGCTACTTTGGAATAGTTGTTTTGACTACTGTTCCGATATTGTTTTATTTAGGTTTATTTGGACTGAAGCACAATTTGGTTTTCACCATATGGTGAGGGCCCGTCTGACTTTGATTAATAGTAGGAATTGTTCGAATAGGCCGACTTGATGTCTACCTAATTTATGTTTCGACGCTATCACGCACTCATTTCTTTGTTTTTTTTCGGTTTATTGTTTCCCACCGACCTACGGGCAGCCTCTACGACGGCCGATAGTCTTATCGCCGACTGGAGCTTCAATTCACCCTGGGGCAAGGTGGCATTCGACGAAAGCGGCAACGACCACCACGGAACCCTGAACGACGGGGCCGAATTCGATACCACTGCCGGACGGAACGACGGCGCGGTCCAGTTTGACGGGCAAACGGGGCGGGTCACGGTACCCGCTTTTGATGTCGTGGGAGACCAAATATCCATCACTGCTTCCGTATTTATTGAATCGGCGGGTACCACTAATAATAACGACGAGGGGCGCATCATCAGTAAGGCCAGCAGTACCGCGGAGAGCGGACACGTCTGGATGCTCGGCATCGCGGACGGGAGCCGGCTGCGGTTTCGCCTGGAAACCGATGGCAGAACGAGGAGCTACGAAACCCCCGCCGGAATCCTTGCCACCGGGAGGTGGACGGATGTGGCCGCCGTCTACGATGGCACGGAGGTCCGGCTCTACGTAGATAGTACGCTGATCCAATCCTGGGCCGCTAGTGGTACTATCGGTACGGACCCTGACCTGGATGTAGCCATCGGCAACCAACCGGTGGGGGCCGGGGTCCGTCCGCTAGCCGGCCGCATCGATCGGCTGCGAGTGTACGATCGTGCCGTGCCCTTCGACGAAGGTGGCGGGGCCGGCGGACTTGTGTCCCACTGGAGGCTGGACGAAACCTCCGGCAATACGGCTTTCGATAGCGCCGGCAATAACGATGGTACCCGTCAATCGGGCGCGACCTTCGTGCCCGCCGGCGGCTACGAAAACGGGGCGGCGCAGTTCGACGGAAACGCGGGGCGGATTGATCTACCCGCTATTGAGATCAATGGTAGCGCGCTGTCCATCACCGCATTCATCCAAATCGACGATCTGAGTTCGAAGAATAGGCGCGACGAGGGACGCATCATCAGTAAGGCCAGCGGGACGGCCCAATCCCAACACTACTGGATGCTGAGCCTGAATGAAACGGGCCGCCTGCGCTTCCGCCTGAAAACGACTGCCATGCAGGTAGAAGTAGAGACGGGTGATAACTCACTCTTCACCGACCAGTGGACGCAGGTAGGAGCGGTGTACAACGGTACGACCGTTCGGCTCTACATCGACGGTATGGAAGTGGCTAGCGCTCCGGCCAACGGCCGCGTCGCCGCGGGCGTCGGCGTCGGTGCCGCCATCGGTAACCAACCCGCCGGCGCCGGTGACCGCCCCTTCGCCGGCCGCATCGACGAGGTGCGGCTCTACGACCGGGCGATCGAAGCGGACGAACTGTTCGGACCCGGCCAGGCTGCGGCCCTGCCCGTCACGTGGTTGGATTTTGGGGCCGAACCCGTCGCCCGGGGCGTAACGCTAGCGTGGGCAGTTGCCGATCAGCGGTACAATGCCGGGTTCCACGTCGAGCGGGCGGCTGCGGATGCGGGGGTGTTCACCGCTATTGAGTTCGTGCCGGCTACCGAGGCAAGCGGCTACACCTTCACCGACCGTGGGGCAGGTAGCGGAAGCTGGCTCTACCGGTTGCGGCAGGAAGATTACGACGGCAGTTCCGACTATTCCAAGACGATTCTGGTACGTGTTCAGGCGGAGGAGGCGCTTAGCGTATACCCCAACCCGGCACGCGGCATTGTCCACTCCAATCGCTCCGGTCCCTACCGGCTGTTTGCCGCCGACGGTCGTGAGCTGGCCCGGGGCGACTACCGGGAGGGAGAACCCCTGCGCGTCGACCAGTTGCCGGCCGGGGTAACGTACTTTTTATCGATCGGTGGCGAGACCACCCGGTTTCAGCGGTGGTAAGGGGGTAAGCCGGTGGGTATGTTGCCAACTCACCAGTTGCCCCAATTCATTGGTCCACTAGATTGATGAGTAGATCGATTTCGTGCTGGTTGCTGTCACGCCGGAAGTACACCGGCGGCGTTTGCCCTGAGTTGTAGTACCCCCTCATTACCTCGTTGATCACGAAGTTCTCGAAGATTGCCCCCCGCTGGTAATACTGGTAGAGTGCTTCCGGAGATCGGATACCCAGGAGGGACCAGGCCAAACCGGTGCCACGAAAGTATAGTTTCGGTGACTTGGCGAGGCGTTTTTTGAAATTCTTCTAGTAAGGCTGTAGGGAGTAGGTGACAAAGGAAGTCTCTAGTACCGAAAGCCAGTTCTGTACGGTAGCCCGCGTGATGCCCCTGGCCGTAGCCAGTGCGTTTTTATTGATCGTATGGCCGATATATCCAGCGCAGATGCTGAGGAAGCGCGTGAATACCCCGAGGGCACCGATATTTTTGATCTGCCTGACGTCGCGTTGGATGTAGGTAGCCAGGTAGTCCTGATAGAATTTTTCCGGGTCCAGTCGGCGATCGTATATCCGTGGATACCCACCACGCCAGATGATGTCCGTCGCATTCACCCCATCCGGCACCACCGACCGTAATTCGCTAAACGTCAGTGGCTGCAGGTAGAATAGCGTGGTGCGCCCCGCCAGGGTCTGGCTTACCCCCGGGGATCATCCTCAATCTGCCTACGGGTGTCGGGATTCTCAAGCGAGAAGTAGGGCAAATCGGGGAAGAGTAGTTTGATCAGGGTCGTCTTGCCACTTTGCCGCGGCCCGGTAACGGTAACGGTAATCACAGAATACTTATCGATCTGCGAACGGATGGCGGGTTCTGTGTCACGGGCTATCGTGTACACCGTATGGGAGTAAGCAATTTACATAAATCTTATGCAAATTGCATAGTCGACTGCGCAATTTGCATAAACTACGTATTGGCAGGTGTAACCGCCCCGGTAGCTGTTGAAGCCGCCGCCCTGCTTACTCCGTACTTCCCACCCCGATCAGCACGACCGCTAGTAGAAGTAGCACGAGGGCCCCGTAGAGAACCCGCTTCGTACCCGCTCCCGCCCCCCGCCACTCCCGGAAGTAGAGCCCCAGAGATTACTGAACAGGATGATGAAGGCCATATGGATCGACCAACTCGCGAAGTCGAAGGCCGGGCCGAGGTAAGAGGACCCCATGCCGTAGAACATGAACTGGAAGTACCAGATGCTACCGGCCAGCACGGCCCAGAGGTAGTTGGCCGTCAGGGGTGCCCGCCCGGAAGTATAGTCGCCGAAACTCCCGTTGCGCCAGTTCATCCACAGGCACCACAGGGCATTGGTCAGAAAACCCCCCCAGAGCAGGATGACCAGCACGGCACTGCTCTGAAACAGGGGAGCCGTACCCCGAGCTACCGATAACTCCGCCACCGGACCGCCCGCCGCCAGCCCGAAGGCAAAGCACGCGCTCAGTACGCCGGAGACGACGGCCACGGCCAGCCCGAGCAGAAAATTCCGCTCCGTATCCTCCATATCCTCCGTTTCGTTCGGGCGCTCCACCTCCCGCCGCCGGCCCGCCACGCCGGCCAGGGCGATACCCAGGAAGCAAATCAGTAGCCCCACCCCGACGGTAGCGCCCCCCGCCGCGGTAAATAGCTCCAAGAGCCGCCCCTCCACCAGCGGGGGTACGAGAGTGCCGAAGGCCGCGCAACACCCCAGGGCGATGGTCGTGCCCAGCGCCACCCCCAGGTAGCGGATGCTGAGGCCGAAGGTGAGCCCCCCAATGCCCCACAGTAGCCCGAAAAGAAAGGTATAGCCGGCGGCCGTCCGCTCGGAAGTCAGGGCGGTACCCAGAATGTCCACGGTGCCGGGTACCGTCAGCAGCGCCACGATAAAGGGCAGCAGGATCCAGGCCGCCACGCCGTTGACGAGCCAGCCGCTCTCCCAGCTCCAGTCACGCACCCGCTTCAGCGGAATGTAGAAGCTCCCCGCCGCAAAGCCGCCTACGGCGTGGAAGAAAATGCCGAGCAGGGCACTCATACGACCTGGATGACGGGCAACTCCAGCAGTTCGCCAAGTTTAGTGATGCGGTCGGCCAGGTGGCCCGTCCCCACGGCGCAGTGGTGGGCGGGGCCGTGCCGGTTCCATCCGTTGACAAATGCCCGGGCCCCGCAAGTGAAGCGGTAGCGGCTGTTGGTGTTGCCGATCTCCAGGATGGGGCCGGGGACGCTCTCCCCCTCGGCCACCAGCAGGGCCAGCCCGCGCTCCGACTGCTCGATCACCGACAGCAGGGTAACGGGGCCGTGCTTCACGCTCATCTCGATGCTCAGTCCGCGACCGACCTTACCGTGGTAGACCTCCAGGGGGCGCACCTTGGCCTTTCCCTCGGCGATGGCCAGGTGACCGGGGCCGTCGTGGCCCATCAGCACCACGTCGGCGGCGTAGTCCATGGCGTAAAATTCGGTGAAGGAACCGCCCGCCCCGAGGGTATCCATGATCTTCATGGCCTGTACGTTCTTGATCTCGTACTCCCCGGCTACGGGTACGTTGCGGGCGGTGAGCAGACTGTTGCCGAGTATGATGGAGCTGAGGGTATCCTCGTTTGCGGCTACGCCGGTCCCTTTATAGTAGTAGGCCAGGGAGCCGAGGCGGTGGCGATCCACGAGCTGGTCCAGGGCGACGGAGGTGCGGGCGGCCCGCTGCAGTTCCTCGTCCGGGCAGTCGTCCTGCACGTCGAATACCCGCCGAAACTCGCTGACCCGTTCGCGGATCTGGGTGTCGGCAACCTCCCGGCGCAGGGCGGTGAGCTCGTCTACCTCAATGATCTCGAAGTGCCCCCCGAAGCGGGCCAGTTGCATGGTGGTGTCGGTATAGATGTCGAGCATCCCACCGTAGTAGTGGCCCATCAGTCCGAGGCGGTTGACCGACATCACCTTCGCCACCCGGGCGGCCTCCACGTAGGCGGTGATTTCGTTCCAACACTTCGGGTCGTCGTGCAGCATCCCCGTGACCTGATGGAAGGGGATACCCGCCCGCTGAAATACATTGGCGATCTCCGGGACCGGACAGGCCGAGCAGTAGGCCAGCCACTCGCCGGTCATCTTCGTGCGGTCGCCGAGGGCATTGAAGCTTGCGTAATCGATGGCGGCCTCCGGAGCCAGGTTAAGTACTACCACCGGCACCCCCGCCCGGCGCACTACCGGCAGCACCGTACCCGACAGCGCGTAGGTGGTCACGTACAGGAACAGGATGTCCACCTCCTCCCGCCGGCACCTGCGCCCCGCCGCAACAGCTGAATCCGCATCGTCCACCATGCCCAGTCGGATCACCCCGGCACCTGCGTTCGCGCCCAGCTTATCCGCTACGGTATCCAGGTAGCCCAGTAATCGCCCGTGGAGGCCCGGAAACTGCGGCCAGTATTCCTTGAGTCCAATCCCGAACAGACCGATACGGAGGGTGGTGTCGTACATGCCGCTAAAGCTAAGGCTGGGTCGTTAATTCTTCCGCCGTAGCCGTTCCGTCGGCCGTCAGGGTGACGCGGTAGAGGCGGTCGTACACCTCCTCGTCCAGGTCGCCGAAGCGGTCTTCCCCGATGAGGGCGTTGACCAGTCCGGGGACGGTATTCGAGTGGCCCACTACGAGGATGGTTTCCCCGGAGTGGCGCCCGAGCCAGTCGGTGGTCAGTACGGTGGGAGATGCGTCGGCCGCGTAGGTCTGAACGGTGAGCGCGAGGCGGTGGGCCAGGGGGGCGGCGGTGCGCAGGGTGCGGGCGAAGTCGGTAGCGTAAATGGCGGATACGTTCCGGTCGGAGAGCAGGGTAGCCAGCCGTTCGGCCCGGCGTTCCCCCTCCGGCAGCAGCACGGGGTCGTCGGCGGGGGTGGCGGCCTTTTCGGCGTGGCGGGTGAGGTAGATGACGGTGGGGGCGGCCGCCTCGTCCTGGGTGCGGGCGGGGGCGTTGCCGCAGGCTAGCAGGGCGAGGAGGAGCAGGGGGAGTAGTCTGGGCACATCGGGGAGATTGAGGGCGGTAAGGTAGGGATGGGGGGCGAAGCGGTGAAGGGGCTACACGAATTAGCTGAACCACACAACGGTCCGGTCCGCTTACTTCACCGAAACGATTCGACGGGGTAAGCAACTACCACGGCAGGCAGGCGTTACCGTGTAAACTCAGTGTTAAATTAATGTAAATTTATATTCAATGGCCGCTACCGTATACAAAGACCGACAGACCTACGACAACCCCATCGTCTTCATCGGGCTGGGCCTGGCCATTCTCGGCTTACTGTACCTCTTCGTTCGTTCGCTGGTGCTTGATCCGGTGCACTGGGTCTACCCGGGGGTATGCCTCGGGGTAGCGGGCCTACTGGGTGGGCTGTGGTACTTTTTGCGCCGGCTGTCGCTACGGGTGAAGGTGAGCGAGAAGTACATCAAGTACCGGGTCCAATCCGCCCTGCACCGGCGTAAACGTCGCATCCCCTGGAAAGAAGTGGAACGCTGGTCCCTGATCAAAACCCCGGTCGGTGGGGTCCTCTATCCGGCCGCTACCGGCCACGGAGGCGAAACCTTCGTCTCCCTCACCGGCCGCAACGGACTGGCCATACTCACCCGGGCGGGCCGCCGGTACTTCATCGGCTGCGAGGACGTGGATGCGCTGGGGGAGGCGCTGGTCGATTACTCCGTTTGCCGTTAACCTCTTCTGACTGGCACCGGTGCCCTCAGCCTCGGTAGCTTTTCCCGGGCGGCGCTGATTCTTCGTGGCTGCGGCACGACGGGGTGCTAGGGAACATCCACGACCTCGATCCCCGTAATGAAGCCGGACTCTTCCGCCCGACTGAGGCAGATAATTTGGCCATCCCGGTATTCCATGAATAGGGGGAAGCCGCGGGTGAGTATCTCGTTGCTACGGGTAAGCTCGGGGAAGGTACCGATCTGGATCGACCTCCGATTGCTGGTACCCGCGTAGATCGTAGCTCCGTCGGGACTGAAGGCAAAATCCGAGTAAGCAAGTGCCCCGCGTTGTAGCTGCCCGCGATACTCCATACTCGAATTGGCGGAATACACGGCCCCCTGGCTACTGGTAATGGTATAATTTCCCTGGGGGGAAATTCGGAAGATGTGGGGATCCAGCGGGTGGTCGCCGTGGTAGTCATCATCCTCGTGTTGAACGATCATTCCCGCGGCGTTCAAATCGAAATACTCCATATCGATCGGACTGACCGACTGGCTGATCGAGATAATTTGGTTTTTGCCCGGAATCATCCGTAGCCGGTCGCCGTCGAAATCGCCGTTGCCGTCTAGGTTGATGCCGGTAGCCCGGCTGTAAGTCCTGACCGGCTCCTCCCACCAGGGGCTAGGCCGTACGGCGACAATCACGTGACCGAGACCATTGACGACTACGCTTGCGTTAGACAAGCCCGTACTGATGGAGGTACGTAGGCTAAGGTCATCCGCACTATAAACGTATACCCAACCATCGCTACTGGGTACGTACAATTCGACGCCAAAGCCATTATCGCCGATGGCACAGTAGCCAATTTCACCCTCCAGGTTGATCACACCCGTCTGTTCCTGCGCTCGATAGTCATAGCGCACGATTCGGTGGCCGCCCCGATCCAACAAGAGTACCTCGTCACGCTCCGGGTGAAGGAGAAAGTCGCTCGGCTCGAAATTGAACACGGGGCCGCTCGGGTTGTCGACGAACAGCGAGTTACTACTGCGGCTACGCCCGTCGTCGGTCGTAACCTCGACGAAGTAGCAGACCCGGTTGGCGAAGGGTACGCTGGCGTCGAGGTAGGTTGTTTCGTCCGGCTCGGTAATCTGAGCAAGCAATTGGCGATTCTCAACGCTACAGTCGCGGTCGGAGCGGTATACACTGAAGCTACCAAAATTGGCCCCGTCGTAGTCGGTCCACTTCAGTTCGACGCCGGCGGGCGTTGCTTCGGCTTCCAACAGCGTGATAGCCGAGGGGCCATCGGTACGGAGCTCAAACGAAGTAGCAGCCGTGAAGCCGTCCGCGTCTTCTACGGATAGGGTGATTTGGTGAATGCCCGTGGAAAGCCGGTCCGACTGAAAGGTAGTCACGCCGTCGCTGCCGGGGTTTCCGCTGAAAAGTTCGCCATCCAGGTCGCTTACCCAGCTAACGGTCAGGGCCGTGGCCGCCGTCTGATCGTCTGCTACCTCGGCCCGGAAGACGATTTCTTCGCCGGGGGCAAAGGCTGCGGGCAGGACGGGAAAGAGGAGTTCCACGGAGGGGGCTAGCCCCACACTGACTCCTTCCTGGATAAAAATATCCGTAGCGGTGAGTTCGTCCTCCTGGATATTCACGGTAGCCTTGCCACTGCCGTAGCCACTCAGGTCGGCGAATACCTCGTAGCTTCCCTTCGGAAGACCGCGCAGTAGGGTCGAACCGAACTCATCCGTAAGCCCGTTCGCGGTAGGCGGGTTGGTATAGACGGAGACCCCCGCTACGGACTGTCCGAAGTTAGACCGTACGGTGACCGAGAGATCGCCCGTTTGCTCCGGTTCGATGTCATCCTTTTCACAGCCCAGTACGGTGAGGATGACCAATAGGGAAAAGAACCACGGGTGCTTCAACAGGTAGGGAATTAAGTTGGGCAAAAGTACACCTACGGAGAGGTTATTTTACCCCCGGATTATGGGGTGGA
>CAZQNE010000038.1:0-35082 GCA_964594535.1 uncultured Lewinella sp.
AACGTCATCGCCGGCGAGGCCGGCGGCATCACCCAGCACATCGGTGCCTACGAGGTCACCCTCGAAAACGGCAAGGAGATCACCTTCCTGGATACGCCGGGCCACGAGGCCTTTACGGCCATGCGGGCACGGGGTGCGAAGGTGACCGACATCGCCATTATCATCATCGCCGCCGACGACGACGTGATGCCCCAGACCAAGGAGGCCATCAGCCACGCCGAAGCCGCCGGGGTACCGATGGTCTTCGCCATCAACAAGATCGACCGCCCCGGGGCCAACCCCGATAGGATCAAGACCGAACTGGCCAGTATGGGCTACCAGGTCGAAGAGTGGGGCGGCAAGTACCAGTCGCAGGAAATCAGCGCCCTCAAGGGGGACGGCATCGACGAGCTCCTGGAAAAGGTACTGCTGGAAGCCGAACTGCTCGAACTACAGGCCAACCCCGACCGCCCCGCCGTGGCTACCGTACTGGAAGCTTCGCTCGAAAAGGGCCGCGGCTACGTGACCAAAATCCTCGTGCAGCACGGTACCCTCCGGGTGCAGGACATTCTGGTGGCCGGCGAGGCCAGCGGTCGCGTCCGGGCCATGTTCAACGAGCGCAACAAGCGGGTCAAGGAAGTAGGCCCCGGCTCGCCGGTACTGCTGCTCGGCCTCGACGGTGCCCCCCAGGCCGGGGAGCTCCTGAAGGTGATGCCCAGCGAGCAGGAAGCCCGCCAGCTCGCCAGCCGCCGGGCCCAGATCAGCCGGGAACAGGCCAACCGGGCCGCCAAGCGCGTCTCGCTCGACGAGATCGGTCGCCGCCTCGCCCTGGGGAACTTCAAGGAACTCAACCTGATCGTGAAGGGTGACGTGGATGGCTCCGTCGAGGCGCTTTCCGACGCCCTGATCAAACTGAGCCAGGAAACGGTGCAGGTCAACGTGATCCACAAGGCCGTCGGTCAGATCATCGACTCCGATATCCTGCTGGCCACCGCCTCGGATGCCATCATCGTCGGCTTCCAGGTACGGCCGAGCTCCTCGGCCCGGAAACTGGCCGAGACCGAAGGCGTGGAGATCAAGACCTACTCGATCATCTACGAGGCCATCGACGAGATCAGCAGCGCCATCGAGGGTATGCTGGAACCGACGCGGGAGGAAAAGACCGTCTGCCAGGTCAGCGTCCGCGAGACCTTCAAGATCTCGAAGGTGGGTACCATCTCCGGCTGTTACGTCGACGAGGGCAAGATCACCCGCAACTCCCTGATCCGGGTCATCCGCGACGGTATCGTCGTCTTCCCCCTCAAGGAGGGTCAGACCGGCGAACTAGCCAGCCTGAAGCGCTTCAAAGACGACGTGAAGGAAGTGCGCGCCGGTTTCGAGTGCGGTCTGAACATCAAAAACTTTAACGACATCCGGGTCGGAGATGTGATCGAGGGATACGAGATCGTGGAGATCGCGCAGAAGATGCAGACGTAGCCCCTATGTGCGGCCGCTACTCCGTAGTCATTGACGAAGCCAAACTGCGCAAGCAGTTCACGAAAGACCTGACAACCCCCACCGGTGGGCTGCGGGCCAACTACAATATGGCCCCCACCCAGAACGGGCTGGTCATCACCAACCGCAAGCCGGATACGCTGAGTGAATTTCGCTGGGGGCTCGTCCCCTTCTGGGCCAAAGACCTGAAGATCGGCGCCCGCATGATCAACGCCCGCCGGGAGGGGATCGAGGACAAATCGAGCTTCCGTAAGCCCATCCGCGAAAAGCGGTGCCTGGTGATCGGGGACAGCTTCTACGAATGGCAACGGAAGGACGGAAAAAAGCAACCCTTCCGCATCCTGCCCGCCGACGAACGCCTGCTCGTCATGGCCGGCATCTGGGAAAGTTGGACCCCGAAGGATGGTGGCAACACCGTACACACCTACTCCATCATCACCGGCGAGCCCAACGAGGAGATGCGCCCCATCCACGACCGGATGCCGATGCTGCTGCTCGACGAGGAAGCACAGGCCCGCTGGCTCGATACCGATGCCGCCCTGCCGGAGGTGCTCGACCTGCTCCAGACGCCGCCGGATGGCACCCTCCGCCCCTACCCGGTATCCCCGAAAGTCGGGAACGTACGCAACAACGGGCCGGAACTGCACGCGGCGTTCGAATAGCCCCGCACCCGCGCCCCGCCGCCCGCTTATATTTGGGGTATGCTTGTCTCATCCCACCGTATCGTACTGGCTACGCCGGAGGACTTCCCCCACATCGAGCGCATCGCCCGGGCCACCTGGCCGGACACCTTCGGCAGCATTCTTTCCGCCGAGCAGATCGACTACATGCTCGACCTAATGTACCGCAAAGAAGCTCTGAGCGAACAACTCGAACGGGGGCACGTCTTTCACCTGCTGCTGGATGCCGACCGGCCGGAACGCAGCGACTATTCCGGCCGCGCTACCCGCTTTCGTCCGGTAGCCTACGTCAGTCACGAGATCGATTACCTGCCGCGCACTACTAAGATTCACAAGCTCTACGTACTGCCGGGTGCCCAGGGGAAAGGCTTCGGGAAGGCCCTCATCGACCACGTCGTCCGACTGGCCCGCCGCCGCGACCAGCAGAAATTGCGCCTGGACGTGAACTACCAGAACCGCGCCGTAGACTTCTACCGACGGCTCGGATTTCAAAAGATAGCGCGCCACGATACCCAAATCGGCAACGGCTACCTGATGGAAGATTGGCAGATGGAGCTTATTCTTTAGGGTCGCTCGTACCTGGCCCGTACGAACATGAAGATACCGTAGGCCAGCAGGCCGATGCCCACCGCTACGAGCAGAAAGGCTCCGTAGGATTGGTCTTCGATGTAGTTGAGCGAGCCACCGATGCCCCGGAACTGGCTGGGGTCGTCCATCAGCGCCGCCCGGAAAAGGAAGTAGGAGATGATGCCGTAGACCACGAAGCGGGCGGTAAGCCCGACCTCCCCGGTTTTTTCGAAGGTTTCCCGCTCATCGTGGCTCAGGCCCTGCCCCTCGATGCCCTCCATATGCTTATCCTGGATGGCGCGCACGAGCTGAAAGATGGCCACCCCCGCCACGATGGCCGCGATGATGCCCACCGCCCAGGGCCCCCAGCTTTCTGACAGCATCCGGGCGATGATGTCCTGCTTACTGTTTCCGCCACCGCCGCCGCCACCGAAGGCCAGCTTGAAGGCATATACACTCAGCACGCCGTAGGCCGTCCCGCTGACCGCGAAGCCGATCCGTTTAGCGATGCCCTCCTTATCCTGCCCGTCGTTCTGCTTATCCTTCACGGCCGAGTACCAGCGCCAGCTGCAGTAGGCCAGCAGACCGACCCCGATAAGGAAGAGCAGCACCTGCCCGAAGGGGTTGGTACCGATCCATTGGATGACGGCCTTCGGGCCGCCCGAGCCCCCGCCGCTGGCCCCGCTCACCACCCCGGCGATGGCAAAGAAGCCGATGAGGGAGTAGACGATGCCTTTCGCGGTATAGCCGGCGATAAAGAGTTTTTTCTGGGCGGAGTAGCTGAGTGCCATATGGTGAGGTTTGTACTATACGGTATATGGATAAATACCTTTCAAATGTTCATCTTCCGTAGCGGGAGAGGGCGGGGACGCGGGTGCGGTGAATTTCGGTTAACTTTGCCGCTTACCGAGACAAGCATGGCCGTAGACGTTTTATTAGGGCTCCAGTGGGGCGACGAGGGGAAGGGAAAGATCGTGGACGTACTGGCTCCCCGCTACGACATCATCGCCCGCTTTCAGGGCGGGCCGAACGCCGGGCACACCCTCATCTTCGACGGGAAAAAGTTCGTCCTGCATACCATCCCCTCCGGAATATTTCGCCGCGAGCAGCACAACCTGATCGGTAACGGAGTGGTCATCGACCCCATCACCCTCGGGGAGGAACTAGACGAACTGGACGGAGCCGGTATCGACTATACCGACCGCCTCTTCGTAGCCCGTAAGGCCCACCTCATCCTGCCCACCCACCGCCTGCTCGACGCCGCCCGCGAGAACGCGAAGGGAGACCGCAAGATCGGCTCCACCCTGCGCGGCATCGGCCCTACCTATATGGATAAGACCGGCCGCAACGGAATGCGGGTGGGCAACCTGGAAGCCCCCGATTTCCGCGAGCGCTACGACCGGCTAAAGGAAAAACACCTCCAGTTGGTAGGACTATACCCCTACATCGAGTTCGACCTCGCCGGAGAGGAGGAGGCCTGGTTCGCCGCCGTCGAGCGCCTGAAGCAGATTCCCTTCGTGAACGGGGAGTACTACATCAATGACGCGATCCGAGGCGGAAAGAAAATCCTGGCCGAAGGGGCTCAGGGGAGCATGCTCGACATCGACTTCGGTACTTACCCCTACGTGACCTCCTCCAATACCATTACCGCCGGGGTGTGTACCGGACTGGGCATCGCCCCCCAGCGGATCGGTGAAGTCATCGGCATCACCAAAGCCTACTGTACCCGGGTCGGGGCCGGACCCTTTCCTACGGAACTGCACGACGAGGTCGGCGAGTTCCTGCGTAAGGAAGGCGCCGAGTTCGGGGCCACCACCGGCCGCCCCCGCCGTTGCGGGTGGATCGACCTGGTGCAACTGCGCTACACCATCATGCTCAGTGGCGTGACGCAGTTGGTGGTCACCAAGGTGGATGTGCTGAATAAATTCGGGCGGATTAAGGCGGCAACCGCCTACACCGTGGACGAACAATCAACCCGCGAACTTCCCTTCGACCTCGTCCACGAGAACTACCGCCCCGAGTACACCGAAGTCAGTGGCTGGAACAGTGACCTCTCCGGGGTCAAGGAAGAGGATAAACTACCCGGTGCCTGCCGCGATTACGTGACCTTCCTGGAAAACGAACTGGAAATACCGGTAACGATGGTGAGCACGGGGCCGGACCGGGAGGAGCTGGTGGTGCGGGAACCACACTAAACCGTCGGCCGGCCGCGGGGAGCCTCAGCGACCCGCGGAGCCTCCGCCGGCTGGGTCGCGCAACGATGACTTAGCCCACGGCGTTTATTAGGCTATAGCCCACTCCTATGTACGCCCGCCCCACTTTTTTGGTTCTTTCCCTGCTTACGCTGATGGGCGTGAGCCGCTACCGTGCCGCTAACTATACCATCACCGATGACTACGTGATCGCCTTCGACGGCAGCGGGGCCGAAGGAACCTTCCGCGGGCTGAGCGGGAACATCGTCTTCGATCCGGACGATTTGGGTTCGGCCCGTATGGATGTCAGCGTGGATGCCGCGACTATCGCAACGGGAAACACGACCAAGGATAGACACGCCCGCGGTGAGGCCTGGTTCGACGTGGAGCACTATCCGAAGATCACTTACGTAGCTACGGATTTCGAACCTACCGCCGAAGGGTACGTAGCCAACGGCACCCTGACGCTGCACGGGGTGAGCAAAGCCAAACCGCTACCCTTTACCTTCGAGCCGAGCGCCGATGGGGGGACGTTCACCGGGCGGATGACCGTCGACCGGGAGGAATTCGGTATCGAGGGGCCCTGGCTGGCCTTTACGGTGGGCGATGAGTTCGTGGTGAAGCTGCGGGTGCCGGTGGAGTAAAACGCAACCTATGGTTGCGAAAGCACAGGGCGACCTGTGGTCGCGCCGGCGGTACGGGAGCACTCAACTACAAATTGCGGCTTCCTGTGGCGATTGCAAATCGCGTTAAAAATGGTTCCACCCCTGCGCCTGGATGGGGTGAATGTTTCCCCCCTTGGTATGGAGTTTCACGCCATCCTCCTTCGGGACGATCTCGCCGGCGATGTAGATATCGGGTAGGAAGCGGATCTTCTCGGTATCCTTCGGGTCGATGGTGAAGAGCAGCTCGTAGTCCTCCCCGCCGCTAAGGGCCGTGGTGATGGGGTCCAGGTTGAACTCCAGGGCCTGTAGCTGGGCATCGTTGTGGATGGGCACGCCACTCTCCTCAATGATGGCCCCGACTCCGGATGACTTACAGATGTGGAATAACTCGCTGGCCAGCCCGTCGCTGATGTCAATCATGGCCGTCGGCACGATGCCCTCCTTCGCGAAGGTGTCGACCATATCGGTGCGGGCCTCAGGCCGGAGTTGGCGTTGCAACAGGTAGGGGGCGTACTCCCCCATGTCAGGCTGCATGTCGGGATTGTCTTTGAAGACCTGCTTTTCCCGTTCCAGCAGCTGCAGCCCGAGGTAGGCACCGCCCAGGTTGCCGGTAATGCAGATGAGGTCGCCCACCTTCGCCCCACTGCGCCGGACGATGCGCCCGGCGGGGGCCCGCCCGATGGCCGTCACGCTGATGATGAGTCCCTTCGTCGAGCTCGTGGTATCCCCCCCGATCAGGTCGACGCCGTACTGTTCGCAGGCTGCCCGGACCCCGGCGTAGAGCTCGTCGAGGGCCTCTACGGAAAAGCGGTTGCTGAGGGCCATGCTGAAGGTGATCTGCTCCGGGCGGGCGTTCATGGCCGCCACGTCGGAAAGATTGACCACCACGGCCTTATAGCCCAGGTGTTTGAGGGGGGTATAGGTGAAGTCGAAGTGGATACCCTCCACGAGCATGTCAGTGGTGATGACGATTTGCTCTTCTCCCCCGGCAATGATGGCGGCGTCGTCCCCCACCCCGAGAACGGTGCTCTGCCGGCTGCTCCCGAAACGGTCGGTCAGGTGATCGATGAGGCCGAATTCTCCCAGGGTGTTTACGTCGGTTCGTGGCATATAATAGGTAGGTTGAATTGCAGATAACCGTTTATACTTGCGGGGGTTGCATTTTTTTCGTACAACCGTCCGACGGTTTAAGGCGTCGGACGCCTTAAACCGTCGGACGCTCGACTTACCTTGCACCCGCGCCCCGCCGCCCCCAAAACCGAACGCCGCATGCCAAGTGTAGACATTGAAGCCCTGAACCAGCAGATTCGCCAGGATAGTGAGGTCGTCGAACGCATCCGGCGGGAAACGGCCAAGGTGATCGTCGGTCAGGAAAATATGATCGACCGCTTGCTACTCGGGCTGCTCAGTAAGGGCCACATCCTGCTCGAAGGACTACCGGGGCTGGCCAAAACGCTGGCCATCAAAACCCTGGCCCAGACGGTAAGCGCCGATTTCAGCCGCATCCAGTTTACGCCCGACCTGCTGCCCGCCGACATCGTGGGGACCATGATCTACAACCCAACCCTGAACGACTTCAGCGTCCGTAAGGGGCCGGTATTCGCCAACTTCGTGCTGGCCGACGAGATCAACCGCGCGCCCGCCAAGGTGCAGTCGGCCCTGCTGGAGGCCATGCAGGAGCGACAGGTGACCATCGGCTCGGATACCTTCGTGCTGGAAGAACCCTTCCTAGTGCTGGCTACCCAAAACCCCATCGACCAGGAGGGGACCTACACCCTGCCCGAAGCCCAGACGGACCGCTTCATGCTCAAGGTCAACATCGGCTACCCGACGCGGGAAGACGAGCGCATCATCATCCAGCGTAACCTGGCCGGTAGCTTCGAACGGGTAGATGCCGTGGCGAGCCCGGAAGACATCCTCCACGCCCGGGAGAGCGTCCGCAAGATCTACATGGACGATAAGATCGAGCGCTACATCATCGACATCGTCTTCGCTACCCGCGAGCCGGAGGCATACCGACTGGAAGACCTCAAGCCCCTGATCAATTACGGCGGCAGCCCGCGCGCCAGCATCAACCTGGCCCTGGCCGCCAAGGCCCACGCCTTCCTGGAGCGCCGCGGCTACGTGACCCCCGAAGACGTGCGCGCCGTCTGCGAAGACGTACTGCGCCACCGCATTGGGCTGACCTACGAGGCCGAGGCCGAAAATATCCGGCAGGAGGACGTCATCGGGCGGGTACTGAATGTGGTGGAGGTGCCGTAGGGTGCCCTCACCCCCGGCCCCTCTCCGAAGGAGAGGGGAGTCTCTTCGAAGCATATTGTGGAAAAACTTATAGCCTTCGTATACTATAATTCAAACTCCCCCTCTCCCATGGAGAGGGGGCTAGGGGGTGAGGGCAATACATAGTAACTTACTCAAATGAAGTTCTACCTGTTTATTCCAACACTCATTTTCGTGTTAGCTCATTTTGCTCGCACTTCTGCGCGGATTGTAGGAACTATCTCTCTCGCAAGTACCGCATATCAACCCAGCAACCCTCCTACTCAACGCCCTCCCAACATCATCCTCTTCATTGCCGATGACTGGTCCTACCCCCACGCCGGGGTGTACGGCGACCCGGTGGTGCAGACGCCGAATTTCGACCGGCTGGCCGCGGGCGGCATGCTGTTCACGAATGCGTACACGGCGAGTCCGAGCTGTTCCCCCTCCCGCGCCAGCATCCTCACCGGGCGCTACCCCCACCAGAACGGGGTGATGGGAAACCTCTGGTCGGACTTTCCGGCGGGGACGGTCGTGTACACCGAAGAGCTCGAAAAAGCGGGCTACCTCGTCGGTCACGACCAGAAGGGGTGGGCCCCGGGCGACTGGAAGAGCAACGGCTGGGAGCACAACCCGGCCGGGAAGGATTACGGCGACATCACCAACCTACTGGAAGCCCGGCAGGAGGGGCAACCCTTCGCCTACTGGTTCGGTAGCAGCGACCCCCACCGCCGGTACATCCGCAACCTGGGGGCGCACACCGGTATGGAAATGGACAGCGTGGAGGTGCCCCCCTTCTTCCCCGATCTGCCCTGTGTGCGCAACGATATGCTCGACTACTACGCCGAGGTGGAACGCTTCGACCGCCACATCGGTGAGGTCGTCGACCTGCTGGAGGCCCGCGGAGAGCTCGACAACACCCTGATCATCGTGACGAGCGACAACGGGATGCCCTTCCCCCGGGCCAAGGCCAATCTGTACGACGCGGGTACGCGGATGCCCTTCGTGGCCCACTGGCCGGAGCGGATACCGGCGGGTACCGTACGGCATTCCTTCGTTAACCTGGCCTCACTGGCGGCTACCTTCATCGAGGCGGCTACCCCGGCGGGGGGCGGCGGAGCGCAGGTGCCGGCGGAGATGGAACTCCCCAGCATCCTGGATCAACTAACCGACCCGGAGGTGACCGGAGACGATCGGGTATTTCTCGAGCGCGAACGCCACGCCCAGGTACGGAAGGATTCGGCGAGCTATCCGGTTCGGGCCATCCGGAATGACGAATTTCTCTACATCCGTAATTTCTTCCCCGACCGTTGGCCCGCCGGCGACCCCGAAGCCGTACTGAGCGTTGGCGCCTACGGCGACGTGGATAATTCCATCACGAAAATGCTCATCCTGGACGGCCGCCAGCCCACGGGGGATGATCGCGACTACTACGAGCTGGCCTTCGCCAAACGGCCCGCCGAAGAACTGTACGACCTGAGTGAGGATCCGCACCAGCTCCACAACGTAGCCGGGCAGGACGAATATGCCGCCGCCCAAGATCGCCTGTCCGATGAACTAAGCGAATGGATGGAGCGGACCGGCGATCCCCGGGCCACGGACCCCCAAACGCTATTCTGGGACCGGGCGCGCTACACGCCGACCTACGGGAAACGGGACTTCGACCTGCGGGAATACATCGACGAATACCGTTACGCCCGTAGTGTCAACCATACCCACTACGAGCTCACCCCCTGCGGCGAGTAGGCATTCAACCAATCGGGGGGCCCGCACCTTCCCATGGTGATTCAACCAACCAACCCCCCATCATCATGAATATCGAGCAGATTTACACCGGTTGTCTGGCACAGGGTGCGTACTATATATCCAGCCAGGGGGAAGCCGCCATCGTCGATCCGCTGCGGAGCCCCGAACCCTACCTGGAACGGGCCCGGAAGTCCGGTGATACGATCAAGTATATCTTCGAAACGCACTTTCACGCCGACTTCGTGAGCGGTCACCTGGACCTGGCCCGGGAGACCGGTGCCACGATCGTCTACGGCCCGGGGGCCAAGACGAACTACGATAAGTACGAAGCTAAGGACGGGGAGGAATTCAAACTGGGCGATCTGGTCATCCGCGTTCTGCACACCCCCGGCCATACGCTGGAGAGCACCACCTATCTGCTCCTGAACGAATACGGACGCCCCCACGCTATTTTCTCCGGTGACACTCTATTCATCGGGGATGTCGGCCGCCCCGACCTGGCCCAGCAAAAGGGCGCCCTGACGACCGAGGACCTGGCTGGCCTACTGTTCGATAGTCTGCGCCGCAGGATCATGGTGCTTCCCGATGATGTGATCGTCTACCCCGCCCACGGGGCCGGTTCGGCCTGCGGTAAAAAGATGAGCCGGGAAACTACCGATACCCTCGGTAACCAGAAACAAACCAACTACGCCCTGCGCCGGGATATGACCCGCGAGGAGTTCATCCAGGAGGTGACCGAAGGCCTGCTGCCCCCGCCGGCCTACTTCGGGGAAAACGTGCGGATGAATAAGCGGGGCTACGCCGCATTCCAGGACGTCATGGCCCGGGGTGCCGTGCCGCTTTCCCCCGAACGCTTCGAAGCGATTGCCAATCGCGAGATGGCGCTGATCCTGGACGTACGCGCCAAGGAAGAATTCGTAAAGGAATTCATTCCCAATAGCATCTTCATCGGCATCGACGGAAGCTTTGCCCCCTGGGTGGGCGAACTCATATCCGATCTGCAACAGCCCATTCTCCTGGTCACCGACCCCGGTAGAGAAGCCGAAGCCGTGGAACGCCTCAGCCGCGTCGGCTACGATAACGCCCTGGGTTACCTGGACGGCGGTATGGATACCTGGCGGGAGTACGGTGGGGAGACCGACCGGATCGATACTATCGGGGCCCGCGAGCTCCGGGCTGACTCCGCCCGGAATATTCTCGACGTGCGCAAACCCAGCGAGTTTGCCGCCGGCCACCTGCGGGAGGCCCGCAATATTCCCCTGAGTACGTTCTCCACCGCCACCTCACGGTTACATCCGGAGCATACCTACCATATTCACTGTGGCAGTGGCTACCGCTCGACTATCGCCAGTAGTATACTGAAGTCACGCGGGTTCGACCGGGTAGTGAACGTGCAGGACAAGGTAGCGGATATCCTGGCTACGGAGGCCATCGACGTCTGACCGGCCCGTGTTCTTTTCCCGCCCCCCTACTTACGGAACCGCGGGGTTTCGTCGTGACCTAGTTGCCGGATTGACCGTCGGGGTAATCCTGATTCCTCAGTCCATTGCGTACGGTGTACTGGCCGGGGTTCCCCCCGTCTACGGCTTGTACGCGGCGCTGGTACCCATGGTAGTGTACGGTCTGCTGGCCAGTACTCCCCACGTGAATGTCGGCCCCACGGCCTTGGCTAGTCTATTGTGTCTCAACGGGCTCAGCAGCTTGGCCGAAGTAGGTAGCGGTACGTTTATTGCTTACGCCGTTCTACTGGCCGGGCTCACCGGGGTGATTCAGTTGCTATTTGGTTTATTTCGGCTGGGAGGGATGGTCACGCTGCTGAGTCGGCCGGTGTTGTCCGGCTTCGTTTCCGCGGCGGCGGTGCTCATCATTTCTTCCCAGCTTCGGCCCCTGCTCGGGCTGAAGATGCCACGGACCGATCAGTTTCACGAAACCGCCCTGGCTCTCTTTCGCTACGTTTCGACCCTCCATCTTCCCACCACGCTAATGGGGGTAGGTACCCTGATCTTACTCATCGTAGGTCGGGCCGTTGCCCCGCGCTTTCCCACCATGCTGCTCTGGATCGTGCTGGCTACCGGGCTGGTTTACGTCTTTCGGTGGGATGCGTTGGGTATTGCCGTGGTGGGCGACGTGCCGAGTGGCCTCCCTTCCCTTACGCTCCCGAACCTCGCTGCCGTTCCCTGGGCCGGTCTCTTTCCCGCGGCCCTCGTACTGGCGCTAATCAGTTTTATCGAGACGCTTTCCATCGGGAAGTCGCTGGCCACTCACCACAGCTACTATCGGGTCCGGCCGAACCGGGAGTTGGTCGCGCTGGGAGTCTCTAAACTAGCCGGCAGTTTTTTCGGTGCTATCCCCAGTTCGGCCAGTTTTAGCCGGTCGGCGGTCGTGGAAGAGGGGGGAGGGGTGACCGCCGTAAGTAGCCTGACGGCGGCGGGCCTGCTTGCGGCGGTACTTCTCTTTTTCACGCAACTGTTCTATTACCTTCCGTTGTCCATGCTGGCGGCGGTGATCATTTTCAGCGTCGGTAAGCTGTTCGACCTAGGGGAAATGAGACGACTGGGCAAACTCGCCCCACGGGAACTCGCCGTTCTACTGGTGACCCTCGCATTCACCCTCTTCGCCGGTCTGCAGTACGGCATCGCGGGAGGGGTGCTGCTGTCCCTGGTTTTCGTGTACTGGCGGGCCGCCCGCCCCCACCTGGCGGCTCTCGGCCGCATCCCCCACACGAATGCCTTCCGCAACCTGGACCGCTTCACCGAGGCGGAGGACCGGCCCGATCTGCTGATCGTTCGCTTCGATGCCGAGCTCTACTTCGGGAATGCCGAGTTTTTTGGGGATCGACTCCTGGAACTGGTCGACGCGAAGGGCGCTGCGCTCCGCCACGTACTACTGGACGCGCACACCATTCACGATATCGACACATCGGGGCTGTATGCCCTGGAGCAATTCTGGCAGACGTTGCGGGAGCGCCGGATCGACCTTCACCTCTGCGGGGTGATCGGTCCGGTGCGGGATACCCTCTTCCGGTCCGGCCTGATGGATCGCTTAGGCGCCGAGCGCTTCTTCCTCAGCATTCAGGACGCCATAACGTATCTGGAACGACAGGAGGGGAATAGGGATTGGAACCAGCCGGCCGTTCAGCATGATTAGTGCGAACCAGCAGCGTTTTCCTGGGTTGCTTCGTTGAACTGGTACGCCTGATAACCAACTGGCTTCCCTAGAAACCGAAACCAAAATTCGATAGCAACTCAATATGCGCCTTACCTCACCCTTTCTCCTCGTTCTACTCGGCCTGATCGTGCTGGGCTTCTCCGCCTGTGGCGAAGATGACGACACTCCCAATAACCCCGTCATCGGCACCGTTACCGATATCGTCGCCGATGATCCGCAGTTCTCCACCCTGGCCGCGGCCCTGGAACGCACCGGTCTCGACCTGGCCCTCGACGTTCCCTCCAGCGTGCTCACCGTATTCGCTCCGACCGATGATGCCTTCGCTTCGGCTGGTATCGACCTTAGCAGCGTATCCGATGAAGACCTGGCTGATATTCTTCGCTACCACGTTATCTCCGGCGCCCTCATCGAGTCGGACGAAATCGAAGACGGACGTACCGAAGCCAACACCCTGAATACCGAAGGTGCCGGAGGAACGAGCGTCCCCCTGATCATCGACAACGACGGTAGCACCATCCGGCTCCGCGATATGGCCAACGTGGTGAACGCCGACATCATCGCCGTCAATGGCATCATTCACGTGATCGATAACGTGCTGATGCCCCCCACCCTCGTAGACCGGGCCGTACTCGATGGCCGCTTCACCACGCTACTCAGCGCACTGGAGCGCGTAGGCCTGGATGAGGTGCTGAGGGAGGACGTAGACGGCGGTGGCGACTATACCGTATTCGCGCCGACCGACGATGCCTTTGCCGCGAGCGGAATTAATCTCGCTACGGTGACCGACGAAGCGTTGACCAGCCTACTGCTTTACCACGTACTAGGTATGGGTATGACGGCCGGCGACATCCCCGGCGGACAGTCGTTCCCTACCACCCTAAGCACCGCCGGCCCCGACACGACGAATCTATCCCTATTGGTGAGTAAAGATGGCGATGCGGTCACCCTCAACGCGGAAGCCAACGTGGTCGTAGCCGATGTGATCGGCACCAATGGTGTAGTCCACGCCATCGACGACGTGCTGGAAATGCAGGACATCGTCGATTTCGTCGTGAAAGCGATGGAAACCGACAGCCTGGAAATGCTCCTCGCTGATGCCAATCTGGTCGACGATCTGATGATGGACGGTCCCTACACCGTTTTCGCCCCCGTCAACGCCGCCTTCGCCGCCGCTATGGATACCCTGGCTACGTTCAGCCAGGATACGGTGACGAATCTGCTGCTCTACCACGTGCTGATCGGCAGCAACGTGCAATCTTCCATGCTGATGAACGATATGGAGATCGCTACGGCCGGAGCCAGTTCCTTCAGTGATACCCCCTTCACCGTAAATATCGGCGAGGATGCGGACGGCAATGCACTACCCCCGGTACTCATCAGTGCCGATAGCACCGAGATCAACTTCATCATGACCGACATTCAGGGCACCAACGGAGTCATCCACCTGATCGATCAGGTCATTCTGCCCGAGCTCGAGTAGGGTTCAACCAATGTTCCGGCAAAGCGTTATCTTTGCCTGACAAGGCCGTAAAAAGCAGGAGAGGGAATCGCGAGATTCCCTCTTTTTTTTGCGGGGACGCAGGTGCAAAGTTGATTATGGAAGCAACTATCGCTAACTTACTGGAACGGTACTTCGAACTGGAGGAGGACCTGAACGACTGCTACGTGGTAGAAATCAGGCAGTCCAATAAAACCCTCGACGTGTTCGTCGACAGCGACAGCGGCATGACGTTCGCCAAGTGCCAGCGCATCAGTCGCTACCTGGAAGGTTTTCTGGACGAAGAAAAGCCCCTGGGCGAGGAGTATATCCTCAACGTCAGCAGCCCCGGGGTAGACCGCCCCCTGAAGTTCCACCGGCAGTACGTCAAAAACGTAGGCCGTACGCTGGAAGTGACGACAACGGACGGGGAAATCTACAGCGGGCAACTCAAACAGGCCGACCCCGCCGAGATCGTGCTTGAAGCCAAACGGCGTATCAAAGAAGGCAAGCGAAAAAAGACGGTGGTCGAAGACATCACCATTGCCACTGACGCCATCAAAAAATCCATCGTTAAAATTTCTTTCTAGCCATGATGAACCTCGTAGAGACCTTCAAGGAATTCAGCTCCGGTAAGAGCATCGACAGCCCGACTATGGTACGGGTACTCGAGGACGTGTTCCGTACCCTCATCAAAAAGAAGTTCACTACCGACGAGAACTTCGACATC
Source organism: uncultured Lewinella sp. (assembly GCA_964594535.1). Lineage (GTDB taxonomy): Bacteria > Bacteroidota > Bacteroidia > Chitinophagales > Saprospiraceae > Neolewinella. The sequence goes on from CAZQNE010000038.1 coordinate 14,958, forward strand.
ATCGTCAACGCCAACAAGGGCGACCTCGAACTGTGGCGGGTGCGGGAGATCGTCCCCGATGGCGAAGTAACCGACGATCTGTCCCAAATCTCCTATTCGGAGGCGATCGCCATCGACGAAGACTACGAGATCGGGGAGGAGTGCTACGAGCAACTCTTCCTCAATGATTTTGGTCGCCGCAGCATCATGGCCGCCCGGCAGACGCTGATCAGCCGGATCATGGACCTGGAGAAAGACGAGATCTACCGTAGCTACACCGAGCGCGTCGGGGAGCTCGTCCTCTGCGAAGTGCAGCAGATCCTGAAGCGGGAAGTCCTCGTCATCGACGACGCCAATGGGCGCGAACTCGTCATGCCCCGCACCGAAACCATCCGTGGCGACTACTTCCGTAAGGGCGATATGGTCCGCGGCGTGATCAAGGAAGTAGAGATGCGCAACAACAACCCCGTGGTGATCGTCAGCCGGACCGACGAGCGCTTCCTGGCCAAACTAATGGAGCAGGAAGTCCCGGAGATCGAAGACGGCCTCATCACGATCCGGGGCATCGTCCGTATTCCGGGCGAGCGCGCCAAAGTTTCGGTGGAGAGTTACGACGACCGGATTGACCCCGTCGGAGCCTGTGTCGGTATGAAGGGATCCCGCATTCACGGCATCGTACGTGAGCTCAACCAGGAGAACATTGACGTCATCCCCTACACCAACAACACCAACCTCTACATTCAGCGTTCCCTGACGCCGGCCCGGGTCACGAATATTGACCTGGACATGGATAACCGCCGGGCCAAGGTCTTCCTGGAGCCCGACCAGGTCAGTCTGGCCATCGGTAAGGGAGGTACTAATATCAAACTGGCAAGCCGCCTGGTAGACTTCGAGATCGACGTGTACCGGAACAATGAAGTCGAGATCGACGACGTAGACCTGGATGAGTTCAGCGATGAGATCGATAGCTGGGTCATTGACGCCCTCAAGGGGATCGGCCTGGATACCGCCCGCTCCGTCATCGAAACCAGCCCGGAAGACCTCGTCCGCCGCACCGACCTGGAGGAGGAGACGATCATGAACGTCCTCAAGGTTCTTGCCGCGGAGTTCGACGACGTCCGCTACGTAGAGGAATAGCCCTCCGGATTCAATGAACAAACCCACCCTCCACGCCCGGAGGGTGGGTTTTCTTGTATCTACACGGTAGTTTTCATTTTTTTTTGAAAAATTTATCTCCGATCAGTTTATACTAATATGTGTAATTCGCTTAATAACAATGATTTAAACTATATTCTTTCTCTGTGCGTGAATTACAATCACAATAAGTTGGCTGTGATTATTGCATTGTATGGAGCCATCGCCTATTTTTGGTTCCACAAAACCAACCGCGCCCCATGACGCAAATCGACTTTTTCCGTCAGTTCGACCAACAATCGACCCTCCTCCACTCCTTCGCCTACAATCTGACCAAGAACTCGGATGACGCTAAGGACCTCTATCAGGAGACGGCGTTCCGCGCGATCACGAATCGGGACAAATTCCGGCAGGGGACCAACCTGAAGGCCTGGCTCTTCACCATCATGAAGAACATCTTCATCAACAATTACCGGAAGAAGATGAAGGCCAATACCATCATGGATAATACGGACAACCTGTACTACCTCAACTCAGGATCCCACGCCATTGAGAACGATGCCGACAGCAACATGCTCATCAAGGAGTTGACGCAGATGATCGACGAGTTGGAAGATTCTACGCGCATCCCCTTTCTGATGCACTACCAGGGCTTCAAGTACCAGGAGATCGCCGACCACCTCATGCTCCCGCTCGGCACCGTCAAGAGTCGCATTTTCTTTGCCCGCAAAGACCTCAAAGCCCAGATCGCCCGCCAGTACGGCCGGCTCCGGGAGAAGTAGCCCCACGCAACTAAAGTACGGGGCCACCCCTTTTACTGGTCATGCATACGCCCGACTGGGACTCCTTCCGCCGTGGTCTGCTGAACTGGTACCGCCCGGAGCGTCGCCCGATGCCCTGGAAACGGGAGGCCGACCCCTACCGCGTCTGGCTGAGTGAGATCATCCTGCAACAAACCCGGGTGGAGCAGGGCCGCCCTTACTTCGAGTGCTTCGTCGCGGCCTTTCCTACCGTCGCTGACTTAGCGGCCGCCGAAGACGGTCGGGTCATGAAGCTCTGGGAGGGCTTAGGGTATTACTCCCGGGCCAGGAATTTACTGCGCGCGGCCCGGATAGTAGTTGCCGATCATGGTGGCACGTTCCCATCCACCTATTCCGACCTACTCAAGCTGCCGGGGATAGGCCCCTACACCGCCGCCGCCATTGCCTCTTTTGCCTTCGGGGAGCCCGTAGCCGTACTGGACGGAAACGTATTTCGCGTCCTGAGTCGCTACACCGGAGACGGCTCCTCCACGGAGGGCACCCGGGGCCGGCGCCACTTCCAGCTGTTGGCCGACCGGGCACTCGGCACCTGCGACCCCGCCCGCTACAATCAGGCCATTATGGACTTCGGGGCACTCGTCTGTACCCCCCGCGCGGCGGATTGCCCCCGCTGCCCGCTTTCCGCCTCCTGCGCCGCCCTCGCTACGGATCGGGTATATGAGCTGCCCGCAAAAAAAGAAAAGGCCAGGGTCCGCGACCGGTATTTTCACTATTTGGTGGTTTCCAACCCGGCCGGACAAACCCTCATCCGCCGACGGGACGAAGCGGGTATCTGGAGGGGGCTGCATGAGTATCCCCTGGTGGAAACCCCGAACCCACACTCCTCTCTGGATGACATCATCGGACTGGAAGACTGGCCGGAATGGTTGCCTACCCATCAAATTAGCTACGAACGCAAGAGCCGGGTGTACCGTCATCAGCTCAGCCACCAGCGCATTCACGCCATATTCTATCGCTTCAGCTGGGCCGCCCTCACCGGGCCACCCCGGGAGGATGTACTCCTGGTAGACGAAGATCGCCTGAGCGAATACGCCGTTCCCCGGCTTATCTTACGGTACCGGGAAGATCGCGCCCTCACGTTCGATCTGTAGCCGCCCGGTTCGGTAGCTTTGTGGCAAAGTAGAATCGCATGATTAACCGGGTCACGCTGGTCGGCCGTTTGGGCTCCGACCCCGAAATCCGTACCCTCAGCAACGGTACCCCGGTAGCCCGCCTGGGGATCGCCACTTCCGAAAATTACAAGGACCGGGCGGGGGAGTGGCAGGAAGAAACCCAGTGGCACGACGTGGTGGCCTGGCGGCACCTGGCCGAGCGGGTACAGCGGTACACCCGGAAGGGGTCGCTGGTCTATATCGAGGGGAAGCTCACCCACCGAAAGTGGGAGGATAAGGACGGGAACCCCCGTAAGACCACCGAAGTCGTGGCCGCCGTGATTCGGGTCCTCGACGGTCGTAAGGACAAGCCGGAAGCGGCAGCGGATTCTTCCTCCCCCCCGCCCATGCAACCGGAGGAAGATTTACCGTTCTAGCCGGCCCCCTATCTTTGTCGGACACCCAAATCTCACGTTGAACCTCTCGGAGCCTTTTTTATCTACCTGTTCCCTGCCGCTACTCGTGGCTACGGGCTTAGAAATCTGGCTGGGTTTTGCCGGCATTGCGGGCTTACTGGCGCTGTCCGGGCTCGTATCGGGTTCGGAAGTCGCCTTTTTCTCCCTGACCGCTAACGATTACGAAACGCTGGAGCAGGAGAACCACCCCGCGCGGACGTTGCTGTACGAGCTACGGGAGAAGCCGCGTATGCTGCTCGCGACCATTCTCATCGCCAATAATTTCATCAACATCGCCATCGTGCTGGTGTCGGAAATTATCCTTCGCCTCCTCTTCCCGGAAGAGATGTTCGTCACCTGGGCGGCCGGTCTGCAGGAGCAGGCGGCATTTCTGCGGCGTTTTTCCGAAACGGGGCTGGCGGCGGGCATCAGTTTTACGATCACCGTGATCGGCGTCACCTTCCTGTTGGTCCTGTTCGGGGAGGTGGCGCCAAAGGTTTACGCCAGTTATAACAAGGTCCAGTTAGCCACTACGATGGCCCGCCCCATCGGGCTGCTGCTGCGGGCCTTTCATCCCCTCAGCTCCAGCCTGGTAGAGGGGGCCGGGTTCATCGAGCGACGGTTGGAGCACCACACCCTGGACGCGGCCGCGGCGAGCCAGGAAGACATCGACGAGGCCATCGACCTGACGGTCAGCACCGACGAACAGGGGGAAGACGTGCAGCGGCAGGACGTGGACATCCTCAAACGTATCGTCAAGTTTAACAATAAGACCGTACGGCAGATTATGCGCTCCCGCAGTGACGTGGTGGCCGTGGATTACCGGATCGATTACCAGGAGCTGGTGGCCGTGATCCGGGAATCCAGCTACAGCCGTATTCCCGTGTACGAAGAAGATTTCGACAAGGTGAAGGGGCTGCTGTACGTAAAGGACCTGCTCGGCCACCGCCACGAGCCGCCCGACTTCAGGTGGACGGCCCTGGTACGTGAGGACATCCTGTTCGTCCCGGAAAACAAAAAGATCAGCGACCTCCTGAAGGAGTTCCAGACCGAAAAGACCCACATGGCCATCGTAGTCGACGAATACGGCGGCAGCGAGGGCATCGTCACACTGGAGGATGTGCTCGAGGAGGTGATCGGCGACATTCACGACGAATTCGACGAAGACGAACCCATCGTGTACCAACGCATCGACGATTTCAATTTCGTATTCCCCGGCAAGACCATGCTTAGCGACGTGTACCGGGTGCTGAATCTGGATACGACGACCTTTTCCGCCGTAAAGGGGGAAGCGGAAAGCCTGGCCGGCCTGGTCCTCGAACTACTCGGCCACCTTCCCGAATCGGGGGAGGAGGTCGTCACCGAGGGCTACCGCTTCCAGGTGATGGAAGCTACCAAGCGCCGGATCGAGGAGGTCCTCATCACCCTGCCGGAGACTGGGAATGATCGTTCGGAAGAAGACTTCTAATCCCCCCCTATGTATAGCAAGGAAGAACAACGGGAGTTATTCGAGCGCTCCCGCGACCGGGTCAACTCCGCACCCCGCGTCCCCGCCCCCGAAGCCCTGCCGGAATTGCGCTCCCTGCTGCGCTTCCACGAGTGGCGCTACTACGTGATGGACGATCCCCTCATTTCGGACGCCGAGTACGATCGGCTATACCGGATGCTGCTCGATCTGGAGGAAACTCACCCGGATCTCGTCACCGCCGACAGCCCGAGCCAGCGGGTGGGTAGCGACCTTTCGGGTGACTTCCGGAGCGTGCCCCACCTGACCCCCATGCTGAGCCTGGGCAATAGCTACAATGCCGATGATCTGGCCGAGTTCGACCGTCAGGTGAAGCGGATGCTCCATATGGAAGAGTCCGATCCGCTATCCTATGCCGTAGAACCGAAGTTCGACGGGGGTACCATCGCCCTAGTCTACGAAAACGATCGCCTCGTGCGGGCCGCTACCCGGGGCAACGGGGTACTGGGGGAAGAAATCACGCACAATGCCCGGGTGATCCGCTCGGTCCCCCTGACCGCCGAGTTCAGCCGCTACGGGCTCCGGCGGGTCGAGCTGAGGGGGGAAGTGATCATCCGCAAGGACCGCTTCGCCGCGATCAACGCGCGGCGCGCCGCCGCCGACCTACCCCTGTTCGCCAACCCCCGCAATACCGCTACCGGTGGCCTGCGAATGAAGTCCCCGACCGAGGCCGCCGAACGCCGCCTGGAAGCTTTCATCTACAGTTTTGGTTACGGCACCAATGCGGAGGGTAACGATGCCGTACAGGCCCTGGGTACCCACACCCGGGCGCTGGACGTACTGGCCGAACTCGGCTTCAAAGTACCCGCCGCCGGCTACGAACGGACCCAAACCAGGGATATCGTGGAAGCGGCCGCCTTCTGTACGAAGTGGGAAGATCAACGGGAAGACTACCCCTACGAGATCGACGGTATGGTCGTGAAGGTGGACGAGCTACACCTACAGGAACGGGCCGGCTACACCAGTCACCACCCCCGCTGGGCCAGCGCCTACAAATTCGCCGCCCGCCAGGCTACCACCCGCCTGCTGAAGGTAGAGTACCAGGTGGGTAAGATCGGGACCATCACCCCGGTGGCCAAAACCGAACCCGTCGCGCTGGCCGGCGTGATGATCGGTAGCGTGAGCCTGCACAATGAAGACTTCATCCGGGAAAAGGACCTCCGACTCGGCGATCACGTGCTGCTGGAACGGGCCGGTGACGTCATCCCCTACATCGTCAAGCCACTGGAAGAATTGCGCGATGGCAGCGAGACGCCCATCGCATGGCCCCGGACCTGCCCGGTGAACGATACGGAAGAGCAGGTAGCTCTGGTACGGGCCCCGGGGGAGGCAGCCTGGCGGTGCCCCGTTTGCGTGTGCGGGGCGCAGAACCTGCAGCGCATCGTCCACCACGTCAGTAAGGTAGCCATGGACATCGACGGGATGGGCCGCCGCTACGTGGAGCAATTTTACGAACGGGGGTGGCTGCGCACCATCGTCGACGTGTACCGCCTGCCCTACGGTGATATCGCGGCCCTGGAAGGATTCGGGGAGCGCTCGGCCGAAAACCTGCGGGCCAGCGTCGAAACCGCTAAGCGGAATCCGCTCTGGCGGCTGCTGCACGGGCTGAGCATCCACCACCTCGGCAAAAAGGCCAGCCAACTCCTGGCCCAGAACGTCGGTCATGCCCTGGAACTGGCCGACTGGTCGGAAGCTCAGTTTCTGAACATCAAGGATATCGGCCCGACGGTAGCCGAGAACGTGATGGCCTACTTCGCCGTGCCCCTGCACCGGCAGCAGATCCGCGAACTGGAAGGGCTGGGCGTGAACGTACGCCCCACCGAGGCCGACCGCCCCGCCGCGCGGGTAACCGAAGGGCCCTTCGTAAACAAGCGGATGCTCTTTACCGGTAGCCTCCGGCAATTGAGCCGTAAGGAAGCCCAGGAGCGGGCTAAGGCGGCGGGGGCCACCATCGTATCGGCGGTCAGCGGCAAGCTCGATATCCTCGTGGTCGGGGAGAAGCCCGGCTCGAAACTGAAAAAAGCCGAGGCACTGGGTACGGTACGGGTGATGACGGAGGAGGAGTTTCTGGAGCGGGTGTAGGTAAGGCTAAGGAGGCTCGCTTTGCGAGCAGGCTAAGGCTGGGGCGGCACACCTCAGCCTTAGCCCGTTTCGACGCAGTCGGAACCTCCTCAGCCTCCTTAGAACCTACCCCCCGTAATCCACCTTATTACACTACTACCCAATCGTAATTCCACCCATGGCCTCCACTTCCTTCCAGGACCTCATAAACGACGACAAGCCCGTACTGATCGATTTTTACGCCACCTGGTGCGGCCCCTGCCACGCCTACAGCCCGATCCTGAAGGAGCTCAAGGAAGAAATGGGCGACCGCATGCGACTAGTGAAGATTGACGTAGACCGTAACCCCGAAATCACCCAGAAGCTCGGCGTACAGGCCATGCCCACCACTATGATTTTTCAGCGAGGGGAGCTGAAGTTCCGGGCCGCGGGCGTGCAGAGCCCCCAAACCCTTAAGGACGAGCTGGCGAAGCTGAATTAGTCGTTTACCCCTACATTGCGGCCCCTCGCCGCATGAACCCCTCCCTTTCCCCCCTTGCCATCCTCGGAATCGTGGCCGTGTACTTCGCGGTCCTGGTCCTGGTGTCCTTCCTGACGAGCAGGCGGGATAGCAGCAACGCCGACTTCTTCGTGGGGGGGCGTAAATCCCCCTGGCCGCTGGTGGCGATCGGCATGGTGGGTTCCAGCCTTTCGGGGGTGACCTTCATCAGCATCCCCGGGGCCGTGGGGGGGGATGGCGTCAATCAGGCGTTCAGCTACATGCAGGTGGTGCTGGGCTACCTGCTGGGCTACCTGTTCATCGCGCTGGTGCTGCTGCCCCTGTACTACCGCATGGGGCTGACCAGCATCTACGAATACCTGCGCAGCCGCATCGGCTACCACGGGTACAAAATCGGCGCCTTTTACTTCATCCTGTCACGGACGATCGGGGCGGCCTTCCGGCTTTTCCTGGTCGCCATCGTACTGCAGCAGTTCGTTGCCGCACCGGTGGGTATTCCCTTCGCGGTTACGGTGGCCACCACCATCGTACTGATTTGGCTGTACACCTTCCGGGGCGGGATCAAGACCATCATCGTCACCGATACGCTGCAGACCGTATGTATGCTGCTGGCGGCCGGCATTACGGTCTATTATATCGCCGGTGCCCTGGATACCGGGCTGGGCGGGGTAGTGGAACTGGTGGAGCAGAGTGCTTACGGCCAGTGGTTCTTTTTCGAGGGGGGGTGGACGGACCCGAATAACTTCTTCAAGCAGTTCTTCAGTGGTGCCCTCATTACGATCGTAATGACCGGCCTGGACCAGGATATGATGCAGAAGAACCTCAGCATGCCCAACTTCCGCGACGCCCAGAAGAATATGCTCGTCTTCAGCATCGTACTCGTGTTCGCGAACCTACTGTTCCTCGGGCTGGGGGCCCTCCTGTACATCTACGCCTCTAATGTCGGGCTGCTTATCCCCGAGCGCTCCGATCTGCTCTACCCTACCATCGCGCTGACCAATTTGCCCCCGGTGGCCGGGGTGCTGTTCGTGCTGGGTATCGTAGCGGCGGCCTACTCCAGCGCGGATAGTGCGCTTACGGCCCTGACGACCTCCTTTTGCGTCGACTTTCTGGGCATGGGGGAGGAGCGGGAGGAGCGTACTCACCGCAAGCGCCTGCTGGTGCACTCCGGCTTTTCGGTGCTGCTCTTTTTGGTCATCATGGCCTTCGAGCTGATTAACGACGAGGCGGTCATCACCAGTCTGTTCAAGGCGGCGGGCTACACTTACGGTCCGCTGCTCGGGCTGTTCGCTTTTGGCTTGCTGACGCGCTTTCACGTGCGGGAGGTCGTGCTGATCGGCAACCGGCGGGTACCGGCCCTGCTGATCGTCTGCCTGGCCAGCCCCATCGTTTCTATCCTGGTGGACCGCTACTCGGCGGTGCTACTGAACGGCTTTGAATTCGGCTTCCTGATCCTGGCCTTCAACGGGCTACTGACATTCGTCGGTCTGATCGCCCTAAGCGATTTCAACGAGGAAGCGGAAGCCGGGCTGGACAAGGACGTGGTATAGGGCGGCGGCGCACGGGTGCCGTCAGATAACCAGCATACAATCCCCGTAGGCGAAGAACTTGTACTTCTCCTTCTGGGCCTGAGCGTAGGCCTCCAGGATGAGCTCGATGCCCCCGAATGCACAGGTCGTAATGAACAGGCTACTCTTCGGCAGGTGAAAATTCGTCAGTAGGTGGTCGGGAATGTGAAAATCGTAGGGGGGGAAGATGAATTTGTTCGTCCAGCCCTCGTTAGTGGCCAGAAGTCGCTCGGCACTGACGCTGTTTTCTACGGCCCGCAGGCTGGTGGTGCCTACGGCGCAGACCAGCCCGCCGTCCTTTTTGGTGGCGTTCACCGTATCCACGGCCGGTTGCTGGATACGGAAGTACTCCGCGTCCATCTTATGCTTGCTGAGATCCTCCACCTCGATGTCGCGGAAGGTGCCCAGGCCCAGGTGCAGGGTGATTTCGGCTTTCTTGATCCCGGCCAGCTCCATCCGCATCAGGGTTTCGCGGCTGAAGTGCAGGCCGGCGGTGGGGGCGGCTACGGCACCGACCTCCTTGGCGAAGACCGTTTGGTAGCGTTCGGCGTCGCGGCTGTCGGCTTCCCGTTCGAGGAGCTTCGGCAGGGGGGTGTTGCCCAGGGAATGCAGTTCCTTGGTGAATTCGTCGTTCGGGCCGTCGTACAGGAAGCGGATGGTACGGCCGCGGCTGGTGGTGTTGTCCACGACTTCGGCGACCAGGCGGTTATTCCCCCGCTTATCGTTGAAGTACAGCTTATTGCCGACGCGGATCTTGCGGGCCGGGTCCACCAGTACGTCCCAGAGCCGGGCCTGGCTATTGAGCTCCCGCAGCAGGAAAACCTCGATCCTGGCCTGGGTCTTTTCCTTGAGCCCGTAGAGGCGGGCGGGGAATACTTTGGTATTATTGAAGACCAGGGTATCCCCCTCGCTGTAGTAGTCCAGCAGATCGGAAAACTGCTTGTGCTCGATCTCACCACTCTGCCGGTGTACGACCATGAGGCGGCTATCGTCGCGGCGCTTACTGGGGGTGCGTGCGATCAGTTTTTCGTTCAGCTCAAACTTAAATTGCGAAAGTTTCGTCCTCATCCCGTACCTTGGTTTAGTCTTCTTTGGCCTGAAATAGCGGGCAAAGGTAGGAAAAAGTGGGAAGTGACGGGCTTCGCCCGGAAAGTCGTGCTGCGCACGGGGAGTAGCTCAGCCCTATCCTGACTCCCCGGCGAAGCCGACTCCGAGGGCAACGCCCGCACTCTCTCCGTTCGTCGAAAACATCGCACCTGCGTCCCCGCCCGCCCTTACTTTTGTCGCCTAAGTCAGCAAGACATGATTATTACACGGGTCCTGGGTGAGAGTTTCCGCCAAGCCTGGGCACAACTCACCGGCAACAAGCTGCGCACCTTCCTCTCCCTGCTCGGGATCTCGATCGGGATCTTCTGTATCATCGGGGTGCTGTCGGCGGTCCAATCCCTACAGACCAGCGTATCCGGTAGCCTGGCCAAGCTGGGTAATGACGTCGTATACGTGGATAAGTGGCCCTGGAAAGACAATAGCGACGACTGGTGGGACTACGTGCAGCGCCCCTTCCCCGACCACGACGACTATGAGGCCCTGAAAGAAAAACTGGTCACGGCCAGCACCGTCGCCTACTGGACCGTGCCCGGCTCCCGTACCGTGAAGTACAACGAAAAGGCCGTGGAGGGGGGCTACCTCTTCGTGGCCACCTTCGAGATCAACCGGCTATTCAACCTCGAGATCAACCGGGGCCGCTACTGGTCGGCGGCCGAATACCGGACCGGTGCCGATAAGATCATCCTGGGTCACGTAATGGCGGACGAGCTCTTCGGCTCCATCGACCCCATCGGTAAGGACGTCAAGATACAGGGGCGCAAGTATCAGGTGATCGCCACCCTGGCCCCCAGTGGCGACGATCTGATCAACCCCCTCGACTTTGACAACGCGATCATGGTGGGCTACAACAACGCCAGCCGCTTCGTCAACCTGAAGACCCGACGCAGTTTCGGCGGTACGATCGGAGTGAAGGCCCGCGAGGGGGTGGCCGTGCCCCAGCTCATCGACGACATCCGCGGCATCATGCGCAACAACCGGGAGCTGCGGCCCCGGGAGGATGACAATTTTGCCCTGAACGAGCTCAGTATGACGGCCGACGCCCTGGGCAACATCTTCGGCGTACTAAACATCATCGGTTTCGTCATCGGCGGCTTTTCGATCCTGGTCGGTGCGATCAGCGTGGCGAACATCATGTTCGTCAGCGTGAAGGAGCGTACCGGATTGATCGGGGTAAAGAAGGCGTTGGGCGCCCGGCAGTACATTATCCTGCTGGAGTTTCTGACCGAGTCAATCATCCTCTGTATCATCGGTGGGGTGATGGGCCTGCTCATGGTGGTAGGTATCACCACCATCCTCAACGGCTTTCTGCCCGGCTTCCAGATTTACCTGAGCGTGGTGTACGCCATTACGGGGGTGGTGCTTTCGGCGGTCGTCGGCATTCTGGCGGGTCTGGTACCGGCCCTGATTGCCGCCCGGATGGACCCGGTGGAGGCGATGCGTAGTTGATAATCCACCCAGCCTACTGTACCCGCCGGACGGCAGCGCCCTTAAACCCCGCCTGACGCACTTTGAGTTTGAGCTCCTCGGCCTCATCCTGGAAATAGTACTTACCGGTGAAGACGCGGTTGATGCGGCCGACCCGTACCGACCAGGCATCCTCAAATCCGGCCGCGCGGAGGCGGTCGACCAGGGAGGCGGCGTTTTCGGCACTCCCGAAGGCACCCACCTGCACGCCGAATAGCATAGCGTCGGGAGCCACTACCCGTTTTTTCTTCTTCCCTTCTTTGCCCTTAGCGACGGGGGCGGCGGGCGGGGACGCAGGTGCGGTCTGGGCCCGGGACTCTCGTTCGCAGGTCGGCCCGAGGTCGCTGGTTTCTACGACGCGCAGGCGTACGCGGGCCGTTCCTTTGCGCAGCAGCCCGATCTCGGTGGCGGCCGCCCGGCTCAGGTCGATGATGCGGTCGGGGTGGTGGGGGCCGCAATCGTTGACCCGTACTTGTACTTTTTTCCCGCTGACGACCTCGGTCACTTCCAGGACCGTACCGTAGGGATACTCCTTGCTGGCCGCGGTCAGGGCCGTTTTATCGTAGGTCTCACCGGTGCTCGTGGGGAGATTGTGGAAGCGATCGGCGTAGTAGCTCGCCATACCCTCGGTGCGTTGGCTCAGTAGGGGTAGGGCAAGGAATACCATCAGAAAACAGCAGGCGGCTCGCATACGAAACGTGTTGTGGGAGGGGGAAATTAGGGATTTTTCCCAGCCCCGGTAACCAGCCCGGTGCCGGGGGTTGAGTAAACTCCACAAAAAGCAGTGGTAGTGTAACGTTCATCCGGACCGGGCTATAGAAGGGTGTCAACCCACCGCAAGTGGGAATTCGCGCAGTAAAACACTACATTTGACAGCAACCCTTCTTCACGCAACGGACTCCCCATGCAGACGACTCACGGAGATACGGCGCTCTTCGAGTCCATCAAGAGCGGACGGTACGAACTGATCGACCAGCTCTACCGCGACCACCGCGATGCCTTCGTCACTTACGCCCAACGGCAGCTCTACGCTACCGAGGACGATGCGGCTGACTGCTTCCAGGACGCCGTAATCGCCTTCTACAAAAACATCGTGAGCGGGCGGCTGCGGGAACTGACCTGCTCGATCCGTACCTACCTCTTCAGCATCGGTAAACGCCTCGTGTACCGCCGCAACCACCAGCGGAAACGGGAGCAGCCCACCGACCACGAGGAGGGGGTGCAGGCCGCCGATGAGCTGGACTGGAGCCTGATCGATCGCTTCGACCACGAGCACGACCGCCGACGCTTGCTGGATGCGATGGACCGACTGGGGGATACCTGCCGCGACGTACTGACCCTGTACTACTACCACCACTACCCGATCGAGAGCATTACCCAACACCTGAACCTGCCCTCCGACGGGGCGGTACGGATCAAAAAAATGCGTTGCCTCAACCAGCTGAAGAAGTTGCTCAAACCCTGAATCTACCCATGGACACCGAAGACCAGCAAAACCGCATCGACGACTACCTCCGGGGTCGCTCGGCTGACGCCGAAGCCTTCGAACGGGAGTTAGCCAACGATCCACAACTCGCACAGGAAATGGAAGCCACCCGCCTCGCCCTCAACGCCATCGAACTTCGGGAAGAACAGCAACTCAAGGACCGGCTGCGGCTTATCGAGGCCCGGATGAAGGGGAAGCCCGCCGCCACCGCCCCCCCCGAGGAAGCGAAGGTGGTGCAATTGCCGAGGCGGAGTAGAAAACCCACCGGTCGCCGCTGGTTCTCCTACGCCGCTGCGGCCGCCCTGCTGCTGTTCCTGGCCGGGTACTTCTTCCTGCGCCCCGCCGCAACGCCGACCCAACTGGCGCTGGCCGAGGTCGAAGCCTTCGAGAATATCGCCTACACCACCACCCGGGGCGAACCCGGCGAAGGGACCCGCGCCCGCGCCTACGCCGCCTACGATCGGGGGGATTACGCCGCGGCCCGGGCGGCTTTTCGGGAACTCGGCACGGAAGACCCGGTAGATGCCTTTTATTACGGGCAGACCCTACTGGAAGAGGAAGCCTACGGGGATGCCCGTGATCTCTTTGACCGCCTGGCTACTACCGCTGACTTCCAACTGGCCGAGGAAGCCGCCTACTACGCCGCCGTAGCGCGCCTGGGCGTGAACGACCTGGGCGGCGCGACCGAGCGACTACAGATCATCGCCGGTCAGGCCGGCCACGCATCCCGGGACCAGGCACGAGAACTTCTGGACATACTACAGTAGCCCATGACCGCAACGATCGGGCTGGAGGACGTGCGCTTCCACGCGCCCCACGGCTTTTTCGAGGAGGAGCACCAGATGGGAAATGAGTTCAGCATCGACGTGGCCGTCGATACCGATGTCATGGCCGCCGCCCAGGGCGATGACCTCGGGGGAACCGTGAACTACGCCACCATCTACTACCTGCTACAGGCCGAAATGAAGAAGCCCACTCAGCTGCTGGAGACCCTGGCCTACCGCATGGGCAGTCGCATCATGAACCAGTTCGACGGAGTGACGGCCGTACGGTTGAAGCTGCGCAAGCTGGCTCCCCCCCTGGGCGGGCGGGTCGGGGCGGCCTTCGTGGAAATCGAACTGGGGGGAAGCGGTGGTCAGCCCGCCCTTCCGGAGCGCGGGGGGCAGCAGACCTTTGAGGACCCGGATGAGTTTGACCTTTCTCCATTCGGGCTGGGCTGATCCTATCGCCGGCAAACTTCGCGGGGGGAAAGCGGCTTCTAGATGCATGCGTCGACCTTATTTTCTCACTCTCCTGCTGCCGATCATCCTTACCGGCTGTACCAGCCAGCAGATCAACCAGACCCTCAATACCGTTCTGAACGGGGGGCTGACCTCCACCGAGATCGCGAACGGACTGAAGGAAGCCCTCCGTATCGGGGCCCGTGAGGGAGCGCGGGAACTGGCCCGCCCCGGCGGCTACTTCGACGATCTTGACTACCGCATTCTGCTACCCGAGGAAGCCCGCAAGGTCACCGACCGGCTACAGGCCGTCCCCGGATTCAGTAACCTGGAAGAAATTATCCTGAAAAAAATCAATCAGGGGGCGGAGGATGCCGCCGAAAAGGCCGCCCCGATTTTCGTCGACGCCATCCGACAGATGACCATCCAGGACGCGGTGGGCATTCTGAAAGGAGATAACAACGCCGCCACCCAGTACCTCCAGCGGAATACCTACGACGCGCTGACGGCCGAATTCGCCCCCGTCATCAATACCAGTCTCGACAAGTTCGACGCCAACCAGATCTGGCGGGATGCCGCAGCGGCCTACAACAACTTTCCCCTCACCCGCACGCCGGTCAATACCGACCTGGGGGCCTACGTCACCGAACAGGCGCTGAACGGTCTGTTCCGCAAGGTCGCGCTCAAGGAACTCGACATCCGGCAAAACGTAGCGGCCCGCACCACCGATCTCCTCCGTCGCGTCTTCGCTCAGCAGGACGCCGTCAACTAAACATACACAAACCGTCACCATGAAAATTCAGGGAAGAAAGGGAAGTAGCAATATTGAAGACCGGCGCGGCCAGCGGGGCGGTGGCGGGTTCGGTGGTTTTGGCGGCGGCAAGGCCGGCAGCCTCGGCATCGGCACCATCGTCATTATGCTGATCATCTTTTTCCTCGGCGGCAACCCCCTCGACTACCTTGGCGTGGGCGGGGGCGGCGGCTCGGCACCGGTCACTACTACTCAGCCCGGAGCGGAAATTGCTGCCGACGACACCAACGCCCGGATCGTCAGCGTCACCCTACAGGAAACGGAAAATACCTGGAACCGCCTCTTCCCCGAACTCTACAACCGCCAGTACCGGGAGCCCGTGCTGGTGCTCTTCAGCGGACAGACCCAGTCGGGCTGTGGTTTCGCCAGCGCGGCCACCGGCCCCTTCTACTGCCCGGCGGATAACAAGGTGTACATCGACCTGAGTTTTGCCGACCAGCTCCGGCAACGCTTCGGAGCACCCGGTGACTTTGCGCTGGCCTACGTAGTCGCCCACGAGGTCGGCCACCACATTCAGAACCAACTCGGCTACAGCCAGCGGGTGAGCCAGGCCCGCCGCCGCATGAGCGAGACGGACGCCAACGCCATGTCCGTTCGCCTGGAGCTGCAGGCCGACTACCTGGCCGGCGTCTGGGCCCACTACGCCGACCGCCAGGGCGATCTGCTCGAGCGCGGCGATATCTCGGAGGCCATCGGCGCGGCCTCCGCCATCGGGGACGACCGGTTGCAACGGGAAAGCCAGGGCCGCGTGCAACCCGAAACCTTCACCCACGGTACGAGCGAGCAGCGGGTGCGGGCCTTCACCACCGGCTACGAAACGGGGGATGCGAGCAAGGCGGCGCTGGATCGCTTCTTTTCGGCCCGTAGTTTGTAGTCGTCGGCCGGCACTTAGGCGCGCTAGCGGCTTTGGGTCGTCCGCCGACGGGATAAGGGGAAAATAAATCGGTCTATCCGGGTAACCCCCGATCTGAAACCAGAGTATGAACCCGTGGACCTCCTTCGGCTCACTCACCAGATTAATTGGTTATGCACTCACCCGTCGCTTTCGTCCTACTTCAAATGCTAATCCTTGCCGGCACCTGCGCCCGCGCCCAAGCCTATGACGCGAAGCCCCTGCAGATCATCGAGCAGGATTACGAACGGGCCAGGCAAGTAGCGGAGCGGGAAGGCAAGCTGCTGTTCATCGACTTCTACACGGACTGGTGTGGACCGTGTAAGCAACTGGACAAACTGGTCTTCCGGAACGACTCCCTCACGGAACTACTGGCGGAACGCGTCGTCCTGCTCCGCTACGACGCCGAAAACGACACCGTCTTTCACCTATCCAAGAAGCACCACGTCAACAGCTACCCCACGGGGCTCATACTCAACCGGGCCGGTCGGGTGGTCAACCGGAAGTACGGCTTCCCGGGAAACAGCGCGGTGGAACTCGGTAACAGCGTCCTGGAGTTCGTATCCGAGAGCGAGGAAATGATAAGGGAAGGGACTTACCTAACGGGTTACTCGGCCAGTATCGACCCGACCGCCTACCCGAGTTTCTACGTCGATTACGTCAACCGGACCAATACCAGGCTCAGGGCCGAAGAGATCGACGCCTACTTCCGCGCGGCCGACGACCTGAGCGCCGAGAAGTACGCCACCCCCCTGCTCTACTTCGCCGGCCAGGTACCGGACGACATCGCCGACGCCGTACTGGTGCAAAAAGATCGCTACCTGCAACTCTACGGAAAGCTGGATACGGAAATCCTGATCTACTACCTGGTGAGCGGCAGGTTCCGTAGGGCTATTGCCAGCAAGGACCCGGCACATTACGCGGCAGCGCTTTCCTTCGCCAAAGCCCATATGAGCCAGGACTGGCTCGACGACATCCTTCCCTCAGTCGAACTGGACTACCTGAAGGCCCAGGGTAAGTGGGACGAAGTGTTCGCGACCTACCGGGCCATGAAGGAGAACGGGGAGATGGACAACGGCTACGTCAATCACTTCAGCTACCAGGTATACAAAGAATGCAATGACCCCCGGGTGATTGCGGACTGTACCGCCTGGATGAAGGAAGTAGTCAGTGAAGAACCCACCTTCGATTACCTGGATACCTACGCCTTTTTGCTGTATAAAGGGGGTGATTACGCGACGGCGAAGGAAGTCGCCCGGCGGGCCATCGAAGCGGGCAGGGAGGAAGACCGCAAGACTAGTGGATTGGAAAAGCTGATTGCTAAGATTGAGGCGGACAAAAAATAGAACCTACACCCCCACTGCCTGCCGACCGTACACCTCCCCAATCTCCTCCAGCGTAGCATACAGCACCTCCGGCTCGAACTCGCTCACCAGCACCTTGCGGTAGCTCTTGATGTTCGGTAGGCCGCGGAAGTAATTCGTGTAGTGCCGCCGCATTTCTAGCACGCCAAAAGATAACCTAAGTCTAAAAAGCGTAGTTTACGCCGGCGTACCATGCCAAACCGGCATCGGGGTATAAATAGCTCTGAAACGAAACTCCTACCGCTTGAGCCTTATTCAGTTTATATTGGAAGGAAAGTTTAGCGTTGCCACCTACATCTAGATATCGAAGATATTGAGTGGTTAATAAACGCATCCTTACTGGTTCTGACAAGATAGCACTTGTAAACGATCCAGGAAACTCCTCTACGACGAATATTTCATCGATGTAGGCAAATGCTGGTCCAAGACTAACTGCAAAATAAAATTCCTTGCCTACAGGACGGGCAACAACGCAGTAATTTGTGTGAAGGTAAACATGAAGATGTCGATCTGACATTGTCTTCAAAGTTACCAGACCGCGATCGGGATTAGAGCCAGGGCGAAATGATTCACCTTCGAATATGTAGTTTCCCTTGTCATCGATAATATTGTACAGTGGCGTATCAGGTCTACTAATGGGGTGACCGCTGCCGTATAGCAGTTTGCCACCTATCTCAAATCGTTTATTAAAAACATGGCTACCTCCTAGGCTCCAAAGCTGAACATCGCCATTCCCATTGAATGCGCGACCTACTTCTATCGAAGTGTTGACATCATTCTGTCCTAGCAAAGGACTAGCTAGCACTAGACCTATAACAGTAAATAAAACTTTTGTGTGCCACATAGTAGAAATAATTATGCACCCATCTACAACCAATCCAAGGCCAAAGATGGGTGCATATGTATACAGTAGTGTGAAATTATTGGTCTTCTGTGACTCGGAAATTTATTCTACCAGTAGAGTATTGTTGGCCGTTTCCATCGGCCTCATCGCAGTAGTATACCAAATCTTCGCCTAATTCCTCATCATACGAATTATACCCAATTTCTACTGAAGTTTGGAAGCCCGTTACCTCTCCAAATGGAAGTTTGAATTTAGCCGAAGGCAGCTGAACGGTAATCTTTCCGTTCCATTCTTTTTTGTCTCTTTCGACAAATACGTATTTAGCCTTATTAGCAATCTCTTCAAGATCCCACCGGTAGAATAGTAGTGGAAACCCCATTTCATTACGAATATTGTAAAACTGTTCACGCTTGAAATGCTTGCGTTTATCGTCGACGAATTTACGCAACGTATTACCGAACTGGCTAGAAGGATTCTCAGTCCAAGCAGCACTGATATCAAATTCGCAGCGTCCTTCAATCCAAGGACATGAGTACGACATAGCTGAACCGTTAGCAAACTGAAAGCCAACAAGTTCCTCTCTATTGCTCATACCATCCCGGTCGCAATTATTTTTCTGGAAGGTTGGCTCAGACAACTTACGTTCCGATTGTACACTCTCAATCCTAAAGTAGCGGTTGCCATCTTTTTCAAAGATTTTGCGGAAATTGTATTCGTTGCTGTACCTCGAGTCAGCTACTAGAATCCGCTCGTTGTAGCCAACTACTACAGTACGTACTTCGGGGCTTTCCCCAATAGCAAGTTGTATAGAATGACCATCAGCGTCGATTCCGTCAATGAACTGATCTTCAGTATCTTCAAGGGAAGCGGTGAAGTGCACGACGTAAGGAACTTCGTCACTGACATTCCAATCTTCGGGCATATGGTTAGCATATTCCGGAATCAAGATGTTGAGGTCCGGTACATACGATAGCGCGGTTTTGTTGAAGAAAGCATCTGCATCGTTCTCCGAAAGTAGTTGACCGCTTTCTGCAGCTGACATGAGCGCCTCGGCAAAGTTCGTACCTGGACGTACTTCTTTTTCCCTGGCAATTGGGTAGAATACAGAGTAGTCGCCATCAATCTGATGCAGTGCTTCTTCCTTAAGGAAGTTGCGTACGTCAGCATCCGTGCGAACAGCATAGCTAAGTACCTGACTGAAAGTTTTAAAAGTCTCATCCACGGACTGTACGTTATTCGTAAATACGGGTTGAGTGGTTTCGTCTTTTTCGCAGCCGAAAAATACGATAGTGGCTAAAACGAGCACGCAGGCTCGAGTAAAAGAAAATCTCATTGTTGAGAATTAAGTGTGAATAATAGGTTCAGGTGCACGATGCATCAAGCACAACGCAAAGATACCCCCCCCCCCCGCAAAGGGTCAGAATTTGTTTAGTCGCTTATCCGACAAACGTGACTTCACGCTTTCCATACACCTCCCCGATCTCCTCCAGCGTAGCATACAGCACCTCCGGCTCGAATTCGCTCACCAGCACCTTGCGGTAGCTCTTGATGTTCGGTAGCCCGCGGAAGTAGTTGGTGTAGTGGCGCCGCATCTCCAGTACTCCGAGCATAGGGCCCTTCCACTCCAGGCTGCGGGTCAGGTGCTCGCGGGCGGCGGCAACCCGCTCCTCGATGGTGGGGGGCGCCAGTTCCTCCCCGGTAGCGAAGTAGTGCTTGATCTCCCGGAAGATCCAGGGGTAGCCGATGGCCGCCCGGCCGATCATGATGCCGTCCACGCCGTAGCGGTCGCGGTAGGCGGCGGCTT
>CAZQNE010000039.1:0-33840 GCA_964594535.1 uncultured Lewinella sp.
CGGCCTCGATACTGTACGTCGTTTTTCCGTGGCGCTTATTAACGATGCTGTCGATTATTTCGATAATCAGCAGATGGACGTTGCGGTGCTGCTTACAACGCCCAACTTGAATAGTCATGTGATGCATGTCAAAACATGCATATAAAATTTATTTGGGACTTATTCATATAGCAAAAATATTATGTGTTTTTTATGAATAAAAACTTGCATATAATACTTTAGGTTCCCTAATTTACATATTGTTCATTTGGGCGGTAATTCTTCACCATTCAAACCCATTCCTATGAAGCGTTCGATTCTCTCGTTCTCATTGTTTCTATTCTTGATCCTATTCAGTTCAACTGCAGATACCAATGGTTTTGTAGTCGGTGGCGACCAAGGCTATCACGTTGCACCAGAAATAGCTGAAGCCTTCGTCGGCCCCGTAGAAAACTTGCAATACACTAGTTCAGGTGGATTATGCGTCGCAGCATGTCTGGCCGCTAGAACAGCCTGTACGTTTTTCGGCGGTGACGCCCTAGCATGTCAGCTTGCCTACGAACTTTGCGTCTTCGGATGCGATATTGGTGGAGGGGGACCTGGACCTCAACCAGGGCCCGACCCGGATCCAGACTAGTATGTCAAAGTTAATAGCGTGACCCAAATCACCGAATTGTTCAACCTACATTCAAGTGTAGTATAAACTTTTCGGTGATTTGGTACATTCAAATTGTTTAATTATATAAACGTCGAGCTGTAGTGAAAGTAAGTCTTAGCAAATATGTACTCTTTGTCTAGTAGAATATTTTATAAACAAAAACAGGAAATGCAACACGTCTACTCGTCGACTTTGCCCGATATATTAAAAATCTCTAACTATTTTCTAAAGTCAGATTACGATAGTGTGCGCGTAGAAAGTCAGAAGCTGATTAATACAGCATTTCAAAATAAGCATGATAAAGATTATTCCCTATTACTACATATAGCTTATACCTATATAGGACTTGTAGCCATTTTTTCAAATTCTATGGCTGAAGGTAAAAAATTATTGATTGATTCAATTACTTTACCCAAAAATGGTCCTGTTTTTAGTTTCGGACCAAATATGCTATTGTGTAGGTATATAATTATTGTTAATAGCGACTTTGATAGTGTTAGACACTTTTTACAAATTGCTAAAACGAAAACATCAATAATGTACAAGTTTAGATATCTAAACCGATTTTTAAAAAGTATTAATAATCGTAAGATGCCCAATTTTGACACTCACCTGTATTATCATTTGTTTCCGGATACATCCATAATTTCTGAGGTTAAGGCCAAAATAGTTGACTTGGACGAATCATTAGGTCTGCGGAATAACTGATATTTTCTCCAGTAGCCGTTGAAGCAAAATGTTGTACACACCGGGAAGCTTTTAATATCGTGAAATGATTAAGGTGTGAAAGGGCAATTCTCTTAGCACCGGGCTACGATAATCAGTGTTCCTTCCTAGACGAGGCATAGACAGTGTTCTAGAACCGAATGATTAGAGTTGTTGTAAGCTAACTACCTGATTATCAAGATTCCTTATTTCCGTTGAGATTGATTCAACTTCTTTTCTGCCCTGAAAATATGCTTTTAGCAAAAAGTAGGTGTTGACAATTAATGAGTCATGTCGCAATAACTCTATTTTATCGTACTGCCTCTAGCTTGAGTATATCCTATGTTTTTTCAATTTTAATAGCTATTCAGATTTTTCTCCCATCCACTCCGTAATCTCCAACAATATTTCCTCCCACCTTGCCTCATGGTGTAGCTCGTGATAGTGCTCGGCGTACCTACGGAATTCCACCCCGGGGTTGCGCGCCGCGAACGCTTCGCTAGCCGTGCAGTCGGTTATCCGGTCCGCGCTACCGTGCAGCAGCAGGGTCGGGACCGGCACTCCACCGGCGTACTGCTGTAGATCCCGGGCCCGCTCCAGCAGATCGATCCCCGTCTGGCTACTGATGCGGCTATGGTTGTGGGGATCTTTACGGTAGTCCTCGGCTACGCCGGGGGTCCGGCTGAGGTGGTCCGCGTCGAGCTGATTGTCCAGAGTCAGGGTGGGCCGCAAGCGCCGCATCAGTTTGCCCACGGCCACCACCAGGGGGTTGGGCCGGAAGGCCTCGGCAATGTGGGGAGAGGTGACTACGGCCCCGCGAATGTTCGGCTTGCGCCTGATCAGGTAGTGCAGCAGCAGCTGGCCGCCCATACTCTGTCCGTACAGAAAGACGGGCACGTCCGGGTACCGCCGCTCGCAGTGCACCAGCAGCTGGGCCACCCCGTCGAGGTAGCTGCCGTAGGACTTGGCGTAGCCCTTGCGCCCCTCACTGCGCCCGAAGCCCTGACGGTCGTAGCCGACTACAGCGAAGCTTCGTTCGTTGAAGAAGTTGGCCAGTCGGTCATAGCGCCGGCAGTGTTCCCCCAGTCCGTGGATGAGGCCGATCACCGCCCGGGGCCGTTCGACGTGCCAGTCCACGCCGTATATCCGTAGTCCGGACTCGTTCGTCCAGTGAAATTCCTGCGTCATACGGGAAAGGTAGGACTTGCCGGGGTACTTTTGCCCGCACCCGCGCTCCGCCGCAATGGTTAGGAGGTGAAGCAGACGAGGGGAAAAGGAAAGCTACCAATGGAGAAGCCGAAAATCGTGTTTATGGGGACCCCGGAATTCGCCGTGCCCAGCCTGGAAGCGCTGGTGGATGCCGGTCATGAGGTGGTGGGGGTGGTCACGGCCACGGATAAATATGGCGGGCGGGGCGGTAAACAACTGCTGCAATCCCCGGTGAAACGGGCGGCGCAGCACAGGTGCATTCCGGTACTGCAACCGAAAAACCTCAAGGCACCGGAATTCGTGGACGAGCTGCGGAGTTTGGGGGCCGACCTCCAGATCGTGGTCGCCTTCCGGATGCTGCCGGAGGTGGTGTGGAATATGCCGCGACTGGGCACCTTCAATCTCCACGGCTCCCTGCTGCCGAAGTACCGGGGGGCGGCCCCCATCAACTGGGCGGTCATCAGGGGGGAAAAAGAAACGGGGGCTACGACCTTTTTCATCCGCCACGCCATCGATACCGGCGATATCCTGCTTCAGCGGCCCATGCCCATCGGTCCCGACGATACGGCCGGCGACGTCCACGACCGCATGATGGTTGCGGGGGCCGACCTGGTCGTACGTACCGTCGAACTGATCGAAACGGGCGACTATGAGCTACAACGACAGGACGACAGTGCCGCCACCCCCGCCCCGAAACTGAGCCGGGAGACGGCGCGCATCGACTTCGATCGCCCCGCCGCCCGGGTACACGATTTCGTGCGCGGACTGAGCCCCTGGCCCGCCGCCTGGACTACCCTGGAGGGTAAGCAGGTGAAGCTGATCCGGAGTCGGATGGCGGAAGAAGGAGCGCCCGATGCTCCGGGTACCATCCGATCCGACGGGAAAACCTACCTCCGCGTCGCCTGCCGGGACGGGTGGCTCGCGGTGGAGGAACTCCAACTGGCCGGCCGGCGACGAATGACCACCGAGGAGTTTCTACGGGGAAGCGAAGAAGTGAACGGCCGGAGATTAGGCTAGACGTCGTTGTATATTCGGGACCATGAAATGGTACCTGCTTCCCCTACTTTTCGGCTTTCACCTCAGTGCCCAGGACATCTACTTCGTCGACGAGCCCACGCTGACGCCCGACGGCTCGGAAATCGTCTTCAGTTATCGCGGTGATCTCTGGCGGGTTGCCACTGGGGGAGGTCCGGCCAGCCGAATCACGGCCCTGGAGGGAATGGAAACCAACCCGAGCATCAGTCCCGACGGCAACTGGCTGGCCTTCTCCTCCGGGCAGTACGGTAACCAGGACGCGTACGTCATGCCACTCGAGGGGGGTGAAATTCGGCAACTCACCTACCACGAGGCCGACGACCGGGTGGAAAGCTGGAGCTGGGACAGCCAAACGATATACTTCACCTCCGGTCGCTACAATCGCATGGCCACCTACACGGTCGGCGTAGAGGGGGGTACCCCAAATCGGCTGTTCGGTGATCACTACTTCAACAATCAGCACAATGCGACCGAGCACCCCGACGGGCGCATCTTCTTCAACGAGAGTTGGGAGAGCAGCATGTTCGTCCACCGCAAGCGCTACCGTGGCCCCTACAATCCGGACATAAAGAGCTATGACCCCGCCACGGATGCCTACGTCAGGCACACCGACTGGGAGGGGAAGGACATGCACGCCGTAGTGGACCGAAATGGCACTCTGTACTTCGTCTCCGACCGGGACAACGCGGAGTACAATCTGTACCGGCTGTCGGAGGGTGGGCCGAAGCGGCTCTTCCGGAGCGAGCGGTCCATCTACGCCCCGGCCGTCAGTGCCGACGGGAGCCGGCTCGCCTACGTCAAAGACTTCCAACTGTATGTTTACGACACGGAGCGGGGCCGGGAACGCAAAGTTGCGGTGACCGTGCCGGGTTTTGAGGAATTAAGCCAGCTACAGGACTTCAGTACCGAGGGCAAGCTTTCCGCTTTCGGTGTGTCCTACGACGGGAAGAAACTGGCCTTCGTTTCCCGGGGGGAGCTTTTCGTGTCGGATATGGAGGGTAAGTTTATTCGCCGCATCGATTCCGGCCCGGGTCGGGTAGGGGAGGTTCACTGGCTGAAGGATAGCCGCACCCTACTTTACAACCAAACCGTGGATGGCTACCAAAACTGGTTCACCACCGCCGCCGACGGCAGGGGATCGCCCCGGCAGCATACCGACGACCGCCAGAACAACCGCGGGCTCACGATCAGCCACGACACCAGCAAAGCCGTTTACCTCAGTGGCCGGGAGGAGCTGAGGATCATGAATCTAGCCGATTTCACCTCCACCACCATCGCCAATGACGAGATCTGGGCCATCCAGAACACCCTGCCCCGCTGGTCGCCCCACGATGACTACATCGCTTACAACGCCCGCCGCGACTTCGAGATGGACATCTTCCTCTACGACGTGGCCGCACAAACCAGCGAGAACCTGACCCGCACCGGAGTAAGCGAGTGGGGGCCCTACTGGTCGCCCGACGGGAAGTACCTCTACTTCTACGGCGCGCGCCACCAACCGGGCTACCCCCGGGGCGGGGGAAACGCGAACGTGTACCGCCTTCCCCTTCAGCGCCGCGCCAAACCGCTGCGGGCCGAGGAATTCCGGGAGTTGTTCGCCACGGATTCAACGGAGCAGGACTCGGTCACTCAGATCGATCGCGAGAACATCATGGCCCGCATCGAGCAGATCGGCACTGACTTCGGCGACCAGGGTAGCGTGGCCGTGGTACAGGACGGCGATAAGCAGATCGTCCTCTACGGGGGCAACCAGGAGGGCGGAAAGTCGCAGCTCTACCAGACCACGCTCGAACCCTTCGCGGGGCCGACGACTAAACCGATCGAGGGAAAGGGCATCGGGGGAGCCGACGATCTGGTCGAGGCCGACGGTAAGTACTACCTCCTCGGGGCCGGTACCGTCCAGCAGTTGAACCTGGATCAGAGCAAAGCCGAACCGATCAAGCTGGAGTACACCTTCCGTCGCCGCCTGCGGCCCGAATTCGAGCAGATGTTCTTCGAGACCTGGGCGAATATGGAGCAGAATTTTTACGACGAGGAGTTTCACGGTGTCGACTGGGCCGAACTGCGGGACCGGTACGCCGCCTTCCTGCCCTACGTCAACAACCGGGCCGATCTACGCCGGCTCACGAACGCCATGCTGGGCGAGCTCAACACCTCCCACTTCGGTTTTTACAGTTCGGGAGACGAGGAGGACATCACCTTCGGTTCCAAAACCATCGACCTGGGGCTGGCCTTCGACCCCGCCGACCCCTACCGCATCGCGGGCGTGGTAAGCGAAGGGCCGGCGGATTACATCGATACCGACATCCGGGCCGGAGACCGCTTAGTAGCCATCGACGGAGAGCGGATCGACCCCGATCAGAACCGCGAATACTACCTGGCCCGCCCCAGTGTAGCCGGGGAGGTCGAACTGATCCTGGCCCGCGACGGCAACCAGGACACCGTGGTCATCCGGCCCGCCGGCTACCGCAGCGTTACCGGCCACCGCTACGACGAGTGGGTGAAGAAGAACCAGGCGCGGGTTGACGAGCGAACCCAGGAAAACATCGCCTACGTGCACATGAAAAACATGGGCGGCGGTGAACTCGATAATTTCCTCAACGAGATGGTCAGCGAAACCTACCGCAAGGACGGGTTGATCCTCGACTTGCGTTACAATACCGGCGGCAACGTCCACGACGCGGTGCTGCAATTCCTGAGCCAGCGTCCCTACCTGCGGTGGAAGTACCGTGGCGGCCGGCCCGCGCTGCAACCCAACTTCGCCCCCGCCGCCAAGCCGATCGTCCTACTGATCAACGAGCAGAGCCTGAGCGATGCCGAAATGACCGCCGCGGGATTTAAGGAACTCGGCCTCGGCACCATCGTAGGCATGCCGACCTACCGCTGGATCATCTTTACCACGGGGGCCGGGCTGGTTGACGGAAGCTTCTACCGCTTACCCAGCTGGGGCTGTTACACCCTGGAGGGCCGCAACCTGGAAAAAACCGGGGTGGCCCCCGACATTGAGGTCAATAACACCATGCTGGACCGGCTGCACGGCCGGGACCCCCAACTGGAACGCGCTATCGACGAAGTGCTACGCGCGCGGTAGACAGCACGATGCGAACTGTATTCGCGCCAGAAAGCCACGACGTGTCGTCGCGAGCTCAAGTTTGACGTGCGGTAATGCTCGCGCACCTAACTCGCGCAACGTCCTTTCGCAATTGCAAATTGGGTTGTACACGTCCTACGCCGGCTGCACCACTACCATTCCCGGCACCAACGGGTCGAGCGCCTTGATGAGCACGTCAAACATCTCCGGTCCCTGTTGGAGGTATACGTTCAGGAAGTTATCGTGGCGCTCCTGAAGCCCACCGTCCGGGAAAAGCTTGTCGCGTACCCCGCGGATCTGGTTGAGGGCGGTATCGAAGCGTTGCTTTTCGGTACGGCGCAGTCGACCCTCCAGATTTTCCACCGCTTTGGCCTGGCGGGCGTGTTCGCCCAGTACCGCCTTGGCCAGGGTCGGGTCGATCTCCCGGGCTTTTTCCGCGATGCCTTGAAACAGCCGCTCCAGCTGATTCAGTTCGTCCGCCAGACTCAGTTCGGCGTCCGACTGGCGGGCTACGTAGTCGCGGATGATCAGGTCGGTTTCGCGGAACAGTTCGCGGTAGTCCAGTTCGAGTTTGTCGAGCTTTTTCTGGTTGCCTGCGTCGATCCACAGCACGGAATTGCGGCGCACCAGCATCGGGAAGTTGATCCCGAAGGTGGCGAACTGCTCCCTGCGCTCCAGCCAGTAGGCCAGTTCGCCGCCCCCGCCCACGTAGGCCAGGTTCGGAAAGATCAGCTCCTGAAACAGCGGGCGCATGACTACGTTCGGACTGAAGCGCTCCGGGTGGTCCTGGAGTTCGCTGCGCAACTCATCCTCCGAGAAGCTCAGGTCGGTATCCAGTATCCGGTACGTTTGCCCCTCACGGACGATACGGTCGCGGCGGCCCGGGCTCAGGTAGAACAGGTTGATCTCGCGGGCGTGGGCCTGTCCGCTGTAGCCAATTTCTTCCAGTCGCCGCTGGGCACTTTCGATCAGGGGCTGGCTGACGCTATCGAACAATTCCCGCTCCATCAATGGGCGGAAGGCCCTCTTGAAGGCCGGGCGGCTCATATCCGCTACGATCAGACCGTAGTGACCGAAGAGCCGGTGCACCAGTTCGACGGTGGCCGCGCCGTAGGTGTCGTGATTGGTATAGGCGGTTTCGATAGTTTCGTAGATCGACCGCGCCGTTTCCCGGTCACCGAGAATGTCCCGCAGTTCGGCCAGCACCGGGCCCAGCGTATCGGTGGGCAGTTGGCCGACGGGGCCGCCCGCCTGGATGTCCCACCGCAGCAGATTGCCGTACACCCGGGCGTGGTTGATTTCCGCGAAGTCGTGGTCTTCCCCTCCCGTGATGAAGACGGGTACGAACTGATTATCCGGGTACCGCTCGTTCAGTTGGCGGGCCAGGTTGATGGTCGAGCAGATTTTGTGGATGAAGTAGAGCGGTCCGAGGAACAGCGAGGGCTGGTGGGCCGTGATGACGGTGAAGGTATGGCGGGAACGCAGGTGCGCTAGGGACCCGGAAGCCGGAGCGATATCGGGCAAGTGGCGGTACTGCTCCCGTAATTCGCCGACCAGGAGCTCCCGATCGGTTTCGTCGTTCGCTTTGTCCTCGATCACCCGGGCAAACGCATCCAGGCTTACGGGGTATTGTCGGAAGGGCTTCAACTCCTCGGCCCCGGTTGCGTAGGCGACGTCGCGCTTACTGAACTGGGGCACCTGGTCGAAGGGAAGGCGAGAAATTTTCATGTTGGTGGGTACAAGATCGACCGGGAAATGTTGCCTCCTTACCTTTGGGCATGCGCAAGCTCTGGCGGTTCTTTCGCTTTCCCCTACTGTTACTGCTTATATACGTGGGGGGGCTGTTGCTCTTCGGGACCCTCACCGACTGGGCCCCCCGGGGCGAGCGGCCGGTAGCGGTAGTGACCGTTCCCCCGGGAGCCCCCGCTACGGTAGGAAATAGTCTGGTGCGCTTACTTACTTGGAACGTCGGGTACGGCGGGCTCGGGGCGGAGGATGACTTTTACTACAACCGCGGCGATTTTTTCTGGACTGAGCTCGGTCGCGCCCGCGCGCCCCGCGACCGGGTCGACCGCTACGTGGCGGGGCAGCAACTTACGCTTGCGAATGTCCCCGCCGATTTCTACCTGCTGCAGGAGGTAGATACGGCTAGCCGGCGCAGTTATTACACGAACCAGTTGGATAGCGCCCGTAGGGTCCGGCCGGATTTCGCCGTGGCCTACGCCCCTAACTTTCGCTCCCGCCGGGTGCCGCTGCCGATCTTTCAGCCCTGGGACCACTACGGGCGGGTAGAGAGCGGGTTGGTGAGCCTGAGCCGTTACGCACCCGAAACATCCACCCGCATCCAACTTCCGGGGGAGTTCCCGTGGCCCACGCGGTTGTTTCAGTTGGACCGCTGCTTGCTGCGGCAGGCATATTCCGTCCGGGGCGGTGATTCCCTCGTCGTGTACAACCTACACCTCTCGGCCTACGATAGCGACGGTAGCCTGCGCCGCCAGCAAATGGATGAGTTGCGGCGGCGGGCCCTCGCCGACTACGGTGCCGGGAAATACGTGATTGCCGGTGGCGACTGGAACCAGCTTCCGCCGGGGTTCAACTGGTTTTCCCTGAACCCGACCGTGACGGAAACCCAACTGCCCCCGGCTATCGCCTTCGATTACTTTCCCGCCGGATGGGTGTGGGCCTACGATCCGGCCGGCGCGACCGTTCGCAAGAGCGATGCCCCCTACGAAGAGCACTTCAGTGAGCGCAGCCTGATTGATTTTTACCTGCTGAGTCCGAACGTTCGCATCCGCCGGGTTAAGACGATCAACCAGGGTTTTGCCTTCAGCGATCACCAGCCGGTGTATCTGGAGGCCGAACTTCGCTGATTTACCGATCTTACCCGGATGAAAGCTTTCCCACTTCTTCTGCTTACCGGTTTACTCTGCACCTGCGACCCCGCCCCCGACTCCCCGACCGAGGTGCCGGCGGTCATTGACTTGGATCCCAATCCCCCCGCGGACGGATTCGACCTCGCCGGTTCCGATCCCGAAGCCATTGCCATCGCCGATAGCGTGGTGAAGTACCACGGGGGGCGCCGGGCCTACGACGGGGCCCGCTACTTCAGCTGGAATTTTTTCGGGGCCCGGGACCTGGTCTGGGATAAGGAAGAAGAACGGGTGCGTATCGAAGTCCCACAGGATGAGATGGTCTACCTGCTGGACTACAGCGACAGGGAACGGCCCACGGGCGCGGTACAAAAGCAAGGGGAAGAGCTGACCGACCCCGATAGCCTGGAGCTGTACCTACAGAACGCCCGCTCCATGTGGATCAACGACAGCTACTGGTTGGTGCAACCCTTCAAACTGAAGGACAGCGGGGTCACCCTGCGGTACGTGGGCTCGGAAGACGACCCCCAGCAGGACCGACCCTCGGAGGTCATCGATCTCACCTTCCGGGACGTTGGGGACACCCCGGGCAACCGCTACCGCCTCTTCGTGGATCGGGAGAATTACCGCATTAACACCTGGCAGTTTTTCCGGAACGCCGACGACCCGGAACCCGCAATGGAAACGCCCTGGCGGGGATACCGGGAATACGATGGGGTACTGCTCAGTAGCGATCGCGGCGGACGCTTTCAGCTGAACGACATTGCCGTCTCGGACGAGATGGACGATGCCGTATTCACGGAGTTTTAGCGCTAACTAAAACCGATGCGCTTACGCTGAATCGTGAGTTCGCTGGTCGAGAGCTTCAGGTGCTCGACGTCGGCCTTCAGGATGCGGGTGTTGCCCTTGCTGTCACCGGATTCCGAAGCGGCCCGGCGCAGATCGTACCGTCGCAGTATATCTTCCACGATCTGGCGAACGGTGCGCGCATTGCCGAAAAAGGCGTCGCGGTAGGTATAGAGGAATTGGAGGTAGCGGTCCAGGTGCGCTTTGGCTCCCGGAGTAAGTTGGGCCTTGCGGAGGGTGAACATTCGTTCGGCAATTTCGCTGAGCTGCTCGGGACTGTAATCCTCGAAGCGCAGCACCTTGTCGAAGCGGCTGCTCAGGCCGGGGTTGGCCTTCAGGAAGCTATCCATATTGTCGGGGTAACCGGCTACGCAGACGAAAAACTCGCCCCGGCGATCCTCCATCCGCTTGAGTAGGGTCTGAACGGCCTCGTCACCGAAATCACCGCGGGGACCGGATTTCGATTGGGTCAGGGCGTAGGCCTCGTCTACGAATAGCACGCCGCCGATTGCTTCCTCGATCTTTTTTGCCGTTTTTTCGGCGGTCTGACCCACGTAGCCCGCCACGAGCCCCTGGCGGTCGGTCTCCACGATATGGCCCCGCTCCAGGATCCCGAGGGCGTTGTAGAGAGTGGCGAGCAGACGGGCGACGGTGGTTTTTCCGGTTCCGGGGTTGCCGACCAGCACCGTGTGCAGCTGAAAGGCATTCAGGACGTCGCGGCCCGATTTGCGGTAGTAGCGGACCAGGCGGACGAGTTCGTGAAGTTGGTCCTTGATGGCCTCCATACCGACCAGGGCATCCAGCTCGGCCAGCGTCTGGGTGAGCAGATTGGTATTGACGGGTATGGTGGGCCGGTCACTGAGCTGACTGGCGTGAATGAGGCGCACATCCTCCGCTTCGATGCGCCCAAGTTCTTCGTCCGACAGCGACTCGCCGGAAGCATCGCGGGACATCAGCCGCAGGGCCATTTTCATCTTGGCCTTCTCCACCAGATCGTGAACGTAGCGGGCGTTACCGAAAGTGCGATCGCGGGCCCGGAAGGCCTGGGTGATGTCTTCGTCGAGCAGGGCTTTGGCTTCCAGGGTGAGTTGTACGCCCTGTTGTTCGGCGGCGTAGTCGGCGATCCGGCTGAGTTCCTGGGGCAGGTAGTTCCGGAACTCGTAGTGATGTTTGAAGCGGGACTTCAGGCCGGTGTTGCTCTCCAGGAAGCGGGTCATTTCTTCGGTGTAGCCGGCTACGATCACGGCCAGGTCGCCCGGCCCGTTAGACATTTCCTTGACCAGTATTTCAATCACCTCCCGGCCGAAATCCTTCCCGTCGTCGTTGCTACGGGCCAGGGAGTAGGCCTCGTCGATGAACAGGACGCCACCCCGGGCGCTTTCGATTACCTCGCGGGTTTTCGGGGCGGTTTGGCCGATGTATTCTCCTACCAGGTCCACCCGGTCGGCGACCACGGTGTGCCCGCTGCTGAGCAAACCCATTTTGCGGTACAACTGCCCCATCATTCGGGCTACCGTAGTCTTGCCCGTGCCCGGGTTGCCGCTGAATACGGCGTGTACGTCGATGCCCCGGTCCATGGCGAAGCCGCGGTCCTGACGCAGTTGCAAGAACTGAATGTAGACGGCGTGGTCCCTGACCTGTTGCTTGACTTCCTGGAGGCCGATGAGCGCATCGAGTTTGACCATAACGTTCTCGAAGGTATCCTCGGAAGGATCGCTGCCCGTCTGGGGTACGGCTCGGGACTGGCCGGGCAGCCAAATGGCGGGCGTGCCCTCAACGGCCATATCGGAGGCGGTAAAGGGAACCGAGGCGACTAGGTGGCCCAGAAAAACGATCTCCGCCGTATAGGAACCCGCGCGCCAGAGCCCCGGGTTGGCGGCACCCCAGCCCACGGTGAGCTGAACAACTTCCTGGCCGGTGCTTACCGACTGAAGCCGACTGACCTGCCCCTTGGTTTCCCGCGCCTCGTTCTGAAACCGGGTAAATATTTCCAACTGCCAGTCCTGCTGCAACTCCAGGTTCTGAAATTCCATCTGTACGTAGACGTAGCGGGTGTCGCGGGCCGCGAATTGTCGCAGGTAGGTGCGATCGTCCGGCGCAAGGTCATCGTAGGGCCCCTCGTAGAGTTTGACGGACCGCAGTCGTAGGTAGCGGTCGCCGGGGCGCTCGTCGTCATCGTCCAGCTCGCCGGGTGGTTCGTCGGACGACTCGATAACGTAGAAGTATTTACTGCCGACCTTGATGCCGAAGACATAGGCTTCCCAGTAGTACGTGCCGGGTTTCCAGAAGCTGCCAGCCTTTTGGTTGCCCCACCCCTCGCGTAGGTAGATGAGGTGGTCGAAGCGGCTGATCTCTTTGGTCACCTTCAATTTACAGACCTGCCGGCGCTGCCCGTCCGTGACCCGGTAGCAGACGAAATCCGCCCTTAGGGACCAGTCCGCCTCGTCGAACAGTTTGTTGTACAGGCTCAGTTCCGCGTAGATGTAGCCCGTCTCGTAGCGATCGAATACCTGCCGGTACTTCTTGTGGTTGTCCCAGAGATACTCCGTGGAATTGTACACCTTCAATTCCTTGAACTTGAAGGGGGAGGGGTCCGACGTGTGTTCCTTGCTATCGTGCATATCGGTCAGGGGTATCGGCGGGCTTTGGGCAGCTGGGTAAGTATCGGGACTACACCAGTGGCCCCGTTAAGGTAAAGTAAGCGTTAAATCCACTGCTTCGCAAACGAAGCTACGGACGAATGACAGACAATATGGTAATTGGCAACTAATTGTCGCTGCCGGAAGGTTATCTTAGCCGTATACTCACAACCACCAAATGAACGCTACCGCCCTTACGGAAATGAAATGGCGGCGATTTGACGGCCGTCGGATCGAACCGCCCATCGACCGCGCCGTGGAAGACACCATCCTGCGCGAAAAGGCCGCCGGGCACCGCCTCAAGGTCTGCATCGGTACCGATAGCCAGGTAAGGGGTAAGACCATCGAGTTCGCCACCGTGATCGTCTTCCTGCGCGAAAAGCGGGGGGGCTTTATGTTCATCGCCAACTACAAGAGCCAGGCGAAAATGAGCCTGCGCGAGCGGATGATTCTGGAAGTCGGCCGTTCCGTAGAGATTGCCTACGCGCTCTGCGGCCTGCTCGACAAGCACGACGTGGAACTGGAGGTGCACGCCGACATCAATACCGACCCCCACTTCCAGAGTAACGTAGCGCTCAAGGAAGCCATGGGCTACATCCTCGGCATGGGCTTTGTCTTTAAGGCCAAACCGGATGCATTCGCCTCCTCCGCCTGTGCCGATAAGGTGTGTTAGGTGCTTCGGTTCGATCGGGGTATCTTACCGGGGTCATCCAACCCGCTAGACCTTGAACGCACTGCTTCCGCTCGGAATCCTCATCCTCCTGGCTACCCCGCTGATTGCCCAGACCGACTATGCCGCCGCCGCCTCCGCACTGGAAGCGGAGGTCATCCAGTGGCGGCACCACATCCACCAGCACCCCGAGCTCAGCAATCGGGAATACGAGACCGCGAAGTACGTAGCCGCCCACCTACGGGAAATCGGGCTGGAGGTGGAAACCGGGGTCGCCCATACCGGCGTCGTCGGCGTGCTACGGGGCGGTCAGCCCGGCCCGGTGGTGGCGCTACGGGCGGATATGGACGCCCTGCCGGTGAAGGAGCGGGCCGACGTTCCCTTCGCCAGTACGACCACGGGGATGTACGATGGGGAGGAGGTCCCGGTGATGCACGCCTGCGGTCACGATACCCACGTAGCCATGTTGATGGGAGCGGCCGAAGTGCTGGCCGCCGACCGGAAGAATCTAGCCGGTACCGTCGTCTTTCTGTTCCAACCCGCCGAGGAGGGCACGCCCCGCGGGGAGGAAGGGGGCGCCGAACTGATGGTGAAGGAAGGCGTACTCGAACGGCACGGCGTGGAGGCTGCTTTCGGAATTCATATATTCAGCCAGGCCCCCCTGGGGCACGTCAGCTACCGCCCCGAAGGGATGATGGCGGCCAGCAACTCCTTCCGGATCGAAGTGAAGGGCAAACAGGCCCACGGCTCCACCCCCTGGTCCGGGGTGGACCCCGTGACGGCCGCCGCCCAGATCGTGACGGGATTACAAATGATCGTAGCCCGGCAGTCGGAACTCACCAAGGCGCCCGTCGTCATCAGCGTCGGAAAAATCGAGGGGGGCGTACGCAGCAATATCATTCCCGAACGGGTTGAATTGGTTGGTACCATCCGTACCCTGGACGAAGACATGAAGGCCGAAGTGTTCGAGAAAATTCGCCGTACGGCCACCGCCATCGCCAGCAGCAGCGGGGCCGTGGCCACCGTCGAGATCGACCCCGGTTATCCGGTTACCTACAACGATCCGGAGCTGACGGCCCGTATGCTCCCAACCGTAGAGCGTACGGTGGGCCAGGAGAACGTCCACCTGGTACGCCCCATCACCGGGGCCGAAGATTTTAGTTTCTTCGCCCGGGAGGTACCCGCCGTGTTTTTTAGCCTGGGGGGGATGACGCCGGGCACCGACCCCGCCACCGTAGGAGGGCACCATACGCCGGATTTCGTAATTGATGATGCCGCCCTGGTACACGGGGTACGCCTGTACGCCAATCTGGCGAAGGATTTTCTGAGCAGCCAAGCCGGTAAGTAAATTGCGGGGGCGACTGTCGCGAATTTTGCTCGTAGTGGCCTTCGCCACTCCCCTGGCCGCCCAGTTGGATAGTGCTTTCGTGGAAACTTTCGCCAGTCTGGCCCGGGCGAATGGCGGGCTGCGGTTCCGCGACAACTCCGCCAGCTTTTCGGTCGACGACCGCCAGGAACTGGAGCTGACCAATCAGGACCTCGCGTTTCGCATCGGGGGCCGCTACAAGTGGCTGGGCTACACCTTCAGTATCCCGATCAGCGACCTGGGCACGGGCACGGAGCTGGGGGACGCGCGCTCGCTCGGTGCGAATATTCAATTTTACCGGAATAAATTCTACCTTAATTTTAATGGCCGCTTCACGGAGGGTTTCGAACAGGAACGACCCCGGCGGGAAACCGTGTTTCGGGAGGACATGACCTTCGTCAATGCCCTGGCCTTCGGCTTCCGTATTCTGAATTCGAAGCGCTTCAGTCTGCGTTCCAGCTTCAAACTCCGGAATCGGCAGTTACGGAGTTCCGGCAGCTTACTGCTGGGTGGGGTGTTAGCCCGCCAGATTTTGACGGCCGATAGCATGGAGGTCCCCTTCGCTACCCAGGGTACGGTGGACATTACCCGCTTCGTCCAGACAAAAGTAGGGGCGGGACTGGGCTACGCCTATACCTTCGTAGGGGGTAAGAACTTTTTCGCCACCCCGATGCTGATCCTCGGGCCCGAAGGTCGCTTTATCGCCTACGATCCAACGGACAGCGAGCGGGTCATCGAACGCTTTCGGGTCAGTCTCCGCCTGCGCGGGCGGTTGGCGATCGGCTTCAACGGGGTGCAGAATTACGTGGCGCTCACCGCGGCCTATTTACCCAGTATCGACGCCACGGAAAATCTGAATACGCGGGTGGACGAAACCCAAATCGAGTTAGTCGTCGGCCACCGCTTCGGGGTGGAATAAACAGTATGGAATGAGCATTTTCGCTTACGGTTTTGCGGTAATCCTGGTGGTAGCCGGCGTGTACCACTTCATCAACCCCCGGGTGTACTACGCCTTCATGCCCGACTGGTTTCCGAAGCAGTGGGCGAACTGGGCGGGGGGCGCGGCCGAAATGATCATTGGCGTACTGATGCTGTTACCGGCGACCCGTACGGTCGGTCTTTACGCCGCGGCCCTGCTGATGGTGGTCTTCCTTCCCCTCCACCTAATCGATTTGCTACGGGAACGGCCGGTGATCGGCTCCAAAATGATCGCGGTAGGCAGGCTGGTGCTTCAATTCGTGCTGATTTACTGGCTATTCCGGGAAGCGCAGGCCAGTGCGTGAGGCAGGGTTTCGGGCGCGTACGCAGGTGCGGGCTTTAACGAAGTCGTAGATTGCCGGTTACACTATTATGCAATGGGAAACAGTTTTGCATCTACAGGAAAAGAAGAACAATGAATTCCACCCTCAGCCCCAGCGAAGTCCGCGGCGACCGCACCGGTAAGATCTCCGCGGCCCTGGCCCTGGTCCTCATATTGGTATTGCTCTTCCTGCCGATCTTTTTCTTCCAGAATCCACCCCCCGGTCAGCCGGGTATACTGGTGAACCTGGGCATGATCGACGTCGGGCAGGGAGAGGAGAATGCCCCCGCCGGCAATCCCGAACCCACGCCATCCGAACCGACTCCCCCGGCACCTGCGGCCCCGCCCCCCCCTCCCGAAGTCACTGAGCCCGAGCCCCAGCCCCGGCAGCGCGACGTAGTGGTCACCGAAGACCCCGCCGCCATCGCCCTCCGCAAGCAGAAAGCGAAGGAGGAGGCCGAACGCCAGGCCGCCCAGCGGGAACGCGAACGCCAGGAATACCTCAAACGGAAAGCCGAGCGGGAACGGGCCGAGCGCGAACGCCGGGAACGGGAAGCCGCCGAAGCCGAGCGCCGCCGCCGGGAAGCGGAAGCCGAGGAACTGAAGGCCGGACTGGGTGGCGCCTTCGGATCGGGCTCCGGGCGGGGCAATACCGGCACGGCGGGCAATCAGGGCGTAGACGACGGCGACCCCAGTGCCTCCCGCCTGGAAGGGATATCCACCGGAAGCGGTACCGTAAGTGGCGGACTGGGTGGCCGCGGCGTGCTGGCGAGCCCCCCCGTACGGGAAAACAGCCAGGTCTCCGGTATCGTGGTGGTCGAGGTATGCGTGAACAACAACGGGCAGATCACCAAGGCGGATTACACCCAGAACGGGAGCAGCACGACGAATCCAAACCTGGTGTCCGCCGCCATTCAGAACGCGAAGAGTTGGCGGTTCGCTGCCGACCCGATGGCCCCCGCCACTCAGTGTGGGCGGATCACCTATAACTTCAAGGTGCAGTAAGTATCTGACTACCGCCGGAGCTCGATGACGCGGACTTCCTTAGCCGCCAGGTCGAGGCGGTCGAGCGTAATCGTGTTGCCGCTGAGTACGTCCACCCCCCGTCGGTAGCCATCCAGCCGCTCGCCGTAGCCACTGAGGTCAATGCCGGTTTTTTCGCTTCCGTTGCCGTTGAAGACGACCATGACCTGCTCGTCATCCTGGTGGCGGAAGTATACGTAGACGCCGTCGCGGGGAATGAACTGAGTGAGATCACCCTGGCGTAGGGCATCGCTCGTCAGTCGGTAATTCGCTAGTATCTTAAGATGATTAAAGATGTCCCGTTCCCGATCGCTGCGGTCGTCCTCGGTGAATAGGTTGCGTTCGTCCCCGGCGAAGCCACCCGGGAAATCGACGCGGCCGCCCTCCCCGAAACTTCCGCCGGCCCCCGTGAAACCCAGCTCGGTACCGTAGTTGATCATCGGGATGCCGCGAAGGGTGAGCAGGAGACTGAGGGCGGACTTCATGCGGTCCACGTCCTCGTTCAGGACCGTAAATAGGCGCGCCAGATCGTGGTTGTCGAGGAAGATGACATTTCGGGACGGATCCTGGTAGAGGTAATCCTGGGCCAGGGTGTAATAGAGCTTAAGCACCCCGTCGGTCCACCCGGGTTCGTTGTTCAGCGCGTCGTTGATCGCGTAGTACAACTGGAAGTCCGTCACCCCGGGTAAATGGGTATTGAAGTCGGGGTGAAGGTGCCGACCCTCGGTGAACCAGGCCTGTACGGCCGGCCCGTGGACCCAGGTTTCGCCGAAGATGCCGAGTTTCGGGAACTCGGCCAGTAGCCGCTCGTTCCAGCGGGCCATGAAGACCGGATCGGGATAGGCGTAGGTGTCGATGCGGAAGCCGTCCTGCCCGCTGTAGAGCGTCCACCAGATGCTGTTCTGGATCAGGTAGTTGGCGAGGTGATCGTTGTCCTGGTTTAGGTCGGGCATGTGCTTGTCGAACCAGCCGTCGGTCATCAGCCGGCGATCGTAGTCGGTGACGTGGGGGTCGAGCAGGGTAGTGGCGCGGTAGGTGGTCTGGGTGTATTCCGGCCACTGGTGAATCCAGTCCGTGCCGGGCAGGTCCTTGATCAGGTAGTGTTGATCGCCGACGTGGTTGAAGATTACGTCCATGATGACCTTAATGCCGCGGTCGTGGGCCGCCCGGACGAGTTCGCGGTAGGTTTCGTTCGTACCGAAGCGCCGGTCCACGCGGTAGTGGTCCGATATGGCGTAGCCGTGGTAACTTTCGTAGGGCTGGTCGTTTTCGAGCACCGGATTGAGCCAGATGGCGGTGATGCCGAGGTCCTTCAGGTAGTCGAGTCGATCGATGACGCCCCGGAGGTCGCCGCCGTGGCGAAAAAACACCTTATCGCGATTGACGCCCACCTGCGCCATCCCCGTTACGCTATCGTTCATCGGGTCTCCG
This sequence comes from uncultured Lewinella sp., assembly GCA_964594535.1. Classification (GTDB taxonomy): domain Bacteria; phylum Bacteroidota; class Bacteroidia; order Chitinophagales; family Saprospiraceae; genus Neolewinella. The sequence continues at coordinate 18,823 of CAZQNE010000039.1, forward strand.
TTGGCGAAGCGATCGGGCATGATGAGGTACATAAAATCTTCGGAGCTCAGTTTTTGCCGACCCTGGCTGTCGCGCGGGTGCTCCTCGATGCGGTAGTCGTAGGTCCGGTTGCCCTCCGGACCGCCAAGCTGAATCCCGAACGAGCCGGCGGCCGTGCCCGGGGCGAGGTGCAGGGTGACGAAGAGGTAGTTGGGGTTTTCTTCCCGTTCCACGGATGCTACCGTGACGCCCGGGTGATCGACCGTGGCGGACGTATAGGAGGCCACGTTCCGATCGTAGATCATCACCTCTACGGTGGGTTCGACCAATCCCGTCCACCAGTTGGGGGGTTCGACCCGTGGGGTTACTTCGGTCAGCCCGGTAGCTTGCCGGATGACGTACTCGGCGTGCTCCATCCCGAGGGGCAGTTTCTGCATGGGGTCGTCGTTGTAAATGGAGGGGTCCTGCCCGAGTAAGGCCACGGACAGACACAGCAGGAAACCGACGCGAAGGGTAAGGGACATGATCGAAAAAAATTGTCCGGCCAAGTTATGTGTATTTTGCGGCGTGTTTCGTCTGCTCGTAGTGTTTGTCGGGATCGTGATGACCATCAGTGGCTGCAATGGACTGCTGAGTTCACAATTCGGTACCCACCGACTGCGCGAAGTTCCGATAGAACAGGCCGTGGATGGGGTGGGGGACAGCGATTACGTAAGGGTCCGGGGGGCGCAGTGGACCGAAGAAGGAATGAGGCTATACCACCCCTCTTCGGGCGATTCCATTTTTTCGTATCTGCTCCTACGCCGGGGTGCTGTAGATAGCAGCGAGGCCATCATACTGTGGTCGGATGAATTCTTTGAGCGGGAGCTGTCGGTAAAGCCCCGACCCGTTGGCATGGTGGAATCGCCCTCCGGCTATTTCATTGTTGAAAGTTGGAACCAGTTGGGGTACCGAGTTGACCCGTCTTCGCCCATTATCCGCTACGGACGACATCCACTGGCCTGGTACTGGAATGTGGCAATTTGTGCCGGCGGGCTAGCGTTGGCCCTGGGCACGGAAGCGGCCTACCGTAAGTAGTGAGCTACGTGGCCCCCATCATTCGGATGAACCCTAATATCATGGCACATCATTTGCTGAAAACGATTTTCATCTTCGGTTGTCTATCGATCGTGGCGTGTGGAAACGAGGACGACGATTCCAACGTAAATAACCTACTGCTACTCGGCCGCTTCGAGGGGTGGGAGATCGAGTCAGTGACCAGTAACTATGGGGAACGGGCGGAGGAAGTAATCGCCAATCTGCCGGATTCCGTACTCGTGGCCGCCGATACGACCCGGGCGGGTCTGCTTGCGGACTACCTGGAAATCGTGGAGGGAGTTACCGGAGTGCAGCCCTGCGAGATGGACGATGCCTTACTCTTTGCCGATCAGGGGGTCGTCGTGCAACTGGAGGGCGAAAGCTGTCCGGCGGATAGCCCACCCCACGTCCTAACCCCGTTTAACCGCACGCGCAATACCTCCGACCTGGAAGTAACCCGGTTGCAAATTACCGATCCTGATGGTGGAACGATGAGTGTCTATACGGTTCCGGAGCTGAACGAAACAACCCTGGTGCTGGAGCAAACCCGGGTCGTTCCCGCCGGGCCTATCCTTCCTGAATTCAGCTACGACATCAGCTACCGCTTCCGTGCCCGCTAGCTGACCACCTTCTCGCTACCCAGGGAAGCGCCAATGTACTGCCGGTTCAGGCGGGCGATGTGCTCCACGGAGATTCCCTTCGGGCATTCGGCCTGGCAGGAGGTGATGTTGGAACAGCGACCGAAGCCTTCCTTGTCGTGCTGTGCGATCATGCGCAGGACGCGGCTTTCCTTCTCCACCTTTCCCTGGGGGATCTGGGCTAAGTGGCTGACCTTGGCGGCGGTAAAGAGCATGGCCGAAGCGTTCGGGCAGGCGGCCACGCAGGCCCCGCAGCCGATACAGGTAGCGGCATCGAAAGCGTGGCTAGCCTGATCCTTTTCGATGGGGATGGCATTACCGTCCTGCGCCTGACCGGTATCGATGCTGATGTACCCACCAGCCTGAATGATGCGGTCGAAAGCATCGCGGTTCACGACCAAGTCCTTGACGATGGGGAAGGCTCGACTGCGCCAGGGCTCGATGGTGATGGTATCACCGTCCTTAAAGTGCCGCATGTGCAGTTGGCAGGCAGTGGTCTGCTGCATCGGTCCGTGGGGGTAACCGTTAATGACCAGCGAACAGGTGCCGCAGATACCTTCCCGGCAATCGTGCTCGAAGGCAATGGGATCTTCCTTCTGACTGATGAGCCGTTCGTTGAGGACGTCGAGCATCTCCAGGAAGGACATGTGGTCGTTGACGCCGTCGATATCGTATTCGACGAACTGCCCCTTGGCGTACTTACCGCCCTGGCGCCAGACCTTTAGTTTTAATCGCATATTTTCCACCGTCGCTTATTTGTAGGACCTGGTCTTCAGTTCCACGTTTTCAAAGATGAGTTCTTCCTTGTGCAGGATGGGATCCCGATCGTCCCACTCCCAGGCGCTTACGTAGGCGTACTCGTCGTCGCGGCGGAGGGCCTCGCCCTCTTCGCTCTGGTATTCTTCCCGGAAGTGCCCGCCACAGCTTTCGTTGCGATCCAGGGCGTCGAGCATCATGAGTTCCCCGAGTTCCAGGAAGTCGGCTACGCGGAGGGCTTTCTCCAGCTCGGGATTGTACTCTTCCACCCGGCCGGGTACGTACACCTCGGACCAGAACTGCTCGCGCAGCTCCCGAATCAGCCGGCGACCCTTCTGAAGCCCTTCGGCATTGCGGGCCATGCCGCAGTATTCCCACATGATCTTTCCGAGTTCCCGGTGGAAGCTCTCGGCGGACTTACTACCCCGGATACCCATGATGCGATCGATGCGGGCCTGGGCCTTGGCTTCCGCCTCCTCGAAGGCGGGTCCGTCCGGGTCGATCATCGGGGTCCGGATTTCCTGCGACAGGAAGGTACCGATGGTGTAGGGCAGCACGAAGTACCCGTCGGCCAGGCCCTGCATCAGGGCGGATGCGCCGAGCCGGTTGGCCCCGTGATCGCTGAAATTCGCTTCGCCGATCGCGAACAGACCGGGAATGTTGGTCTGCAGGTTGTAATCGACCCAGAGCCCACCCATGGTGTAGTGGACGGCTGGATAAATTTTCATCGGCATCACGTAGGGGTCTTCCCCGGTGATCTTCTCGTACATCTCGAAAAGGTTGCCGTACTTCTCAGCAATGACGGCGGTGCCCAGCTCCCGGATCCGCATCTCACTGGCATCGTATTCGTTGAGGCTGTGGGCGCGGGACTTCCCGTAGCGCATGATCGCGGCGTTGAAATCCAGGTACACGGCCAGGCCGGTCGGACTGACGCCTAGCCCTTCGTCGCAGGCCGTTTTGGCGGCACGGCTGGCTACGTCGCGGGGTACGAGGTTACCGAAGGCCGGGTAGCGGCGCTCCAGGTAATAGTCGCGGTCGGCCTCGGGGATGTCCAGACCGGTTTTCCGGCCTTCGCGGATAGCGGCGGCATCGTCCTGGTTCCGGGGCACCCATACGCGCCCGTCGTTGCGTAGGGATTCCGACATCAGCGTGAGCTTGGACTGGTACTCCCCGCTGACGGGAATGCAGGTGGGGTGAATCTGCGTAAAGCAGGGGTTCGCCATGTAGGCCCCCTGCTTGACGGCCCGCCAGGCGGCGCTGCCGTTCGAGTTCATGGCGTTGGTGGAAAGGTAGAATACGTTGCCGTAGCCACCGGTGCCCAGCACGACCGCGTGGGCGGCGTGGCGCTCGGTCTTCCCCGTCAGCAGGTTGCGGGCGATGATGCCGCGTGCCTTGCCGTCTTCGAGCACGAGATCGATCATTTCGTGACGGTTGAACAGTTCGACGTTGCCGAGGCTGATCTGCCGGCTCAGCGATTGGTAGGCGCCGAGTAGCAGTTGCTGTCCCGTCTGACCGCGGGCGTAAAAGGTGCGCGATACCTGTACGCCCCCGAAGGAGCGGTTGGCCAGTAGTCCGCCGTAGTCCCGGGCAAAGGGGACTCCCTGGGCCACGGCCTGGTCGATGATATTGACGCTGACCTCGGCCAGTCGGTGTACATTGGCTTCCCGGCTGCGGTAGTCGCCCCCCTTGATGGTGTCGTAGAACAGGCGGTAGACGCTATCTCCGTCGTTTTGATAGTTCTTGGCGGCGTTGATGCCCCCCTGTGCGGCAATGGAGTGGGCGCGGCGCGGGCTGTCGTGGAAGGTAAAGACCTTCACCTTGTAGCCCAATTCGCCAAAGGTGGCGGCGGCGGCACCTCCGGCCAGACCGGTACCCACGATGATGACCTCCAGCCGCCGCTTGTTGTTCGGGGCGACCAGGGGCATGGACGAGCGGTACTGTTTCCACTTTTCGGAAAGCTCGCCGGGGGGTACATTTGATTGCAGGGGCATGATGCGATTCTTTGGGCGTTTAGAGGATACCGCGGTAGCGGAGGTACATGATGACCGGGATGGCGGCGAATCCGAAGGGGACGAGCACGCTGTATACGTAGCCGACGGCCTTGATCAGCGGACTGTATTTTTTATGGTTCAGCCCCAGGGTCTGAAACGCCGACCGAAAGCCGTGCCAGAGGTGGAAGGCGATAAATACCATGGCCACCACGTAAAACAGCACGATCCAGATATTTTGGTAGGTGACCGCTACGAGGGTGTAGAGGTCCTTAGCGTCTTCATAGCCCTCGGCCGTGAAGGCCCCGACATTGTCGGTAAAGTGCATTTGGGCCCAGAACTGGACCATGTGCACGATGATGAAAGCCAGGATGACGATCCCCAGCGACCCCATATAGATGGAGTTTTTGCTAGCCGTAGCTACCCGGTTCCGCTTAACGGCGTAGTCTACCGAGCCGCGGGCTTTCTTGTTCTGCAGCCACAGGAGGGTACCCTGGATGGCGTGCAGTAAAATGAAGGCATACAGCAGGTAGGAAGTGGTCTTGATAACCGGATTGGTCGTCATGAAGTAGGCATAGCTGTTAAAGGCATAGCCATCGTCGTTGGAAAGGATAAGCTGGAGGTTGCCCACCAGGTGAACGGCCAGGAAGGTGATCAGGAACAAGCCGGTCAGCGACATTACGACCTTCTGCCCGACGCTAGAGGTGAGAAAGCTGGTGAACCATCCTACGGGGGAAGCAGAACGATTTGCGGTGCCAGTAGCCATATGCGATGCTCTATCTAAGTCAAATGCCCGCCGCCCCCGGATAAGGAGGCCCTAAGCGGAGTTAAGCGGGCCAAAACTACTTAGTAAATTGTTATACCCCCGGTTCCGGTTGTTTCGGGAGAAGACTGGGGGGCGTGTTTAGATTTTGTCTAAACAAAAGCCCCATTCCGGGTTGGGGAATGGGGCTTTTGTATCGGAGTCGGTGGTCCTAAGCGGCGGCGAGTTGCGCTTCGATCTTCTGGGCCAGGGCCTCCTTGGTGGCGAATCCGACGTGCTTGTCCACGACCTCCCCGTCCTTCAGGATGAGTATGGTGGGAATGTTGCGCACGCCATACCTTTGCGTCAGCTCGGCGTTTTCGTCCACGTCCACTTTGGCGATCAGGGCTTTGCCGTCGTAGTCCTGGCTGAGTTCTTCCACGACCGGTCCGATCATTTTACAGGGGCCGCACCATTCGGCCCAGAAGTCGACCAGAGCGATGCCTTTTTTCTCGAGCACTTCCTGCTGGAAGTTGCTGTCCGTTAGTTCGAATGCCATATTAATTCATTATAAGGTTATGTGCGGATCGCACGCTTTTTCAACACGGCTCCCCCGCTTTAGTTGACCCCGATGAACCTGCACCCGCGCCCCGCCGCCCGCCTCCCCCTGTTGCTGGCGGCCACCCTACTGTCCGTCCTCCTCCGCGTTCTGCTTCCCGCCGACTGGATCGAGCGGTTGTACTCCCGGGGTATCTTTACGGGACTGCGTAACCTGATCGACTACTCCGTCGCGTACCTGCCCTTTCCGCTGTTCTACCTATTCTGGACTGCAGTGGCGGTGTGGATCGTATGGGCCGCGAGAAGCACCGTAACGGACTGGCGATCACCCCACCGTCGGGTATGGATTCCATTCGGGGCTCGTTTGCTTAGTGCCTGCTGCTGGTTGCTGCTCTCCTTCCTCTGGCTATGGGGCTACAATTACGGGAGGCCCGCGGTAGAGGAGCGCATGCAATTTGCCGTTCACGAACCCGACCTCGACGAATTGCGGGAGCGCGTTTATACCACGGCCGAAGAACTGGCCCGGTGGAGGTCCCAAATCACCGCCGATACGCAGGCCCTCGCTGAACGGCAGTTGCCCGACAACCTGGTCGAGCGTGTCCGCCCCCTGCTCGCCGGGGCGCTTAGGGAAGCCGGTTACCCGGCGGCGGGTCGTCCCCGGGCCTGGCAACTCTACCCCCGGGGCCTGCTGCTGCGGCTCAGCACGGCGGGAGTGTACTGGCCCTGGGCGGGGCAGGGAAATCTGGACGCGGGCCTGCACCCGCTACAAAAGCCGGCCGTGCTGGCCCACGAACTGGCCCATGCCTACGGCTTCGGCGACGAAGGAACCTGCTCCTTCTGGTCTTACCTGGCCGGCCAACAAACCGACGACCCGGCCCTGCGGTACGCTCTGGAACTGGCCTACTGGCGCCACATCGCGGGCCTGCTGCGCTACGCCGACCCCGAAGGGTACCTAAAATGGAGGACAACACGACTCGACCCCGGCATCCGCAACGATCTGGCGGCTATCTACGCCAACGGGGAACAGTACCGCGACATCGCCCCCGCCCTCCGGGACGCAACCTATACCGCCTACCTGAAGGCCCAGGGTATCCACGAGGGGCTGCTCAACTACGGCCGCGTAGTGCGGCTGGTGGAAGGCTACCGGAAGCGCTCCCTTAGTCGCCGTAGGTGATGCGCATTTCCACGACGGGTTTGCCGGGGCGGTCCATCACGTCGCCGGAAGATGCGCTACCGTAGCGTCCCTTCGTTCCTACGATCATGCGGGTGGGGCTGAGCCCCAAATCTACCAGCTGGGAGGCCACGGCGATGGACCGGTCGATACTCTGCCGGTACGACGCGGCCGGAGCACCCATCCCTCCTTCCCCCCGGGCTACGACGATGTAGTTCAGTTTGGGGTAGTTCACCAGGGTGGAGTACAGGCGGCGCAGTAGGTTCCGCCCGTCCTCACTGACTCCTTCCAAATCCGGCGTAAGCAGCAGATCGTAGTTGAGGGCGAGGTGTAATTCTTCCGGATCGTCCACCGTAAGGGTGTAGCCCGAAGGGAGGGCGCGTTGCAGCGATTGGCTCAGTTCGCTCTCCAGGCGGTCGATCATCATTGCGGCATCCGAGGTGGTTTGTGCCGGGGTGGTTTTGTCCATCTCGACCAGCGCATCGTAGCGTTCGCGCAGTTTGAGTAGATCCTGCTGCAGGATCCGGTTGGTGGCCGTAAGCTCCTCTACCTGTCGGATCCGGGACTCCTCGTCGAATTCACCGATCGTGATGCTGTCGGTGACCGCCCGGATGCGCAGTTCGGCCAGGCTATCCTGGTTGATCGTTTGCTTGCGGTAGTAGTCGCGTTCCACCACGAGTGCATCGTACTGTGATTTGGGGACGCAGCCCAGCAATCCACAGGCGATCAGGGTAAAGAGTAGGAATTGGCGCATGGTTGGCTGGCTAAGGTTCGGTTAGTTATTGTTGATGCGTACGGGGAATCCCCCGATGCCATAGCGGGTTTTCAGGGAGGCACTGTAGTGGCTGGCGCTCGGCCGATCGGGGAAGGGGCCCAACATCACCCGGTAGCGCTCGGCTCCCCCGGCTACCGTGCGTTCGATCAGCACGTCGTCGAAGTAGCGGCCCCGCAGTTCGGCCACGCGGTCGAGCGCCCGCTGGAGGTTGCTGAAGCTCCCCACCTGTACGGCGTATGCCGCTTCCTCGACCGGGTCGAGCCCGATCCGGTACAGGCCGGGGCTAAAGCTCCGGGCTGCGGCGGGCGGGGGGTCGCGCGTCGGGGTAGGCGTAGGGGTGGCGGTCGACGGGGGAGCGCGTTCTGCGGGGGCTGGTTCAGCTTCGGGTTCGGGATCCGGGCCGGGGGACGGGGGTGGCTGAACGATCAGGACCTCCGGTTCGACCACCGTGGCCGGCTGGTCGGGAGTGGAAAGAAGCGTCAGTTCCACGGGTACGGTACGTTCTCCGATCATACCCAGCTCCCGGGCCGCCCGTCGGCTGAGTTCAATGATGCGCCCCCGAATGAAGGGGCCCTTGTCGATGATGCGTACCACCGCCGTGCGCCCGTTCGCCTGGTTGCGGACCTGCACCCGGCTGTTGTAGGGGAAGGTTTTGTGGGCCGCTACCATCTCCCCGCCGCGGTACGTTTCCCCGTAGGCGGTCTCGGCGCCCTCGTATTCTTCGGAGTAGTAGCTGGCCAGTCCATTCTGTTTATCTCCGACCAATTGCCCGTACAGGGGGGCGGCCGCTACGAGGAAAGCCAGGAGAAAAAGGTACGGGGGCATAGGTGGGTTTAGATGAGATCTTCGAGGACGAATGTAAGCTCCTCCAGCCGCCCCTCACGGTAGATGCGCAGTTTAATGCGCTTGCCGGGCTTTCCCTCTAGCTTGTTAATGATGTTTTCCAGGCTGAGCAGGCTCGTCGAAATACCGTTGATCGCCCGCAGGCGGTCCCTGACCCGTACCCCCGCCCGGTCCGCGGGGCTGTCCGGCACCACGCTACTCACGCTGTACTTTCTCAGGTTGTTCCCGCCGGCCAGTACGCTGATGCCGGAGCGATCGTACTTGAACTTCTTCTTCCACTGCCGGCCGATCGGCCTCAGGTACACCTCCTGCCGGACGTAGTCGATAATGACGGTGAACCGCTTGAGCAGCCGGTTGCCGATGATGCCCTCCCGTTTATTGAGAAACTGGGCCGCCACCGTATCCACTTCCTGAAAATAGGTGACCACGTCGTTCAGTCGCCGGTCGGCCAGCTTCACGGTACGGGCCCTTCCGACGCTTCCCTGCAGGGTGCCGCCCAGTCCGCTGGCGATGTAGGCGGGTACCGTCTGTACCGGCAGGTCCACGTCCGTGGTGTCGGCGAAGGTGTGCATCAGCAGGCTCAGTCCCGCCCCGGTATCCAGCAGAACGCGCCGCCGCTCCCCCTCGGGTCGGAGTACGCCGATGGACAGGTTCAGGTAGGGCCGGTTGCGGATGAAGGTGGCGTCCACCTTCGAGAATTTTTTCTTGGGGCGGAACGATTTTGGGTCGTGCAGCCGCAGGATTTGCCGCCGAAAGTCGAATTCCACCGCGAAACGCATCAGGAAATCCCCGCCGATAATGCCGTGGATGTTCGTGCCCGTGATGCGCTCGAAGTTGAAGTAGTTTTCGTCAAGTACCAGCATCGTCCGGTTGCGCGCCAGCAGGCGGTCGGCCAGTCGCATGTCGATGCCCGTGGCCAGGTGGGCGATCAGGGTGTTGTCCACGTCCGCTCCCCTGACCTCAAAGGTCCGCCGGTAGTCCACGTTCAGGATGTCGGTTACCGTTTTATCCAGGATGACGGTATTCTCCGCCCCGGTGTCGATGATGAAGCGCAGCGGCATTTGGTTGTTGAGCAGCACGGGGATGACGATAAAGTCGTTCTCCAGGGCGAAGGGGATTTCGATCTGGCTGCGGTTGCCCAGGACCTTCATGTCCAATCGCTGGGCGATAGAGGAACCGGACAGGAAACAGCACAGCAGCAGGCACACCCATACGGGGCGGGGCGGCGGCGCGCCGGTGCCGGCTGACCCGGAAGGGGAAAGCCGCCGGGAAAACAGGGTGGATATGAATGGGCACGGGTGCACGATCTGATTCAGGCTACTCTTTATCCAAACGGAAGGCAGCGAATCAAGTTTGCCGGCGTTAGTTGGATAGGTGTATGTACGTCAATTTGCGCCCGGATGCCTATTTTCCTGCGGAAATTGCGTAAACTTGCCCCACGAATTTTTGGCCGGGCCCCCTGGCCAGCACTGCTTTAGTCGATCATACAAATCCGCCAACTCATTTTGGCCACCCCTTTTCGATCCCGATCCGCTCCCCGCAGCTGCAGTGCCCGCCGTTCAGCCCGACCGGTCTGTACTCATTCCATCTATGTATTCAACAACTCAATCAATAGTATGAAGCTTATCCTACACCACGCCTCCCGTGGGTGCCTGCTGCTGCTGTTCGCGCTCCTTTCTACGGCGGGGTACGCGCAGACGACCCTTACGGGAACGATTACGGACGGTGAAAATGGCGACCCCCTTATCGGGGCTAGCGTTCTGGTAACCGGAACCTCTACGGGTACGGTCACGGATTTCGACGGAAATTTTACCCTGAACATCCCGGACGGAACTGAATCCCTGACCGTGTCCTACACGGGATACGGAACCCAGACCGTCCCCTACACCGGTCAAAACACCATAGAGGTTGCCCTGCGGCCGGGGGAACTACTCGACGAAGTGGTGGTCGTGGGCTACGGTACCGTCACGCAGAAGGAAGTAACCAGCGCAGTAACTTCGATCGATAGCGACGACTTTAACGCCGGTAATATCAATGACCCCACCCAGCTTATTCAGGGCAAGGTGGCCGGACTGACCATCTCCCGCCCCGGGGGTAACTCCAACGGTGAATCCACGATCCGGCTTCGTGGACTCAGCTCCTTCGGGGGTAACCAAAGCCCGCTCATCATCATCGACGGCGTGGTGGGTGCAGACCTTAATACCGTCGACCCGGCCGACATTGAGAGCGTCAACGTACTCAAGGATGGTTCGGCCGCCGCCATCTACGGTATTCAGGCTTCGGCCGGGGTGATCATTGTCACGACCAAACGCGGACGGGCCGGAACACCGCAAATTAGCTACCGGGGCTACGTATCCGCCGAGGAAGTTGCTAAAGCTCAGCCCGTAGCCTCTGCCGCCGAATACCTCGATAATATCGAGCGGGTGGGTGATATTAACTACGCCCGCGCGGTTGCTGACGGCGTTCCTGACGATGAATTGCCGTCCACCGGTGCCGAAGTACGGGAAAGCCAGAACTTTGGTGCCAACACCGAGTGGTTCGACGAAGTCACGCGCACCGGCATCAGTCACGTCCATAACCTGAGTTACTCCGGTGGTGCGGACTTGACCACCTACCGGGCATCCATAAACTATCGGAACATTCAAGGTATCGGGTTCACTAATGATGGATTCCGGCAGGTAAATGGACGCGTGAGCGTCAACACTCGTGCCATCAATGATCGGCTCTCGCTGAGCATCGACGTTACGGCGACCGACCGCCGGGCCGACCTCTTCGAACCGGCGGTATTCCAGTACGCCACGACCTACAACCCGACCTTCCCGGTCTTTGCCGACGACCCGTCGGCTAATGTGCCGGCAGCCGTTCAGGAGCAAGCCGCGGCTCAGTTCGGGGGCTTCACTCAGGTTGAGAACTTCCAATACTTCAACCCAGTGGCGATCGGTACCAATACGCGGCGGGAACGCAACCAGCGCAACCTGCTATACAGTTTCCGCAGTGGGTTCGACCTTACGGATAACTGGGTCGTAGAAGCCAGCTACTCCCGCAACTCCGAAAACGGGGTGGATGGGTACTTCGCTAACCGCGAAAGCTACTTCGCCGGTAACGCGGCTGGTGATGCCTCCTTCCGTGGCTTTGCTCAGCGCGCGACCAACGATGACCGTAACGAACTCTTTGAGGTCACGACCACTTACAACACGAGTTTCGGGGACAGCGATCTGGAACTGCTCGGTGGTTATTCCTGGCAGGAGTATCAGTTCCAGAACTTCTTCCTTGGGGGCCGGGGCATTCCCAGTAACGCATTCGGGTTCAACCGACTCGGCGTGCTCAATGATTTCGTGAGTGGGACGCTTCAAGAAAACTCCCTGAACAGCTCGCAGGCTACCTACCGGGTGATCGGTTTCTTCGCTCGCGCCCGGCTGGGTATCGGAACTGCCTACAACGTCACCGCCTCGATCCGTCGTGATGGTACCAGCCGAAACGGTCCGGAAAACAAATGGGACTTCTTCCCCGCTATTTCGGCTAGCGCCGACCTGGTTGATGCCCTCGCACTGAACGGTCCGGATGCCCTTAAGGTCCGTTTAGGTTATGGAATCACGGGGTCGCTGCCAAACGGAAACTATGCCTACCTACAGACCTTTAATGTAGGACGGCAGGTGCCGGTCAATCCCACTACCTACGTGGCCAGTATCGCTCCGACCTCGAACGCGAACCCCAATTTGCGCTTCGAGAAAAAGGCGGAGGTAAACTTCGGTATTGACTTTGCCTTCCTGGACTACCGCCTAAACGGTAGCCTCGATATCTACCGTCGGAATACGGGTGACCTGATCACCAACGTACCGCTCCCGACTCCACCCTTCCTCTTCGATGCCGTAGAGGCCAACCTCAATAACGTCGACCTGATCAACCAGGGTGTCGAACTGGCCGTCAACTATACCGTGGGTGATATCGACGGCGATGGATTTACCTGGACGCCGGCGTTGGCATTTTCTACCTTCGATACCCGGCTGGTGGATAATGGCGAAGCGCCGGATTTCAATTTCGGTGCCGGTGGGGTACAGATTTTTGAGAGTTCCTCACCCGGTTCTCCCGGCCAGAACGGTGATCCGATCAGCCAGATCCGCATCGGTGAAGAGTTCGGTGGTCTATATACCCGGGTACTCGACGTTCCCGCCTCTATCGAAGCCGGTCGTTACGTATTTATCGATCAGAACGGTGATGAAGAAATCAACAACGACGATAAGGTATTGGTGGGTAATGGTCTGCCGGACTTCAGTGCTAGCCTGGCTAACACCTTTACGTACGGCAATTTCGACCTGAATATTTTCCTGCGGGGAGATTTCGGTCACGACCTGGCTAACCTGCCGGCCAACTTCTACGGACAAGCCGGTAATGCCATCAGCCGCCCGAATGACAACATCATCATCAGCGACCGATTTCAGCCGGATATCGTGGAAGCCCCGCGCTTCAGCGATTACTTCGTAGAGGATGCCAGCTTCGTCGCGCTGGATAATGCCCAGTTGGGGTACACCTTTAATATGGACAATATTGCCGGCTTTAACGACCTGCGGGTTTACGTCGCCGGGCAGAACCTGTTCTATATTACCAACTACAGCGGGGTAGATCCGAACGTCCGTTTCTTCGACGACCTTAACGCGAATGGCGTGCGCGATTTTAATGAAAATCCGCTAACCCCGGGTCTTGACCGCCGTGCGACATTCTTCCGTACGCGGACTTACACCCTTGGACTATCCCTCGGGTTTTAAACCAAGTTTAATATACCGTGTAAGGCTTCCCGAGGGAAGCCTTACACCTCAACATAAATCTCCATAATGAAATCCTTACCCAAGCTACGGTTGCTGTCCGCGCTCTGTGCGCTGACGTTGGCCGTGCCCTTCACCAGTTGCACGGATCTGGAGCCGGAGGTATTCTCCGACCTCACGCCGGAAAATTTTCCCGCTTCCGCGGATGATCTGACTTCCGCTTACCTGGCCGCCTACGCCGTTCTGTATGACTACCCGGGCCACGGTGGGTATTTCCTTACCCAGGAGGTATCGACTGATGAGTTGGTCATTCCCCAGCGGGGGTCCGACTGGTTCGACGGCGGCATCTGGCTACGGACACACCAGCAGCAGTTCGATGAGAATGATCCGCAGTACAACCGGATTTGGATTGAACTCTACCGGGGGGCTCTCCAGGCCAACACCTTGATAAACACCTTCAATAATTTCGACGGCCCGATCGACGAAGAACAACGCGACCGTCAAATTGCCGAGTTGCGTTCGCTGCGGGCCTATCTGTACTACTCGCTTACCGATGCTTTCGGTGATATCCCCCTGGTCACGGAAACGAGCGACCCGGACGACCAGGAGCCCATGCCTTCCCCTCAAGCCGAGATTTACGAATACGTGATCAGTGAGTTGGAAGCATCCGCACCCGCCCTTAGCCGTGAGGTTGGAGGAAACGCCTACGGTAAGATCAATTACTGGACGAACCGGGCCCTGCTGGGGCGCTTCCTGCTCAGTTCCGAGGTAATGACCGGAACCGCCCGCTACGCGGAAGCCGAGGCCGCCTTCGACGAGATCATCGATGCCGGAGTCTACTCCTTGAATGAGAATTACTTCGACAACTTCGACCCCAGTAACAATATTACCGGGCTGGAGGAAAATATTTGGGTTATTCCCTTCGATGAACCTAGCGTAGCCAGTGGGTTCAACCTCGTCATGGCAACGAACCACTACGCGGCTCAGGCTTCCTTTAATCTGCAAGAGCAACCCTGGAACGGGTACTGTACCCTACAGGAATTTTACGACAGCTACGACGACGCTGACCTCCGTAAGGGAGAGTACGGCGATCAGCAGACCCGGGGTAACTTCCTTGCCGGCCCCATGTTCGAGCCCGATGGGGAGACGCCCATCACCGACGCGAGCGCGGACGATCCCGGTGGCCCTGAGGTGGTACTCACGCCTTTCGTGAATGCGCTGTTTCCGAATGCCTACCGCGATGCGGGTGCTCGGGTATTCAAGTTCGGATACGAACGTGGTGGCCCAGCCAATATGCGCAATGACTACGTGCTTGCTCGCTACGGTGAGGTCTTGCTGAATAAGGCCGAAGCCATGATGCGACAGGGCAAACCCGGTGCCGAAATGTTCGTCAACATGATTCGCCAACGCGCCGGGATGCCCGATATGGACGCTGATATGACCATGGACGACCTGCTTGAAGAGCGGGGCCGCGAGCTATTCTACGAAGGACTGCGCCGTCAGGAACTGATCCGCTTCGGTAGATTTACCGATGCTTGGTGGCAGAAGCCCGAGGCTCCTCCTACTGCTATTTTGTTCCCGAAGCCAGCCCCCCAGCTGAACGCTAATCCCAACCTGGAACAGAACGACGGCTACTAAATCAGCCTGATCCTGCCCACCCAACGCCCCGCTTCCCCCCCGAAGCGGGGCGTTTTAGTTGTTGCTGCCCCATGAAATTTTGCCCGAACTGTG